>CAXTKJ010000008.1:0-131763 GCA_964244835.1 uncultured Pyrinomonadaceae bacterium
TACCAAAACCTGCCCGAACCGACACAGAATCTTTCGGCGATTCTGGCGGCAATTTCACGCGCTAAAGACGAGCTTTGCGCGCCCGCCGAATACGAATCGTTCGGCGCGAAAATGCTCGCGGAATCGAAAGAAAAAGACGACGAAAAATTAAAAATCGAAACGGAAAAAGTCATCGAAACGGCGCGGGTTTACCGCTTTTACCAAACGCATCTGGAAACGGAAAAACTGCTCGATTTCGGCGATCTGATTTATCGCGCCGTGCGGCTTTTGCAGGAAAACGAGATGGTCAGACGCGAAGTGCGGGCGCGATACGATGCGATTCTGGTTGACGAATTTCAGGACGTGAACCGCGCCTGCGGCGTGCTTTTGAAGGAAATCGCGGGCGACGGGAAAGGCTTGTGGGCGGTCGGCGATTTGCGGCAGTCAATTTATCGCTGGCGCGGCGCGTCTCCGGCAAATTTGCGGCTTTTCGGTGAAGATTTCCCGAACGGCGAAACGATTTCGCTCGAAAATAATTATCGTTCGAGACCTGAAATCATTGATCTTTTTTCAAATTTTGCGAAACAGATGAAGGCGGCGGATGAAAATCTTTTCAGCGATTGGCAGCCGGCTCGAAAGTTTGAAGACGCGGAAAACAAACCGGCGATTCGTCTGGAAATTGCCGGTTCGATTGAGGCGGAAGCGGCAATTCTCGCCGAACGCATCAATGATTTTCAAAGCGCAAATCTCGCCTACAAAGACTGCGCCGTCATTTGCCGGACGCACAATCAGCTTAATAAATTCGCCGAAATACTGGCGGCGAAAAACATTCCGGTTTTTTATCTGGGCGAGCTTTTCGAGCGCGGCGAAGTGCGCGATCTGCTCGCTCTGCTCGATCTCAAATTTTCCGCTGACGGTCATTCGCTCGTGCGCGTCGCGGAATTTCCCGAATACGAAATTCCTTCGCCGGACGTGAAAATTATCATTGACGAAATCGAGAAAAGGCAGACGACTTTCAACGAAATTTTGGACGACGAAAACATATCAAAAGAAATTTCTGAAACGGGCAAACACGGATGGGAAAAATTGCGCCGACATTTGCGAAAATTTTCTTCGGAAATGTCGGCGTGGCAATTTTTGACGATTTATCTTTTCGTCGAAAGCGATTACTTAAAACAATTTTTTGCCGTCGAAAATGTTCACAGCCAATCGAAACTTCTGGGCGTTTATCAGCTGCTGAGGTTCGCGCAGACGGTCGAAGCGAGATTCAAAACTAATAACGAAAAACAGATTCCCGAATTTCTCGCGCACGTCAGAAAGCTCGCGCATTTTAACGAAGATAAAAACTACTCGCAGATTCCGGCGGCGGCGGAAAACCTCGATGCCGTCAGGCTTTTGACCGTTCACTCGGCGAAAGGTCTGGAGTTTCGCCACGTCTTCTTGCCTTACCTCGGCGCGGGGAAAATTCCGTCGAATCGTAAAGGTCAAATCTGCCCGAATCCGCGCGGAATGATCGCGGGCGAAGCGGATTTTCACGATGAAGAGGAAGAATGTCTGTTTTTCGTGGCGATGTCGCGGGCGCGTGATTACCTGCATCTTTCGCGGGCGGATTTTTACGGCGAATCGAAAAGCAGCGAATCGAAATTTCTAACCGCGCTGGCAAATTTTCTGCCGCTGCCGCGCCGCACCGAATCGGAATCCGTATCGGAAAATATCGAAATTCCGACCGGAATTTTTCCGCCCAAAACATTTTACTCCGCCGATCTCGACCGTTACCTACGCTGTCCGCGTTCGTATTTTTATGCGAATATTCGCGGCTTGAAATCGAGGAACGAACGGAAAATCTACCTGAAATTTCATTCGTGCGTTTATGACACGCTTCGCTCGATGCAGACGATGCGGCAAATCTCGCAGTCGGAATTTTCGGAAGACGCGGCTCTACAAAGACTCGACGAATTTTGGATGGCGGCGGAAATTGGCAAACACGCTTACGCTTCGATTTATAAAAGTAAAGCCGTCGAAATCGTCCGCCGGATGTTTCACCGCATCGAAACGTCGAACGCGGAAATTACGCGCCCGACTTACGAAGTAAAAGTTTCGGGTGGTGCGATTCGCATCCGGCTCGACGCGGTTGAAATCACCGAAATCGCGGGCGAAAAAATCGCCGTCGCGCGCCGATATAAAACCGGCAAGCAGCCGAAAAAACCGGCGACCGACGATGCTGACGCGCTGATGATCCGCGCCGTCAAAGAACAATTCCCTGATGCCGCGCCCGTCCTGCAAAAAATCTATCTGAGCGATGACACGACGAACGATCAAACCGTCAGCGACAAGGTGATAAAAAATCGTCTCGAAAAATATGAAAGCGCGATTGACGGCATCAATTCTCAAAAATTTCCCGCTGCGCCGAACGACGATAACTGTCCGCACTGCCCGCATTTCTTCATCTGTCCGAGCGGCGATTAAAAATTTTTACAATTTGTCGAAAAGCCGTTTCCGATTCGTCGCCGGTTCGTTCATTTCTCTACTGAAACGAAAAATGCTTCGGGAGATTTGCTGCTCAAAGTTCTGCAAATTTTTAAATGAAAGAATCGCTTATGTATTTTTGGTAAGCCAAAATTAATTCCAGCAATTTCTTGATGAAGCGTATATCAATTTTCAAATTCGTTCTGCCGCAAACGCGAAACAAGCTAAAATATCTCTATGGGTCAAAAATGGATTTTTTTTAAGAATTTCTTTTTCTGTCATTCCTGATGCAAGAGACTTTAAAATATCATTAACCGTAGTTTGCATTCCCCGAATTCGCGCTTGACTGTCGCGCTTATTCGGCTCATAAACAATAATATTTTCATAATTCGTTTCTACTTCTAAGAAATAATCATTTTCTGGACAATATTCTACGGCGTGCAAATCGCAGTATTCACGAATTATGTAAGTATCATTATCGCCAGCAATAAATACTGCATTATATCCATAATCTGCAAGAGGCAAACAACATTCAATACAATCACAGGTAAATCCCGAATTCATAAATGATTTTAGTCCTTTAACTATTTCTTTTGAATATTCGTCTTGCATAATGTTTCTTGTTTTTAATTATTAGCAAACTTTTCTATGTATAGTCAATACATTTTTAAGAAAAATAAAAGTTTTTTCTAACTTTTTCAAAATTCCTTATAGGAAGTTTGATTTATTTGAATAATTCAAATATCGTATTTTTTAGAAGACTCTTGGGCTTTTCTAAGAAATTTCCGCAGTTATAAATGTGGTTCCATTGAAGCCTATAGGGAATCTTCAACAAGTGACTAAATGTTGCTTGCTTTCCACGCTCGAAAGAGCGTGGTTCCATTGTGAAGAATAATTTTGCTTTTTCATTTCCGATTTTCTCGAAACCGTGCAATTTAGAAAGTGAGGAATCAATTTCGAGATGAAAAGTGAGATAAATTTAAGTTTAACCGTCCACCCGAAAGCCGAAGATTTTCGCCGTCGAAATGCACACCTGCAATTTGAAGCGTCGCGTCTGCTGGTCGAGCGCGATGACTTGAAAAATTCTATCGTGCCGCAGATTTGCGCCGAATATCAGATTAAGATCGGCGCACTGGAACTGCGCGTTTTTCAATTTGAATGCGAAGTTCGCGCATTTTTGAGACGCATCGAAATGGCGAACGCCGCGCTCAATCGCGGTGAAACATTTTCTTATCGTGAAATCGAACGGGAAATCAAAACGGAATTTTCCGCGTGGCGCGAACAGATCGCCGACCACATCCGCCAAATCCGCGATGCCGAAGACGCGGCGAATTTGCCGACTTTGAGCCGCGCCGAAAGCCGCGAATTGCAGACGCTCTATCGCAAACTCGCCTTTTCGCTTCATCCCGATATTGTCGGCAGCGCGGACGAACGCTGTCGAAAACTCTGGCTGCAGGCAGCGGAAGCCTACCGGAACGGCGATCTGCAAACGCTGCGGACGATTCGTTTATTGATCGAAACCGACGCGCCCGAAAATGATTCTTCGGGCGAGAATATTTTGGAAAACCTGCAAACTCGCCACGCCGAATTAAAAGGAATCTGCGAAAAACTGCTCGGTGAAATCTCTGAAATAAAAACGTCCGAGCCGTTTATCAGGCACAAAATTCTGGACAATCCGGCGGAACTCGAAAAGGTGCAAAACGATCTGCGCGAAAAGATTGAAATACTGCGCGAAAAACGCCGCCAACTGATCGAACACTGGGCGGAGATTATGAGCTTTGCAGACGACCGCGAGGAAATAAAAATCCCGGATGAACCGGCGGACTTTTTCACCGAAACTGATTTTGATTGGGCGGAGATAATTCATTAGTTGTTGGGAATTCAAAACCAAAGACCGGTTTTTCAAGTCTTATGAACGAAAATCTGACGCTTCAAAACACGAATTTTCCGACGCTTTTTCGTATCTCGAACGGCGCGTCCGAAATCGCAATGCCGTTTGCGCGTGAAATCCTGCTGCTCGAATGCCGGGTCGCCGGAACGAGCTTTCGTCCAGAAATCGCGGACATCGAGCCGGATATGGAAATCGGCGCGAAATTCCGGCTTCAGCGCGAACCGCAAAATAAGTTTGACGAATCGGCGATTGCGATTTACGATGTTAGACACAACAATCACCTCGGATACGTCCCACAAACGAAAAACGAAGTCCTCGCCAGACTTCTCGATGCCGGCAAGCAGCTTTCCGCCAAACTCATCGCCAAACAGTGGAACGATTCGTGGCTTAAGCTCGACATCGAGATTTTTTTGCACGATTAAAAAATTACAGCAAGTTTGCCGAAAACATTTAGACACAAATTTTGGCTTATAAAATAAATTGTTATGACAAATGAAACTCCATCCTACGAAGATTTTTTTCGTCTTGCGTTCTTCGGCAAAGACGCAAAAAAAACCGAACGACCTTTTGATTATCAAGAGCGTCTAGCCGATGAAATACTGCCCGAATTGCTCAATGTGCCGACCGGCGCAGGCAAAACCGCTGCAATTCTGGGCGCGTGGCTCTGGCGCAGATTGAAAAAGCCCGAAAGTGTCGGTCGGCGTTTGATTTATTGCCTGCCGATGAGAACGCTGGTCGAGCAAACGCGCAAAGTCGCCGAAGCCGCGATAAAAAATCTCGACGCGGAAAATCGTTTTTCGGTTCACGCGCTCTACGGCGGCGATGTCAGCGACGATTGGGACATTTTTCCCGAACGCGAACAAATTATTATCGGCACACAAGACCTTCTGCTTTCACGCGCTTTGAATCGCGGTTATGCGATGAATCGTTTTCGCTGGGCGTTTCATTTCGGACTTTTTAATAACGATTGTCTATGGGTTTTCGACGAAGTTCAGCTTTTCGGCGACGGTCTGGCAACGACGACGCAATTAGCGGCGATGCGTGAAAAGTTCAAAACTTTCGGAAACTCGAAATCAATCTGGATGTCGGCGACGCTCGATAAAGATTGGCTGAAAACGATTGATTTCGCGCCGCAAATTGACGCGCTTGAAACGCTTTCGCTTTCGGAAGCGGACAAGCAAAGCGAAGTTTTGAGCAAGCGTCTGAAAGCCGTCAAAAATTTGCAGAAAGCCGTAATCGAATGTCGTCTGCCGAAAGGCTTGGCGGAATTTGTCATCGAAAAACACGAGCGCGAAACGCAAACTTTGATCGTCGTCAACACGGTTCAAAGAGCGCAGGAAGTTTTTGAAGCGATTGAAAAACTTTACGCCGAAGCCGAAAAACAAGCGAAGAAATCGGTTGACAATTTACCATTTGAAAATCAAAACGAAAAACCGGAAATCAAACTTCTCCATTCGCGTTTTCGTCCCGCCGAACGCAAAGAATGGAAAGAAGTTTTTGAACAATTTGACGAAAATGGTAACAAGAAAATTGTCAATCGAATTATTATCGCCACGCAGGTCGTCGAAGCCGGAGTTGATATTTCATCGAAACTTTTGATTACCGACCTCGCGCCGTTTTCATCGTTGGTTCAAAGATTCGGACGCTGTAATCGAAATGGCGAACACGAACGAGCGGAAGTTTTTTGGATTGATTTGCCGCTCAAGGAAAAAGATCGCGGCAAAGATTATGCGGAAAAAGATTTCGAGAAAATTGACGAAAAGAAACTTGCCGATATTTTAAAACCGTATGAAACGGAAAGTTTGAAAAAAGCCAAAAGGCTTCTCGAAAGTCTCGAGTCGGTTTCGCTGACCGAATTGGAAACGCTCGAGTACGCCGAGCCGTTCGTACCGAATCACGTTCTGCGACAACGCGATTTGATTGATTTATTCGACACGACCGCTGATTTGTCGGGCTTTGATCTGGACGTTTCGCGCTTCGTGCGCGGCGGCGAAGAACGCGATGTTTCGGTTTTCTGGCTCGAAGCGGTCGAAGAAAATATCAAGCCGGTCAAGGGAACGAAAAAAGAGAAAACGGATTTGGCGAAAATGTTCGCGCCGCACCGCGACGAGCTTTGTTCCGTCCCGATTTACGACGCGAAACCTTTTATTGACAAAGTAAAAAAGGCTTGGACGTTCGACGCGCTTTCGGGCGAATGGCGCGAAACAAAATCCGATTCTTTGCGAACGGGAATGATAATTTTGCTGGATGCAAAAAACGGCGGTTACGACAAATTCGGTTGGAATCCGAAAAGCAAAAAAGTCATTCCGGTAGAATTGCCGAGTGCCAAAGTTAAAACTGAAGCCGAATCGAATGTCGAAGCGGTTGACGATGACAATCAGACTTTTGAAACAAAAACGGCGAACAAATTTATCAGCTACACGCAAACTCTAAAAGCACATTCGAGCGAAGTAAAACAATCTGCCGAACGCATTTTGGATTCGCTGAAATTATCGCAGCTCGATGAGTTTTCCGCGCAAATCGCCTCCGCCGCGCACCATCACGATTTGGGAAAAGCGCACGAGATTTTTCAGGCGACCGTTCAAAAAGTTCCCAAAGAAACTTCGCTCAAAAATTATTCTTTTGGCGAATTACTTGCCAAAGCAAAATCCGGCGGCAAACATCGGCGCAAAAAATTTCGCCACGAATTAGCCAGCGCGTTGGCGTTGATTCAACGCAACCGCGATTTGCCGGAAACGGAAAAGCATTCGGATTTGGAAATTTATCTCGTCGCCGCGCATCACGGCAAAGTTCGCCTTTCGATTCGCGCTTTGCCGGATGAAACAAAGCCTTTTGAACTTGGTGAAAACGATGAATATAAATCGCTTGATAAAAAATTCGCCCGTGGAATTTGGGACGATGACGTATTGCCCCCAACTAATCTCGGCAACGGCGTTGAATTTCCCGAAACAGTTTTGAATCTCGACGCGCTCACGCTCGGCAGAAGCGATGGCGGCGAATCTTCGTGGCTCGAACGAATGTTGAAACTGCGCGACGATTTAGGCGTTTTTCGCCTCGCGTATCTCGAAGCAATCGTTCGCGCCGCCGACGTTCAGGCAAGCGCAAATCCGCAAGATTACAAAGAAAAAGGAGAAACCGAACTATAAAGGCGGAAACCCGCGCGTCAGCAAGGGTGCTTTCTTAAAATCGGAGATTAACGAAAATGACAAATAAAATTCTTTTACGCGGCTGTGCGCCCGAACCTTTGATTCATTACCTGAAAGCTCTCGGCATAATGCGTCTGGTCGCTGAACAACTCGACAAAGATGTGCGCGGCGCGTGGACGACGGATGGTTTTCTGCTCGAAACAACTGTTACGGAAGATAAATTAATCGAGTTTTTTCTCAACGACTATAACCCGACACCGATTGTTTCGCCTTGGAATAACAGCAGCGGTTTTTATCCGAAAGATAAAAAACAAAAGGAGTTTGTCGAAAGATTATGCAGCTTTGAAGGAAATCGTTTTGCGGAATTTAGTTCGACCGTCGAAAAAGCTAAAGAGATTGTCGGCGCGAGAACCGAAGCACCGAAAGATGTCGAGAAAGCGGAGATGCTTCGACAGGCGCGGTGCATTTTCCCCGAAAGCGCGCTGGCGTGGCTCGATGTGGCGTTTGTTCTCGGAACTGAAAAGCCCGATTATTTGCCGCTTCTCGGTTCGGGCGGAAATGACGGAAGATTCGATTTTACGGTCAATCTGTTTGAAAAATGGCTGACCGTTTTGCCGGATGCGAATCTAACCGAAAAGCAACTGAAACTAAGTCGGGAGCAGCTTCACGCGACGATTTTTCAATATCCCGTGAGTTTGGAAAAAGCGGCGGTCGGACAATTTCATCCGGGCGGCGCGGGCGGCGCAAATGCTTCGCAAGGCGTTAGCGCAGATGCTCTGGTCAATCCGTGGGATTTCATTTTTATATTGGAAGGTTCGCTTTTATTTGCCAGCGCAACCGTTCGCCAACTGCAAGCCGGAGCGCGAAGTCGTGCGTCGTTTCCGTTCACGGCAAACAGTTCGACAATCGGTTACGGCACGGCGACGAACGGCGAAAAAATTCGCGCCGAAATGTGGCTGCCGATTTGGTCGCGGCTGACGAGTTACGCGGAAATCGCGCATATTTTCAAAGAAGGTCGTGTGCAATTTACTTCGAGCGGCAAACGAACTCGAAGCGGTTTTGATTTTGCCCGCGCCGTTGCCGAACTCGGCGTTGATCGCGGCATCGAAGCCTTTCAGCGTTACGCTTTTATCGAACGCAACGGGCAGGCAAATTTAGCAACTCCGCTCGGCATTTTTGAAGTAAAGATGCGTCCGCTTGCTTCGATGCTTTACGAATTTGACCGCTGGTTTGATAATTTGCGCCGCTCAACAAATGACGCGAAGAAAACTCCGCCGCGCTTTGTCCGAGCGGCGAAAAATATCGAAGAAGCAAGTTTCAAACTCTGCGCTGACGGGTCGAAAGATTCTCTGCGCGAAGTTTTGCTTGCTCTCGGCACGGCTGAAAGAGAATTGTCGAACGGCGAAAAATTTCGCGCCGATAAATTTCTTTCGCCGCTGACAAACTTAAAAACGCACTGGGCGTGGGAAACCGATGATAAGTCGAGTGAGTTTGAAATCGCGCAGGCATTAGCTTCGATTATTGACAGCAAAAACCAAAGTCCAATCCGCGAAAATCTCGAATCGGTCGAATATAAAAACGGCAAATTCGTTTGGTCGAATGATTCGACGAGCGCGATTTGGAGCGCGGGCGATTTGGCTGAAAATTTGTCGAATGTTTTGCAGCGGCGTTCGATTGATGCGCGTTCGGGCGGCTTTCCGCATCCGCCGATGCAGTCGAAACGCTTTGCTTCGCTTCGCTCGATTGCGTCTTTTTTGGATTTTCAAACTGATGACGAACGCTTGGAAGATTATCTTTTCGCGCTGAATTTGATTGATTGGCGAAACGTGAAACCTTCCGTGCCAACGGGAAAAACGAACTCGGCGAATCTGCCGCGAATTTATGCTTTGCTCAAACTCTTGTTTTTGCCTGACGGAAAGTTCGTCCGTAAAACCGGCGAGAAAATTGTAATCAAACACGAACCGTCAATCGTTCCGCTGCTTCGCGCCGGACGAATTACGGACGCGCTGGAAATTGCCGAAAGGCGTTTGAAATCGTCGGGCGTTGTGCCTTTGACGAGTGATTTTTATTACCCGGAATCGGAAGGCGCACGGCTCGCCGCCGCGCTTTTGATTCCGATTGACCAAACCGCAATTAACGAACTTGCGCGACTGGTTTTACCCGAACCGCAAGAAATTTGAAACAGCGTTCAGAGTTACGCCTTTATGCGTGAATCACGCCTAAAGGCGTAACTCTGAACTTAAAACTAAAACCTAAAGGAAAAATTATGACACTTGAAAATATTTTCTCTTCGCTGCAAAGCGAACCGCGTCTTTTAATCGAAGCCGAACTCAAACCCGTGCAAGGCTCGCGTTTTCAGCCGACCGGATTTCCCGACTTGGGCGCGGCGACTTACAAACGTCCCGACGGAACATCAATGCTGCTCGTCGAATCGGCGCAGTCAATGGCGAATCGTTTGGAAGAAGTTTGCTGGAACAAATCCGCCGACAACATTGATGAAAAACTCGCGGGTTTATCGCATATTGTCGTAACTTTGGATAACGGTCAAACGACTAATTCCTTACTCGAAGCGCATCGTTTGAATTCCGGCTATCTGATTTCGCAGGACGCGACCGGCACGATCAAAGGCAAAGTCAAGGAAACGGTCGGCGATGCGGACAGCGGAGTTTTAAATATCCGCGAACTCGCGCGAACGGTTTTTCGGCTCGATGCCGGTTCGGTTTTGCACGGTGTTTTTCTCGAAAAAATCGCCGGACGGCTTCGTCTGCAAAGACTTCTTTCGGCGTTTATCGAATCCGAAGGCGCGGCGACGGTTGCATCGGGCGGCGTAAAATTTGACGTGGTTGATCCGAAAGGTGACGCGGCAAAAGGTTTCGGAAACGTGCCGTTTGCGCGAACCGAATTTGTCGCCGAAAAAACGACCGCGTTTTTCAACCTCGATTTGGCGACGATGCGCGGCTACGGTTTGGGCGAAGCGGCGGAAAAACTTCTGATCGCGCTGAGTTTATTCAAAATTTTTCGTTTTCTAAAAACGGGTTTGCGCCTGCGGACGGCTTGCGATTTCGATTTGGAAAGTTTGACGGTTACGCGCCCGAAAAATCTTTCGATTGAAGATACGGCTGAACTTTTGGCGGAAATCGAAAATGCTTTGCCCGATTTAATCGCGGCTTGTAACTTAGGCGAACAGCCTTTGCAACTCGAAGGCAAAATGCCGCCGCCGAAAGGTAAAGATAAAAAAGCGGAAGATGCCGCCAATACCGACGAAGAAAATTAAGGAGAAACTCAATGATTGCAATCAAAATGCGTTTTCTGGCGGGACGTTTTCACGCCACGCCCTGGGGACATCACGTTAACGAAGGAGTTGTCGAATATCCGCCGTCTTTGTGGAGATTTTTGCGCTCACTCGTGGCGACATTTCATCGAACTGCGCCCGCAAATGTTGATGAATCGAGTTTGCGGCAAATTTTGGACGCGCTCTCTGACGCGCCCGAATTTAGCTTGACGTCTGCTTCGGTCGCGCACACGCGCCATTACGATCAGGCAAATTCAAGCGTGAAATTTTTCGACACATTCGTTTCATTAAATCCGAACGACGAAATAGTTTGGATTTGGCGCAATGCCGAATTGGACGAAACCGCCCGCGAAAATCTGGCAAAACTTTTGCGAAACTTGGGAACTTTCGGACGTTCGGAATCTTGGTGCGAAGCCGAATTGATCGAAACTTTTTCAAAAGAATCGAACAGTCAGCCTGTTTCCGGCGGCGAATTCCGGCGCGGAAAGGAAATGATTCGTCTGCTGCTGCCGAATGCAAAAGGCGAAAATTTGCTTGAAACTCTAAAAGTCGAAACATCGAAAATGCGAAAGGACAAACAACTCGAACCGAACGGTTCGCGCTGGGTAACTTACGAACGCGATTCAAATCTGCTCACGCCGCGAAGAATTGCGCCGAGAAAAAAAACGGAAAGCAGAAAAGTTACCGTTGCGCGATTTTCTTTACACGCAAAAGTTTTGCCGCTAATTACGGAAGCGATAATTTTTGCCGGTAAAGCGCGAAGTGCTTTGAGCAGTGTGATAAATCGCGTTGACAATCATCATTCGCCCGCGTTTATCGGTAAAGAATGGAACGAAGCGACGCAACAATGGCAGCCGATGAAAGGTCATCGGCACGCGCATTTTTTCGTAACGGATGAAAAGGGCGACGGCAGAATGAATTATCTGACGATCTACGCTCCGTGCGGTTTTATCGAAGCCGATATAAAAGCATTTGAAGTAATCAGCAAAATCGAGCGGCACTATAAAAACTTGCCCGCGATTCAAATCGTTCTCAACGGATTGGGCGACAAGGAAGATTTTCCGAAACTGTCGATTTTTCGGAAATCAAAAATCTGGCATTCCGTTACGCCGTTTTCGCTGCCGAATTTTCCGAATCGCGGCGGCGGCAAACCTCCGCGTCCGAGAGATTTGCCCGAAGGACAATTACTCAAGGAATTAAAAAGTCGGGGATTGCCCGAACCAATCCGAATCGAAAGAATCAGCGGCTATGCAACCGGAAAACGTCCCGAAATGCGCTGGCTCGAATTTTACGATGAACGAAAAGAGATGCGCGGCAATGGTCTTTACGGTTTTGAAATCGAATTTGCCGAAGAAGTCGAGGGCGCAATTGCCGTTGGTTTCGGGTGTCATTTCGGTTTGGGATTGTTTTTGCCGGTCAAATCTTGAGTTTTTAATCGGCAAAACTTTCGCTGTTTTATAAATTCGGGCGAATTTTAGCGCAAATTTAAATCTTTTTTTGAGATGCGAAAATGTATTGAAGCAATTTGCCTAAAGGAATTTTTTATTGTAAATTTACGGCGTTCAACAAAACTTGCATTTAAAAATCCATTGAGAAACAATCCGCCGTTTCTCCTAACTTTTCTATATTGGCGGCATTTTCAAACACGGCAAACTTGCCGAAGCAAATTTTACGCGCATTACTCTGTAAAATTTCACACATCACAAAAGTGAGGTAACTATGAAATATCTCGTGCTAATCGAAACATCAGGCAACCAACGCTACATTTTTTCAACCAACAAACTCCGCGAAAACGTCGGCGCATCCGAATTGACTTATCAAATCGGGACAAAAATTATTATTAGTGAACTTGGGCGAAGCTATGATTATGCCCAAGATAAAGACGGAAGTTTGCTGAAAAAACTTTTGCTTGAGGAAAAACCGATTGAAGATTCAACTGATGAAAATGCGGCTGAAATAATCATTGCAACTTCCGGCAAGGCATTACTTTTGACTAAATCTCTTAATCGAGCAGAAGAAATTGTTCGCAAAGTAACAAAACGTGCTTTGGTTGAAATGTTCGGATTAACCGTTCACGGTGCAATTTGTGAAGTTAAAAATAGTCCCGATAAAAATGAAGCAGAAAATTTCCATCAAGCGGTTAGCGATGTTATTAAAAGACTTGATAAAATCCGCTATCAATTTCCGAGTAATCTGCAACGCTTTCAACGTATTCCGTTTGTTGCCGAATGTAATACAAGCCATTTGCCTGCGGAAAGACTTTATCGTCATAAAGTTGTAGAACAGGTGGAAAACGAAAAACCTCATTCGTTGGTTTCCATTACGAAACAGGAAAAATTATTTGAAGGAAAAGAAAGACTTGAAAATACAATCACAAACATCGAGCCAACTTTGTATCTTGATTTTGCCAAAAATCCACACCGATTAGATATTGAGAAACGATTTGAGCATACAAAATGGTTTGCCGTTATTCACGCGGACGGTAACGGCTTGGGAGAGCTTTTTCTTAATTTTCAACAAAAAACCGGAGCAAACACAGGCAAAGATTATCGAGAAAAATATCGTCAATTCTCGCTTGCCCTTGATGAATGCACGGTTAAAGCAACGGCATTCGCGCTAAAGAATCTGCGAGATGAATATATTAAAAATCAAAAAAATATAGATTTGGCTAAATTTGAAGTTCCCGCAATTCCTTTGATTTTGGGCGGCGACGATTTAACGATAATTTGCGACGGGCAATATGCCATCAAATTTACAAAAGATTTTCTGACGAAATTTGTCGAAGAAACAAAAAAGCCGAAAATTCAAGATATTTTTCCCGATGGAATTGATTTGGGAATCTGTGCCGGAATTGCGATTATTAAGCCGCATTTTCCGTTTCATCAGGCTTACGGTTTGGCGGAAGAACTGCTTCAATCGGCAAAAAAGACAAAGAAAATTTCAACTTCGCTGTCGGCGTTTGACTATCACGTTCTTTACGATTCGAGCGGCATAACGCTTGAGGAAATCCGCGAGAAAACGCCGTTTGTGGCGCGTCCTTATATTGTTACGCCGAAAGATGAAGCGTTAAAAAGTAAAGACGAAATTCAGCGATATTGGGTTGAAAATCATCATTTTGAAAAACTCGAAAGTCGTGTTGACGCAATGTTGGAACCTGAAAAAGATGACACGGCAAAGCGTAAACTGCCGAATTCGCAACTGCATCTTTTGCGCGAAGGTTTGTATGTCGCCGATAAAACCGAAAGCATTCAGAAAGAAGTTGATGCGCGGGCGAAGTTGATTGCTCACCGCTACCCGACTTTTAAAGATTTATACGCTGACGAGAAAGATGAAACTTTGTTTTTTGACGGCGTTTTGTCCGATAAAAATGATGACGAAGAAAGCACGAAACGGACGCATTTTCTCGATGCTTTGGACATTGTGGAATTTTGGAAATAAGGAGGCTCACGAATGTTAAAAAATAATTTCAGAATCAAATTAACAATGAAATCCGATTGGCAAATCGGCACGGGCGCGGGCATTCCGGGAAGTGTTGACGAGCTAATCAGCAAAGACGCGGACGGTTTTCCGCAAGTTCCGGCAAAAACTCTGGTCGGCATCTGGCGCGATTCTTTGGAAACTTTAACGCTTGGTTTGGACAACGGAAACAAGAAAGGAATTTGGTCAAAATGGGTTGAAACGATTTTCGGCAATCAGCCGAATGAACAAGGCGCAGAACCGACAAAAAAACCTGTTCCCGCAATTCTTTCAACTCAACCGGCGCGGATTTCTGAAAATTTACGCGCTCAAATCGGCGATGACAAACGGCTCAAACAAGCATTAACTTTCGTCAAAGTCGGCGTAAAAATTGACGAAAAATCCGGCACTTCTTCAACTGCTATGCTCCGATTTGAAGAAATGGGCAGAATTGATTCGGTTTTGGAAGCCGAAGTCGAATGCGAAAAGATGAACGAAACTATTTCGGCTTTGTTGATTTTAAGCGCGAAAATGATTGAGCGAATCGGCGGCAAACGGCGGCGCGGCGCGGGAAAATGCAAACTCGAAATTGTCGGAATTACCGAAACGGAAATAGGCGAAGCGGTTAAAGCGATTCAAAACAATAAAACTTCCGCCGATCAATTTAGCGAAGTTTTAAAGGCTAACTTTAAAGAAGAAGAAAACAATTCCAAATGGCAGACTTGCGAATACACTTTGACGCTCAAAACTCCGGTTTCGATTGTGACTGCCGTGCTTGGAAATGTTTCGGAAACGCTCGATTTCATTCCGGGAACTTATCTTATCGGGCATTTTGTCAAGCATTTCAAACAAGACATTTTCGGAGCGATTCAAGACGGCAATTTTCAAATTTCGCCCGCGACCATTTGCATTGAAAATCAGCGCAGTTTTCCCGTGCCGAAGGCTTTCGCGCAGGAAAAGATGAACAAGGACAAAGTTTATAATCTTTTGGATGACAAAAGAACGCCCGAAACTCCGCAAACAAAACCAATCCGCGAAGGTTTTTATGTTGAAAAGGACGACCAAATCTTACACGCGACAACGCCGCTGACTTTGCAGATGCACAATGCGGTTGATGATGATGTTCAGCGTCCGACAACCGAAGTTATCGGCATCTATTCGCGCGAAGCCATCAAAGCCGGAACGATTTTGAAAGGCGAAATCCGTTATCGAAATTTGCAGATTGATTTTACAAATCTCAAAGGCAAAGTTCGGCTCGGCACATCAAAAAAAGACAGCGGTTCGGCAACGATTAAACTTGAAAACGCGAAAAAGTTTGAAGCAAAATCCGGCTCGAAAGCGGATAAAATTATCGTTTATCTCGCTTCGGACGTGATGCTTCGCAACGGTAATTTGCGGCAGACGAATTTGGCGGAAGTTTTGGCAAAAACTCTCGGATTACAAGGCGAAAAGATTACGTTTCAACAAATCCAAGTTCGCCGAATCGAATCTTGGCAAACGAGTTGGGGCTTTCCGCGTCCGACTTTGACTCTGATGCAAGCCGGTTCGGTCATTCGTTTTGAAACCGATAAAACGATTGACTTTGCCAAAATCGAAGCCGAAGGTATCGGCGAAAGACGCGGCGAAGGTTACGGGCGAATCATTTTTAATCCGCCAATTTTGAATATTCCAAAACCTGCTTGGGAAAAGAAAGACGCAAGCAAATTTCAAAATTCAAACGGTAACGGCGAAATCGAAGATAAAGAATTTGCCAAACTCATCGAAAAAACGGCGTGGCGCGAAGAATTGAAAATCGCCGTTTCAAAAATCGCGGCTGATGATGTTTTGAAAAAGACGGCAGAAGAACAGGTTTTCGGGTTCAAAGGTTTGAATATGTCGCAAATTGGCGGTTTGCGTTCGGTAATTATGCGTTTGCAGAAAAAGTCCGATGCAAGTCTTGTAACAAATTGGCTTGACCATCTCGAACAAACTAAAAACCGTTTTGATAAATGGGAAAAATGGCGAATCAAAAAAGTCAGAAATATCTTAGCCGAGAATAATGTTTGGAACGAGATAAGCGGCAATTTTAAAACGCTGACAAACTTAAATCTCGAACACAATTTAAAAGACGACCTTTGGGCGGAAGCTGTCAAATCACTTTTTTATGCTTGTCAGCACGCGCACAAACGCGACACGGAGGACAAATAAAATGGCGAGGAAAATTAGCTCACGTCTAATAATTAGCGGAACTTTGGAAGCCGAAACGCCGCTCCACGTTGGCGGTTACGGCGTTGATGTCGAAACCGATTTGCCGCTGGCTCGCAACGGCAAAGGCGAACTTTACGTTCCGGGAACGAGTCTGACCGGAGTTTTACGGGCGTGGTGCGAGAAAAATTTTACGGGAAAAGATGATAAAGGAAAAGATGTTCCGATTAAACTAATTGGCGAAATGTTCGGACCAAAACGTCAACCGGGAATTGAAGAAGGACACGCGAGTTTCGTTTTGATTGAAGACGCAAAAATTATCAAACCGAAAAAAAATGTTAACGGAGAAGAAGTTGAACAAGAAATATTGACCGAAATCCGCGATGGCGTTGGCATTGACCGAATTTACGGAACTGCCGCCGATAAATCGAAATTTGACCGCGCAATTTTGCCGAAAGGCTCGAAATTGGATTTTGAAATGATTGTCGAAATTCAAGAAAACGAAGCCAAAACAAAAGAAATCATCGGAAATCTATTGACGGTTTTATCGAATGAAAAAATCCGTCTTGGTGGTTCAAAAACTCGCGGGCTTGGGCGCGTGAAATTGATTGACTGCAAAGTTAAAGAAGAAAAATTCACCGGATTTGATGAAGAATCGCAAATCGCAAACATTCTGAAATTATTTGAAACGCAAGATAATTTTGTGCCGCTTCAAACTTGGCTGACGGATGAAAAAATTAGCGAATTTGAATCGAAAACGCCGAAACTCGAAATCGAAATCGAATGGTCGCCGACTTTACCTTTGATGAACAAAGCCGCTTACGAAGGCATCGGCGTTGATATGCTGCCTGTAACTTCCGGTTTCGGAAACGAAAAACTCGCGCTCGTGCTGGCAGGAAGCTCAATCAAAGGCGCGTTTCGTTCACACGCCGAAAGAATTATGCGAACACTTTTAGATATTGAAACGCCGAATAAATCCGATGATTCGCAAAATTTCAGCAATCAAATTCGCCTGCGCGATAAAAATGGAAAAGATACTTCATTAGCGACAACACTAATCGGCGAAATGTTCGGAGCAAAGAAGGAAAAAGACGACAGTTCAAAACTCGGACTAGGCGCGTTGAGCATTGACGATTGTTATTCGGTCGAAAGTTTTAATCAAAAAGAATGGCGCGAAGTCGAGCAAGGAACGACAAAAGATGACGATTCGGCGATAGATTGGGAAATCTCAAAAGCGATTGAAACCGTTCAATCGAAAATGACACATCAAACCAAAATCCCGAATCCGCATTTTCACATCTCGCATCACACGGCGATTGACCGTTTCACAGGCGGCGTGGCGGACGGCGCGTTGTATTCGGTTTTAGCTCCGCACAATATCGAATGGCAAACGATAAAAATGTCGCTTGATTTCGGACGAACGGAAAACAAAAAAGCCAGTCTGATGTTGCTTCTTTTAGTATTGCGCGATTTAGCCGAAAACCGCTTGCCGCTCGGCTTTGCAACAAATCGCGGAATGGGCGAAATAAAAATAGAAAGCATCAATCTAAAAGGCAAAATTTTAGATGATTACGGCTTGCAGAAAAATGAAAAAGGCGAAGTGGTTTTGAACGGCGGAAAAATTTCGGAATTGGACGAAACTTTTAGAAACGATTTGGCGAAGGAGTGGAAAGAATGTCTGAAAATAAATTAATTGCAGCGGCAGAACGAGATTTTAAAACAGAATCTTACGCGATCTTATACGCGCCGAAAAAATGTTATCTGGCGTTGTTCGACGGCGCAAAATTCGTTGACGAAAACGGCGAAATTAAAGTTGAAGAAGTCGGCGTTTATGAAGCGCGGGTTTTCGATTCGGAAAAAGAACTGCGCTGGCTTTCGAGCGGCGAAACGGCAATCGTCAGCGATGCGAATTTTGTCAATGAAAAAGAGTTTGTTGATAAAAACGAAAACCAAAAATATCTGCTCTGGGGACAAAGCACGGGAACTACAAAAGGAAATTGGACGCAATTTGCCGAAGCCAGAATCGGCGCGTTTTTTGTGCCGTTAAAAAATATTGCGGAAAAAAGCTACGCGCAATTTACGGCGGTTGAATATTTAATGTCCGAAGTCGAAAACGGAAACGTCTTTGTCGCGGACGAAAGGCTGACGGGAATCGAGTTGTATTCACCGGAAAAAAAGGGAGAAAAGGAAAATGCCTAAAGGAATAGTTTATTGGAGTAATAATGAATTGTGGGTCAAGTGGGAAATAACCAAAGCCAACCAAATCAAATGGAGCAAATCAACACCTGTAAAAGATGCAAATATCAAAAGGGCGATGGAAACATTCAAGAATACGACCGAAGAGTTTAAAGTAGATGTCGAACTTGAAAAAGGAACGGCTGGCAAAATAGTCTTTTCGGAAAAAGAAATTGAAAATACCGTTGAAACCGAACAAAAACAGAGAGAGGAACTTTATCGTCAGCAAGAAGAAAAACGTCGTGAAAATGAAAAACGGGAAGAAGAAAATGAGGAAGAAAATGAAAAAATGCCTAGAAAACCGATTGACACGAAATATTCAAAAGACTTTCATAATCCGTATAACTTCATTCCCGCAATTTCACGCGAAGGCGTTACGGGCGACCTTGCCGACGGCAAACCGCACGGACACGACCGTTTTCTTCCCGAAATGTTAAGCGGAAAATTGACCGTGAAAATGATGGTTGAAACGCCGCTCGTCGCGCTTGACGCGGCGCGGGTTGAAATTCAGAACGATCATAAAAGATTCCCCGTGCGCGTCGGCGCAGACGGCAAACCATTCATCAATCCGACCGCCGTTAAAGGAATGCTGCGCTCCGCTTACGAAGCCGTTACCAATTCGAGAATGTCAGTTTTTACGAAACACGACGAAAGACTTGCTTTCCGCCCTGAAGCCGGAGCTTTTGTTGTTCCTGTGAAAATTGAAGAAGAAAACAATATAAAGAAAATAGTCTTTTATACAGGAACTAATAAAATATCAGACTTGAAAAGTAACGGTTCGCCACAAAACGGAAAGCCTCTTTGCGCCGCTTGGCTGCCGAGATACGAAAGAAAAGGAAATTATGAAATAACGACATATAGAGATGGAAGTTTGCCTGAACATCAGGACAAAGTGAAAGTTTATATTGAAAAATTTGAACATCATAAATGGCTTTGGAAACCTGGTAAAAGACCAAAGGGGGGATTTAAAGGCGACGGTTTTCATAAGCAGGATTTTATTTTCTGGAGAGTCAGACAAATTGTTTCAAATGATAGCGAGCTGAATTCTAAACCTGATTTTTCCGAAGATAAAGGAGAACGATTCAGTGAATCCTATTACAAGCCTCTTAAAGAAATAGTTGACGCGGAAGGCATTGTTTTTGTTAGCAATCACAATATGCAAAGCAAACACGATGAAAAAGTCTTCTTTCAAAATCCTGATTCGCCTCAATCTGAAATACTGAAAATCGAAAAGTGGAATAGGTTGGAAAAGGCTTGGAAAGAATTGATTGAGAATTACCGGACGCAGCACGAAAAAGTAAAAGGCAAATTAGACCCGGTTTCTGAAAGTCTAAGAATTGACGAATGGTCAAGACATATTCAACTTTCGGAAAAAGAAAAAACATTAAAACCCGGAATGCTTTGTTTTGCCGAAGTCGAAAAAAGCGGAACTGAATTGAAGGTTAAGAGATTATTTCCCGTAATGATTTCGCGCCAGCTTTTTGAAAAATCTCCTGCCGAATTGCTCGATAAAACATTAAAACCTGCAACCGACATTGACGAACTTTCACCTGCGGACAGAGTTTTCGGATGTGTGATTCAAAATTCGGGAGGAAAGAAAAAAGTCAACGCTTATCGCGGGCAAATAAGAATCGGCGCGGTTAGTTTGTCGGAAGAATCGGCGAAGAAACCGATTGACCAAATCATTCATAAATTTGAAGGCACAAGACCGCAGAGCAAATGGCTTCCGATGAATATTCTCGGTCAGCCGAAACCTCAGCAGGGCAGATTTTATGTCGCCGAAGACAAATACGGAAATGCACAAACCGAACAAGGAACGAACGAAGAATCCGGCTACAATGCAGGCAGCGGCTTGCGCGGGCGAAAAGTTTATCCGCATCACGCAAATTTGCCTGTTAATTATTGGTTTGAAGAAAAAGATATTGATTTTTCAGATAGAAACAAACTCGAATCGGGCAATCAGTATCGTGAATATCTGCGTCCGCCGAACGGTGAGAAACAGCGCAACAATCAAAATCGTTCAATCGAAGGCTGGATAAAACCGCAGACGGAATTCGAGTTTGATATACATTTCACCAATTTATCGAAAGTCGAACTCGGCGCATTGATTTGGCTTTTACAGTTGCCGAAAAATCACTTTCATCGTTTCGGCGGCGGAAAACCTTTAGGGTTTGGAAGTGTGCAACTTGAAATTTCAAAATATCACATAAAAAACGGCTCTGAATTGGCAAACTTTTACAAATCGCTCGATTCGGAATTAACCGAAACCGTCAGACTGAATGAAAACGCCGAAGAATTTGAAAAGCGTCTGGAAGGAACTTTTATCAAACCTTTTACGGACGAAATCGAAAAGGCAAAATATCAAAAGATAATCAAATCTTTTCTGTCGGCTTGCAAAGGTTTCGCCGGTAAACCGACACATTACCCACGAACGAAGCCAATGCCGAACGCTGAAGGAAAATCCTTTGAATGGTTTGTTGACAACGCCAAAAAAGAAGGTCGCAAATTGTCTTTGCCGGATCTTGAAAAGGAAATCGGTTTACCGCTAAATCCGAAAGACGAAAACCGCAATAACTTCGGAGGAAACCGCAGATGAAAGCGATAACATTTCTCGGAACGGGCAGGTATAAAGAAACTACTTATTGTTACAACGATGAAAATGCGCCGGTGACGGACGTTTTTCCGGTGGCTCTCTGTCATTTTTTCAAGCCGGATGAAATTTTGGTTTTGGTTACAAAAGATGCCGAAAAAATGTGGCTTGAGAAATTTGAAAATCAATGCGCCGAAAAATTAGGAAAATGCCCGGTCGTGACACCGATAAAAATCCCCGACGGTCATTCGGTTGCCGATCTCTGGGAGATTTTCGGCGAATTAACAAGAAACCTGAACGAAAAAGATGAGGTAATTTTCGATATTACGCATTCGTTTCGGACGCTGCCTTTTCTTTCATTTTTGGCGGCTTCATTTTTGCGCGTCGCCAAATCGGTTGACATCAAAGGAATTTATTACGGGGCGTGGGAAGCAAGAAATCCACCGCCGCCGAGTGAAAATCCTTTTGACTCAAAACCGACCGACAAATCGCCGATTTTTGATTTAACGCCGTTTTTGGAACTGCTTTCGTGGACAACCGCGACCGACCAATTTATTAAAACGGGAAACGCCGAATCTTTGTCAAAATTGATTCGGTCGTCAAACATCACAGGCGGCATAAATGTCGAGAATCTGGCGCAGACGGTTAATAAAATTGCTTTGGGGCTGAATACTCTTCGACCTTTTTATGTGATGGAAGAATCGGCGAATCTTTCTGAAAATATCAAAAATGCCGCGCCTGAAATTGAAAAAGATTTGCCGCAGCTTACGCCGCTTTTAGAAAGAATTGAAAAGGATTACAGCCAGTTTGCTTTGAAAACTCCGAAAGATGCGGACAAACAAAAAATTAAAAAAAGATTGACCAATCAACTCAGAATGGTCGGATGGTATGAGCGCAGAGAGCGTTGGATTCAGGCTTTGTCTTTAGCGCGGGAATCTATTGTTTCATTGGTTTGCGTTCTTCTTGAGAAGAACGATTTGTCCGACAATGACCGCACCAGAGTTGGAAAATTACTCAATAAACATTATACAGCCGAGAAAAAAGTGCCATACCGAAAAGATTGGGAAAACGCGCTTAGTGAAAATTTGAGAGAGTCTTTGCATAAATTTTGGGGCGGCGAAGCAAACAGAATTCATTTCGGGTTAGCCGATTCTCAAGCTGATTTAGCGAATTTGAGAAATGATGTAATGCACGCCGGAATCGGGGAAAATTCAATTCCTATCGAAGAAACCATCAGGAAATCTAAAGAGATTCTGAAAGAATTCAAAAAAGTAGTAGGAGAAATACTAAAAAGCTAATGAGTGAAATACGCATCAACATTATAGAAAATTCGCAGACGATTTCCGGGACGATGCACGGGAGTTTTGGGGATGTATTGGTGGCTTCGCTGACGGCTGAACCGGAGACTGTTGAGGAATTGGAAGCGGCGGTTCAGCGGTTTATCGGGTGTGAGTCTGATAGATCGTTTTTTAGTTGGTTTAGAAAATACGAGAATTTTGAACCTTATGATGCGGGGCTTTTAGTGATTGATTTGGCGGCGAAGGTGATTTTGGCGGATTCGACTTATTCTTATTATTCGGCGACGGGAACGGTGCGGATCAAGTCGGATGAAGGCGATGATTTTAATTTGCCTTATCGGTTGGCGGACGATTGGAAATGTGTCGGTTCGATGCCGGAGTTTAATTACGCGCAAACGAAAAGTCGTGAGAAATTTTTAGAAAATCAGCCGCTTGAGGCGCGGGAGATTTTGTATGGAAAACCGCTTTTCGAGTTTATTGCGGCGGAATATGCGGCGAATAAGGCTTCGACCGATGAAGAACTTTTTACTAATGTTCACGCGAAGTGGCTGATGAGCGCGAGGGCGGATTTGCGCGGGCAAACGCCGCGTGAGATTTTGCTGGAAAAGCGCGATTTTATCAGCGCGGATTTGCATTCGCGGTTTTTGCAGTGGAGTTTTACGAAGCATCAAACGCCGCCGATTTCGCGGGATTCAAATGCTTATAAATTTGCCGGTTCCGGGACGCAGGAGTTTGTCGTTTATTACGATTTGTTCCGGTATTTGCTGGACGAATGTTTTGAAAAGAACATTGCGGACGCAGAAGTTTTAGAAAAAATTGCCGGTGATTGGCTGAACAATCCGCAGAGAGATTTTTCGGGCAGAATTCCGGCAAAGATCATCGAAGCCGAACGCCGGCGAATAAATTTGACGGCTTCGCTGCACGAATGTTCGGTTGACGAAGATTGTGAAATGTGCGAAATGATGGCACTCGATTTTATTGATACGCCGATGTTTTGGGGACTCGACGGATCGAATATGGAGTATGACCGATTTGAATTTTCGTTTCACAAAACCCTTGCCGAATGGGAAGCCGAGCAAAAACGAACGGAGGAATTTAACCGCGAATTCGATGAAAAATACAAGGCGAATTCGACCGACGATTTTCCTGATGACGAGATTTTATTTTGAACTATGCTGTCCGCCGGAATTTCAGCGACAAGTCAGAACAGCGAGCGGTAGCGACCTGTTAAATGTCGGTTATCTTCAACCCGTCGCTACCGCGAGAGCGTTCTGACTTATTACACGGTTTTCACCGGAAAAGCGTATCAGAACCTTTTTCGGCAAGTTTGCTAAACGCCGTCATTTTCACCTTTTAACGTAAAATTAAATTTATGATAAAACGACTCGTGTTATTAAATGCTCCGGTTTTGACTTCGTTCGGTGCGTTTGAATTTACGCAAATTACGACCGACGAAGCGAAGGAAATCATTCGTAACGCCGCGCAAGTTATATCGGCAATCGGACACGCGGCGACCGCCGAGATTATGACCGAACTGCTCGACTACACGGTCGAGACGAACCGCATCGAATTTTTTCAAACGACGGAAGATGCGGCTCTGATTTTCCGTTTGAAAAAACGCATCGGCGAAGGTCGGGTTTTGAACCGTGAGGAAATCGAAAATATCGGATACGAGTTTGGACTTTTGACTAAAATTTGAGGAGGAAAAATGGCTAAAAAAACTATCGGCGGTTGGGAAATATTATTCTCGCCGGACCTGCTGCTGCCTTTTATTTTCGGAGCAGTTGCGCTCGGAGTTTTGGGAAATGCGGTTTTTACTTTGCTGACAAATCAGTTTTCCTCAAACGATTCGGCGTTGGTAAAAATCTCGATAGGTGCTTTGCTTTCGATCATTTTACTCGGTTGGATTTTGAGAAAAGTTTTGTATCGCCGACAAATTGAAACATTCTCGATTGGAAAGAAAAAACCTCATCAAAGAAAAGGATTGATTTTATTGGTCAGCAACATTCTGACGGCGCGAACAGCGATTGAATTACATCGAGATTTATTAACAAACTGTTGGTTGATTTGCTCCGAGTCTTCTGAAAAAATCGGCGAAGAACTCCAAGCTCAGTATGAAAACGAATCTACCAGATTCGACATTATTCCGATCAAAGATTTTGACGTTTTCGATCCGAAAATACTGCAAAAAGAAGTCGAAAATATCTATTCAAATGTGCCGGAGTTTTTTACTGAACAAGACATAATTCTTGATTTTACGGGGATGACGGCAGTTGCTTCGGTCGGCTCGGTTTTAGCTTGTGTCGGGAAAAATCGCCCGATGCAATATGTTCCTGCTCCTTACAATCAAAATCTGAAAGCGGTTCAGCCGCTTGAACCGATTGAAATAGAATTGAGTTGAATTTAAAAAGTATGAAACGAAACATCTTGCTTTGCGTCGCGGGAATGACTCCGCAGATTATTACCGAAACGCTGTTTGCGCTTCACGAAAAAGGTGAACGGATTGACGAGATTCGCGTGATTACGACGCTCGAAGGGCGCAACAAGGTTTTGCAGACTTTGCTTGAAAAAGAAACGGGAAAGTTTTACGAATTCTGCCGCGATTTCGGAATTGATTCGTCGAAGATAAAATTTGACGAAACGACGATTGCGCTGCTCGACAAACCGGACGGCACTACTTTGAGCGATATTCGCACGGTCGAAGATAATATGCTGGCGGGCGACAAGATTTGCAAGATCGTCGCCGAATTGTGCAAGGACGAAAACACGCGCATTCACGCTTCGGCGGCGGGCGGGCGCAAGACGATGAGCATTTATCTGACGGCGGCGATGCAGCTTTTCGGTCGCCACGAAGATACGCTCTCGCACGTTCTGGTGAGCGAGGATTTTGAAAATAATACGCAGTTTTTTTATCCGCCGAAAAAACCGCTGCTGCTGAAAACACGCGACGGGCGCGAAGTTTCGACCACCGCCGCCGAAATCTATCTGGCGAATATTCCGTTTATACTGCTGCGCGGCATCGGGGCGAAAGCCTTTGACGCGGAAAATAAAACTTATAAACAAGCGGTCGAAAAGGCGCAGAAAAATCTGCGCCTCGCCGAATCAATCAATGAATTGCGGCTCGATCTGAAACATAATCTGGTCAAGGTCGCCGACCGCCGGGTCAAACTCTCCCTACGCGAAATGTTCGTCTATGCGCTGTTTGCATACTTCAAAAAAACGGGCATCGGCGACGAAGGTTTCGTTAATCTGCGCGAGATCAGCCGCGAACATCTCGAAATTATCTGTCGAAAATTTTTCGCGGCGCGTGATAAGGATTTCGGTTTCGACGATTTCGATATTCTGCCGAAGTCGGATTTTATCAAGCGTCTGGATAGGCAGGAATGCGCTAAAATAATATACGAACGCAAAGCGCAAAGATTTTATAAATTAAAAAAGCGCGAGCCGGGAAAGGATGAAATCCGCGTTAGCCGCGAAGAAGTTTTGAAAATGATCGTCAAAAACATTCGTGAAATAAACAGCAAAGCCGAACCGAAACTGCGCGGCGTTTTTACGCCCGAAGAATTGTTTGAAGATTTTTACATCGGCAAGCGCGGCGTAAAGGAGGCGCATATCTACGGTTTGGCGATTGACGGACGGCGCATAAAATTTGAACACGAAAGCGACTAAACAAAATGCACACAATCATTTACAGAGCAATTTCCGGCTGCCTCCGACCGATTTGGCGCATTATGTCACACGAAACCGGTAAAGCATTGATTTCATTGACGAAAGCGGGCGTTCAAAAAACCGAAAAACGGCTGAGGTTGCCACTCGTTGATTTTATTGGACTTAACCCCTGTTTTATGATAAAAAATAAGCATCGCCAAACGGGCAAACGAGAGGTTGCCAAAATTACGGTTCTAAGCCATAGCAAAAATAGGATTTAAAACCCTATCAGTTGGCGAGAACTTCGCGCTTGATGCGAATTGAAACCATCCTCGCAATGTTTCTGCAAGCTTGCTGTGTAAGTTGGCGAGAACTTCGCGCTTGATGCGAATTGAAACTATTATACAAAAAGAACTATTACCCAAATCACCGCGTTGGCGAGAACTTCGCGCTTGATGCGAATTGAAACTTTACGTCCGCTGCTTGTGAAGGATCAGAGATTCCGTTGGCGAGAACTTCGCGCTTGATGAGAATTGAAACTTGATCCCTATTTCGCCAAAAGCAAAACCGACTAAGGTGGCGAGAACTTCGCGCTTGATGCCAAATCAGTAAAATCTAAAATTCTATTTCATCTAGTTGAAGTGATGCGGCTGCTCCTTTCGGGCAGCCTTTTTTTTTAGCAACATTGCCGAACCGGCAAGAAAATCCGTAACGGTTTTTAATCATAATTGTAATTTTTACGAAGGAAGCGTGAAGCAAATTTATGATTAAGAACCGACCCGAAATATCTGCCGGTAAAAACCGCAGCCGTCATATCGAAGCCGAAGCGTTTTTCGACGGGGCGCAGAATATATCAATCGAAAACGCGCTGGCGGAAACACGCGCCGGTTTTGAAAATTTAAAGGCGCGAACGGAAGAAGCCTCGGCGGACGAGATAAAGCGGCTCGCCGGGGAAATCGTCATCAGCGCGGCGCGGTGCGGCGAAGCCGAAGCGCGCTGGGCGTTTTGGAACGGTGAAACCAAAAACACCGCGCCGCATTTCTTCAAATTTGCGGGCTTGGTCATCGCCGGGTTTTTGATGCTCGTCGGCGAAACCGCGCTTTTGCAGAAAATCGCCGACGTTTTCGGAGTTGCCGAACCGCTTTATCAATTCGTGCTGGTCGGCGTGATCGTTCTGCTGCTGGCGACGCTGGTTGATTCGGTCGTCTGGTTCTGGAAAAACGACTTCAATCGCATCACCGTTTATGCTTACGGTGCGGCGGTTCTCGGCGGACTCGTCGCGCTCGGCATCTATCGCGCTTTTATTCTCGAAATCGTCGAAGCCGACGGCGACGCGGTGCTGTCGCGGCTCTACGACGAAACTTCCCTTCTCAACAAAATCGTAATGGTTTTTCTGACTGCCGGATTGCCGATTGGCGCGACCTTCGCGTTTGAATACGGCTGGTATGGTTTGAAGCGTTGGAAGGAATGGCGTAAGGCAAAACGCGACGCGGTGAAATTCAAAATCCTTTACGAAACGGCGGTGAAAAAACTCGAAGCCGCCGCCGAAAAGCTCGCCAAAAAACTCGAAGAATTGGACGAAATCTGCAATGCGTGGCAGTCGGCGCAAAATCAGGCACACCTCGAAGGTGCGCGGCTCGGCGCGGTTCGCCGACCGTTCTGGGAAATTACGCCGCTGCTGATCGGCGGATCGCTGCTGATTTTATTTGTCGTGATGTTTCTGATTTATATGTTTTTCGACGACGGGTTATCGGCAAACATCGCGTCCGGCGCAGGTCGCTTGACGCTCTATCTTTTGTTTTCCGGCAGTTTGATTTCGCTTTTCGTCTATCAGGTTTTGAAGCGTTGGAACAGCCCGACACCCGGACAATTCTACGCCGCCCGCACCGTTCGCCGAACGGCGGAAACGGCTTCGCAGCAACTCCGAACCGCTTTGCCGCCCGTAACGAAAACCGCCGCGCTCGAAAAAAAGAACGGCAGTTTTGCCGAAAGCGTCGAAGCCGGAATTTTCAAATAAGCTGAAACTATGAAAAACACTTCGTTCCGAACGCCCGAAATTATCGAAAAAATTATGAACACGAATGCCTTTAGATTTACTTTGATTTTTGCTTTGACGGTTTTGCTCGCGGCGTGCGGCGAAAAGAAATCGCTGATCTTCGTCGTGGATTTTTCCGACAGCGTTTCGGCGGCGGCGCGGGCGCAGTCGTTTGCAGCGATTCGTGAACAAGCCAAAACTTTGGGGCGCGGCGATACGATCACGGTCATTCCGGTCACGGGCGACGCGCAGGTCGAAACGGGCGGAAAAGTTCTGCGGCTCGAAGCGGGCGAGATTCGCAAGCTGCGCGACAAAGATTTAAAGGAATTTCAAGCGGCAATCGAAACAAAAATCGAAGCAATGACGACGGATGCGAAAACCTATAAACAAACCGATCTGCTCGGCGCACTGCGCGTCGCCGGCGAGGAAGCCGCGATGCTGGCGGCGCGTCAGAATCGTGTGTTCGTGTTCGTGTTAAGCGATCTCGTTCACTCGACCGCGCAGGTCAGATTTGAAACTGACGCGGCTTTTGCCGATGTCGAAAATTCACGCCGTTTCGCAGAAAAAATCTGCAAAGGCAAAACCGGCGAATGGAGCGGAACGGAAATTTATCTCGGTTTTCTGGAAAGCACCGATCTGCGAAAAATGCCCGAAACACGCCGCGAAGCCGTCCGCGAATTCTGGCGCGAGTTTTTCAAGAACGGCGGCGCGAAACGAATAAAATTCGCCACCGACGGCGCGGGACAATTAGCGGAATTCTCGAAATCAGCCGCCGCGCTAAAGACGGAATCAGGCGAATGACGATTGATAAAGGAGAGAAAAAAAATGTTTGCTCAAATAACGGAAATTTCAAATCTGTATGCGGCGTGGCGAAAGGTTCGCGCCAATCGCGGCGCGGGCGGAAGCGATGCGGTCGGCATCAGCGACTTTGAAAAAAATCTAAAGGACAACCTGACGGAGCTTTCGCGCAACCTGCTGAACCGGACTTACCAACCGCTGCCCGTCAGATTCGTGCGAATGATGAAGGCGAACGGTAAAATGCGTGAACTCGGAATTCTGACCGTCCGCGACCGCGTTGTCCAGCGCGCGGTGCTGGACGAAATCGAGCCGGGTATCGAAGCTGAAATGCAGGACTGCAATTTCGCTTTTCGCGCCAATCGCAATCTGGAAATGGCGATTCAGCGGGTTCTGGTTTCACGCGCCAACGGTTTTTGGTGGACGGTCGAATCGGACATCAAAGATTATTTTCCTTCGATCAACCGTGAAATACTGCTGAAGGATTTGAGGCACATCGTCGCCGACGAGAAAATTCTGCATCTTGTCGAGCTTTGGATAAATGCCGGAATACTGCAAGAAACGTGGTGGCAAAGCGGGCAGAAAAAAATCTCGCAGGTGAACGCTGTCGTCCACGAAGCCTTTTCGGAAACTTTTGAAGATTGGGCGGCTCAAAGAGCGAACGCTTTCGAGACTTACGACGAATCGCCGTCCGAATTTATCGAGGAAAACGAACGCTCACCGTTTGAAGCGGAAAAGGCGGAAAAAACGAAAAGCCGTCAAGCCGTCAAACATCTGCTCAGGGAAGGATTCTGGCTGGCGATGGCGCACCGAACCCTGATCGCCAAAGCGGTCGGCGTGAAAACGCTCGGCATCGGCGGTCTGACAATCGCGGGCGCGGCTCTGACTCCGAAGATTCTGGAATTTTACCGGCAAAGATTTCACCCGCGCAAAGGAATTTTGCAAGGCTCGCCGCTGTCGCCGGTTTTGGCAAATCTCTATCTGAACGATTTCGACAAATATTTTCAACACGACGGCACACGACTCGTGCGTTACTGCGACGATTTCGTCATCTCGTGCCGAACACGCGAAGAAGCGGAAAAAGCTCTCGATGCGGCACGGCGCGAACTTGCCGAAAAAAATCTCACGCTGCACCCGGACAAAACGCGCATTCTCGCCCCGACCGGCGAATTCGAGTTTCTCGGCTACAAATTTACGGCTGACGGAACCGTCGAACCGCCGCCGAACGCGACTAACGAAATGGCAGGACGATTAAGGGAAATGTCGAAAAAAATCAGCGGTAAATTCAAAGGCAAATTCAAAGACGCGAAACCCGAATTTCAAATCAAAAAACGGACGATCATCATCTGGGACGGGTGATAAGCGGCGAGGAAAAGCAGTATCAGCCGTTCAGTTTAGTATAAATTTATGCACGTCATCGTGGTTTATGACATTCCCGAAAACCGTCGTCGTGAACGTCTGCGAAAAAATCTGATGCGTTTCGGCAACGCCGTTCAGAAAAGCGTTTTCGAGTGCGATCTGTCGGCGAGACAAATCGAGAAAATGGAAAAGGTCATTCGCGGCATCATATCGCTGCCCGAAGACAATGTGCGTTATTATAAAATCTGTAAAAACTGCGCGGGCGAAACGGAAGTTTTCGGCGGCAGAAGTTTAGAGCGGAATCTTAAAGCGTATGTCGTTTAATTTCAGCGAGATAAAGTTTTTTCCCGGCTAACCCCGGACGGATTTGGCGCAGAATGCGACTAACACTTGCTAAATACCGGGAAAATAAACGGGTTGCGCGATTTTCAAAAACGGTAATGTCTCTTAGGTTGCCACCTGTTGATTTTATTAGACTTAACGATGTTTTTATGATACAAATAACCTACTGTTCAATCCGAAAAATCGGGGTTAGCCAAAAAGCCCTTTTAAGTTATAGATATAAAAAGAGTTTCTAACCCGACAGTTGGACAGATGTTCGCGCTTGATGCGAATTGAAACGATGTGATGCAAGATATCAAAGTTATTAACTCTTTGTTGGACAGATGTTCGCGCTTGATGCGAATTGAAACTATCGTTTGTGTGCCATCAGCACCTCCTGTATCTGTTGGACAGATGTTCGCGCTTGATGCGAATTGAAACCCAGCCATCAGTTCTGCCGAATGCACCTGACTCGTGTTGGACAGATGTTCGCGCTTGATGCGAATTGAAACCAATGGTAACGGCTTGGACTGACCGACTACCAGGGTTGGACAGATGTTCGCGCTTGATGCGAATTGAAACCAACTCCGTATTTAAATTACTGAAACCTAATTTCTGTTGGACAGATGTTCGCGCTTGATGCGAATTGAAACCTTCACCCGTTGGTTTGCCAGTAGCATCTTTTAAGTTGGACAGATGTTCGCGCTTGATGCGAATTGAAACTTTGTTTCGGTGTTATGCCGCCGCTGAATTAATGTTGGACAGATGTTCGCGCTTGATGCGAATTGAAACGAACCGAAGCCCGCGCCTTTGAAAAGTTAGAATAACGTTGGACAGATGTTCGCGCTTGATGCGAATTGAAACTTGTTCGGGGTATTTTACCAAAACCACATAAAGAAGTTGGACAGATGTTCGCGCTTGATGCGAATTGAAACCAAGACTTTCGCGTGTGTCCCGGAAGACTTTAAGTTGGACAGATGTTCGCGCTTGATGCGAATTGAAACCCTCTCTTGACGCATTTCCCGAGAATATCGGTCGCGTTGGACAGATGTTCGCGCTTGATGCGAATTGAAACAAATAGTACCGAACACAATTATCGCGAATATCGCAGTTGGACAGATGTTCGCGCTTGATGCGAATTGAAACGATGCCGGGTGTTGTTATCGGATTTTCCAGATCAAGTTGGACAGATGTTCGCGCTTGATGCGAATTGAAACTTTTTCGTGAAATCTTATCTTCCTGTAAAGCAGAGTTGGACAGATGTTCGCGCTCGATGCGAATTGAAACACTTGCTACGCCCGGTTTGATGATGATCTCCCGAGTTGGACAGATGTTCGCGCTCGATGCGAATTGAAACTGAACGCCCTGAATATTCCTACTGCAGCCATAATTGTTGGACAGATGTTCGCGCTCGATGCGAATTGAAACTTTAGGACGATTTATAATTCTTTAGAGTCTAGGAAGTTGGACAGATGTTCGCGCTCGATGCGAATTGAAACTAATTTAGTAAAATCGTGAATATATCGTGATCGGGGTTGGACAGATGTTCGCGCTCGATGCGAATTGAAGCAATAGGCACGTCTCGCTCACATTGAATGGTTTTGTTGGATAGATGTTCGCGCTCGATGCAAAATTATGGATCGGCAAACTTGCCGTAAATTTATTTTCAAAAAAAACCGATTAGACTTGTCCTTAAAAACGGGATGAGTCTCTTTTGTTTGTTTGGGAGAAAATTTATGACGGAAGTTTTTAGATATTACGGTTTGAGTTTGGGGAAAATTGTGGCGGCGGCGGTAACCATCGTGTTTTTATTTTTCGCGCTGCTCGCCTTTTTGCAGTTCGGTTTTATTTACGCCGTTTATGCGCTGGTCGAAGAATGGGTCGCCGTGCGGCTCGGTTTCGATTATTACTTTTCCAACCTGGCGGCGACCGTTTTCACCGCAATTTTTTCCCTGCTCGTGCCGACGCTCGCCTGGTATATTTTTCTCGGCAGGCGCAAGGCTTGGGGAATCGGCACGATCATCGGCATTCAGCTTTTGATTTGCGGCGCGGTTTATACAATCGGCAGCGGCGTGTGTTTCGACCGCCGGACGGGAAAACCGCTGTGCTATTTTGCCGACACCCCGGCAGGTCGCGTCTGGAGCTACACGCCCGGTTACGACCCGGCGAGCGGCAAACCATTCGGGATTTACACGCGGGAATTTAAGGAAGCCGAAGATTCGCGGCGGAAAATAAAAAGCGGAAGATAAAAGGATAATTTAATTTTATAAATGCGAATCAAGAGTAGAACAGACTGTTAGTCTGTTCTGTTTGTTTATCAAGAATAATCATTATCGCAGCCAATGAAAACAGACTAACAGTCTGTTTTACGTTTGGAGTATCTTTTATTTAAACAGTTATTTTGCCCGTCTTCTTTCTATTCTTGATTCGCATTTATAAATGAAATCACAGATGTACACGAATGCACACGGATAAAATCTGATTTAAAAAAATCCGTGTTTATCTGTGTGCATCTGTGGTTTCATAAAAATTATTCTGTTTTAGTAGATGGTAAAAAAGTAGAACAGGCGGTTAGCCTGTTCAGCCGCCGCGAAGCGCACGGCGTGGCAGGCTCACAGCCTGCCTTACATTAACCCCGAATTTGCTTTAATAATTCGCTTTACAAAACGAGTCTTGCTGATTTACTCTCTTTGGACAAACCAATGAATGTTCCGAACCTGCCTCTCCAGTTTTTAACCTTCCGGCTTCAGGCGCGTGAAGCGGTCGCGCTGCCGCCGTTTCTCGGTTCGACGCTGCGCGGCGCGTTCGGTGCGGCTTTGAAACAGGTTTTCTGTTTCGTGCCGCACGGCGACTGCCAGCGGTGCTGGTTTTTCGAGGCTTGCCCGTATCAGCATATTTTCGAATCGCCGAACTTGATTCCGAACGAAGCAAACCACCCGAAACTGCGCGGGCAGAAACAACTGCCGCAGCCGTTCGTGCTGATTGCGCCAAGTCCGCGCCGGAAAAATTCAGCCGCGTCAACGCTCCGAAAACCTGATTTCAACGATGACTTCGCCGCCAATCATTTTTCACGCGGTGAGACTCTGGAATTTTCGATTTTGCTGATCGGCAAAGCGACGGCGTTCTGGGCGCAGGTTTTGGTCGCGGCGCGTCTGCTGGCGGAGAACGGTCTGGGCGCGAACCGCATTTCGTTCGTTTTAGCCGAAGCCTTTGCCAACGATGGTTACGGGCAGGCGGTGAAAATTTTCGATGCGCGGCAACCGTCCGTCGCGGCGAAAACAATCGCGCCCGTCGCGCTCGACGCGCTCGCCGTCCGGCGCGTGGAGACGCTTCTGCGTGAAGCGGAAAAAACCGGCGCGGAAGATTTGCAGATCGAATTTCTGACACCGGCGCGAATCCGCGTCGCCGATTCGATTGCGCCGGAACTCGACGCATACACATTTTTCAAGAAAATCACCGAGCGCATCGAATTTCTCGCGCGGATTTATTCCGTTCCGCCCGTTAGAAAAGATTACCGCGAATTGACGGGCGGCATCGGGGACGCGCTCGATCTGCGCGGCGGCGCGTTTAAAATCTACAGCTACCGGCAATTCTCCAACCGTCAAAATCAAAAAACGATGCGCGACGTGATGACCGCCGCGTTCACCCTGCGCGGACACGCCATCGCCGACTATCTGCCGCTGCTGGCGGCGGGCGAAATTCTGCATATCGGATCGAATACGAGCGACGGTTTCGGAAGATTCGCCGCCGGTTTTCACGCCTGAATCAAATTATTTTTCGACTTCCCTTTCCGCTTTTCCCTTTTCGCAGACATTTAATAAATTGTCAGGACGCTTTCGGGCAAACTTGCCGAACGCCAACCGGCGCGTCGAACGCCTTATCATCTTTTTATGAAACGAATATTTATAGACATCGAAACTTTGCCGACCGACGAAGCGAATCGCGCTTTTGTCGAGCGCAAACTGCGAAAAAGTTTATTCAAAAAACATTTGAATCTTAGCGAAACGGAGTATGCCGAACGCGCCGAAACCGCATTCGGCGAAACGGCTCTGCAAGGCAGTCTGGGGAAACTTTTGTGCATCGGGCTGGCGATTGATAACAATGGACGCGCTGAAAAGCCTTGTGTTTGCGGGCAGGATAAAGCATCGAAAAAACTGCATCTCGACGAAGCGAAAACATTGACGCAATTCTGGAATCACCTGGATAGAATCAATTTTGACGCGGACTGCGACTTAATCGTCGGGCATAACATTCTCGGTTTCGATCTGCCGTTTTTATATCACCGCTCGATGATTTGCGGCGTGAAACCTTCGCGGGAATTCTTGAACGGCAAACCCTGGGAAATCGCGGTTTACGACACGATGGACAAGTGGCAGATGGGCAAGTTCCGCGAGTTCGTCGGGCTGGAAGAACTGGCGTTGGCGTTCGATTTGGACTGTCCGAAAAAAGGCGCGGTCAACGGCGGCAATCTGCTCGAAGCGTTTCAGAACGGAAGGCACGAAGAAATCCGCGAATACTGTTTGAGAGATGTGCTTTGCACACGCGAGCTTTTCTATCGAATGACGTTTCAGACGATGCCTGAATTTGCTATCGAAAAAATGACCGAACTCGCGCTTCGCGCTTAAAATTATGAACGAATCTTTTTTGTCCGAAACATCGGAAACCGCCGCGACAAATCATCAGCCGATAATTTCGATTAACGAACCGATTCCGGCGCGGATGCTCAACGAATTCACCTACTGCCCGCGCCTGTTTTATCTCGAATACGTGCAGCGCGAATGGGCGGAATCGGCGGATACTTTGGACGGCAGTTTCGCGCATCGCCGCGTTGATACGGAAACGGGAAAAATCGCCGAAGTGCCGGAAGCAAACACGGAAATTCACGCCCGCAGCGTTTGGCTCGGCGCGGAAAGTTTGAATGTTTCGGCAAAGATTGACGTTCTCGAAGCCGACGGCAAAATTGCTACGCCGATTGATTACAAACGCGGCAAGCCGAAGGACGTGGACGAAGGTGTTTATGAACCCGAAAGAGTACAGCTTTGTTTGCAGGGTTTGATTTTGCGCGAAAACGGGTTCGCGTGCGAAGCCGGATTTATCTACTACGTCGAATCGCAGCAGAGGGTAAAGGTCGAATTTACGCCCGCGCTGATTCTCCGCACCGTCGAGCTTTTAATGCAGGCGCGGCGCACGGCGGAATCGGGCGAAATTCCGCCGCCGCTCGTTGATTCGCCGAAATGCGTCGGCTGTTCATTGGCGGGAATTTGTCTGCCGGACGAAGTTAATTTATTGAGAGAATTTGAAATTGAATCATCAAACGAAAGCCAAAATCCAAAATCGGAAATCCAAAATCAAGCCGTCCGGCGACTAATGCCGCTGCGCGACGATTCGCTGCCCGTCTATGTGCAGGGCGCGTACGGTTTGAGCGTCGGGCTGAAAGGCGATAATTTGCAGATACGAAAAGAAGGCAAAGCGATCAGCGAGGCGAAGATTTTTGAAACTTCGCAGATGAGTCTGTTCGGCAACGTGCAGATTTCGGCGCAGGCGATCCGCGTTCTGGCAAGCCGCGAAGTTCCCGTCATACATCTGTCCTACGGCGGCTGGCTGAACGCGGTAACGACCGCGCCGCCGCACAAAAATATCGAACTGCGCCGCGCCCAGTTCGCCGCCGCCAACGACCCGGAAAAATGTCTGAAGATGGCGCGTTCGTTCGTGGCGGGCAAAATTTACAATCAAAGAACCTTGCTTCGCCGCAACGCCAAAGAACTGCCGAACGAATCTTTAGTTTTCCTGCGCGAAATGCGGCGCAAATCAATGACCGCCAGCAATTTACCGGAACTGCTCGGAATGGAAGGCGCGGCGGCGCGTGAATACTTTTCCAAATTTACGACGATGTTCAAGCAAACCGGCGACCAGCCCGCGTTCGATTTTACGACGCGCAACCGCCGCCCGCCGAAAGACCCGGTGAACGCGCTGCTCTCGTTTCTATATTCGATGCTTACCAAGGAAATGCTGGTTACGCTGGTCGGCATCGGCTTTGATCCTTACCTGGGATTTTATCATCAACCGCGCTACGGTCGTCCGGCATTGGCGTTGGATTTAATGGAAGAATTTCGCCCGCTGATCGCCGATTCGGTCGTCATCGGTCTGATCAACACCGGCGAGATTCGGCCGTCGGATTTTATCACCCGTTTAAGCGGCTGCGCTCTGACGGATTCGGGCAGAAGGCGCGTCATCGAGGCATTTGAACGACGATTAAACACGACGATCACGCATCCGCTCTTCGGATACACAGTCAGCTACCGGCGGATTTTTGAAATTCAAGCCCGCCTTTTAGCCAGATTTTTAACCGGCGAGATTGCCGAATATCCATCGTTTATTACCAGATAAAAAGGGGAAAAGGGGAAAAGGGGAAAAAGTTAAATAAGATTTTCACCGTTCGGCTTTTTCACATTTTCACTTTTCCGACTTTTCACCTTAAATATTATGAAAATCAGATACTTGGTTTGCTACGATATTTCCGACTCGAAACGTCTGCAAAAAGTCCACAAAAAAATGAAGGGCTACGGCGAACCCTTGCAGTATTCGGTCTTCTGCTGTGAACTGACGGCATCGGAAAAAACGCTTCTATGGGGCGAACTTCATACGCTCATCAATCACCGTGAAGACCAAATTCTATTCGTCAATCTGGGCGGCTCGATGAGCCAGCACGCCAAAAATATGGAGACTCTCGGACGCGCCCTCGCCCTCCGCGAACAAAAATTCGCCGTCATTGTATAAATCCGGTTTTTTTAATAAAATAAAGCCTAATCCAAACAATATGAAATTTGAAATAAATGCCCTGACCCCCGAAAAACAATTTCGAGCGGCGAACCGTTCTGGATTTCCCCTTTGTCTCTCGAAAGAGTTAAAAACAATGAACACAGCATTTTGTATTTTAACAGCTAAAAATTTCGCGCTATTGCGGGGTAAAATTTCATATCACTCGAAAAACCTGCTGCAAAGACTAGCAATAATAAGGTTCGAGCAGCACCATTTCCACGTTTGAAAAAACGTGGTTCCATTGAAGCTTTGGCGATTTTCTTCTTGATCGCGCCGCGCCGATAATTTCCACGTTTGAAAAAACGTGGTTCCATTGAAGCCTTTGACACACGCGGCGCATTACGGCGGCTATCGGCATTTCCACGTTTGAAAAAACGTGGTTCCATTGAAGCGTAATTGAAATTTTCCTAAATGCTCCCGAATGTCGGATTTCCACGTTTGAAAAAACGTGGTTCCATTGAAGCAAGTCCTGCAAATCGCCGAAAGTAATCGAATCAATATTTCCACGTTTGAAAAAACGTGGTTCCATTGAAGCCAGCAGGCGTTGGACTTTTACGACCATCGCACGAGCATTTCCACGTTTGAAAAAACGTGGTTCCATTGAAGCGGGTGAATGCCGTCCGCCTGAAAATACGTCGCGTTCGTCATTTCCACGTTTGAAAAAACGTGGTTCCATTGAAGCGACGAACGCCGGGACGGATATGTTGAAGCCGACAAAATTTCCACGTTTGAAAAAACGTGGTTCCATTGAAGCACGCGCAGATTCCAGACGGTCGTTTCGACATCGGAATATTTCCACGTTTGAAAAAACGTGGTTCCATTGAAGCTCTTCGCGTAAATTACGTTTCGGTTTTTGGAGTTTTATTTCCACGTTTGAAAAAACGTGGTTCCATTGAAGCTACTGAGCTTTTTACGTTTTTTCACGAGAGTTCTTTATTTCCACGTTTGAAAAAACGTGGTTCCATTGAAGCTACCAGCGGGCGCGAAGTCCGCTAATTTATAAAACGAATTTCCACGTTTGAAAAAACGTGGTTCCATTGAAGCACGCCGTAGCTTTCTGTCAACAGTCGTATAAGATTTAATTTCCACGTTTGAAAAAACGTGGTTCCATTGAAGCTGGCTGTCTTACGCGATACAAAGCGCGTGGTTCAGATTTCCACGTTTGAAAAAACGTGGTTCCATTGAAGCATTGGAGTATAAAAACATTATGAAAACGATTTACGTTATTTCCACGTTTGAAAAAACGTGGTTCCATTGAAGCAAAAATGATTCAATTCAAATTCAAAGATGTCGCCGACCATTTCCACGTTTGAAAAAACGTGGTTCCATTGAAGCTGTGTTCGCCGGTTGAGCTTGCGCCCGTGAAATCAAATTTCCACGTTTGAAAAAACGTGGTTCCATTGAAGCCGGAGTCCCCGCCCCTAGCTCTACCGGGGGGAGCGTCATTTCCACGTTTGAAAAAACGTGGTTCCATTGAAGCGTCAATCGCACGATTGCGGGTGGCGGCGGCGGCGGCGGATTTCCACGTTTGAAAAAACGTGGTTCCATTGAAGCACCCGAAAGATTTGAAGGATATGGTTATAGATAAACATTTCCACGTTTGAAAAAACGTGGTTCCATTGAAGCCGTCCGCCGCCGCCAGCTTCACCAAAGTTCCGGCAGTATTTCCACGTTTGAAAAAACGTGGTTCCATTGAAGCACTACTACCGCATTAAAATCTCACTACTACCGCACATTTCCACGTTTGAAAAAACGTGGTTCCATTGAAGCCAATTCATTCGGTTCAGCCGATTCCGTTTTATTCTTATTTCCACGTTTGAAAAAACGTGGTTCCATTGAAGCCATAAATAAAAGCATATCGCCTGTTTTTACGTCAGTAATTTCCACGTTTGAAAAAACGTGGTTCCATTGAAGCCACGATTTACGAGCATTCGCCGATTGGTTCACCGGCTATTTCCACGTTTGAAAAAACGTGGTTCCATTGAAGCTTCAAGACGTTTTTAATGGCTTCGCTCGCGTCTCGACCATTTCCACGTTTGAAAAAACGTGGTTCCATTGAAGCAATTATGCTGATTTTTCAGCAAAAGAAAAACGTCAACATTTCCACGTTTGAAAAAACGTGGTTCCATTGAAGCGTCCGGCTACGGTTAAGATTAACTGGCAAAGAACGATTTCCACGTTTGAAAAAACGTGGTTCCATTGAAGCTGCCGGTCTTTTCGTTTTCGTCTTGTTTAACAGCCGAATTTCCACGTTTGAAAAAACGTGGTTCCATTGAAGCTCTCGAACGGTGAAAACGGCTTTCAGGAAGTCAAGGTATTTCCACGTTTGAAAAAACGTGGTTCCATTGAAGCGATTGCGAAGGAATTGAAAGACGATTTAACGATGCAGATTTCCACGTTTGAAAAAACGTGGTTCCATTGAAGCGTTCGCCGCCTCTTTAACTAACGCTTTTTCGGTCGTATTTCCACGTTTGAAAAAACGTGGTTCCATTGAAGCTGTTCCAACTGATTTAACGGCTGCTGCATTGCTTTCGCATTTCCACGTTTGAAAAAACGTGGTTCCATTGAAGCGGAACTTAATTTTACCGGCTCGAATTTCAACGTCACCATTTCCACGTTTGAAAAAACGTGGTTCCATTGAAGCAAGAGTCCCTGCACGCCCCACACGCCGTTTTGCCAGATTTCCACGTTTGAAAAAACGTGGTTCCATTGAAGCTTGACTTCCGCGATCAATTTATCAATCGCACCCAAAGATTTCCACGTTTGAAAAAACGTGGTTCCATTGAAGCTGTCAAAAGATATGTTAAGAGCCGCCTACGATAAAGGCATTTCCACGTTTGAAAAAACGTGGTTCCATTGAAGCAACTTCCAATTCAGCGAACGAAGATTTCTTGATTTTATTTCCACGTTTGAAAAAACGTGGTTCCATTGAAGCAACGGTCAAAAAATTGTGGATGGCGTAAATGATAAAGAATTTCCACGTTTGAAAAAACGTGGTTCCATTGAAGCCAATCTCGCCAAAGCGCAGAAGGAATGGGAAAAGAAATTTCCACGTTTGAAAAAACGTGGTTCCATTGAAGCTTGTCCGTCGTCTGCCACGTCTTTGCCGCCCACAGGATATTTCCACGTTTGAAAAAACGTGGTTCCATTGAAGCGATGTTGACGCGATTCCGCTATTACCGAAACCTTTATTTCCACGTTTGAAAAAACGTGGTTCCATTGAAGCTATCAGCGGATTTATTAAAGTTCTGCCGCTCGTGCAGATTTCCACGTTTGAAAAAACGTGGTTCCATTGAAGCCGACCGCGCAGATTAAACGACACTCCGCGCTCGACGGAATTTCCACGTTTGAAAAAACGTGGTTCCATTGAAGCTCTCTAACAAACCTTCTCAATGCGTAATTACTCTGTAATTTCCACGTTTGAAAAAACGTGGTTCCATTGAAGCGGACAACGCGACGAATCGAGTATTTCAAATTTACAAATTTCCACGTTTGAAAAAACGTGGTTCCATTGAAGCAATAATTTTCAAATCCGCTTCGGACTGGCGGCGGTCATTTCCACGTTTGAAAAAACGTGGTTCCATTGAAGCTATTTTTGTTGCGCCGAATCGGACCGACGGCGCGGCATTTCCACGTTTGAAAAAACGTGGTTCCATTGAAGCACGATCTGCGGGCGACGGCGATCACCAGAATGCTGCAATTTCCACGTTTGAAAAAACGTGGTTCCATTGAAGCACGAAGTAGAATTACCGCGCGATTATACGGAAGTCGCATTTCCACGTTTGAAAAAACGTGGTTCCATTGAAGCCAGTTTTATTTTGATCGGCGCGTTGACGAGCGGCAGAATTTCCACGTTTGAAAAAACGTGGTTCCATTGAAGCGCCCAGCGTTCTGAGCAGTCCGTAGGCTTTCCAGTCGATTTCCACGTTTGAAAAAACGTGGTTCCATTGAAGCATGTTCAAAAGAATTTTAGGAGTAATCAGCGCGATTGATTTCCACGTTTGAAAAAACGTGGTTCCATTGAAGCGCTCGGAACGACAGCGCGGATGCCTGGGGAATTTTCGATTTCCACGTTTGAAAAAACGTGGTTCCATTGAAGCCAAATACAACTATTTAGTCTGGCAGTCATGAGGTCAGATTTCCACGTTTGAAAAAACGTGGTTCCATTGAAGCTAAAGCTGTTGGATTTCTATGATTCTCCGCTTTACATTTCCACGTTTGAAAAAACGTGGTTCCATTGAAGCTATCGAAAAACATTTTCAGATATGCGCGAAGCTGTATTTCCACGTTTGAAAAAACGTGGTTCCATTGAAGCAGCTTTTTTGATAGTGATACTATCCGATACCCAATTATTTCCACGTTTGAAAAAACGTGGTTCCATTGAAGCTGATTTTATTTGCCGTTCCGTTATTTATTTTGGCGTATTTCCACGTTTGAAAAAACGTGGTTCCATTGAAGCCACCGTTTATTAAAATTCTTGGTTGTGTTGAACGCAAATTTCCACGTTTGAAAAAACGTGGTTCCATTGAAGCGTCCTGAACCTTTTTGTTTCCGTGAAATTTTTCGTTGGATTTCCACGTTTGAAAAAACGTGGTTCCATTGAAGCTATGCCTTTGCTTTTTCTATCAATCTCGAAATTGTATTTCCACGTTTGAAAAAACGTGGTTCCATTGAAGCTCGAAAAACGAGATTTGAGACAAAGAGAAGTCAGACATTTCCACGTTTGAAAAAACGTGGTTCCATTGAAGCTCTTTGATCGCCTCAAGCGCGATTTTGCCGCCGGTCATTTCCACGTTTGAAAAAACGTGGTTCCATTGAAGCACGCGCTCAAAAAGTAATCGAAAACATCAAAGACGGAATTTCCACGTTTGAAAAAACGTGGTTCCATTGAAGCATTTAGTTGAAAACTTCGGATTGTTCGCTCACGAATCATTTCCACGTTTGAAAAAACGTGGTTCCATTGAAGCGAGCGTGATTTAGCGGAACTCGAAAGAGTGGAGGAGATTTCCACGTTTGAAAAAACGTGGTTCCATTGAAGCAGCAAAGGGGCGCGTTCTATGTTGGACAGAACAGGGAATTTCCACGTTTGAAAAAACGTGGTTCCATTGAAGCATTTTCGAGCCAGTTCCGCGCCGATCCCTGCTTGCCCGATTTCCACGTTTGAAAAAACGTGGTTCCATTGAAGCTCCTTATCTTCTTTATTTTCCGAACTGCCGTCTATGATTTCCACGTTTGAAAAAACGTGGTTCCATTGAAGCGGATTCGCTTCCATCAGCAGCATTCCGTTACCGGCGGTATTTCCACGTTTGAAAAAACGTGGTTCCATTGAAGCTCGCCTGCAAATCAATAATCGTCAGACGTGCCGCCGATTTCCACGTTTGAAAAAACGTGGTTCCATTGAAGCATGGAGGCGTTCAAATCGTTCATTAAAATACGTCCACATTTCCACGTTTGAAAAAACGTGGTTCCATTGAAGCTCGCCGACTTTTCTTTTGGCGAGATTGCGGCGCAGGGATTTCCACGTTTGAAAAAACGTGGTTCCATTGAAGCGTCGGCCAAAGAATCACCAAGCAACTCTGATTGACCGATTTCCACGTTTGAAAAAACGTGGTTCCATTGAAGCAAGTTTGCACCGTCCCGATAGACAACAAAAATTTTATTTCCACGTTTGAAAAAACGTGGTTCCATTGAAGCTTCTTGTAAAAATTGATGCCGTAAAAATTCCACTTATTTCCACGTTTGAAAAAACGTGGTTCCATTGAAGCGAAGGCAAGTTTGAAGGGCGTTGGTTAGGTAGGATATAATCCTCATCGGAGCATTTCGGCGGATTCATTCTTTACCTTTATCAAATATCGCCCAACTGCGTAACTTCTATAAACATTGTCAGACACTCAATTCTGTCAGAAGACATTCTGACTTTTACCCTTATCATTTTACTAACGTCGTTTGAAATTCCTCCGTCGCTACTGCTATTTCATAAATTAAATTTTCCTTTATACATCATCCGTCCCTGTATCGTAGGTCGAAGTCGCGCTCATATCAACGCTCGCATCGAATCCCGTATCAACGGCGGTCGCGTCAAATGACGAATCGTAAGTTCCGCCCGTCGCTGTTTCGCTTGACGGGTCGTAATATGCCGCGTCGCCTCCGTGTTCGCCCAGATTGCCGTAAGTGTCGGCGGTTTCCTGATGTTCGGCGGCGGAATCAAGCGAAGCATTGGCGGCATCGTAATTTCCGGCTTCGGCGTGCCACGCGGCGTTGTCCAGATCATCGTCGGCGATGCTTTCCTGCCAGAGCGCGTTATCCATATTCGCAACTTCCGAATCGGCTTGTCCCGTGTGATCGCTGCCGCCCGCGTTAATGTCGGCATCGTTGACGGCGTAGGCGGCATTTCCGGCGGCTTCCTTTGCCGATTCGTAATCGCCGGCTTGGGCGAATTCGGCTTCCTGTTTTTCGTAGTATTCGGCGTTTGCCTGCTGGTCGGCAGAATGTGATAAATCCTGCGCGTCGTACGCGCTCAACATCGAATCGTCTTTGGCTTCCCACGCTTCGTTTTCCGCCGTTTCACGTGCATCGGCGGCGGCGGCGTAATCGCCCTGCGCGATGAATTCGTCTGCCGCGTTTTGCGCGTCGGTCGCCGCCTGCGTGTGGGCTTCCTGTTCGGCGGTTTCAGCCGTTACGTTGTCAGTCGTGTCAGTCGTTTCCGTCGTTCCGAAAGTCGAATCATATAGGGGCGTTGCGGTGTATGATGTGTCAGCCGTCCCGAATGTCGAATCAGCCGGAGTTTCCGCGCTGAAAACATCGTTCGTTTCAGTCGGCGTGAAAGTCGGGTTGAATGTGTCGTCAGTCGCGGTAAAATCCGCGTCTTCCGTCTCAAACTCGTCATCTGAATCAGCTTCATAAACTTCCGTCGGTTCATCAATCGGATTTCCGGTGGTCGGATCAATCTGCGTCAGAGTGTCTTCGATTTCAACTCCGGTTAATGCTTCAAACGCCTGTTCAGCCGCCGATTCTTCGACCTTGAAAGTTCCTTCATCGTTGACAACGTATTCTGAAACGGTTTCCGTACCGTCGGCGGCGGTTTCGGTAACGGTCATCTGACTTTCGACCTGCGTCGGATCGTCCGCGTCGGCAGTCGTCGTAATGACCGCCGTCGCTTCCGTCCCGTCGTCGAGCGTTTCCGTGAAAGTTCCTTCGATTTCGGCAATATATTCGTTGCCTTTCTCGTCAACACCGGTCGTCATCGTTTGGTCTTTAATCTCCATAATCCATATTCTCCTGTTTATTTAATTTCGTCGGTTGTACATTCGGCAATTTTTCAGCCGGTTTATTTTTTTTCGTCAAGCGTGTGATCTTTCCGCATTTCGGACATTTCACGGGCAGTTCGTTTTTGCCCTCTAGAACTTTTGACGGAACGCGCAAAGGCATCTGACAGGTCGCGCACTTCAGATTTATGGCATCAGCCGGAACTGCCGGTTGAGCGGTCGGCGGCGGTTTCGGCGGCGCGGGCGGCGCGGACATTTTTATCGCGTTCGTCATCATTCCGCGCCAGTGCCGCAGTTCGGGACTGTTCGCAAATTCGGCTAATAATTTCAAACGCGGCGTGATGTACGGAGTCGAACTCGTCGTCAGTTCGGAAAGTTTTGAATAACCGCTGTCGTCCGCCGCCTGCTGTTCGAGCCACGCTTCGATGTTGATTTGTTTGTAAATAAAAGCGGATTTGAGCGACCACGTTAAAAGTACGCGCCGTGCGATTTCTTCGTCGCCGACCGTCAAAAGTCCGGCGCGGTCGGCGGTGATTTCTGCCTGCCGCGCCCACGCCAGCAGAGGGATTTCGATTGCGCCGCTGACTAGAGCCGTCGGGCTTAAAATCGCGTTAAAAATTCCGCCCGCCATAAAACCTTTCGACGGACCTTGCTCGCCTAAAAAAAATCTGATGACCGTTTTCCAGAGCGCGTGTCCGGCGCGGCAGTGTCCCATTTCCCGCGCCAGCAAAAACAGCAAATCCGCGCCCTGAAAACTTCCCGCCAACGCCGTCCCGATGACGACGAACGAATCTCGGTCAGTCCCGAAAGTCAGACAATCCCAGGACCTTTCGCCCGACAGATAAACGTCGGGCATATGCGACATTCCCAAAATTCTGGCAGCTTTTACTGCCTGCGCGTAAATGTGCGGCAGCTGTTTTTCGCCGAGCAGAACGCCGTTAAAAGTTGATTCGATCCAACGCCGCCCGACTTTTTCCGAGACGGATTTGGCGACCGCGTTGAGCGGTTTGATCGCCCGCAAAGCCGCCATCGCCCTGCCGTCCGCCGCCCATTCAAAAGCCGTCGAATCAACCGCGTAACCGGGAACGAGCGGGCGCAGCCAATTACACTCTTTGCAAATTATCGTCTTATCACTCAAACCCTGACCGTTGCCGCCGCAGGTGTAACAGCTTATCGCCTGTATTATTTGCTGTGGCGGTTGTTGATAATTCGGCGGTTGATGATGATTAACCGCAATTTGATGTTGCACCGGCACAGACTGAATTTGTCCCTGATGCGGCGCGGGATTTTGCGGCGGCTGAATTTGATTCGGCTGATGATTTGTCTGCACCTGAGTCGGCGCGGTGAGCGGCGTTCCGCAATAGATACAAAATCTGGAATTGGAAACGGGCTGCTGATGTCCGTTCCGACAGATGACCGGCATTTTATTTTGTTCCGCCATAAACGAGAAATTTTAGTGTTAATACTGATTTGCACCCGCCGCCATCGAAAGCAGAATCCAGAATAAAAACGCCGCCGTTTGCAGAATCGTAACGGCGATGCCGCCCCACAAACCGATCTGCGCGAACATCATTCCGGCGGACGGCGATTGACCCTGTTTAATCGCTTGAATTTCCATCCAACCGACAATAACGGCGGGAACGGTCGTGAAAGGTCCACAGCAAAACAAACCGGCAATCGCCAATCCCAAAGCCGCCGTCGCCCGCTGACTCGCCGCGCCGGAATTCGCCGGTGCAGATGCGAAATTTTGCTGTGCCTGCCCGCCGAAATTGGGCGCGTTCGGCTGCTGATAACCACTCGCCTGATTGCGCGGAAGCGGCGAAGCGCAGTTCAGACAAAACGCCGCTTCGGACGGATTTGCCTGCTTACAGTTTTGGCAATACTTTTCCATAAAGTTTCAGAAGCGCAGCCGCTAGATTTTCTCTCAACCTATAAAGCGGAAAAATTAAACAAATGCGGTCAATTTATTTTGCGCGGGATTTATTTTTATCTTTTTTGAATATAATTCTTGACAGACGTTTCCCGATAAGTTAAGTTTGTAAAAATTTCGATTGACTCGGAATTACAAATTTCAAATGCAGAATTTCAACTTTAGCTTTAGCTTTTATTACGGCTTTTACTTTACGGTAACGGCGAAAGCTGAGGTTTTGCATAAATCGGGATAACGCGAAAAAAAGCAAAATTTAACAGACGAAAGCCGTGAACCTTCAAAAAAGTTCACGGCTTTTTTGATTTTGGAGATAAAGAAAAATGAAACTCGAAGACTGGCGAAATGAAATTGACGAGATTGACGCGCAAATCGTGCGATTGATAAATCAACGGGCGAGCGTCGCTAAAAAAATCGGCGTTTTGAAGACGACCGCCGGTTTGCCGATTGTAGATGGCGACCGCGAAGAAGCGATTTTGCGCGGCGTATGCGGGAAAAATCAGGGCTTTATAGAAGACGAATCACTGGTGAGAATCTTCCGCCAAATCATTCGTGAATCCAAGCAGATTCAGATGAAACTCGCCGGAAATATTCTGGAAAACAAAACGGAGATTTACCGATGAGCGTGGTAGCGATTCAAGGCGTTCGCGGCTCTTACAGCGAAGAAGCGACGTTTAAGCTGCTCGGCGCGTCGGCGGAAATTTTAGAGTGTCATAAATTTGAAGACGCTTTTCAATCGCTCATCGAAAGCCGCGCCGAATACGCCGTCATCCCGTTCGCCAATAAAATCGTCGGCAGGATCGAAACGCCGCACGAACTTTTGGAAAATTCCGATTTGAAGATTTTAGACGAATTGCCTTTGGAAGTCCGGCACGTTTTGGTCGGCACGAACGATGCGAAATTTGAAAATTTAAAGTCGGTTCGCTCGCACGTCGAGGCGTTAAAACAATGCCGCAACTTTTTGACGAAAAACCGCCAGCTAAATCAAATCATCGGCGCAGACACGGCTTCGAGCATTCGCCGCATCGTCGAAGAAAACGATCCGGCAAACGCGGCAATCGGCAGCCGACGCGCCGCCGAAATTTACGGCGCGAAAATCTTAAAAGAAAACATCGCGGACGACGCGGAAAACTGGACGACATTTTATTTATTACGGAAATAAATTTTGAGGAAATAAAGCAATGATTATCACAATGAACAAAACCGCGAACGATGCGGAAGTTAGCCAAATCATCAATCAACTGAAAGCGAAAAACTACACGCCGCGCACGAGCGTCAACGGCTGCGTACACATCGCCGCGCTCGGCAAAGGCGAAGCGATTGACTGGGAAATTTTGCGCCGCACCAACGGCGTGGCAAAAATCGAAACGCCTGAACAGCCGTATATCCTCGCAAGTTGGCAGATGAAGCCGGAACACAGCGTCGTTAAAGTCAGGCACGTCGAAATCGGCGGCGGAACGGCAATCGTGATGGCTGGACCGTGTTCCGTCGAATCGCGCGAACAGGTTTTATCAACGGCTCGCGCCGTCAAAGAATCAGGCGCGGCGATGCTGCGCGGCGGAGCATATAAACCGCGCACTTCGCCGTATGAATTTCAGGGTTTGGGCGTGGACGGGTTGAAACTTTTACGCGAAGCGGGCGACGCGACCGGCTTGCCCGTCATCACCGAAGTTATGAGCGAAGACGATGTGGAAATCGTCGCCGAATACGCCGATATGTTTCAAATCGGGGCGCGAAATATGCAGAACTTTTCCCTACTCAGAAAAATCGGCAAGATGCGAACGCCGGTTCTTTTGAAACGCGGCGCGTCGGCAACTGTCAAAGAATGGCTCTGCGCGGCAGAATATATTTTAGCAGGCGGCAATGAAAACGTCGTTTTGTGCGAGCGCGGTATCAAAACTTTCGATAATTCCCTACGAAATACTTTGGATTTGGCGGCGGTCGCGCTCGTCAAAGAATTGTCGCATCTGCCTGTAATCGTTGACCCTTCGCACGCCTGCGGCAAGCGCAGTTTGGTTTCGATTTTATCAAAAGCAGCAATCGCCGTCGGCGCGGACGGCGTGATCGTCGAAGTTCATCCGACACCGGAAAAAGCCCTTTCGGACGCGGCGCAGCAACTGACGTTTGAAGAATTTGACGCGATGATGAACGGGTTGGAGGTTTCTCCGACACGAGCAAAATTATAAACTTTCCAGCAGCCCCAAAACTTTGCCCGTGTCGGAGAAATCTTCGATTAAAGCGTCAGGATTTTGTGAAATTAAATCTTCGCGCTCGACACCTCTGCCGGTTTCGACGCAGACGACTTTCGCGCCGAAATGCCGCGCCGCCAAAACGTCGTGCGGCGTGTCGCCGATGACGATAAATCGTTCGGGTTTGAATTTGAAGTCATAGTGTTCGTTGAAAAGTTCGCCGGCTTTGATCGCCAAATCGCGCCGTTCGTGGGAGATTTCGCCGTAAGCGTTCGGCGAGTCTTTGAAGTAATCCCAAACGCCGATGTATTTCAATTTCAGTTCCGCGCCGCAGCCGACGTTGCCGGTTAAAAGCGCGTTGACAAAATGCGGGTTCGCATCAGTCTCTTGTAAAATTTCCTTTACGCCGGGAAGAATTTCATAAACATCTTTGTGCGCGGCAGTGTATTTTTTCATCTCGCCGCACATTACTTCCATAAATTCAGGAAGTTTGGCGACGACTTTTTCGACTGTGAATCCATCATCTTTTAATGCCTGATAAACGATTTGCACGTCGGTAATTCCGACGGCTTTGACATCGAAAATCTTTCCCTTTGTTCCATAAACCCGTTCCAGAGCCTTCGCAAAATACTCTTTAAATCCGCCGGGTTTGCCTGACTGTAAAAGCGTTCCGTCAATGTCCCAAAGCAGGATTTTTAAGGATGAAGGCTGAGGGATGAAGGCTGAAAATATATCTTTTGTCATCGCGCCCGATTGATTTTGAATACGTTCCTCCGAAAATTCCTTATTCATTATTCATCTATCAGTCTTCAGCCTTACTCAATGATGGCTAAAACGTCGCCCGCGTTGACGGTCGCACCTTCTTCAAAGCGGATTTCTTTCACGATGCCGTCCTTCGGGGCTTTCATTTCGTTCTGCATTTTCATCGCCTCGACGATTAAAACGCCTTCGCCTTTTTTGATTTCCGCGCCGATTTCGACGAGTACGCGCACGAGTTTTCCGGGCATCGCGGTTTTGAGTTCCGATGCGCCATCCGCGCTTTCGCCGCCGTGCTTACCGCGCAGACGTTTCGGATCGGAGATTTTTATCTCGTAATTACGATTGCCGGCACTGACGGCAAACGGTTCGCCCGGACGCTGGTTCGGTGAAACGAAGATTTGATGTATTTTATTTTCGTGTTTAAAAAGATGTACGTTGGGTTCGGGTTCAGAGGCTTCGAGTTCGTAGATTCGCCCGTTTATGTCAGCAGTTAATTTGTTTCCGTCGCGCTTTATTTCAACGCTGTATTTTTCGTCGTCGAGATCGGCGATTAGCTTCATATAGTTTCTGGTTTCTGGTTTCTGGTTTCTGGTTTTCGACTAGAAACCAGAAACCAGAAACCAGAAACTTAGATTTGCCTCGCGCTCGCCGTTTCGACGATGGCATCAATCAGCGCGTCCATATCAACCGGCTTGCCGAGATGTTTCTGAAATCCGGCTTCAAAGGCGGCTTCGCGGTCTTCGGGACGATTGAACGCCGTCAGGGCGACCGCCGGAATTTCGCCGCCGTGTTCACGCGGCAGGGCGCGGATTTTTTCGAGCAGCGCGTAACCGCTTTCAAACGGCATACTAATATCGGAAAGCAGAATATCGGGAATGCGCCCGTTGGCACCTTTTAAGATTTCCAAGGCTTCGACCGCCGAATTTGCCGTCGTAACTTTTGCCCCGTTGATTTGAAGCATAAACGAAACGATCTCGCGCGCGTCCGCTTCGTCATCAACCGCCAAAATCCAAAAACCGTTCAATTTTCCCTGCGAACTCATAATCCCCTCCGTGTCTGAATTTTGTTTGATCGGCATTATCGACCGCAAAGGCAAAGTTACGGTAAATGTCGCGCCCGCGCCTTCGCCTTCACTCTGCGCCGCAATCGTGCCGCCGTGTAATTCTACCAAATCTCGCGCCAACGACAAACCGATCCCCAAACCGCCGTGCCGCCGCGTCGTCGAATGGTCTGCCTGACGAAATTTTTCAAAAATCTCCGGCAAAAATCCGGCGGGAATTCCCTGTCCCGTGTCGCTGACGATGATTTGCGTCTGCTTGTCGTTTCGTTTAAGTAAGATTTCCACTTTGCCGCCGGCGGGCGTAAATTTGACGGCATTTGAAAGCAAATTTTCGATAATCTGCCGCAGACGGTCATCGTCGCCGTGAATAAAATTAGCCGCCGAATCGAATGATTCGGCAATGCTGATATTTTTGCCGTCCGCCGCCGGTTTAATAATTTCAATCGCCGATTTAATAATCGGAATAATCGCCGTCGCCCGCATTTCGATTCGCAGTTTTCCTTCGCCGATGCGGGCGATGTCGAGCAAATCTTCGATCAGACGCGACTGTGCGCGGGCGTTTCTGATGATGACATCGAGCGCATATTCGGTCGTTTTCTCATCCGCCTGTTTTTTCTGTAAAATGCGCGTCCAGCCGAGCATCGCGTTGAGCGGCGAGCGCAGTTCGTGCGAAACGAGCGCGATAAATTCGTCCTTTGAATGGTTGGCGCGTTCGGCAATTTCACGCGCCATTTGTTCTCTCTCTAACAGACGTTCGCGTTCCGCTTCGATTTCCCGGCGTTCAGTGATGTCAGTGTTCGTCCCGAACCAGCGGATAATTTGGTCATTTTCATCGCGGATCGGCAGAGCGCGAGAAAGAAACCAACAGTATTGCCCCGTTTTTGAACGAATCGGAAAAGTGTCTTCCCAAATTTCGCCCGACGCGATATGGCGTTTGAATTTTTCCGTGACGCGCTCGACTTCTTCCGGGTGGTGAACCTTTTGCCAGCCCCAGCCCTGCATTTCTTCGAGCGTCGTTCCCGTATATTCAAACCAGCGTTCGTTGTACCACGAAATAGAGCCGGTCGCGTCAGCCATCCACGCCAGCTGCGAAATCGAATTCGCCAGATTGCGGAATTTCTCTTCGGAATGGCGCAAAATTTCCTCAGCCCGGACGCGATTGCTGATATCTCTAAAATAAACGGTGATTCCGTGCGGCGCGGGATAGGCGTTCGCTTCATACCAGCGGTCGTGATCCGGGTAATACGCCGTGAAGATTGAAACAACGCCTTCGTTTGCCGTGCGGCGGTAGGCTCGTTCAAAATCAGTTCCGGCAATCTGATAAACATCCCAAATAACGCTGCCGACGAGATCGCCCGGCTGACGGTCGAGAATCATTTCCGCCTGCGGGTTGACGTAGGTAAAACGCCATTCGCGGTCGAGTGTGAAAAAACCGTCGGTGATGCTTTCCAGAATCTCGCGGTTGCGCTCACCGAGCGATTTGATTTCTTCTTCGGCGCGGACGCGCTCGGTGATGTTGGTGAAAAGAACGACGAACCGGCGGCTTTCGCGGTCGCCGACAGGGGAAGCGTAAAGGTCGAACCAGCGGTTCATCGCTTCCGAGCGGTCGGTAAAGCGAATGGGTTCGCCGGTCGAGACGACTTTGCCGTAAGTTTCAAACCAGTGCGCTTCGAGATTCGGGATTAGTTCGAGAGCCGTTCGACCGGCGGCGTTTTCGAGTCCGGTCATTTGCTCGAAAATCGGATTGACTTCTAAAAATCGGTAATCGAAAGGCTTGCCGTCCGCGTCGAAAAGCATCTCGCACAAACAAAAACCTTCGTCTATCGTTTCAAACAAACTGCGGTAACGCTCTTCGCTCGCTTCAATCTGTTCTTCGGCTAATTTATGTTCGTGAACGTCCGTGTTCGCGCCGACCCATTCGCGCACTTCGCCCGCGTCGTCTAAAATCGGCACACCGCGCACCGCAAACCAGCGATATTCGCCGCCGGTCGTCAAAACGCGAAATTCGGTTTCGTAAATTTCTTTCGTGGCGAGCGAGTGCCGCCAAACTTTAATCGTCCGTTCGCGGTCGTCCGGGTGAATTGCGTCGAGCCAGCCCGCGCCGAGAATTTCTTCGACGCGCTGACCGCTGACCGTTTCCCAAACCGAGCCGACAAAACTCAGTTTGCCATCCGGTGTCGCCCGCCAGACGACGGTCGAAGTCGCCTCGACCAGAGCGCGATAGCGTTCTTCGTTACTCTTTAACGATTGTTCGGCGAGTTTTCGGTCGCTGATGTCGGTCAGAGTCCCGATCCACTGCCGGAAACTGCCGTCCGCGTTGTAAACCGGAACGCCGCGCACGGCGAAGTATTGATATGCGCCGCGCCGGTCGTTGATGCGGCATTCGGTTTCAAAAGATTCGACGCGGCGCATCGCGGTTTGCCACTCGCGGCTTATTCGTTTCCGGTCGTCCGGGTGAATCGCGTCGAGAAAACCCGCGCCCGCCGATTCTTGGCGCGTCTGTCCGGTCTGATTTTCCCACCAGCCGTAGGCTTCGAGATTTTGCCCCGCCGGATCGGTCGTCCAGATCGCCTGCGAAGAGGCTTGCACCAGAGCGCGAAAATTTTCTTCGGATTCGCGCAAATCGCTTTCGGTGCGCTCGCGTTTGATAAATTGTCCGATGTTGCCGCCGACCGCCGTGAACATTTGCAGTAGAGCCTCGTCGTGCGGGCATTGTCTTTCGCAGAAAAAACAAAATGCGCCGAGAAATTTTTCGCCGAGCAGAACCGGAAAGGCGAACGCGCTTTGCAGACCGGCGCGTTGAGCAATCGGGAGACGCGGCAAATTGTTTTCGGCGTTCAGTTTTTCAACCCAGACCGGCGCGTTGTGCCGCCAGACTCGTCCGGGCAAGCCTTCGCCGATGGAGAATTCAATCGCCTGACTTTCATCAGCAAATCGCGCAAAAGATTCCGTCGGGAAATGCCAGGAACTTTTTAATTTCAGCGAGGTTTCGGTTTCGTCAAGAATCCAAAGTTCGCCGACCTCAAAATTCAAACTCCGGCAAATCGTTTCGAGAATCGGCGGCGCGGCGGCGCGTACCTTTTCCGTCAAAGCCAGAATCCGCCCGATTTCACAAAGCAATTCAAGCCGCCTTTCATTCTCCGCCACGCCGGAATCGGATAAAGTCGAGTTTTTAACGTCGTCGTGCATTCAGTCAGATTATACGATTTACTTACAGTTTTTTGAGCATTCGCCGCTTCGTATTATTTTTCTCGCCGGTGTCCGTCTTTTTCTTCAGCCTTTCATCGGCGGCAGATTATTCAGACAGTCGGCGCACAAACACCGCTCGAAATTTTCCTTCAATTCGGCGAGAGTTTCCTTTTCCAGTTCGAGCGCGAAACACCAGCATTTGCCGACGTTCGCGCCGCACGAAAATTCCGCGCTGCACGATTCGCAGACTAATTCGATTAAATCTTTTTTCGTGGTTTTGCCAACTGCTTCGCCCGTCATCAGATACAAAAATAGCACAGATTTTTCGCCGGATAAATAAAATCTGTGCCGGGAGTTTAATTTAAACTTGCCGATTTACCAGCTGCACGAATACTGGCTCATCGAATTTTTGGCGGTTGCCAGAGCGGTCTTACAGCCGCCCGCGAGCGCGGCTTTGGCTTGCGGGTTGGTCGCGGCGGTTTTCCAGCCCTTTCGCATTTGTTCCATCGAAACCATTAATGAATCGCGCTGCGCGGCGGGAACTTTGCCGTTCAGACAGGCTTCGTATTTAGCGATGTATTCGTCGCATTCGGGAACGCCGATTTTATCCCCTTTTTCTACCGTCGCCGTGTCCGCCGACAGCATATCTTCTTTTTTCACCGGCGGTTTAACTTCCGATGTCGTGTTCGCCGGTGCCACAGTTGTATTTCCGGGCGCGACGGCGTTTGATTTATTGGTATTGGCGGTGTTGGAAACGCCCGCCGCATTCGTGTTGCCCGTCGAAACGGTATTGGTCGAAGCCGAACTGCACGCGCCGAAAACCATTGTTCCGGCAAGCAGAGCGACTGCTAAAAATACCTTTTGATTGCTTATAATCATTGATTCTCCTTATCTCGTTATTAAATGTTTTTTTCCTGAGCAGCGTATAAATTTTCGCGGTATTGATTGACGACCGCCATATCGAACTTCACGCTGTCGGCTAAAATGACGACGAGTTCGCCCGCCTTCGCCGTGTCGAGCGCGTGCAGGACGGCTTTATCGTCTTCCTTGATGATCAACAGTTCAGGATTTTTACCGCTTTCTTTTACGCCCGCCTGCAATTCCCCGAAAATTGATTCTTCGCTGCGCCCGCGCAGATGGTCGCCGCGCCTTAAAATCAGACGGTCGAACATTCCGGCGGAGATGCGTCCCATTTCGCGCAAATCTTCGTCGCGCCGGTCGCCGACTCCGCTTAGAATTCCGGTCTTGAACGGATACGGCAATTTGCTGATGAAATCTTCCAAGCCCAAAAGCCCCGCCGGATTGTGCGCGAAATCTACGAGCAAAGTGAAATCCTTGATCTCGATAAAATTCAAGCGTCCCGGCGTTTGCGCCGTCGAAGGCGTGAACGTCGTTAAACCGACGCGAATATCTTCCAGCGAAACGCCGTGAACGAAACACGCGAGCGTCGCCGCCAGCACGTTTTGAATCATAAATCCGGCGCGTCCGCCGTAAGTCAAAGGAATGTTAATCGCCCGCTCGACGCGCACTTTCCACTTGCCTTTCAAAATCGTAATAAACCCGTTTTCATAAACGCACGAAGTTCCGCCGCGCCGGACGTTGCGGCGAATGTTCGGGTGATTTTCGTCCATCGCAAAATAGACGACTTTGCCGCTGACGAGTTTTCTCATATTAAAAACGAGTTCGTCTTCGGCGTTCAAAATCGCGTAGCCTTTCGAGGAAACCGAACGCGGCACGACCGATTTCACGCGGGCTAAATCTTCCAAAGTATTGACATCTTTTAATCCGAGATGATCGGCGGCGACGTTGGTAACGACGGCGATGTCGCAATGATCGTAGCCGATACCCGAACGAATAATTCCGCCGCGAGCCGTTTCCAAAACCGCGACCTGCACGGACGGGTCTTTCAAAACTAACTGCGCCGAAACCGGACCCGTATTGTCGCCCGAAGTGATTTGATTATTTTGAATGTAAGTTCCGTCAGTCGTCGTATAACCGACGGTTTTTCCGCTGCCGCGCAAAACGTGCGCTATTAGGCGCGTCGTCGTCGTTTTGCCGTTCGTTCCCGTAATCGCAAAAATCGGAATGCGATACGGTTTTCCCGGCGGAAATAGCATATCAACGACGTATTCGGCGACGTTTCTGCCGATGCCTTCGGACGGCGAAAGGTGCATTCTGAATCCGGGCGCGGCGTTGACTTCGATAATTCCGCCGCCGTTCTGCGTTAAAGGATCGGTGATATTCGGCGCGATGACATCAATGCCGATGACATCGAGACCGACGATTTTGGCGATGCGCTCGAACAGAAAAACATTTTCCGGGTGCGCTTCGTCCGTGCGGTCAATCGCCGTTCCGCCGGTCGAAATGTTCGCCGTCGTTTTCAAAAGCATTTTTTCGCCGACGGGCAAAACGGTTTCGAGCGTGTAATCCTTCGCCTTCAAAAGTTTTCTGGTCGAATCGTCAACTTCGATCTGCGTCAGCACGTTTTCGTGTCCGTAACCGCGACGCGGGTCTTCGTTGGTTTTATCAATCAACTGCTGAATCGTGTTCACGCCGTCGCCCGTAACGTGCGCGGGCGTGCGTTCGGCGATAGCGACGATTTTGTTATCCACGACCAATGCGCGAAAATCTTCGCCGACGAGCATTTTTTCGACGATGATCCAGCCCGAACGCGATTCAGATTTTGCCAGGGCGAACGCCGTCAGCGCATCTTCCAAATTTTCGATACCGACCGTCGCGCCGCGCCCGTGATTGCCGTCGAGCGGTTTAATCACCACGGGGAATCCGACCGAATCAATCGTGTCCGCGAGTTCGCTTTCCTTTTTAAGGCGATAGCCTTTCGGTACGGGAACGCCCATCTCGCCCAGAAGTTTTTTCGTCGCGGCTTTGTTCGAGGCGATGTCGGTCGAAATTTGACTGGTTTTTCCGGTTACGGTCGCCTGAATTCTCTGCTGATTGACTCCGTAACCGAGTTGCACGAGCGATTGATCGTTCAGCCGAATGTATGGAATATCGCGCGAAACGGCTTCTTCGATAATTGAGCCGGTCGAAGGTCCGAACCGCACACGCTCACGAATGACGCGCATTTCCTGAATTTCATCGGCAAGCGTCTGCTTGATCGTTTCAATCGGCTTGCCTTCGGCTAATTCCAAAAACAGACGCATCGCCGCCCGCGCCGCGTAACGCCCGACTTCTTCTTCGACGTAGGCAAACACGACGTTATAAATTCCCTTCTCGCCGGTTTCCCGCGTCCTGCCGTAACCGGCTTCCATTCCGGCAAGCGTCTGCATTTCCAACGCAAAATGCTCGATGATGTGTCCTGCCCAAGTGCCTTCTTTGACGCGCTTTTGAAATCCGCCTTCTTCTTTATAACTGCACCCGTGCGAAACGAGCGACGGCAAAACCGCGTCCATCCGCTCGTAAAAATTTTCGATTTGATCCGACGGTTTCGCTTCATACTCGCCGATGTCGAGCCGCATTATAATCAGCTTTTTCCAATAACCGCTCCAATAATTAGGTCCGCGCAATGTTCTAATCTCGTGAATCTTCATATTTTTCAATTACGAATTTCAAATTACGAATTACGAATTTAAGTAGTTTTGATTTCTCCTTAGTTTATTAACAGCAACTATTGAATTTCAATTCACAAATTCCGCTACAGAAATTCGTAATTCGTAATTTGAAATTCGTAATTGACTACTCGATGTCCGGCAGCAAGAACTCATTCGGTGGCTGCACGGGCGTTCTGCCGAAGTAATCGTAAATTAAACCGTTGCCGAGAATGTGTAACTGAACGCCGCAGACGCTGAACGGTTGAAAGTCGCTGACTTCGGCGATTTCGTTGTAGGTGATTTGTGAGCCGTCCACGATGGTTGCCGAACCGGAACCGAAAACTTCGAGAATGCCTTCGTTATCTAAAATAATCGCCGTGTTTTCGTCAATTCCGATGCCGAGATTGTAAGGATTGTAAGAGACGGCGGTAATCAGCCGCGAGATGCGTCCGCGTTCGGTGAAATGCTGGTCAATGATGATATTTTTCAAAAATCCGAGTCCGGGCGAAAGCCGCACCGAATCCTTATGCGGATGCGCCGCCGAATCGCCGCGCACGATCATCGTCGTGGACATTCCTGCCGCGCCCGCGCTTGTTCCGGCTAAAACGACATTTGTTTCCGCGACTTTTTCGCGTAGCTTTTGCGCGAACTTCGTGCCGCCGAGAACCGACACGAGCCGCATCTGGTCGCCGCCCGTGATGAAAATTCCGTCCACGCCGTCAAACAGCGCGTCCACGTCGGCATCGAAAACGTCCTGCCGCGAAGTCGCCCGCAAAACCTTCGGATGCGCGATGCCCAAACGTCGAAACGCCTGAACGTAAACGTCCGAAGCGAATTCGGGAAAATCCGACGCGACCGGCACGATTAAAACGCCCGTCTCGCCGCCGTCCTTGCCGGTTAATTCAAGGAATTTACGCAAAATTCTGCGCTCGTTATATTTATCTTCCGCGCCGCCGATCACGAGCAAATGCCCGCCGATGACTTCGCGGTGAATCCGATTATCCATTCAATAATTAGTGCTGCTGAAAATTTGTAAAAGACTTGTATTGTAAGTTAGTGGAAACGATTCGCCACGTCAAGAATCTGCGCGGCAAAAATCTTTTTTAGAAAAATCCGACGCGCAGATTTCCCTTGTGCGGACGAAGCATAATGCTTCGTCCGCGCAAAAATTTTCCTTTTGAAATCGTTGCGAACGGTTTTCCATTTTACTTTTCGATGTCGAATGCTAGAATAATTTTCAGGCGTTGAAATTTCTGCAATGTTCGTTACCGGACGGCATAATAATTGAGCCAACACTTGAATTATCGGGAGGTTAATGCCGTTTATCGGTGCAGTCTTTCACAGTTAAAGATTTGCCATAGAAAGCGGCTTCGATGTTCAAATTTTATTTGAGCAGAAAACCACCCACCTATTAATAATAGGTTCAATTCAATCGTTCGGATACGGCTTCGGCGGTGTTTTACGCCAACTTTTTCTAGTAAATCGTGAATCGTAAATCGTGAATCGAAAAATCAATTCACGATTTACGATTCACGATTTACTTTTAAAACAATGAACATTCTAATCATCGCCGATGTCGTGGCGCGTCCGGGCAGAATTGCCGTTTTGGATCGAATAAAATCTCTGCGCGAAGAATATCAAATTGACATTGCGCTGATGAACGGCGAAAACGTCGCGGGCGGATTTTCGATTACGCCGGATTTGGCAGACGAACTTTTCAAAGCCGGTTTCGACGTGATGACTTCGGGCAATCATATTTTCGACAAACAGGAAATCATTCCCTATCTCGAAAAAAATTCGCGCCTCGTGCGACCGGCAAATTATCCGCCGGGAACGCCCGGAAGCGGGCTTTTCATCGGCGAAATTAACGGTTATAAAATCGCCGTCCTGAATCTTTTGGGACGAGTTTTTATGCCGCCGAATGTTGACGATCCGTTTCGCATCGCACGGGAAAAAATCGAATCAATTCCTGACGACGTAAAAATCCGGCTCGTAGATTTTCACGCCGAAGCGACCTCTGAAAAATACGCGATGGGCTGGTTTTTGAACGGCAAAGTTTCCGCCGTCTATGGTTCGCACACGCACGTTCCGACCGCCGACGAAAGAATTTTCGACGGCGGCACGGCTTATATTACTGATGTCGGAATGACCGGCAGTTACGACGGCGTGATCGGAATGGACAAGTTCGACGTTCTCGAACGCTTTACGAAATTTCCCTCCAAACGCGCCGGACACGCGAAAAGCGATGTATGGATTTGCGCGATTGTCATCGAAGTTGACGAAACGACCGGCAAAACGAAAAACATCAAAAGACTGCGGCTGGAATATAAACAAAATTAGAAAACAGAAATACCGACGCAGATATTTTTTTCAAAATCAAATAATTTTTCAAAATCAAACAATATGCTGCACTCGTTTCTCATCTGCTGATTTCTTTTCTGCGAAGCAGATACAGAATTAAGCTACAGGCGTGAGCCTGTAAAAAATCGCCGCCCCAAACAATCAGCCTGTTCACAGGCGGCAGAACCTGATCTGTCGTCGGCAAGCCGACTTCAATCTGCCTCTCGCCTGAACGACAGGTTACGCTGTCGTTTCACCTGTCGCTAAATTCTTACGTCCGATCTGCGGACTTCATACGGAAAATGTTTTTGTTCTAAAAATTTGCAACTTTAATTCGGCTCGCGTGTGAATTAGGGTAACTTTCCCGAAATCAACCAAATCGTTCCAAGGAGAAATTTATGAACCAGCCGAAGTTTAATTTTCTGATCGCCGCTTTTTTCGCCGTTTGTCTTTTCAGTCTGAATAACGCTTTCGCGCAAACGCCGTCGCCGAAGCGTTTGTCCGAACCGAGTTTCGATGTCGTTCTGCAAACCGTCGTCGCGTCGAACAATTCCGCCGACAAATCCGCCGTCGCCCAATCGCTCGCGGGCATCATTAAAAAACTCAAAAGCGATTTCGCATTTTCCGATTACCGATTAACTTCGACTTTTATGCAGAGAGTTTCCAATAACGGAAATATCGAACTCAAAAGCGTTAGCTACGAAGAAAATCAAAACAAAAGTTTTCCTGTTTTTTCCGAATGGGTTTTAAGCGGATTACAGAGTCTTACCGATGAAAGCGGGCTGGAAACGATTCAGATTCAGAGTTTCCGATTCGGTCAGCGTGTTCCGGTTGTTGCCAACGGCGGCGTAAATTATGAACAAACCGGCTTGTCGAATCGTTTCGGCTTGTCGAAAAACACGCCGACTGTCGTCGGCAGTTTGACTACTTCCAAGCCTGACGAACTGATGTTTTTGATTTTGACCGTCAAACCGACCGACAAATAATTTTTTCCGCAAAACTTTACGCAACCTTTCCGAGCCGCTTGGCGTGAGAGAAACGTCGGGCGGCTTTTGTTTTAGCTAAAATTATTTGTCAAACTTTATGCGTGTATGGCTTTGGACAAATTCGAGAAATCGGTCGCGGAGGTGCGTGTCTCCGTGTCGCTTAAAGAATTGTCCGACCACCAGTTAATCGAAGCGACCAAAGCGGGCGACGAAGCCGCGTTCGGCGAGATTATGCGCCGCTACCGCAATCAATTAACGAATTATCTTTACCGCTTTTTGAACGATTACGAAGAAGCCGTTGACCTGGCGCAGGAAACCTTCGTCCGCGTGTACTTTGCCATCGAACGCTATCACACGGACTACGCTTTTTCGACGTATATTTACCGCATTGCGACGAATCTGGCGATCAGCGAACTTCGCAAACGGAAACGCCGCAAATTGGTTTCGCTGACCGGGCTTTTTCAATACGACAACGAAGACGCGCAGGATTTTAATCCGCCGGACGAAAAGCCGCTGGCAGACGCGAATTTAGTTGAAAGTGAGCAGAGCCGAACGATTGCCAGAGCGATTGCGACGCTGCCGGAAAAATATCGCGCCCCGATTGTTCTGCGGGACATCGAGGGCAGAAGTTACGAAGAAATCGCGGAAATTTTAGGATTAGGTTTAGGCACGACTAAATCGCGCATCAGCCGCGCTCGCGGACTTTTGCGCGACAAGCTGCAAAAGTTTTTTTAAGAAATAAGGTTTTATGAACTGTCGAGAATTTATCATCGAATTTGAAGAGCGCGGCAATCTGTCCGAACCGGCGCAGCTTCACTTAACCGTCTGCGCCGACTGCCAAAAAGCGAGCGCACGGCAAACAAACATCTGGCTGCTGATTGACGATTTCAAGCCGGTCGCCGCGCCGACCGATTTCGATTTTCACGTCAAGGCGCGCATCGCCAAAGCCAAGCCGTCCGATTTTCAGAAGCCCGCTTTTCTGCCGATTTTGCGTTATGTTCTGCCGTTGAGCGTTGTCGTTTTAGTTTTAGGATTTTTCGTTTTTAATTCAGCTTATTTTTTCAACGCGCCAAACGATTCACAATCGGCTCAAAGCGAAACTCCGGCGGCTAAAAATGATTTACCAACCAGCGTCTCGCCTGCCAATCAACTGGCTTTTGCTCTTTCAACCAATGCCGCGGAATCGCCGCTGCCGAAAGATTTAAGCCCCGATAAGATGGTCGTTGCGCCGCCTCAAATAGATGAAAAAATTATTGCCGGGACAACGCCTTTTAGCCGGACAAGACCCGACCGAAAGGAAAATACCGAAACGGCAGGCTTGTCATCAAACCAATCTGCGAACTCGTCCGGGAAACTAACCAAAGATGAGTCAGGATTGGGCAGCCACGTTTTATCAGGCGGTAATTCCGCGCCGGTTTATTTCCCAAAAAGCGTTAACCCCAATCAGCCCAAAGCTACCGCTCTAAATGGCAATCAAGCGAGACCGGTCAGCGACGAACAAACTTTAGATTTCTTCGGCATTCAAACAGCGTTTGAAAACGGCAAACGCACAGTTAAATCACTGACAAAAGAAATGTCTGGCGAGCGTTCCGGCGTGAAAGTCGGTGATATTATCGAAAAGGTCCACGGCAATTCCCTGACGATTTTGCGCGGAATAGAGAAACTCGAAATCACTCTGCGCTGAGATTAAACGACCGCATTTTCATCAACCGAAAACAGGCGCGGGACGATTGTGAATTATTCAAACACAATCGCCCCGCGCCTGTTTTTGCCATTTGTTCTGCCTCGCGCTTCCCTTCTCGAATTACCCAAAACACCGATTTTTTGCTATATTCAACTATTTACAATAAAACGAATTGGCAGGATTTTTTCACCTGCCGACAAAACAAGCGACAATGAAAAAAAAAGAACAGTCGGCGGCATTCTACGATCTGGAAGGAACTTTGGTCAGTACCAATCTCGTCCACACGCTCGCCTTTTATTCGCGCCGCCAGCAGGGATTATTTAAAACCATCAAACGCACCGTCGGCACGTTCGCCAAACTCCCGCTGTTCGGCGCGACCGATTTGTATTCGCGCAACGTCTTCAACGAATTCTTTTTTCAAAGCTACAAAGGCGAATCCGAAGACCGTCTGCGTTATTTCAGCGAAGAACTTTTTGAAGAAGTCCTAAAACCCGCCATCTTCGACGGCACGCCCGAACTGATTGCCCAGGGCAAAAAAATCGGGCAGAAACAAATCGTCATCACCGGTGCGCTGGATTTCACGATTGACCGCTTGTGCGACTATCTGGGCATTGACGAATTCGTTTCCAACCGCCTCGAATTCGTCAACGGCTACGCGACGGGCAGAATTCTGCCGCCCGTGATGGCTTCGGCGACCAAAGCCAAATGGATGCGCGAATACAGCGAGAAAAATAACATCAACCTGAGCGATTCCTACGCTTATTCCGATTCGATTTCCGATTTGCCGATGCTCTCCATCGTCGGTCATCCGGTAGCAGTAAATCCAGATTTTCGTTTGAAGCAAACGGCGATTCAACACGATTGGGCGATTTTAGATTTGAAGTAAGTCTGTTCGACCGCGTGAAACTTGGGTTGATTGATTACGAAGGCAAACTGCTTTTGAGTGCTTACGGTAAATAGGAGAAATTTTATGCAGACAAATATTGAGCAGGTTGTAACAATGATTCGTGCTTTACCGCTTGAAGATTTTGGCAAATTGCGTGAAGTAATTGATCTGGAAGAGCAGGCTAAACGCCAAAATGAAGAAAAACCGGATTGGCGAATGGAACGATACAAAAAGGCGCGAAAATGGCTTGACGAAAATGGCGAAAAGTATCTGAACAAATGGGTTTGTCTCGAAGGCGACACACTTATTGCGGTTGATGATGACGGGCGGAAGGTTTATCAAAAAGCCGTCGAAGCCGGAATCAAGTCGCCGTTTATTCACTATATCGAAAAAGAACCCGAAGCGTATTGGGACGGTTGGTTATGAAAGCGGTTCACACTTTGACGTTTGACGAACTTTACGAATACGACACGCGGAAAATCGGCATCACTTTGCCCGTGTTGTTAATTTCAGGCGAATTTGATACTGATGTCGAAGCAAAATTGGATACGGGCGCAAGCCATTCGATCTTTTCCAGAATTCATGGTGAAAATCTTCATCTCGATATTGAAAGCGGCGAACCTTTAATGGTCAGCACGGTCAGAGAAAGTTTCCGCGTTTTCGGACACGAATTAACCGTTCGGTTTTTAGATTTGGAATTTTACACGAAAATCTATTTCGCCGAAGACGAAACAATGCGAAGAAGCGTTCTCGGCAGACAAGGTTGGCTTGACCGCGTGAAACTTGGGTTGATTGATTACGAAGGCAAGCTACTTTTGAGCAGCTACAGCGAATAAAAGGAAATTTATGCAGTCAAATATAGAGCAAGTTGTCACGATGATTCGTGCTTTGCCGTTGGAAGATTTGGATAAACTCGGCGAAGTAATTAACGAAGAAAAGCAAGCTAAACGCGGAAAAGATGAACGGTTGCGAAAAGAACTCGAAGATTATGCGAAAGCAAAAGAATGGATTGCTGAAAATCGTGAAGAATATCTAAATCAATGGGTTTGTCTCGAAGGCGACCGACTTATCGCGCACGGCACGGACGGGCGCGAGGTTTTTCGGCAAGCGCGGGAAGCGGGAATTGAAATTCCTTTTATCAAACGAATTATTGAAGAACCGAAAGCGTTTGTCGGAGGTTGGCTGTGATTATGGAGTCAATCGAATTTACTACAACTTACCGTTACAACACGCTTGAAACGGGGATTACCTTGCCGACAATTCTCAAACTCGGTTCATTGTTCGTCAAAGTTGACGGAAAAGTTGACACGGGCGCGACGTTTTGTGTTTTTGAAAGAATTCACGGCGAAAATCTCGGCTTGGAAATTGAAAGCGGAGATTTTTTGCGAATGCAAACAGCAACGGGAAAGTTTGATACTTTCGGACACACGATTAACATTTCCGTCCTCGGCATCGAAACGGAAGCAACTGTTTATTTCGTAGTAGAAGAAAGTTTTTATCTGAACATTTTGGGCAGACAAGGCTGGCTCGACCGCGTGAAACTTGGGCTGATTGATTACGAAGGCAAACTGCTTTTGAGTGCTTATACTGCTTAAAAATTCGTTTTAAATGACTTAAATTTGAGTCAGAAAAATCTAAAATTATTTTAGCTGGTTCGTATGAAAAACTGGAATAAACCAAAGTCAAATAAATTATCACCTAATGAAATGCATTTTCTTTCCAAAAAACAAAAGTTAACACTCGCAATACAACCTCTAATCAGAGAGTTTGCAATAAAATATGGGACTGACGCGAGAAGAAATGGTTTATTAAATCTTCAAAGGATACTCGCAAATCGCCAGTATAAAGTTTCATTAGATGAAGTAAAAGATTTGGTAAGCAAGGAAGTCGAGATTATAAAACAGCATGAGGAACAAAAACAAGAATTAAGTTGGTGGCAGGAACGCTGGAACAGCAAACGAAGTGTAATGATTGCTAAACAGGATCAAGAACGTAAAGAGCAAAATAAATCTGCTTTAGAACAAAAGCTAATTAAAAAACAACAACTTATCAAACAGTTTGCAAAGAAATATGGAACTAAAGCAAGCAACAGTGATTTAGTTGATCTTCAAATGCTACTCAGTAAATACAAATACGAAGTTTCACCGGAAGAGCTAGAAGATTTGGTAAGAAAAGAATTTGAAAATCAACAGATTGAAAATCTGAAATCTAAAGTTTTCAAACAAACTATCAGTAGTCGCGTTGATATTCTAAAATCGTATCTCAACTTCTATCAGAGTGAAGATGAAACCAACCTGAGAATTTTGGCAGTTATTTTAGAAGAAAAATATTTCTCTTCTGAAAATATAAGTTATTTAAAGATTGAAATAAAAGAAATTGAAAAGAAAATTAGATTGGAAAATTTTGAAAAGAGACTTTTTGAAGGCAATGAACAAATTAATTTGGAAGGCGTTGACCAGCAAAACGGCTACGAATTTGAAGATTTTCTAAAAACTCTTTTCTACAAAATGGGTTATCAAGTTGAACAAACTAAATTATCAGGCGACCAAGGCGCGGATTTAGTTGTCGTTAAATTTAATGAAAAAACAGTTATTCAGGCAAAGCGTTTTGGTGGGAAAGTTGGAAATAAAGCAGTGCAGGAAATTTTCGCGGCAATGAGTTTTTACAGAGCGCACAAAGGAATGGTTATCACTAATAATTATTTTACTCCTGCCGCATTTGAACTTGCTGACGCAAATAATATCGAATTAATTGACAGAGATACTTTGGAAGAATTGATTAATAAACATTGGTAATAAAATACGGCGTTATAATTACGCAGAAAAATACACAAACCAATTATATACATTGGCAAAGACGCACCACGCATTATACCGAAACAGTTGGACGTTGCCTTACAAGGCTAACAAGACTAAAGAATAAAAATTTAATCAGTGAACAAAAATGTGAAGCACACAAACGGAAAATTTTAGATGAAATCTAAATAAATTGGATAACAGGAAAAGTTTTCAGAGGTAAAACTATGTCAATTATATATGAGTGGAAAGCAACTAAAAATTCAGGCAAAAATACTGGTATTGAAGGTTATGACCTGACTTGGCAAACCGATGATGCGTCGGCTTCCGTAAAAGATATTGTAACATCAACTTTAGGACCAGCCGTTTCACAAGCTAAAAGCTGGGGAGAAGTGAATTTTGGATTTGATATAGATGAAGTAGATATAAAAGAAAAAGAAGCAACAGAAGATGATTTTTACTTAATTTATCGTGGTGCTTTATATCACTTAAATCGCAAAACTATTGAAACTAAATAAACAATTATAAAATTATGGCATTGCAATTACGCAGAAAAACACACGAATCAATAATTTACATTGATAAAGACAGCGCGCCGCGCATTATGCCGTTTGGCGAGGATTTTATTATTAACGATTTGCCGGTCGGGACGCGGGTGATTTATCCGAATCCGCCGATTAAGGGTTTGCCGAATCGGGAGGCGGCGATTCGGTATGCGGTGAATCATCCGATTGACGCGAAACCGCTTTATGCACAGCTTGAGCCGGGAATGCGTGTAACGATTGCGATGGACGATATTTCGCTGCCGTTGCCGCCGATGCAAACGCCGGATTTGCGCCAGACGATGCTCGAAGTCGTTTTGGATTTGTGCGCGGCGAACGGCGTGGACGACGTGCATTTGATTATCGCCAATTCCTTGCACCGCAAAATGACGGCGTGGGAAATGGAGCGAATGGTCGGCTCGACGATTTTCAACGAATTTTATCCTGACCGTTATTACAATCACGACGCGGAAGACGACGAAAATCTGATTACCATCGGACAGACGCGCCACGATGAACCTTTGCGGGTCAACAAACGCGCCATCGAGAGCGATATTTTGATTTATTTGAATTTAAATCTCGTGCCGATGGACGGCGGACATAAATCGGTCGCGGTCGGTCTGTGCGATTACGAAAGTTTGCGTCAGCATCACGAGCCGCAGACGATTCGTGATTCGGATTCTTATATGGATCCGCCAAAATCAGTTTTGAATCACAAGGTTATCAAACTCGGAAAATTGGTTGACGAACACTGCAACGTCTTTCATATCGAGACGGCGATCAACAACAAAATGTTTCCCGAAGGCTACGACATTCTGACGCGCAATGAAGACGAGTTTTCGTTTGCGGACAGAATGAAATGGGAAGTGATGAAGCGCACATTTTCAAAAATGCCGCGTGTCGCGCGTCGAAAAATGCTCCACGCGATTCCCGCCCAATACGAATTGATCGGCTGTTTTGCAGGCGAAACGGAAAAAGTCCATGAGAAAATTCTCGAATTAAACTATCGCCAATACGAAATTCCGGTCAAAGGTCAGTGCGACATTTTGATTTCCGGCATTCCCGACATTTCGCCGTATAACGTCTATTCCGCGCTCAACCCGATTCTCGTTCAGGTGATGGCTCTCGGCTATCATTTCAATATGTATCGCAACAAACCGCTGCTGCGTAAAGGCGGCGTGATGATTATCACGCACCCGTGTTTCGATGAATTCGACCCGAAATTTCATCCGAGTTACATCGAATTTTTCCACCGATTACTGCCCGAATCACGCGACGCATTCTACCTGCGCGAAAAATACGAACGCGAATTCGCCGAAAATCCCGCCTACATCGAAATGTATCGGCGCGGCAACGCCTACCACGGCGCACACGCCTTTTTTATGTGGTATTGGGGCGAAAACGGTCGCCAGCACGTCGGCAAAGTAATCGTCGCCGGCGCAGAAAACGCCCACGTCCCCGCAATGCTCGGCTGGGAACGCGCCGATAATTTAACCGAAGCGATTGCGATGGCAAAAAGCTACCAGGGCAGAAACGCCGAAATCACGATGCTCCATCAACCGATAATTGGTTTGTGTAATGTGAGCGATTAAACTCAACCGAATTAGTAGAGAATTATGTCTAAAAAATACTTTATTGCGATTGGATTGAGCATTTTGTTTTTGGCAACTGTTCCGAGTTTTGCCCAGACTCTCAAATTGCCATACAAAGATGTCGGCGCGTGTCCGTTTGAATGCTGCACTTATAGAGATTGGTTCGCCGGGAAACCTATTTCGGTTCTCAAAACTATGAACTCAAATTCGCCGATTGCCTTCAAACTCAAAAAAGGCGAAAAGGTGAAAGGCTTGACCGGAGTCGTTATCACATCAGTCGCCGGAAAGATGAAAGTCTTAAAAAGTCAGACGTTTGAAAACTCCAAAGTTAAAGTAAAAAAAGGCGATACGCTGCTGATTCTGACATATTTGGGCGAAGGTTTTTATCGTTTTTGGTATCAAGGAAAGTTTTTTGAAGAAAGTGCCGACATTGCCGGAACAAAGATTTTAAGCCAGCCAAAATCAGTTTGGTGGGTAAAAATCAAAAACCAAAAAGGTCAGATCGGTTGGGCAATTTCAGACGGCAATTTTGATAATCAGGATCAATGCGGATAGGTCAAAAACCAGCGGAAATGTAATTACAAAAAGGAAGCCGTCAACAAATTAATGGGCGAAAATGTCAGGGCAACGCGGCGCATCAAGATTGATTACGAATTGCCGATGCGCGATGAATTTAGTGATTTTATTAGAAATTTATTGCGATGAAATTATCATCAACCGAATTTTTGAAGGAAAAGATTTTCTTTATCGGCGGTATAGGCTTTGTCGGTAAAATAGTGTTTTGAGGTAAAAATTATGCCGTATTCGAGTTTTACAACACGCGATTTGAAAAAGGAATTTGGAATCGAGGAAATATATCAAGCCGGAGTTTTTACAGAGATTGCGCCGCGTGAAGTGAGTGAATGGCTGAAAACGTCGCTGGTTTACGGAGTCGAACTCGCGCTTGCTCAAGGGACGGAAAAAGCGCGGTCGGAACTGATTATTTCGCCGATTTTTGTTGAATTGAGAAATCAGGCGGATAAAAAAATCAGTATCTTTTCGGGTGTTGAATTTAACATTGATTTTGAAAAAGGCTTGGTCGGCAGATGCGACTTTTTGGTTTCGCGCTCGGCATATCAGTCGGATTTGGAATCGCCCGTCGTGGTCGCCGTCGAAGCCAAACGCGAAGATATTGACGGCGGCGTTACGCAGTGCGTCGCGGAAATGATTGCCGCACGGATTTTTAACGAACGCGAAGAAAACAATATCAGGGAAATTTACGGCTGCGTGACGACGGGCGATGTCTGGCGATTTTTGGTTTTGCGCGAAAATCAGGCGATTATCGAAACGGTTTCCTTTGACGTGCGCGAAGATTTAACGAGAATTTTAGGCATCCTGTGGGCGATGACTTTTGACGAAATTGTAAAATGAAATTATCACCAACCGAAATATTTAATAATAAAAACATCTTTTTTATCGGCGGCACGGGTTTTGTCGGGAAGGTTACGCTTTCGATGCTGCTGCATAATTTTCCGAATGTCGGGAAGGTTTATGCGACTGTACGGGCGCGGGATGCGCGGGAGTCGGAGATTCGTTTTTGGACGAGCATTGTCACGAGTCCGACGTTTGATCCTTTGCGCGAGAAATACGGCGACGGGTTTGAGGCGTTTATTCGTGAGAAGGTCGTGCCGGTGAACGGCGATGTCGGGAATGAATTTTTGGGGATGGACGAAGCGGACGCGGCGCGGATAATGGCGGACACGGACGTGATTATTAACGGCGCGGGGAATGTGACGTTTAATCCGCCGCTTGAGTCGGCGTTGCGGACGAATGTTGTCGGGTCGAATAATATTTTGAAGTTGGCGCGGATGATGAAGCGTCCGGCTTTGGTTCACGTTTCGACTTGTTTTGTGGCGGGCAAACGGAGCGGCGCGATTTGGGAAAATGAAAAGGTCGTCGGGTATTTTCCGCGTAAAAATGAATTAATCGGGACGACTTTTGACGTTAATAAAGAGATCGAAGACTGCGCGAGATTGTCGGAACAAGCCAGACAGGAAGCGGACGACGCGGTGCAAATCGCAAAGTTTCGGGAGCAGGCGCGGGCGCGATTTGAGGAAGAAGGGCGCGATCCTGATGATGAATCGGAGTTGAAATCGGCGATTTTTCGTGAGCGCAAGATGTGGATTCGGGAGCGCACGACCGAGCTTGGGGCGGAACGCGCGGAGTATTGGGGTTGGACGAATATTTACACTTATTCAAAATCGCTTGCCGAGCAGATTATTGCGAAACAGGACGATATTGTGAAGATTTTGGTGCGCCCAAGCGTCGTCGAATCGGCGAATGAATATCCGTTTCCCGGCTGGAACGAAGGCTTTACGACGACCGCGCCTTTGCTTTTAATTGCGCTGCGCGGACAGCCGATAATTCCCGTTAATGAGAAACTGGTTTTGGACATTATTCCCGTTGATATGGTCGCGGGCGCGATTTTAGCGGCGGCGATGAATACGCTGATTGACGACAAGCCGCCGCTCGTTTTTCAGGCTTCGTCGGGCGACGTTAACCCTAATGATATGAAGCGGATGGTCGGACTCGTCGGGCTTTACAAACGCGATTATTACAAGGAAAAAGAGACTGGCAATAAACTTTTGAACAGCGTCGCGGCGATGATTGAAACCGCGCCTGTTTCGCAGAAAACTTACGACCGTTTTTCCGCGCCGATGTTTAATAAATTGGCGAAAAGTGCGACTAATTTGCTTGATAAAACCGCGCCGAATTGGGCGGGCGGACGGCTTTCAAATATCGTTTCGGACTTGAAAAAATCGGTCGAATCGTTCGAGCAGACGACGCAGGAAACGATGGACGCTTTTGCGATGTTTAAGCCGTTTATGATTGACAACGCTTACGAATATCGCTCGGATAACGTCCGCGCTTTGATGTCGGTCGTCGAGGAAGCCGAGAAGGATTTGCTGCCGTGGTTTCCCGACAAATTGGATTGGTATGATTATTGGCTGAAAGTTCATTTTCCGGGAATGCGAAAGTGGGTTTTGCCGCAGTTAGAAGAAGATTTGAAGCAGATCGAAAAGCGTTCCTACACCTACAAAGACCTTCTGGATTTGTTCGACACTTCCGTCAAAAGATTTCCGACGCGCATCGCTTTGAAGATCGAGCGCAACGGCAAAAAAGAGCAATATACCTACGCCGATGTCAAAGAATTAACATATCGCGCCGCCGGATTTTTGGCGGAAAACGGCATCAAACACAACGACCGCGTGATTTTGTTCGCCAACAATATGCCTGAATGGGGCTTGACGTATTTCGGCATTTTGAAGGCGGGCGCGACGGCGATTCCGATTGATCCGGCAAGTTCAATTGACGAAATAATCGCATTTGCAAAAGTGGGCGAAGCGTCTGCGATTGCGATTTCACCGAAATTATTGGCGGAGAATTCGGACTTAGCCGAGCGGTTGAAAGCGGCGAATTTGGATTTGAAAGTGTTGTCGTTCGACGATATTTTCGAGATTCAAACCGAGCAGGAAGAAGCCCGCCGCAACGCGCTTTTGCCGCCGAAAATATTGTCGAATTCGGTTGCATCTTTAATTTTTACGAGCGGCACGACGGGAACGCCGAAAGCGGTGATGTTGTCGCACAAAAATTTCGTCAATATGATTTCGATGCTCTCAAGCGTGTTGGATATGGACATCACCGACGGCGTTTTGTCGGTTTTGCCGATGCACCATACGTTTGAATTTTCGGCGGGTTTTCTGACTCCGTTTTCCAACGGGACGCAGATCACATATCTCGAAGAATTGAACGGCGAAGAACTCGCCCGCGCCATCGAAAACAACCTCGTGACGGGAATGGTCGGCGTTCCCGCGCTGTGGGAAATGCTCCATCGGCGCATCAAAACGCGGCTTCGTGAACGCGGTGACTGGATCGCCGACATCGCCGATAACCTGATTGATTTCAACGCTTGGCTCCGCGACAACACGCCGATTAACCTTGGACCGATCATCTTTTTCCCGATTCATCAGGGAATGGGCGGACGAATGCGCTACCTGATTTCAGGCGGTTCGGCGTTGTCGGAAAAAGTGCAGAAAGACTTGCACGGATTGGGTTTCACGGTTCTCGAAGGTTACGGTTTGACCGAATCTTCGCCGGTTTTAACCGTCACTCGTCCCGAAAATAAACTGCTGCGCGGCAGTGTCGGAAAACCGCTTCCGGGCGTTGAGGTGAAAATTGACAACCCGGACGAAAACGGTGTCGGCGAAGTTTTGGCGCGTGGTCAAAACGTGATGCTCGGTTATTACAACAACGACGCGGCGACCGAAGCCGTGTTGCAGGATCGCTGGCTGAAAACTGGCGACCTTGGCAAGTTGGATGAAGACGGAAATCTGTTCATCGTCGGACGCTCGAAAGATGTAATTATTGACTCGAACGGCAAGAATATTTATCCCGACGAGATCGAAGATTTATACGGTAAGTCGCCGTATATCAAAGAGTTATCGGTCGTTGGTCTGACGGACGAAGACGGCGGCGAAAAGGTTTCCGCGCTCGTCGTGCCTGATTACGAATACGACATCGCGCTGTCGCGTTCGGAGACGAACAAGCGCGTCGAACACCATTTCCGCGAAGTTTCGGGCGGTCTGCCGTTCCCGAAACGCATCAAAATTCTCCACGTTACGCCGTTTGAATTGCCGCGCACGGCAACGCGCAAAGTCAAACGTCCCGAAGTCGTCGGGATGCTCCAAACGCTCGAAGCGAAGTCGAAAAATAAGACGAAAGTTGTTTCTGAATCGAAAGGCGACGACACGGCTTTGTGGGTTCGCAAAATCGTCGCGTCGGTTTCCAATCGCCCGCTTTCCGAGATTGCGATGGAAGACAAACTCGCCGATTTAGGCTTTGATTCACTGATGTTCGTCGAATTACAGGCGGCAGTCGAAGATGCGGGCGGACGAGTGATTTCGCCCGACACGCTCAACGAGATCCAAAGTGCGCGCGAACTTCTCACCGCCGTCCAGCGCGTTGATAAACGCAAAAAGATGGTTGACGAACCGAAAGCCGAAGAGCGCACGACGGACGAAATTTTCATCCCGTCAATCGTCCGGCAGGTCGGCAATCAACTGATTGATTTCGCGCAGGATAAAATTTACGACAACCTTCTAAAAACGAAAATCGAAGGCGAATCGAACGTCCCGCAGCACACGAATTTCATCGTCGCGCCGAATCACGCTTCGCACATTGACACCGGCTTGGTCAAAAAAGCCCTCGGCAAAGACGTTGCCGAACAAACCGTCGCCGTCGCCGCCGCCGATTACTGGTTCGACACGAAATACAAACGCGCCTATATGAACAATTTCACGACGCTCATCCCCATCGAGCGCACGGGCAGCCTGCGCCAATCTCTGCGCCACGTCACCGAAATTCTCAAAGAAGGATACAACACCCTGATTTTCCCCGAAGGCACGCGCACGACGACCGGCGAAATGTCCGAATTCAAACCGATCATCGGCTACCTCGCCCTCAACGAAAAAGTCGGGATTTTACCAATTTACATCTGGGGAACCTTCGAAGCCTTCCCGAAAGGAATGACGATCCCCGCGCAAAAAAGCCTCGGCGCAAAAGTCGGCGCGTGCGTCGGCAGATTCCTCGAATACGACGAGCTTTTCGAAATGACCAAAGGCGTTCCCAACACCGAAGCCTATCGTCTAATCGCCGCCAGAGTCCAGCACGAGATCCAAAATATGCGCGACAACAAACGCGACAAATTCGATGTCGCCGCCGTGAGGAAGAGATGGAAAGCGGAAAGGCGGAAGACAAGGAAGCAGGAGCCGGTGATTGATGAGTAATCCGATTAATATGGAAAATTCGAATCTGCGCCTCAGACTTGAAGATTATGAATTCAATGACGAACAGGAATTAAAATTAACGCTCGAATTAATTAATAGAATTGAGAAAGACATCGAAACTATTAAAGGTGATAAATCGAGTGATGGATATAGTATTTCTGCCTCAATAGCTGGCTTTGCCGGAGCTTTATATTTGTTGTTCAGCGAATTGAACAAATTAGCTGAAATTCCTTTTACTGCAATTGTTTCGATATTGCTCGGAATGCTTTTGATTGGCAAATTATCTTGGACTATTTCTCAACTTGTTTATATTGATACTCCGCCAAGTAATTCACAAAATTCTAATAGATTTAGATGGGCTAATCATCAACTTTACGATCAGCGGTTAAATCTCTTATATCAAATTGCAATTTTCATTATTTCAACAATTCTGCTTTTTCTTATTAATTTACCAGTTTGGGTTGTATTATTTACAGCATTAAGTTTCGGAATCTACATTTTTTTACTTGGAATGTTTTTTGTCTTTTCATACAAAGAACAACCTCTTTCCGTATTTTACGAAAACAAATTATTCAAAATCGTATTACCCATTTTAGTAATTGTTACTTCAATTATATCCACAATCGGATTGTTAAAATCAATTCCTTTTCCTATTGGTAATGCGACTGTTCCATTTATTGTAGCTGGCATTATCTTTGCAATTATATTTTTTATAAATGTCGCTGTTGTTTTGTCTGCGCCATCGCTTCTTTTAACGCATCTACAACAACTTAGGCGCGACATTATTTTTCTTAAACTCGAATTAAAAGATGCTTGGATTTTGTATGAAATTTACATGGAAGGGAATGATTTAGCTGAAGAGGTTCAGTCAATTCTCGAAAAAATCACGCACTCATTTACTCTAATCGAATATCAACAATCACAGCTAAGGGAAATATTGCCTTCGATTCAAGTTGAAGTTGATAAACTTGAAAAACTAAAAAAAATAACAGAAGAAGATTTTCAATTGCTTAATCAAAATAAAGCCAAATTTTTACAGCATAAAAACATTGAAAATAATATTTATGAATTGACAAGTCCTTTCCATTCAGAGTTAAGCAATAAAATAAATAAGATTAGTGGAGTAACTAAAGAATGGGAAAAAGCTGATAATTATCGCCAATATGTTTTAAGTCGGCTTGCAGAATTAGGAAAAATAGATGAAGAAATAAATAAACCTGCAATTGAGATAGATTTGAAAGTAGAAAAATTGCAAGCAAAAATTAAAAAGGAAATTGAAACAGCCAAAGATCATTAAATTAATCTTTAAATTGTCGTAAAATAATTATGGCACTTTTACCAAATGCCGATAAAGCCGTTGTGCCGCTCGAAAAATTACGCGGATATTCGCTCGATTCTTCGCATCCGGTCGGCAAACACAAAGCGCGGGTTTTCGCGTCGGCGTTGGGAATGACGCAAGATGACGCGCCGCGATTGCAGAAAATGATTTTGCAGGCGGTATTGACAAATAAAGCCGTCGAAATTGATACGAATGAACACGGAACGCGCTTTGTGATGGATTTTCAAACTCTCGGAGTAAATGGTGCAGTCACGATTCGGACGGCTTGGGTTATTGACATTGACGAAACAATTCCGCGCCTGACGAGTTGTTATATCAAAGGATAAAAACGATGAAAGATGAAATAAAAATTTTAGATGCGGTCGCAGTTGTCGAAGATTTGCCCGAATTCGGATTGAAACGCGGCGAAGTCGGCACGGTTGTTGACGCTTGGAAAGACGGTGCGTTTGAAGTCGAATTCAGCGACGAATCGGGCGAGGCTTATGCTTTTGTCGCGCTTTCTGCGGAGAAATTGATGCCGCTTTATTATCGTCACCGCGAAGCCGCTTAAATCATTTCAAAATTGTGCGCCTTTTCTCGATGAAACTTTGGAAGATTTTGAGAATTGCTGAAACTGCTTTACAAATTTCCCGCCCCAAAGAAATAAGGTTCTCGACTTATTACGAAACTCTTACAATTGGACTGCCCGCAAATTGATTAAACTTACATCAAAGAAACCGTTAAACGGTTTTGTATTTTTATAATTACAAGGGGTTTTATATTGCAAAATATTATCGAGTTGGAAAGATCAAAAACGACGGGGATTCAGTGGGATACGTCAATTGTTATCATCGGATTTCACATTTTGGCGATTGGTGCTTTTTTTACGTTTAGCTGGCAGAATCTGTTGGCGGCGGTCGTTATCTGGTGGCTGACGGGAAGTTTGGGAATCGGTTTGGGTTATCACCGTTTGCTGACGCACGGCGGATTTAAAACGCCGAAGGTTGTCGAGTATTTTTTAGCAGTTTGCGGCACACTCGCGCTGCAATCGGGACCGATTCAATGGGTGACGACGCATCGCATTCATCACGCTTTTACGGAAACCGCGAACGATCCGCATTCACCGCGCGACGGCACGTTTTGGGCGCATATCGGCTGGCTGATGCGCGGCACTGCGCTCTCGCACGACGAAGCGACCGTCAGACGTTACGCGCCGGATTTGCTGAAAGATAAAGTTCTCGTCTTTATCTCGAAATACTTTCTTCTGACGACACCGATTGTCGGCGTGGCTTTGTATTTTATCGGCGGCTGGTCAATGGTTTTGTGGGGGATTTTTCTGCGGCAGGTGTTCGGCTGGCATATGACTTTTCTCGTCAATTCGGCGACGCATCTGTGGGGAACGCGCCGTTTTGAAACGCACGACGATTCGCGCAATAACGGTCTGATCGCCGCGCTGACGTGGGGCGAAGGCTGGCACAATAATCACCACGCGCACCCGCGTTCGGCGCGCCACGGCTTGACTTGGAAAGAAATTGACATCAATTGGCTGCAAATAAAACTGATGAGAAAACTCGGACTGGCGACCAAGATTCACGCCTTTGATTTAGAAAAAGAAGCGAAAAGTCCGGCTGTTTGTTGATTTGAAATTTAAGCAGTCGAAATTTGGAATAAGTGAAAAGTGATAGGTAATAAGTGATAAACGGTTTCGACCTTGCACTTATAAGTTATCACTTTTTGCTTGTTACGAATTAAAAAAATCGGCGTGTTTTGATAAAGTTAATAAATTGAATTTTTCAAAACTCAAGATAGAATAGACATCCGAAAAAATCGAGAATCAATGAATAAAATCAAATTTATTACCGTCAATCTTTTGCTGATAATTTTTGTTTCGACTAACTTCAGCCAACAGAAAATTGATAAAAAACAAATGGCGGCGCAGGTCAAAGCCGAATTTCTACACGCCTGGAACGGTTATAAAAAATACGCTTGGGGACACGATGATTTGAAGCCAGTCAGCAAGACTTACCGCGATTGGTATGGGCAGACGATTTTGATGACTCCGGTTGATTCGCTCGATTCGCTTTATTTGCTAGGTTTCAAAAAGGAAGCCGACGCGACGCGCAAATATATCACCGACAATCTTTCGTTTGACAAAGATATTTCGGTGCAGAATTTCGAGATTACGATTCGGATTCTTGGCGGACTGCTTTCGTCATATCAAATTACGAAGGACAAAAAACTGCTCGCGCTCGCCGATGATTTAGGCACAAGGCTTTTGCCCGTTTTCAATTCGCCGACGGGTTTGCCGTATCGTTTTGTAAACTTAAAAACCGGCGCAGTGCGCGATCCGATCACGGGTCCGGCGGAAGCGGGAACGCTGTTAATCGAGTTTGGAACTTTGTCGAAATTGACGGGAAAACCGATCTATTACGAAAAAGCGAAACGCGCACTCGTGGAAGTTTACAAACGCCGTTCGCCAATCGGTTTGGTCGGCGAAAGCATCAACGCCGAGACGGGCGAATGGACGGACACCGACAGTTTTATCGGTTCGGGCATTGATTCATATTACGAATATCTGCTGAAATGCGCGATTCTTTTTGACGACCGGGAACTCCGCAAAATGTATGACGATTCCATCGCCGCGATCAACAAATATCACGCCGACGAACAGAACGGTGAGCTTTGGTATGGACACAACGATATGTTCACGGGCAAGCGAAAAGCGACAACCTACGGCGCGTTGGATGCTTTTTTTCCGGCGGTTTTGGCTTTAGGCGGCGACCTCGACCGTGCGAAAAGATTGCAGGATTCGGGTTACAAAATGTGGACGACGAGCGGCATCGAACCGGAAGAATACGACTACAAAACCGGCGAGATCAACGACGCGGACTACGCGCTTCGTCCTGAAATCGTCGAATCCGCGTATTATCTTTATCACTTCACAAATGACGAAAAATATCTCAAAATGGGCAAAACCTTCTTTAACGATATGGTGAAATACTGCAAAACCGATGTCGCATATACAGGTTTGAAAAGCGTCAAAACAAAAGAGAAAAACGACTATATGCACAGCTTTCTGTTTGCCGAAACTTTCAAATATTATTACCTGCTGTTTGCGCCGCCGAAGACTTTGGATTTCAAAAAAGTCGTTTTTAATACCGAAGCGCATCCGATCATGAAAACCTGGTGATTATTTAAATAAAAAAAGACCGGACTCTAAAAGTTCGGTCTTTTTTGTTTGGTTCGATACGATTTTTAGTAACCGTTATTTCCGTTCCGTCTGCCGTTGCCGTTGTAGCCTTGATTGTAGCCGTTGATGAACGCTTGGCGATAGGCATTTTTATAATCGTTTTTGTTGCCATAACGCGAATCGTAACCGTTGGTCGCTCGCTTGTATTCGCTCGAACGCTGCGGGTTGTAACGGTCGCGGTCGCGGCGGTCGTCGCGTCCAATGTTTAATCCGTCCTGATAGCCTTGCCGTTGGGCTTCGCGGTAGATATTGTTTCCGTTGTAACCGCCGTTGTTGCCGTAGCGGTCATCATCGCGTCTGTCGCGCCGGTCGTCGCGTCTCTCGTTTCGATCATCGCGGCGGTCGTCGCGGTCGCGGTATTGGGCGTTGGCTTCAGTGCTTGAAAAAGCCATAATGCCGAACAACATAAAAAGTCCTAAGCCGATTCCTTTGACACTGTTTTTAATTAAATTTGATTTCATAATAATTTTAGTAGCCTCCGTTCGCCTATTTAGCAATGCCCGTGCCAATCGGCAATTCCGTTATGTTTGCTGAATTATAATTGTCAGGCGAAATTTCACACGATTCGTTTTTATACCAAATGGTAAAATCGCCGACAGTTGCGTGTGCGAATAGAAAGATTTTTTGTGAAGTTTTCAAAGCCGTCCGACTGCTTTCTTAATCTGGAAAATTATCATATATTTAACCCTAAATTTCAGGCGCGAATTTTTTATATTTTAACGAACCGGCAGACAGGAGAATCAAATGATCGTAACGACAGGAAACGAAGTCGAGGCAAATAAAATCAGCGAGTATTTAGGAGTGGTGCGCGGCATCGTCGTTCGCAGTCCAAGCATCGGACAAGGCATTATGGGCGGATTGAAATCAATCATCGGCGGCAATATCGAGGAATTCGCACAAGTTTGCGAAGCGGCGCGGGTCGAGGCGTTTAATCGAATGGTGCAGCACGCCCACGAAATCGGCGCGGACGCAATCATCGGAATGCGCTACGACGCGACCGAATTTTCGCAGGCGACGACCGAAGTTTTGGCTTACGGAACGGCGGTTAAATTAGCTGATAAATAAATTTGTAAAAAGTGTCGCGGCAGAACGGCGACGGCGGCATCTCAATCTTGTCTTTCGACATCTGAAAAGTTAGTCTTTTTATCGAGGAATCAAACACTTATGAAAACATTTCTGGCTTTGGCGTTTTTATTGATCGGTGCGGTGTTTGGAGCGTCGGCGCAGACCGAGCAGGCTCCGGTTGTGGAAAAGGAAATTAAGTATAAAGACTGGACTTACAAATCGGTGCGCGACGACAAGGAAATCAATCTGCGCGATTTGTCGAAGAATAAAAAACTCGTGATGGTCGTCTATTTCGCGCCGTGGTGTCCGAACTGGAAGCACGAAGCACCGTTCGCGCAGAAACTTTACGAGAAATATAAAGCGAACGGCTTGGAAGTCGTCGGTGTCGGCGAATACGATACGGTCGAGGCGATGAAAACGAATCTGACCGACAAAAGCATCACTTTTCCGGTCGTCTATGAATCCGCTTCAAAAGACGCGAAGCAGAAAACTCTGCATTACGAATATCGCAAAGCCGTCGGCGACACGCGCGGCTGGGGTTCGCCGTGGAACATTTTTCTCGAACCGGCAAAGCTGTCGAAAAAAGGCGACGTGCTGACGGAAAAAACCTTCGTCGTCAACGGCGAACTGATCGAACCGGAAGCCGAAAAATTCGTCCGCGAGAAATTAGGATTGCCCGCCGAAGAAACTAAAGCCGAAAAAGCCGCGAGCAAAAACATCGAAGCCTGCGAAGCGGAAAAGAAAACCGCGAGTTTCGTGAAACCCTAATATAAATCCAATGATTGTAACGGTCGGCAGTCTAATTTTTCTTTTTCATTACGGACCGGCGTTGACCGTTTTATTGTTTTTTTTCTTATTGTCTATTGGAGTTTTAATCATTCTCATCAAGGTCTTTATCAATCGCAACGACTGATAAAATTTTGCGAAACAGAAGGACAAAACACTTTAAGCGATTCGGATAACTATGGCTCGCAAAATCTCGCTCACAATTTTATTTTTTATTTGCGTTTCGACTGCCTTCGCGCAGTCGGGGCGCATTAAGCCGACGGAAACGCCGACTCCGACTCCGACGCGCCCGCGAGTTATCTACACACCGCTGCCGACTAATTATCCGACCGTTCGCCCGACTCCGAAACCGACTCCGCCGAAGAAAACCGAAGATGACGGCGACGAAGAAATCACGATCAACTCGACGCTCGTGCCGATTCCGGCTTCGGTGATTGACACTTCGGGCAGACCCGTTACCGATTTGAAACTGGAAGATTTCCAGCTTTCCGTTGACGGCAAACCGGCGGAGATCGCCGATCTTTTTCGTGCGGAAACGCCCATTCGTCTGGCGATGCTGTTCGATAACAGTTCGAGCGTCAATATCGCCCGCGAATTTGAAAAGAAAGCGGCGGTCAAATTTTTTAAGCGCGTCATTCGCCCGGACAAAGATTTAGCCGCGCTGTTTTCGGTGGCGACGGGTTCGCGGCTCGAACAGCCGCTGACGAAAAATCCCGACCAGATAATCGAGGCAATCGAAAATTTTCCGCAGCCCGAAGGCGCGACTGCGCTGCTCGACGCGATTATCAAAACCGCTAACTACCTGAAAGAAGTCAACGGTCGCCGCGTCATCGTCATCGTTTCCGACGGCGACGACACGATTTCCGATTCGACGTTTGAAGAAACCGTCCGCGCTGTCCAAGCGGCGAACTGTCAGGTTTATATCGTCAAAACGACCGACTTTGAAAATTACAAGCGAACCGGCACACGCGGCGGCAACGCCAACATTCGCCAGCTTTCCGCCGAACGTCGAATGCAGGAATTAGCGATGCAAACCGGCGGCGCGGTTTATTCGCCGATTGACGAAAAGGAACTCGATTTATCATTCAACCGCATCTCCGCCGAACTCGCGCAAACCTATATTCTCAACTATTACCCCGAAGAAATGCCGAAGGCGAACGAATTTCGCTTAATCGCGCTGAAAATAAAAGGGCGCGACGATTTAATCGTCAGAACTCGCAAAGGATATTACATTTCGAGAAAGTGAATCGTGAGTAGTAAATCGTAAATCGCGTTTACTCAGTCCGCAAGCGGATTTTACTATTCACGATTCACGATTTACTATTGACGAAAATATGCTTGAAGAATATCTGCGCCAATTTCTCGAACATCTGCGTTATGAACGCAACGTCAGCCAGCACACTTTGCGAAATTATTCGAGCGACCTCGAACAGTTTCACGAACATATCGCGCCGCCGAAGGCTGATGGCTCGCGTGAGCAGATTCCCGTCAAAGACATTGACCATCTGACGATCCGCGAATGGATGGCGCATCTGCACGGGTTGAACAAAAAGAAAACTTCCATCGCCCGCAAAATCGCCAGCCTCAGAACATTTTTTCAATTTCTCGTCCGCGAAGGGATTCAGGAAAACAACCCGGCAAAGCTCGTCGCCACGCCGAAAATCGAGCGCAAATTGCCGACGCATCTTTCGATGGAAGATGCCGTGCGTTTTATCGAAACGCCTGATTTGGAGACGGATTTGGGCAGACGCGACCGCGCCATTTTAGAATTCTTATACGCGACCGGAATGCGCGTCGGCGAATTAACCAACTTAAATCTCAAAGATATAGATTTCCGCGAAAAGCTCGTCAAAGTTACCGGCAAGCGCAAAAAGCAGCGCATACTTCCCTTCGGCGAACCGTCTTTGCAGGCTCTGATGTATTATTTAAACGAAGCCCGCGCCGATTTTCTCGCCAACTGCCCGCCCGCCGAACGCGACGAGCAAGCCGTATTCCTAAACTATCAAGGCACACGCATCACCACGCGCAGCGTCGGGCGAATGGTTGATAAATACATCAAAATTTGCACAGAAATCAACCGCGACATCTCGCCGCATTCTTTAAGACATTCATTCGCCACGCACTTGCTCGACAGCGGCGCAGACTTACGAGACATTCAGGAATTACTAGGTCACGTCCGCCTCTCAACCACGCAAATCTACACGCACGTTTCGATGGAAAAGCTGATCGAAGTCTATGATCGCGCTCATCCAAAGGCGTGAAGAAGGGATGAGGGTTGAGGGATGAGGGATGAACTGAAAGCAGGAAGATTCTTGTCTTCATTCATCCCTCATCCCTTAACCCTCATCCCTTCTTTTCATCCCTTCCTCAAGCGTTTCGCTTTCAGGACGATTGCGACGAAGATGGCGATTAGCTCGTTTGTTTCATCGCAGAGTGGTTTCAGTTTGGATTCGGGGACGAAACCGCCTTCGATTAAAAGTTCCAGCCAATAAACGCTTTCGTCTAATTCCTGCAAAGAACCTTCCATCTTGCTGATAAAATCGGCGGTAGATTTGGCGCGGCAAGCCTCTCGGTATTGTGCGCCCGGAGAAGTTCCCGAACGCAGCAGCTGATGCGAAAGAACCTGAACCGCCCCGTGTTTCGGCAGCGACTCATAAAGCCTGATAACCCGCAAAGCATACTCCTTCAACCGCTTCTGCAAAACCCGAATCTTTTCCTCTCTTTCATCCCTCATCCCAAATCCCTCATCCCTCTAAAGAAACGCCGTTACCGCGTTTGATTGCCCGCTTTCGCCCGCGCTGTTGACGGCGACGACGCAGAAGAGATATTCCTTGCCGTTTGCCTGACCGCTGACGACGGCTTCGGATTCGACCGCCGAGGCGACTTCCTTCCAGCCGCCGGACGTGCCGCCGACTTCCATCATCATCACGCGATACATTTTGACCGCGCCGCCGCCCGCCGGTTCTTTCCAATCGAAATGCGCCGAGCCTTTGCCCTGTTCCAGAATCTCGAAAGCGCGCGGCACGTTCGGCGGCTGTAAAGGCTGCGGCGCGGCGCGTCCCGACCAGCCGATCTGCTTTAATTTCGCGTCGTCCTTGGTCATCATTTCGGCATATTTGATGTCGGTTTTCATATCGTCGTCCAAATCGTCGTAAGCGTCGGTTTCACGCTCGATTATTTCGCGCAAAGCGGCTTCGGCAGTCGTCCGTTCGTTGGTAACGCTCAAAGCGGCGTTCAGTTTGTTCTGCAAATCATTCGGTTTAATCGGCGGTGCGGGAAAATCAGTCGTATCAACTGTGAACCCGTGAATCATCGCATTCGCCAGGATTATTAATTTCGGTCGCGTCGTCGGAAATTTTGTTTTTGGCATTGTTTATCCTCTTGAGAACTAATTTTGAATTGGTTTAAAACACAGCCAATATACAGGAAAGCACGGAAAAAGCAAAGGTTGTTAAACTTCGCTTTACAACGCTGAAAAGGTCGGCTTGAATCGAAAAAGAGAAGGCTCGAATGATTAAATGTGAAGCGCGAATCGGTCAATCGTCAGCTTAAATCGTCAAAACGAAAGCTCGAATCAACGAAACGAAAGCTCGAATGAGCGATTCGTTAGCTCGAATGAACCATTCGAGCTAACGAATCGCTCATTCGAGCTAACGATTTCTTAAATATCAACCATTTCAAACAACGAACCGCCGCCGATTTCCCTTGCCTCACACCCGATTTCAAAGCTATCATCGCTTATCAAACAGTTTCAGACAATAGATTTATATGAAACCAAACATCACCAAAATCATCGCCGTCATCTTTTGTTCAATCATTTTCGCTTCGGCAATCCACGCACAGGAAAAGCCAAAGGCGTGGTTGTTTGATGAATATCTTGATTCGACCGGGAAGTCTGAACCGCTTATCGAAAAGACGAATCAATTTGCGCGTCAGCTTCTGGGACAACCGGAAACAGTGAAAGGGGTGATTATTATTTATGGCGAAGTTCCTTTGGGCGGTGTCGCCTGTGTCGCCGGATACCGCAACAAAAACATTGTCTTCTCAAATCTCATCTTTGAAATTTTAGATAAAAAGCTGAATGTTCCTAAACAGAGATTTCTCTTTATCTACAAAGATCAAATAAGACTGAAAGCCGCCGTGGAATTTTGGCTCGTTCCGCCGAACGCCGTCAATCCTGAGCCGACCGAAACTGTTGATTACGAACTGCCTTGCTGTTGCCCGAACATTGTCGTTACGGGAACTGAGTCCATCAATAAAATAGATAGGCATAAAATAACTTTTACCGCCAATCTCAGCGGCGGCAGCGGCGAAACGCCTACTTACAACTGGAAAGTTTCAGGCGGCAAAAGCATCGAAGGACAAGGAACGCCGACAATAAAAGTTGACCCAACCGGCGCGAAGGAAATAACGGCAACCGTCGAAATCGGCGGCGTGTGCGATCAATGTGCGCGAACAGCTTCGTTCACCTCAAAAATCAACGGCAATCTGGAAATGGTTGATGCTTTCGGATATGAAAAAAGCGGGCAGATAAGAGGACGTTTAGATAATCTTTTGAAAATACTCAGCGAGAATTCAATGGCAAAAGGTTATATCATCAACTACGGCAGTCGCGCCGACAAAAAGTTTCTAAAAGTGCGACGAACTCAGATTAACGAAAAGTTCGCGCTTCGCCCGCAGGATTTAACAAATCGAGTTACCGTGATAGACGGCGGCTATCGTGAAGATGTCGAAACCGAATTATGGATTTCAACCGACGATAATCAGAAACCCGTGCCGTCTCCGACGGTTGATGCAAAGTTTGTCGGCGTTCCTGTCGTGAAGAAATCAAAGCGGCGTTAGGAACGCAGTCGCCCCGACTGCAACCACCGTTGCAGTCGGGGCGACTGCGTTCCGGCTATCTGGCAACGGCGCGGTCTCGATACCAGGGTGCGCGGAAGCGTAAGAGGTTCGAGAAATTGCGCGTCGGGTTTAAGAGCATTCTAGCGAAGATTTTGACGTATAGATTGCTGTTGCGGCGTTCGATGTTTTTGATAAGATAGCGGTCAATCGCGTCTTCGCCGATGAGCATCGCTGTTCCGGCGGTCGGCGTAACGATGATGTCTTCCCACGTTTGCTTGCCTTTTAGACCGACGTTGCCGAGTGAGGCTTGGCTGACAGGTCCGATTTCAAATTGGGTTGACCACGCGGTCGTCCAGAGCAGGGCTTTCATTCTCGTCTTCCAGTATTTCGGCGACATCGAAAATTGTTCGCGCAATGCCTGCGGGCTGTTTTGGACGTAGATGTGTCCGGTGAACGCGCCCTGCATCGGGTGGGCGAGATAGTTGGTGAAAAACCTGCCGCCGTCGTCCCAGCCGTGCAGATTTTTGACCGACTGCGCGTAATCTCTCCAAAACGCGCCGTGTTTCAGGGCATCACGGGTTTTCGGCTGAGTCGTCGCGTAACCGTGCTGGACGGCGAGAAACAAAAGCGATTGGGTGAACGCGCCGCGATAATTAAAGCCTCTGCCCGGAGCGGTTTCGCGGACGTAGCGCGGTTCAGTATCTTTATCCGGTTTCGGCGCAAACGTCTTCGCATCAAACTTTTTCGCGCCGCTTTCCGCATCGCCGTCGAAGTCGAAGCGTCTTTCTTTAGTTTCGATTTTATTAAACTGAAATTTGAAATTTTCGGCGCGCGTTCGATAATCAGTCGCTTGATGTTCGTCAGCCGAATCGTTTGCCGCGTCGCTTTCGATTTCCGGCGCGGTCGAATGAGATTCATTCGTCGAAGAATGTCCCGGCACGATGATTTGCGCCGACGCGGTTTGCAGTCCGCACAGCAAACCGGCAATGGCGAGAAATAAAAAACGCTTCCCGTAAATAAAATTCATTTCTGGTAATTCCTTAAAAAGTAAAACAGGCTGTCAGCCTGTTTCAGCACCGTCGGGCGTAGCGCGTCGCCCGCGTGAATCGAACAGGCTGACAGCCTGTTTTACATTCACTTATTCCATTTCCGATTCGTCAATGTCGAAATTGGCGTGAACCTTCTGCACGTCCTCGTTGTCGTCAATCGCGTCGTAAAGTTTGAGCATCTGCTTCGCGTCCGCGCCTTCGAGCTTGATGTAGTTCTGCGGAACCTGCGAAATTTCCGCCGCCTGCGGCTCGATCCCGGCGGCTTTAATCGCCTCGTGAACGGCATCGAAATTTTCCGGCGCGGTGTAGATTTCAAACACTTCGCCTTCGTCCTGCACGTCGTCCGCACCGGCTTCGATGGCGATTTCAAAAAGCTCGTCTTCGGATTTTGCTTCCTTATCAACGACGATCACGCCCTTTTTATCGAACATCCACGCGACCGAACCGGCTTCGCCCAAGTTGCCGCCGTTCTTGGAAAACAAATGACGAATTTCGGCGACCGTACGATTACGGTTGTCGGTCATCGTCTCGACCAACACCGCCACGCCGCCGATGCCGTAGCCTTCGTATGTGATTTCCTCGTAATTCACGCCTTCGAGTTCGCCAGTGCCGCGTTTAATAGCGCGGTCAATCGTGTCGTTCGGCATATTCTGCGCCTTCGCATCCGTGACAGCTTTGCGAAGTCGGGCGTTCGATTCGACATCGCCCGTGCCGCCCGTCCGCGCCGCCACCGTAACTTCTTTAATCAGCTTAGTGAAAATCTTCCCGCGCTTCGCATCCGTCGCGCCTTTTTTGTGTTTAATGGTATGCCACTTGGAATGTCCAGACATTTTATATTTTCCTTTTTATGGTTTGTCGCTGCTGAGGGATAAGGGATGAAGGATGAAGGATGAATCAAGAATCATTTTTGGTCTTAAATTCATCCCTCATCCCTCATCCCTCATCCCTCAAAAGATTATCACGCCGATTTTAGGTCGGGCAAACTGGCTTTGGCGAGACCACAGATTTTTATCTGCTTTGTTTTTGAAGTTTGTCCTTTAATAATCTCAACCGCGCTCTTCGGCACATCGAAAAATTTGGCGAGAACTTTTATCAATTCGATGTTTGCCGCGCCGTCAACCGGCGGCGATTTTATTTTTATTTTCAACGCGCCGTCAATCTCGCCGACGATTTCGCTTTTTGATGATTTCGGCAGGACGCGCACGCTGAAAATCAAACCTCCCTCTTTTTCGGTGAAGTCTATCATCAAAAAACCATTGACCGTAAGATTATCCCCTGCAAAAATCCCAAAAACAGCAGAACGATCATCGCCGAAATATCGAACATCCCGATTGTCGGAATCAATTTCTGAACCGGCAGCAGAATCGGGTCGGTAACGCGATAGACGAAACCGAGAAAAGTATTGCGCGTGAACACGAACCACGAACCGATAAAGCGAATAAAGATAAACAAAACCAGCAGCCCGATCAGCGCGTAAAGCACGATGCCGACCAGCATCTTCGCGTCGTTCTTTTCAATCGCCACCGCTAAAACATCAATGACAAAAAAAGTATCGCGGATAATACCGAGCGTAAAATACGACAAAACCGCCGCGATCAAAATCGTGATAATCGGCGCGAGTTTCGTGTTAATGCGAAACTGCGCCAATAGCCGCGCCGCCGGATAAACGAATACATCCGTGCGCTTTTTCAGCTTATAGGAAAACCTGCCGACTTTCCCGAACGGATTCGGGTCGGTGTAATTGAACAGCAAGCGCAGCAGCAAAAGCGCGATGAATGTTAAGGTAACAATCCAAAAAATCAAACTAACGTAAGGATAAACTTTATTTAATAAAAAACTTTCTGTAATCATTTTAATTTTTAGCCGCTAACTTTTCTCTCTTTCCAAAAATCGCCGTGCCGACGCGAATCATCGTCGCGCCTTCTTCGATTGCCGTTTCAAAATCGTGGCTCATTCCCATCGAAAGCTCGCCGTTTGGTAAAACTTCATCGCGGATTTCGCACAGGCGTTTGAAATACGGGCGCACCGCTTCGACATCATCGAAAAACGGCGGAATCGTCATCAAACCGTCGAATTTCAAACGCTCGCAGCCTTTCAAGAATTCGATCAGTTTCGGCAAAGTCTTTTCGTCAACGCCGTTTTTCGTCGCTTCGTTTGCCAAATCAACCTGCGCCAGAACCGATAAACTCTCCCGATTTTCTTCAATGCAGATACGCTCCAGCCGTTCGGCGAGTTCGATTGAATCGAGTGTGTGAACGACATCGAAAAGCTGTACGGCTTTTCTCGCTTTATTCGATTGCAGATGCCCGATGAGATGCCATTCGAGATTTTCCCTGCCTAAAACTTCGATTTTCCGTTCTGCTTCCTGAACTTTATTTTCGCCGAAAACCGACGCGCCCGCGTCAATCGCCGACTGCAAAGTTTCAGCCGGATGCGTTTTGCTGACGGCAATCAACTTTATTTCGTTCGCATTTCTGCCGACTCTGTGCGCGGCACGTTCGATTCGTTCCTGAATTGCCTGTAAATTTCCGCGCACGTCGTTTTGCATAACTTCAAATATAACAAATTGCCGAAGCGTTCTTGAACTTCGCCCGTGAAATTCGTATCATTGCCTTTACCTTTTCACGCGGACGTGGCGGAACTGGTAGACGCGCGGGTCTCAGAAGCCCGTGGGCGCAAGCTCGTGATGGTTCGATTCCATTCGTCCGCATATCTTTTCAGTTTTCTATGAAACCGCTGCTCGATTATTTTCATTCCCGACAGGCGAGCATTCTTGAATCAATCCATAAAATCGTTGAAATCGAATCGCCGTCAAATGATGCTGCGGGCAGCCGCGCCGTCGTTGAATTTTTAGTTTCAGAGTTTGAAAAAATTCCGCTCGATTTGCAAATCGAACGAATCGCGGCGGAAAACGTCGGCGAGCATTTAATCGTTCGCGCTTTCTCAGCGTCAAATAAAAAACCAATCTTACTGCTCGGACACACCGACACGGTTCATCCGGTCGGCGCGAAACTCCAAAATCCGACGCGCATCGAAGCGGATAAATTTTACGGCGGCGGCGTTTTCGATATGAAAGCGAACATCGTTTTGATGGTTGAAGTTCTACGCGCTTTTTCGGAATTAAATCTAAAACTGGCGCGACCGATGACGATTTTGCTTTCATGCGACGAAGAGATCGGCAGCCAAACGGGACGCGCAATCGTCGAACGCGAAGCAGCACAATCGGAGTTTTGTTTAGTTTGCGAACCGTCGGCAATGGGCAAAGTTAAAACCGGACGCAAAGGCACGGCGAATTACGTTTTAGAAGCACACGGCATTCCCGCGCACGCCGGACTCGAACCGGAAAAAGGCGCGTCGGCGATTTTGGAACTGGCGCGGCAAATCGAACGCATTCATTCTTTAAACGATTTAGAACTCGGCACGACCGCCAATGTCTGCACGATTGAAGGCGGCACGACAACGAATGTGATTCCCGAACACGCCGAATGCTCGATTGACGTGCGTTTTGCTTCGATGACCGAAGCGGCGCGAATCGAAAACGTGCTGAGAAATTTAGGGAAATTTGACGAACGGGTTTCGCTAAAACTTTCCGGCGGATTAAATCGCCCGCCGCTCGAACGCAGTGAAAGCGTCGTCGAACTTTATGAAAAAGCGCGAAAAATTGTCGCTGAATTCGATTACGATTTAGGCGAAACGCAGGTCGGCGGCGCGTCCGACGGCAATTTCGTCGCGGCTCTGGGCATTCCCGTTCTCGACGGTTTAGGAATTTCCGGCGGCGGAGCGCACACGCACGAAGAATTTATTTTCGTTGACGATATTCCGAAACGCGCCGCGCTGATTGCTGCGCTTCTGCTCGCTGATTAATTATGTCCGACCAATCAAAAAAAAAACGCGCACCGCGCAACCGCACGATTGAATTAAGCGCGGACGAAATCGCGCATTACAGAAAAAATATTTTGAGCGCGGACGATAATTTTGCAGATTGTCGAAATAAAATTATCGGCGGCGACGCTTTTGAAATTCTCGAAAAACTTCCCGAAAACCATTTCGATTTACTGTTTTCAGATCCACCGTATAATCTGACGAAAAACTTCGGCGAGAATTCTTTCAAACGTATTTCCGGCGCGGATTATGAAACGTGGCTCGATTCGTGGCTTTCAAAAACGGTTCGGCTTTTGAAACCGAACGCTTCTGTTTATATCTGCGGCGACTGGCGTTCGTCGGGCGCGATTGAGCGCGTCGGCGCGAACTATTTCACCGCGCGAAACCGCATCACCTGGGAACGCGAAAAAGGGCGCGGCGCGGCAAAGAATTGGAAAAACGCTTCGGAGGACATCTGGTTTTTCACCGCGTCCGACGAATACGTTTTCAATCTCGAAGCGGTCAAAACACGCCGCAAAGTTCTCGCGCCTTACACCGCAAACGGTGCGCCGAAAGATTGGAAAATATCAACTGACGGAAATTTTCGCCTGACCGCGCCGTCGAATTTATGGACGGATTTGACAGTGCCGTTCTGGTCAATGCCCGAAAACACCGCGCATCCGACGCAGAAGCCGGAAAAACTGCTGGCGAAAATTATTCTGGCTTCGACGAACGAAAACGATTTGATTCTCGACCCGTTTCTCGGTTCGGGAACGACCGCCGTCGTCGCCAAAAAATTAAACCGCGCTTTTGTCGGCATCGAACGCGACGAAAATTATTGTTTGTTGGCAGAGAAGCGTTTGGCGGTAGCGGAAACGGGCAAAACGATTCAGGGTTTGGCGGACGGCGTTTTTTGGGAAAGAAATTCGTCGCCGACGAAAAAATGAAAGATTCAGTTTTTCCGGCTGGCATCTGAAATCAAAAATAGACTCTTCGGAATAAGCGAAAAGTGATAATTTCGCTTTTGACTTATCACTTTTCACCTTTCACTTTTCACTTACTCCGAATTTAATTTCTTAACCACCGAATGCCGTAGAAGAAACACCGAAAATAAAATCAATCAACTTTCACAATAGTTTTCCGCGCCTTTTTTGTGGCACAATTAAACGAATGAAAATCGCATCGTGGAATGTCAATTCGATTGCTATCCGGCTCGAACAAATTTTTCAGTGGCTGACCGACACGCAGACCGATGTTTTGTGTTTGCAGGAAACGAAAACCGTTGACGAAAAATTTCCGCTCGAAGCCATCAATAATTTCGGTTATCACGCCGCGTTTATCGGGCAGAAATCTTATAACGGCGTGGCGATTTTATCGAAACATTCCATCGAAGACGTGCAGAAAAATTTTGCGGACGACACGGAAGATTCGCCGAAACGTCTGATTGCGGCGACCGTCAACGGCGTTCGCATCGTCAACACATATATTCCGAACGGCACGGAACTTTGGACGGACAAATTTACCTTTAAATTGGACTGGTTACAGCGTCTGCGGCGAATGTTCGACGCGACCTGCGATAAATCGGGCGACGTACTTTTATGCGGCGATTTCAACGTCGCGCCCGACGAACGCGACGTTTGGAACGTCAATGCTTGGGAAGGCAAACTGCATTTTTCCAAACCCGAACGCGCTGCCATTCACCACGTCAAGCAGTGGGGATTTGAAGATGTTTTCCGTTTGAAAAACGGCGATCTGCAAGAATTTTCCTGGTGGAATTACCGCGAAGGCGCGTTTCCGAAAAATCAGGGTTTGCGGATTGACCACATTTGGACTTCAAAAAGTTTGGCGGAAAAATGCGTCGGCTGTTGGATTGATCGAACGCCGCGCAGTTGGGAGCGACCAAGCGACCATACGCCGGTCGTCGCGGAGTTTGAAGTTTAGGGTTCAAGGTTTAAGGTTCAAAGTTCAAGGTTTATATTTGAAATTGTGAGCGAAACGGCAGCGGAAAAAATAACCGGCGAATTTTCGGCGAGCGGTTTGGCGAAAACCGACGGCGAACTCGTCAAAGCCTGTCGGCGCGGCGACGAAGCCGCGTGGAACGAATTGGTCGAAAGATTTGAGCGTTTAATCATCACCATTCCGCGCCGCGCCGGTTTGAGCGAGGAACAATCTGCCGACGTTTTCCAAGAAGTTTTCCTGACGCTGTTTGAAAAATTAGACGAAATCGAACAGCCGGAACGAATCCGTTCGTGGCTCGTAACGACGGCAAAGTACAAAACCTGGGGCGCGGCGCGTTCGGCGAAAAACATTTATTCGCCCGCGACCGACGAAGAAATGGAAGCGGAAATAGCGAATTTGCCCGATGTTTCGCCGCTTGCCGATGCGCGTTTAATCGAACTCGAACAGCAGCATCAAATCAGAACGGCTTTGAAAGAATTGGAAGAAAAATGCCGCGTGATAATTTCGATGATTTACCTGCGCGACACGGCGGCGAGTTACGCCGAAGTCGCCCGTGAAATCAACGTCGGCGAAACGAGCATCAGTCCGATGCGAACCCGCTGCCTGAAAAAATTGGAGAAGATATTGGAAGGATAAAAGGTGAAAAAGTTTAAGAGTGAAAAAGGGAAAAAGTTGCACTAATATCTATCGCGCTAACTTTTCCCCTTTTAAACTTTTTCACTTTTTACCTTTAACCCTGTCTTTTTCGTTTCAAACTTCGCACTGTCAATTTGAGGACGAGAAACGATGAATGTGATGAGCGAAAGACAAATCGAAAAAATTATCAATTTGATGCAGACCGACGATTCGACGGACGCGCCGACGGACGCGGTTCGCTGGGCAAAAAACATTTTTCTGACCCGCGCCGTTGCGCCGAAGAAATCAATCGTTCAAAAAGTTCTGGCGGTTCTGCAAATGGATTTGTCGCCGAACCGGGCGGCTTTCGGCGAGCGTTCCGCGTCTGCTTTACAGGCGCGGCAGATGCTTTTTCAGGCGGGCGAAAACGCGCTCGATCTTCGCATCTCGGAAAGTGAAAACGGCTTTCGCGTCAACGGTCAAATTCTCGGCGAAGGCTTTGCCAACGCCGTCGTCGTGATCGGCGAGTTTGAAACAAAAACGAATGAAACGAGCGAATTCGGATTTCCCAATATCCCGCAGGGAAACTATGATGTTCATCTACAAAGCGGTGAAATGGAAATCGTCATCGAAAATCTGGAACTAAAATGAGCCTGTTTCAATGGTTCGGGCAATCTGAAATCTCGAATTTGAAATTTCAGATTGTCCTGAATCGAAAATAAATCCACAAAGTATAACAATAAAACAAAGGCGGCGACGGTCGCCTTTATTCGTTTGCGCTGTCAAATTTCGGCGCAAATTGTTATTTCTATTTAATAATGAACTCCCAAAATCTCATTAGAAAATTACTGGAAACCGGCGACCGAAAAACTCACCGCGCATTGTTCCACGAAAATCCGCGCCTCATTAATCTAAAACTTGCCAAAGCGATTAAAAATACTTACTACGATTCCTGGACGAAAGAACCGCAGAAAACGCGCCGCGCCGCCGTCGCTTTGGAAGTTTTGACTTCGCTGATTCCCGGAATCGAAGTTAAAGCGTTGAGCTTTTGGGTGAAAGGAATAGCCGATTTGACTGAAGGAAAACTGGAAAAAGCAATAGAAGATTTGGAAAAAGCCGCCGCGATTTTCGATGATTTGAATAAATCACACGAAACAGCGCAGACGCAGGTCGGGAAACTTTACGCGCTCGCGCTTCTGGGAAAATACGACGAGGCGGTCGTGTGCGGCGAAAACGCGCTCGAAATTTTCGAGAAATCGGGCGACGAATTGGCGGCGGGAAAAATCGAAATGAATCTGAGCAACGTGGTCGCCCGCCGCGAATTGCACCGCGAAGCCGAAAAATACTGCCTGTCGGCGCGGAGGCGGTTTGCCAAACTCGGCGATATAAAATGGCTGACGTTGGCGGAAAACAGTCTCGCCAACACTTACGGCGAACTGAACGATTTCCGCAAAGCCGAACGATTTTACGCGCAGTCTCTGGAACGCGCCAGAGATGCGAAAATGTTCGTTACTGAAGCGGAAATCGAAGCGAGTATGGGAAATCTCGCGCTGTTTCGCGGCAAGCTCGACCGTGCGATTGATTTTCTGGAACGCTCGCGGCAAAAATACGAAGCGTTGCAAATGCCGCATCAAACCGCGATTGCCGAACTCGAAATCGCCGACGTTTATCTCGAATTAAATTTAATTGACGAAGCCGCCGCGATTTACGAAATCGTCGTCGAACAACTGCGTAAATTGAAAATGCGCGGTGAAGAAGCCAGAGCGCGGGCGAATTTCGGGCGCGTCGCCGCGCTGAAAAACGATTTAACGACGGCGCGAAAACAATTCAAAAAAGCGGCGCGTTTGTATCTGCTGGAAAAAAATAAAGTCGGCGCGGCAACCGTCAAAATCGCCGAAGCGCGCCTGGAATTAAAACGAAAAAGTTATCGAAAAGCCTTGCGTATTACCGCCGAAATCGAAAATCTTTTGCGCGGTTCGGGTAATTTGCGGCATCAATTATCAGCGCGATTTATCAGAGCCGAAGCCTTACGAAATTTGAAGGAAGATAAAAAAGCGGAAGCGGAATTGAACGCGGTTTTCACCGATTCGGTCAAATACGAACAGCCGAACACAGCGCAGGCGGCGCAAATCGCCCTCGGCAATTTAGCCGCCGCGCAAAACGATTTTCGCCGCGCCCAACGGCACTACAAACGGGCGATTCGACTGATCGAAACCGTCCGCGCACCGCTCGCGGCGGAAGAATTTCGGATGGCTTTTCTGGCTGACAAACTCGCGCCGTACGAGTGCCTGACGAAAATTTATCTGGCGGAAAACAAAATCGGAAAGGCTTTCCTGCTGACCGAACGCGCCCGCGCCCGCGCTCTTTCGGAAAATCTGAATGGTGATTTAACACCGGAAAAATCGAACGCGCCGGTAAATTTACAGAAAAAATTGGCGGATTTGCGCGAAGAATTGAATTGCTTTTACAGCCGCCTGAACCGCGCCGATGAAGCGGAAATAAAAAATCTGCAAGCCGAAGCCGGAAGGCGCGAAAAACAAATCGCCGATTTGCTGCGACAAATTGAAAGCACTGATGCGAGCCGCGCCAATCTCAATAATGAAATGCAAACAAATGAATTGGGCGATTTGAAGATGCTTCAGAAAAGTCTCGCCGCACGAAAAGCGTTGATTGAATTTGTCAATCTTGACGGCGTTCTCGCGGCGTTCGTCGTAACCGGCAGTAAAATTTATTTTCGGGATAATTTAGTCAGGGAAGACGAAATTTTATCTCTGCTCGAAAGTTTGCAATTTCAGTTCGGCGCACTGCGTTACGGCGTGAAAAATTTAAGGAACTTTGTCGGCGAATTGAAAAGTCGCGCCGATTTACATCTGCAAAAACTGTACGAAAAACTGTTTGCGCCACTCGCAGACTTTATCGGCGACCGTGATTTGGTCATCGTTCCCGTCGGCGCGGCGCATTACGTTCCGTTTCACGCGCTTTTTGACGGCGAGAAATATCTCATCGAATCGCGCCAAATCGTTCACGCGCCGAGCGCAACCGTTTGGCGGCATTTAGCGTCAAAACATCGCAAAACTACCGGCAAAGCACTTTTATTCGGCTACGCGGACGAACGCATTCCGCTCGTCAACCGCGAAATTGAAACCTTGGAAAAGATTTTTCCGGGCGCGGAAGTTTTTACGGACGAACGGGCGAACACGAAAAATTTTACGAAAAATGCGCCGCATTTCGACGTTCTGCATCTGGCTTGCCACGGTCAGTTTCGCCCTGAAAACCCTTTGTTTTCCAGTCTGCATTTGGCTGACGGACGAATTACGGTGCGCGATATTTCGGCATTGCGATTAAAAGCCGGACTCGTAACTTTGAGCGCGTGTGAAACCGGATTAAATAAAATTTTCGCGGGCGAAGAAATTTTAGGATTGGCGCGGGGCTTTCTGTCGGCGGGTGCAAAGTCATTGCTTTTGAGTTTGTGGACGGTCAACGACGAAGCGACGAACAGTTTGATGCGGATTTTCTACGAGCAGCGACAAGCCGGAAAATCGTCTGCACACTCGCTGCAAATCGCTCAGAACAATTTTATTGAGCGCGGCGTTCATCCATATTTCTGGTCGCCATTCGTTTTTATCGGATAGTAATTTTTTCCGAAATGTCTTTTTTCGGTTTTGGCGAACACTGTGAAAGCGGCGAAAATAATTTTCAGGGGACAGCAGATATGAATCAGTTCTTCAAATTTAATCGGTTAAAGTTTTGGCTGGCGTTTTTTATCATTTTTCTGGCGAGCGGTTTCGGGCAGAAAATCTACGCTCAAACCGGCTGTGATTGCCTACCGAACGAAGTAATTTTTGAACTCGCCAGCGCGAACAATCTTCCGGCAATCGCCGCGCAGTATAAATTAAAACCCACGCCGCTCGGACAGGTCGGAACGCCGCCGACTTTTCGGATGGAAATTGACCGGACGCTGACTACGCAATCGCCAGCGCAAATTGTTGCGGCGATGCAGACTGACACCCGAATTAAAAAACCCGAAGTCAACCGCAAACTTTCGAGCGTCGAGCGCGAAGGTTTACCGTGGACTTTGGGGCGTTCGTGGGCGGTCGGACGGTCGTGGGCGGTCGGCGGCAGTCAGAAAGGTTATTCCAAACAATGGTTTCCCGATACAATCCGGCTCGACCAGGCGCATCAAATTTCCAAAGGCGATAATGTGATCATCGCGGTTCTCGACACGGGAATTGATCCGTCGCATCCGGCTTTCGCGGGGCGTTTAGTTCCCGGCTACGATTTCGTTGACAACGATGCTGATCCGAGCGAAGTCGGAGTTTTGCGGCAGGGTTCATACGGACACGGAACGCACGTCGCGGGCATCGCCGCGCTGGTCGCGCCGAACGCCAAAATTATGCCGATTCGCGTTTTAGACGCGAACGGCGAAGGCGAACTTTGGCGCGTAACGGCGGCGATAATCTGGGCGGCAGATCACGGCGCGAACGTCGTGAATATCAGTTTCGGCTATCCCGATAACGTCGAAGTTTTGAAAGATTTAATTGACGACTGCGACGACGGCTTAACACTCGATGGAAAGCATTTCCCCGAAATCGGGACGCACCGTTTGGAAGCGGTAACAAGTGCGGGAAACAGCGGCAGCCAACTCGGTTCGGACGGCGATCCATTGCAGATGTTTCCGGCGGCGGAAACTTTAGACGGTTTGTTAGCCGTCGGAGCGAGTACCCGAACGGATGTGCTGGCGGATTTTTCGAGTTTTGAACGGCACTGGGTCGAAGCGGTTGCTCCCGGCGAAAATATCGTCAGCGCACTTCCCGGCGGTCGCTATGGAGTTTGGAGCGGAACTTCGATGTCCGCGCCGATAGCTTCGGGAATTTCCGCGCTGGTAAAATCGAAATTTCCAAACTGTACGCCGCCGCAGATGGTTCATCAGCTCAAGGAAACTGGCGTTGAATGGGATTATCCACATCCGACCAGAGTTGATTCGCACAACGATGCTATCAGAATCCAGACAAACCGCGTTGACGCTCTTTCGGCATTAAATACGACGGTCGTCCAGGGCTGCGTCGCGCCTTAGACTCGATCAAATCAAAATTGAAATTTGTGCCTGAAAGCCGACTGAAATCAAGTCGGCTTTTTTTATTTCAATGATTTTTTTCTCGTGTCTTTTTCCCGAAACCTTTCGCACTGTGTAACTGAAAAATTACATTTGAAGCACATCGGCTTCAAACTTGGAAGAGCAAACGAAATAGAAATTAAGGAAGGTTAAAATAATGAAAAGACAGAAAAATAAATTCAAACATGGGCGTGTTTTGAATATCGTGGTCGCGGTTTGCGCCGCACTGATTTTATCCATTTTGCCGGTTTCGATGATGGTTGATGCCAGTGCGAACGCTTTGGGCGGCGTTCCGGTGCTGGTCAGAACGGCAAATTTAGTGTCGCCGACCGGCAGCGTCAACCCGCACGGCGACGCGACTTATGAGGTTTATGACAGCGGTCAGCGCGAACTCGAAATCGAGGGCGAAGACATCAACGCGGCGGACGGCACGATCATCAGCTTTTTCGTTGACGGCAGCAGCGTCGGGCAAGTCGCGTTGAGCCAGCAGAAGGCTAAATTGAAATTGAAAACCGAACTCGGTCAGAGCGTTCCGACGGTCAATGCCGGTTCGACCGTCGCCGTCAGAAACGGCGCGACGACGATTTTGACCGGCACGTTTAACGGCGGCACGGGACAAACGCCGTCGCCGACGGTTTCGCCATCCGGTTCGCCGAGTCCGAGCGTCTCGCCGTCCGGTTCACCGTCTCCGTCGCCGAGCGTTTCGCCCTCAGGCTCGCCAAGTCCGAGTCCGAGCGGTTCACCATCGCCAAGTCCATCCGGCTCGCCGAGTCCGAGTCCGTCGCCGAATGCGGGCGATTTGTTCGCGGCTTTGAGCGGCGCGACTTTGAACGGCGTTCTGCCGAACGGCTTCGCGCAATACGAACTGCACAGCAGCCGCACCGAATTGGAAATCCGCGTTCGACAGGTTAATCTGCCGGGCGGCACGGCATTGGCGGTTGCGGTCAATAATGCGGCGGTCGGAAATTTAATTTTGGAAAGCGGCGGCGAAGGCAGATTACGCCTGCGCTCCGACAACGGGCAGAATGTTCCGGTGATCACGGGCGGAATGACGATCACGCTGAGAAATAGCGGCGCGACGATTCTTTCGGGAACTTTCGCGGGCGGCAGTGCTTCGCCGAGTCCGAGTCCGTCGCCCAGCGGTTCACCGTCGCCCAGCCCTTCGCCGAGCGGCAGTCCGAGTCCGTCGCCGAGCGCGACACCGAGCCAGGGCAGATTTTTTGAAGCGCATTTGACGGGAACTTCAACGACGGCGAACGGCGAAGTAAAAGTTTTTCTTAACCAAGCAGAAAATCAAGCGACGATTACCGGCGAATTCCATAATTTATCGAGCGCACAAACCAATGCCCGCATCGTTTTGAACGTCGGCGATACGAGCGTCGTTTATACGTTCCCGATTATCGGCGGCACGAACGGGAATTTCCCGAACGCGACCGTCGCCGTTTCCACCGCGCAGGTCGCGCAGTTACGAACGGGTTTGTGGACGGCGATCATCGGGTCAGCCAATAATCCGAACGGCGAGATTCAGGGACAACTGACGACGCACGGCGACCACAGCGATTTCGACGGCGACGGCAGCAATGACATCGCGGTCTTTCGCCCGTCCGCCGGAGTTTGGTATATCCAGAACAGCGAAGGTGTTAGTGCGCGTGTCATCGGCGGCGCGAATGACAAACTCGTTTCCGGCGACTTCGACGGCGACGGCAAAACCGACGCGGCGGTGTTCCGCAACGTCAACGGCGCGGGCGTGTGGTCAATCAAACGCAGTTCCGATAACGGCTTGACCGAAGTCCAGTTCGGCGCGGCGACCGACATTCCCGTGCGCGGCGATTTTGACGGCGACGGTCGCAATGATTTGGCAGTTTATCGCCCGTCGAACGGCGGCTGGTATATCCAAAGAAGCAACGGCGCGGGATTTCTCGCCGTGAATTTCGGCGCGAGCGAAGACATCCCGATTGCCGGCGATTTTGACGGCGACGGTAAAGCCGATGTCAGCGTTTTCCGTCCGTCGAACGGCTGTTGGTATTATCTGCGAAGCAGCGACGGCGCATTTCGCGGACAGGCTTTCGGACAAAACGGCGACGTTCCGCTGAAAGGCGATTTCGACGGCGACGGTAAATCCGACATCGCGGTTTTCCGTCCGTCGAACGGCTTCTGGTATATTCACCGCAGTTCCGACCTGGCTTACGATTTCCGTCAATTCGGTTTCGGAACGGACGTTCCGGTCGCCGGAAACTACGATGGCGACGGCAAAACCGATGTCGCGGTGTTCCGTCCTTCAAACGGAGTTTGGTATATCTGGCGCAGTGTTGACAACAGTTTCGGCTATCAATACTTCGGACAGGCGGGCGACATTCCGACACCTTCGCGCTAAAACGTGAGTCGGAGATGAAATAGCGGAAATGGGATCGAATTGATAACGGCAAACGATTGAAAACGGATAATTTCGGATTCAGGATTCTCTCTGGAATTATCCGCTTTCAAACGCGATGGGCTTGCCGGTAACTTTGAACTTCGATTTCCGCTGTTAAATTTTCGGACAACGCCCTTTTCGTTGAAAAACATCTCAAGAATACTTCCGAATTTTTTGTCGCATTTATAATACTTTCGGAAGTATCGCTTGAATAAAAAGCCTTGATTGCAATCCCTCCGCAATCAAGGCTTATTTTTATTTGTAATTCTCTTTATTCGGCTATTCTGTTGCCGATTTTTCCAGAATATTTTTGATTTGCCGCTGATGACGCGCTTCGTGTCCGCCGATCAGCGTCAGCCAATCGTGCGCGTTCAGCTCGCCCATAAACGGGTGCGGAAATTTGAAATCGGAACATTCGACCGTCTCGAAAAGCGGACGTAAATCTTCCAGATTTTTTCTCGTTTCCGCCATTTTTGCCAGCGATTCGGCGATGGTTCGCTCGCCCGTCGGACGCACTCGTTCCGGTGCTTCGAGCTTTACATTTTGGGCTTCGGGGGCTTTCGTCTGAAAGTTTTCCGACAGTTTCGCCGTGCCGTCCGCCGTTACGCCCGCTTCTTTGGCGGCGTGCAGAAGTTTCGCCGAAATTTGCGCCATTCCGTGCTGCACGATGGCGATGTGTTCATATAATTCGGCGAGCGTCCATTTTTCGCCGTCGTACTGTGCCGTCGCTTGATCGTCGCTCAAAGTCGCCGCCAACTGTTTGGTGTTTTCGTGGATTTTATCGTTGTTTTCGTAGATGTCTTTGATGTTCATAGTTTTTTGGGTTTCTAGTTTCTGGTTTCTGGTTTCTAGTTGAAGGACAAAAAAACCAGCAACCAGAAACTAGAAACCAGAAACTTAATTTCCGAGCGCGGCAGCTTGCGGGCTGAAAATCAGGCGATGCCAGCGCAGATAGCTGCGCGCGCTGTCGGTTTCGTTTTTCATCTGTTTGATATAGCCGGTTTGCAGATACAAAGTTCCGGGTTCCGTCCATTCTAAACTGATTATCGGATTAAACGAAACGAGCGAATTTTCATCGGGCAAAGTCGCCGTTTCGGTCGGCGCATTTGCCGGCGCGATATTAGAATTACTTGCGCTTTGTTCCTGTTTCTGTAAATTTTCGTCGAAGAATTTTGACGAAATAAGCAGTTGATTTCGCAAAGGAATCGCGGCTTGCGTCGGCACATCGCCGATGGCATCGTAGATTCTAACCTGCTTGTCGAAAGCGACCGCGACCTTCGCCGAATCGGGCGAAAAAACCGGGCGAACATTCGTCAATTTATCGTCCAAACGTCGTTCGCGTCCCGTTTTTTCGACGAGGCGCGGTCTACCCTGCGGGTTGAAAAGTTCGCCCTTTTTCTCTGCGTCAAACTGTAAATAATTCCATTCCTGATAAGTCGCCGCCATCGCCGCGAGCGCGGAACTGTCGGGAGACCAGACGAAATAAAAATAAATCAAACCTTCATTCTGCGTCAAAGGCTTCACGTCCGCGCCGTCGCGGTTGCTGATGTAAAGCTGTTCGGTGCGAAACGTCAGCACGGCTTTTGCAGTTTCCGTCGCGGGCGTTGGCGGCGGCGCGGCGGAATTGGCGTTCGCATCGGCGTTCGTATTTTCAGAGTTGGCGTTTGTCGCCGCATTCGTATTCGCTTCGGCGGTCGGCTGATTTTCCGGCGGCGGCGGTGTCGGCGATGGATTGTTCGGGTTGGTGCGAATCATTGCGACGAAGGCGACTGCGCTCGAATCCGGCGACCAGATTATCGTTTCGGGAAAGTGCGCCGCCATTCCGTCGTAGCTGATTTTGCGAAGCAGGTTTCCTTCCGGCGCGTACATATCCAGACGAAATTCCGAAGGCGCGTCTCCGGCGCGATGATAAATCGCCAACACGCGCAATTTGTCCGGCGAAGTCAGAGTTTTATCCAAAACGTCCTGCGCCCTTTTTTGATCGAAATCGTTCTGCACTGGAACATTGCGCTCTTCCGACTGCAACGGTTCGTTGATAGTCGGCGCGGGAACATCGGTTTCAAAACGAAAGTTTAAACGCAATGAAGGAATTTCGCGCAGAGTTTGCGGCAAAGTTACCGTCGTCGTTTGCACGCCGCGCTGACAGCCGAATGCCGTCGTCAAACCGGCGATTAGTAGAAATTGCGCGGCAAAAATCCGTCTTTTTAATTCGTAACTTTTTCTGTTCATCTGCAATCTCATTTCGCGTTATTTCATCTCCGCGCCGAAAAATTCACGATACAGACGCTTTTGATCGTCGGTCGGATTTTCGACCGCGCTGATTTGAAAATTCGACGCGGCGCGTCCGCCTAAAGTAATTTCGATTTCGCGCAGTTCGTCGAACCGGAAAACGGTCAATTTAATTTTATCGTTCGGACGTTTTTCGCCCAAATAACTCGTCAAAAAAGTCTGCGTCGCGCGAGTGCCGTCAACCGCGACGATTTGATCGTTAGCGTTCAATCCCTGTTCATATGCGGGCGTTTGCTTCGGCACGGCGGTTACGGTCAATTTTTCGCCGTCCTGCCGCAGAGTCGCGCCGAGATACGCTTTTTCATTCGCCGATTCACCGGTCGAAAGCTCTAAACCGATGCCCCTTAAAACCGCGTTATAATCAATTTCAGCCGTGCCGCGAACGTACTTTTCAAAAAAATCATTGAGAGATTTTCCCGCCATCGTTTCCGCCGTTCGCTGGTAATCTTCGGGCGTGTAATTTTTATCTTTTTTATAAAATTCGGCGTAGAGATAACGCATTACATCGTCCAGAGATTTCGCGCCGTTCGAGGCTTTGCGGATTTCAACATCGAGCAGGAAATTAACGATCTCGCCTTTGTCGTAATAGGAAATTTGATTGTTGACGGCGTTTTCATCGGCGCGGTAATACTTGATCCACGCATCAAAACTCGCGTCTTCCAAACTCGTCTCGAATCTGCCCGGACGGGTTTGCAGTGCCTGAAACTGCGCGGCTTTTCCGGCAAGAAAATCTTCGGCGGAAATCAAACCGGCGCGCTGCACTAAAACGCTTTCGTAATAAGCCGTGCCGCCTTCGGCAACCCACAGCAGTTTCGTATAATTTTCGTTTTCATAATCAAACGGTCCGAGCGCGTCGGGTCGGATACGCTTGACGTTCCAGGCGTGAAAATACTCGTGCGCGACGAGCGTCAGAAAATCCTTGTAGCGCGTCGTAAAACCGAAACGATTGAACTGCAAAGCCGTCGAATTCAAATGCTCCAGTCCGCCGCCGCCGCGTGTATTCAGGATAAAAGTGTAATCGTTATAAGGCAGTTCGCCGAAAATTTTATAAGCGGCTTCGACGATTTTCGTCGTGTCCTGCGCGATGCGGTCGAGGTTGTAATTGCCTTCGCCTTCGACGATGAAACGATGCGGCTTGCCCTGAACGGTGAACGCGACTTCCTTGAAATTGCCGACTTCAAACGGCGAATCATAAAGAATATCGAAATTTTCGGCGCGGAAGCTGTTCGTCTGCCCTTCGACTTTTGGCAATCCGGTCGCCACTTTCCAATCACCGAACGGCACGACTTTCACGGTCGAAGCCGTTTTCAAATTATCCTTCGGAAACATCAGCAGCGCGGCGTTATTAAAAAATGCGTGGTCGGAATTAAGTTCATTCGTTCGCACAGTCAATTCGTTCGCATAGACGTTATATTTAGCGACGATTTCGCTCACGCCCTTAGCATCAATCTGCCAGGTGTTTTTGTTGATTTTGCGCCACGTCAAAGTTTTGCCGTTCGCGTCCGCCGCCGAAAAACTTTCGACGTGCCGCGCATATTCGCGGATCAAATAACTTCCCGGTGTCCAGACCGGCATTTTCAATTCGGCTTTGTCCGGCATCGCCGCCCAATTAAGGCGCATCTCGACTTCGAGCAGATGCGTCGCCGGTTTCGACATCGAAACCGTGTAGCTGATGGTTGGCAAAACGGATTTGTTTTCAACCGTCGCTGTCGTTTTAGTGTTTTTCGTTTTTTTTCGTTGCGCGGGTGTTTCCTGATACATAGAAAAAATCAGCGTCCCGATTAAAAATACGAGGACTTTTATATTTATAAATTTTTGCATCGCTTTTGCAAACCTTCCCAAAATGGTATCGTTGATTCTTTGTTAATCTTACTATAAATGAATTTTTTGAGCAGTAAGACCGTGCTTTAAACGCCGAATGAATCAAGAACCAACCGCCGAAAAAATCGTCGGAAGCGACACCGAAAAGTTTTTTACGAAACCGTTGATTATCATTTATCTTACGGTTTTTATTGATTTGGTCGGCTTCGGTATCGTACTTCCGGCTTTGCCTTACTACGCTGAAAATGCTCCATTTTACGCCACGCCATTTGAACTCGGGCTGATAACTTCTTCATATTCGATAATGCAGTTTATCTTTTCTCCAATATTAGGCAGTTGGTCTGATAGGATTGGTCGCCGTCCGATTTTGTTTTTTTCGATTCTCGGTTCGGCGGTCGGATTTTTTGTATTAGGCTTCGCTTCAACGATCTGGATGCTTTACGCGGGCAGAATCATTGCCGGCATCACGGGCGGCAATATCTCGACCGCGCAAGCCTATATCGCCGACGTTACGACGCGCGAAAACCGCGCTAAAGGAATGGGGATTTTCGGCGCGATGTTCGGTCTGGGATTTATTTTCGGTCCGGCAATCGGCGGAATTTTAAGCCGTTACGGAATCGAAGTGCCGTTTGTTTTCGCCGCCGTTTTGTGCTTGATAAACGCCGCGCTGGTTTATTTCATTCTTCCCGAATCGGTGAAATTTAATGCCCGCACCGGTGAATTTCGCAAAAATCGGCTGGCTGAAATTTTCCAATCCTTAAGCCGTCCGCAATTCGGAACGCTAACCGCCATCTATTTTTTTCTGGTTACGTCGTTTTCGATAATGACTTACGCCTTCGTCCTCTACACGATTTTTCGCTTCAATTACACTGCCGAACAAAACGGTTACATCTTTGCTTTTATCGGCATCTTAGCGGTTATTTTTCAGGGCGGAATGTTTGAAAAATTAGTCAAACGGTTCGGCGAAAATCCGATGATGCTCGTCGGCTGTCTGATGATGACGGCGAGTTTTTTCGCTATTCCTTTTATCAGTCCGCAGTTCGGCGGTTTGACCGCGCTGCTTTTGGTAACGGCTTTTCTGGCAATCGGCAATTCGATGGCTTCGCCCGCGATTACGAGTCTGGCATCGAAAGTTTCCGGCGATGCCGAGCAGGGTCAATCGCTCGGCGTTCTCCAATCCGGCGCGAGTCTGGCACGCGCCATCGGACCAATCATCGGCGGCGTTCTGCTCAACAACGCGCTCAACCAAGTAGATGACGCGACAGTTCAGCGAACATTCTGGACGGCGGCGGCAATTATGATTGTCGCATTCCTCGTTGCTCTTTATTATTCAAAAATCGAACGAAGCAACATCACCTGACAAACCGCAGATATTTTTTGCATACCTGATAAACAGATATTTTTTGTATATCTGATACTCAAACACTAAGTCGTTGAAATACAGCGGCTTAGTATGAGCCACTCTTATTACTGTAACCTCAGTATTCAATTTCCCCGCTGCTCGCAATATCGCCCAAACATCGCCTAATATAGTCGCTAAACCATTGATTTAATTAGGATTGAGAGTTTCATATAAGTTTCATTTCTCTTTGGCACAACGGTTGTAATAGATAACTGCGAAACAAGCCGAACGGCTAAAAAAACTAAAAAAAACTTGAGGAGAAAGAAAATGAAAAACATTAAAAATACGATTGCAGCGATGAGTTTGATGGCGGTTATGGGATTAGGTGCGACGGCGGCGAATGCCGGAATTATGGTCAGCGACCGCAGCGTAACACCGGCACAGACGGTTTGCAGCACCGAAGGCATTATGAGCCAGCTCGAAGGCATCATCATCGTCGGTTTGGCATCATCGAGAGAAGGAATTATGATGAGCGACCGCCTCGGTATTATGATGAGCGACCGCTCGACCCCTTGCGTTCAAGGCAACACGGTCGAAGGTCAGAACGACGACGGCATCATCATCGTCGGCTAGAAAATTTCATCCGCGAACAGAGCGGAAAGCGAATCCCGCAAAAAAACAGTTTCGATGAGCGATCATCGGGGCTGTTTTTTTATTTCGCCGCGTGTTTCAGACGGTTCGGCGACAAACGGCGCAGGTTTTCGACGGCTCGCGGCAGAACTTCTGTAACGTATTCCAAATCTTCCGCCGTGTTTTCGTTGCCGAAGCTGAACCGGATCGCGCCGCGAGCGAGTTCATCCGTTCTGCCGAGCGCACGAATGACGGGCGACGGTTCGAGCGACCCCGAAGAACACGCCGCGCCGGTCGAGACTGCCACGCCCTGCAAATCGAGATTGATCAACAAACCTTCGCCTTCGACGGTTTGAAATGAAATGTTGGAAATATGCGGCAGACGATTTTCACGATTGCCGTTGAATTCGTAATCGGGGATATTTTCGCCGACGAACTGCTCGAATTTGTCGCGCAGGTTTTTCAATTTATCGCCGTTCACCTTAAGATTTTCCTTCGCCAGTTCGCAAGCCTTTCCGAAAGCGACGATGAAAGGAACGGATTCCGTGCCGCCGCGCCGCTCGCGTTCCTGATGCCCGCCGATATTTTGCGAATGAAGCCGCACGCCGCGCCGCACATACAACGCGCCGACACCTTTCGGAGCATAGATTTTATGCGCTGACAGCGAAAGCAGATCACACCCGAAAGCCTCGACATCAACCGGAATTTTCCCGATTGCCTGCACCGCGTCGGTGTGAAACCAGATTTTACTGCCAGTTTCACGAAGTCGTCTGACGAGTCTGCCGATTTCCTCAACCGGCTGAATCGTCCCGATTTCGTTGTTCGCCGTCATCACGGAAATCAAAATCGTATCTTCCCGGATCGCGTTTTCCACGTCCGCGATTTTAACGATGCCGTCTTCATAAACCGGCAAATAGGTAATCTGCCAGCCGCGCTTTTCCAAATCCTCGCAAACTTCCTTCACCGCCGAATGCTCGATTGCCGAAGTGATAATATGTTTTCCATACTTCTCGTTCGCCTCGATCAACCCGCGAATCGCCAGATTATTGGCTTCCGTGCCGCCCGACGTAAAAACGATCTCATTCGGACGCGCATTAACGATTCCGGCAACCTGATGTCTGGCTCGATCAACCGCCGACCGCGCTTCCTGCCCGTAGAAATGAATGCTCGAAGCGTTGCCGAATTTCTCCGCGAAAAACGGCAGCATCGCCTCGACGACTTCCCTGTCAACCGGCGTAGTCGCCGAATTGTCTAAATAAACTCTGCGAAACATAAAATGCGTTCCTTAATACCTTTTCTACATATTAAACTACCCGTAAAAGGTATCAAAGCACTCTTTTTACATATTAGAGTATTTGTTTTCGGTATCGTAATACTAAAAAAGAGTGGCGCGATACTGAAATCAAGTATCACGCCACTCTTTTTTAATACTACTGAATATATTTTCAATTCCGCAGACTGTCGTTTGCCTGCTTTCCGTACTGAGTCCCGCCTTGAGGCGGCTTTTCCTTAGCGGGAAGCCGCCTCAAGGCGGGACTCAGTACGTTTGAGATGCCTTCTAAACTTTCGGTGCTTCCGGCTTAGTTCTTTTCGCCTTTTGCGCTTCAAAGCGTTGGCTCAAATCTTCATAGACGGTTCCGGCGTTCGGGACGTTCATTTTGGCGGCGACTTTTGCCGAGTTATAAAAGGCGAGCGATTGCAGAATCGCTTCGCTGCCGCACAAGGTCATCGTGTCATCGAGATTGCCGGTGATTTGCAGCAGCGGTCGCAGAACGGCGTTCAGTTGATTAAAGCCCGCGTAATCTTTTTTCATCTCGTCAACATTAATAAACGCCGGAACTAATTCCGGGTTCGATTCGGCATACTGAATCGCCTTTTCGACAAATGCCACGCTTTTCTCGCCGAGCTTCGCCAGATTCTTTTTATCCTCCGCGTTCAAAGCGATCAAAACCGGCTGCAGCGTCTCGACCAAGGCTTTAATCGCGTCATTGACCGCTTTGATCTGCGCGGCGGTCAGTTCGATTGAGATTCTGTTTTCATTCATAATTTTTATTCTCCCGCTATTTTTATAGAACTTGATTGGTTATGGATTTTTCACTTTCTCCAAGTCAGTTTTCTTCTGCTTAATCTCTGCAAGTGATTTATTCGCATTGTCGGAAATATATTTATTACTACTGTTCTTGATTTTTTCAAATTCCGTTTCGGCTTTATCAAGTTCTCCGCCATTAGAATATGAAATTCCCAGTTGGAAAATTGCATACTCTCCGATCTCACTTTCACTATAATCTTGAACGAATTTTTCCATCAACTCCTGCCACTTGTTTTGATCCTTCCACCAAAATAAAACGTCAGACGATTGATCCATATTTTTCCGAAGGAATTCAATCGCCACTTTATCTATTCCTGTCGGTTTTTTGATTGTAATCTCTTTTATCTCTGATTTGATTTGTCCTCCCAGCCCTTTATCTCTTCCATTATATAAGACAAACCGCATTTGATACTGACCGGGTTCGGGAAACATTTTAGACAAGTTGACCTCTAAAGCCACAGCTTTGCTAAATGCTTGCCCTTTTTTAACTTCTACCGGAAAACTACCGCGTCCCGGACCTGAAGTGTAGAGAGAACCAACGGTTTTGGTGATTCCGTTGGAAGTAACTTCTACAAAAAGCCTTTTAAAGTCTGGAATTGATAACAAACTTAAAGTGTCCTGTGTCTGGTTGGAAACCTTTATTTGAACGAATAACGGTTCAAGCGGTATGTACTCACTTTTGTTCAATTCAACATTAAGTGAAAGTTTACCGAAATCTTCTTTTAACACTGTTTCCTGCGCGTTGATGCCAGAAACACTGGCGAAGCCAAAAATTAAAAAAATTAACGCTAGGCAAATTTGTTTTTTCATATGTATTTTCAACTTCCAAATTATGGCTGTCCGGGACTTTTAATCCGTTTTCTTAGAATGTTGATATGTTCGGGGTGAAACCCTACGTCAACATTTCCACTTGTGTTTTGAGGATCTTGGTAATCCATTATTTTGAAAACCGTACTAGGTTCATCCCCCTTTAACCCTAACTGATGTCCAAGCTCGTGAGGGACAGTTGTTTCGACTTCATTAAAAATTTTAGATGTTAAAGGTGAGGGAGGGTTCAACCAAAACTTCCGGGTGTCCTGAGAAACCTCAAGATATACAAAACTTCCGATGCCGCCACGCGGAGAAGCACTCCCGCATAAATTCGCCGAATTTATAGAGCGAATACAAGGGCTGGAGTAACAATCACAGGTAAATGCAGGAGTCAATCCCAAAGTAGCCGCTTCAGTAAAATTATCTAAATCGTTTGCTAAACCGGGCTGATAGCTGAAAATTATATATGCAACCCAAAAATCGTCTCTTTCACTATTTTGTGAACCTCTATTTGCATCAACAAGAGCTGTTGAACCATTTGATTGAGTTTCGCTATCCTCAACATTCAAATCAAAAGGCACATTATTATTGTATTGCGATGCCCAAGTATATGTTGGACGGATATAAGCACCGCCTAATATATTTCTGGGCGTGTTGTCTGAGTAATTGCCGTCGTCAGGTAATAAATGTTTTAAACTATCTGCAAATTTAAGGATTGGATCAGTGCTATTATACTGTTGGATTATTTCACCATCATCACCAATTTTATTAGCTCCGTTGTTGTCATTGTAATCATCGTCATCATATAAGGTAAAAGTTTGTCCGGCAGCGATACCGAAAATGCCTCCTGTATTATTTATCGTTACAGTATTAATGGTGTTGGCATTGACCGGTGGATTAGCAAAAGGGTTGCTATTGATGATTCTAAAAATTCGACTTCCGATAATTATCCTACCATTTTCAAAGCGATTCGGCTCTAAATCAGGCGAGACATTAACTGGCAGAGTTTGTTGTCCTGTCCCGACTTTACCGATTGCCGGAAAAGTTCCCTCGACTTTATTGCCCGAAACATTTCCCATCGAATCAACTTCAATATGCAGTCTGCGCCAGACGGTCAGCAAATCCGTACGGCAGGCATTGACGGTCGCACGGTAACAGATCGAATAATCGCTGTTTGTGTTAACGGGCGTTTGATTGTTGGAAGTGTCGCGCAGATTTATGCCGTCAGCAGCAAGGACGAGACTGCTTAAATAAGTGTCGTCGGAGGCGTTGGAAGCGGCAATCGTGAAATTATCTCCCGGCTGCATCGTTACCGTAAAATCAACGACCGCTTCGCCGTTTGAATCGGTAAAACAGTTTGCGCTGTTCGCCGTCGTCTGGCAGGAATACTGCGTCAGCGAAGCCGAAAACTGTCCGGCTCTGGTGTTTGTCGTGCCATCCACATTCCCGTTATTGTCATTTCCGGTATTGGTATTAGGCGTTGTTTCGGGGTCAATCGGCGCGGCGTTGGCGGAAGGGTCGTCCGGGTCGAAACTTCTAAAATAAACTTTCTCGCCCGCCGTATTCGAGCCGATTTTCGCCCGGACGCGGATTTTACGGCGGTCAACCGTTTCGGTCGGAAGATTTTTGTCGGGAAAAATCCGCAGTCCATTTTGGGCGTTCGGATTCACGTCAATCGGTAAATCGTCGTTGGAGATTCGCTCATAAACGACACTGGTAACTTTGGTATTCGCCGGAGTAGTCAGGCAGGCACTCGAAGTTGACGTGCCTTCTCCTTCAATCGTGTGAGTCCCGGCTATACAGTATTGTGAGTTAGGCAGAAATTTATCTGAAGACAAGTATATATATGGATTAATTACATTACAGGTCTGAACATCAGTTCCTGATTCTGAAACATTCGGTCCCGACATAACGGCACTAACCGCGCAAGTTGAAGTTTGCGACGAACTGAACCCGAAAACTCTGGTTGACGAGTATCCCCGAAGATAATGCTCGTACGGTGTATCAGCAGCATCTATGGAAGATTCTCCATACACCAATGAACTATCAGATTTTAAAATTTTGATGCCCGAAATGATTCGGTCTCGCACAAATGCGTCGAAACGTCGAAAGGTATCTTTACTAAAAAGTCTTTTCAGTTCATCTCTGTATTGTATGGAAAGTCGTAATTTTTCTTTGTAGGAAATCAGCCGGGACGCGCTCATAAAATTCCGCGAGACGGTTCTCAAAATTTGGGCTTCCTCCTCTGACAAACCCGCTTGATCGGTAAAGAGTTTTCTGAGATGATTTTTTATTTTTTCGTCAGCCGCTTTATCGGCTTCTTTTTCGTAACCGTCAACTAAATCAAAAATCAGCGTGTAAATTACGCTGTCGGGTATATTGCGTCTTAAACGCGCCTTATTTTTATGTGATTTTGCCGAAACGCCGAACGCCGTCATACAAACTAAAACTAACAGAATAGCTGGCAGAATAACAACCTTTTTAAACATTAGGATTTTCTCCTCGAAAGAATAGATTGTGAAATTTAGAAAAGTTCTGCGAGTTTAGACCAAACCGATTTTGATGTCAATACTTTCGTTGCGCTTTTATTGAACCGTCATTTTCTCGACATTGAGAATCGAATAACGACCGATTGCGCCGTCTTTCGAGATGACGGTCAGGATTCCTTTATCAACGCCGAATTTCAAAATCTCGCTCATCGGGCGTTCGATTTTTGTGCCGTCTTTGAACAAAATTATCAGGTTGATATTTTCCAAAGCCGACGACGGAACGGGTTTGACTTCGTTTGATTTTTTCTTTTCCTTCGAGACTTTTGCCGCATTTGCCGTTTCCTTTGCAGTTTTTTCCGCTTCGGCTTTTTCTTCTGTTTTTTTATCCGTTTCTTTTTTCGCTTCGGCTTTTTTACTCTCTGCAATTTCCTTTTCCGCGTCTTTTTCTTTGACGACGGCATCAGGTTTTTTCGGGACTTTGGGCGTTTTCGGCTTTTTGGGTTTCGGTACTTTTACAGCGATTGCTTCTTTATTTTCCGATTCTTTGGCTGCCGGTTTTTCCTCGCCACTTTCCTTCGGTTCTTCTTCCTTGACGACTTTCTCCGGCTTCTTTTCCTTCGGCGGTTTTTCGACTTTAGCGATTACTTCTTTCGGTGTCGGAGTCGGTTTGGGTTTGACTTCGATGATCGTGCCGACCGAATTAACGCGCACGTCCGAATCGTTGTTTGATTTGACTTCCGGTTCGGAAGCAGCGTTGGCGACGGCGGTCGAAGGCGCGAAACTTCCGGCGAATTTTATTTGAAAAGTCGCCGCGTCGTCGTTCGGCGTGCGTCCTTCGACGCGCAGAATTAATTTGACCGGCTGACGTAAATATACGACGCGCCCGGTTTCGTTGTTGGGCGAATCAGCGTAAGCCGTGATTTTCGTCAGCGGTCGTAAATCGCTGGCGGTGAAAACGTCAATGTCGCCGTTGAAATTCGTCGTAACGACATTGATAAAAACATCGCCCTGAATACCGTCGAAAGTGTAGTAAAAAGTCGTCAGACGCGCATCGCCCAGATCACGCGCCGGAATTCTGCCGCTGATTTCGTTCGCCGTAATCGGTGTCGGAAAATTCTGGTCGTGCGACTGCGCGTTGACGGAAATCGTCAAAACGATAAGCCAAAAAATGAGTTTGGCGAATTGTAATCGGTGCTTTTTCATTTCAAATTATTACTTCGGAATAGCTGATAGCTGATAATCTCGCTTAGTTCAATAATTTTCGTAGATGGACGAGCCGCGAAGTCTCCTGATAGCCGAGCTTTTGATGCGCCGTCAGACTCAATTCGTTTCCGACTTCCGCGTCCGAAGCCATTTCTTCGCAGTCCTTTTCCCGCGCCCAATCTTCCGCCGATTCGACCAGCGTTCCGCCGATGCCGCGCTTGCGGTAGAATTCTTCGACGAACCAGCCTTCCAGGTAGCCGACGTTATCGGTTTCGCAGTCTTCGACGAACGGGCGAATGCTCGCTTCGAGAAAGCCGACGAGTTTGCCTTTGTCAGTCTCCGCGACCAACACGAGCTGCGAATCGGTATGCCCGTAAATATCCGTCATCTCGTCCTTGTGTTCCTCTTCGGTCAACTCGTCCCACAGAAGTTTCCGCAGGCGAAACCATTCGTTGATGTCGTCGTCCGCAATCGGGCGCACCCTGTAATTTTGTTCGGTCATTAAAAAGTGATTCTATCAGTGAAATGGAAAAGTAAAAAGGCAAAAGGCAAAAGTGTGGAAAAGGCAAAAGTAAAAAGGCAAAAGGCAAAAGTTCGGAATTTATTTCTTTACTTTTGCCTTTTGCCTTTTGCCTTTTTACTTAAACTATTCGCCCGCTTTCGCCGCGTTCGCTTTGTCCTGAAGAATTTCCAGAGCCTTTTTCAACTGGATGTCTTCGGGCGACGCTTTCGGTGTCGGCGAAGGCTGCGGAGTCGGCGACGCGCTCGGATTCGGCTGTTGTTTTTCCTGTTCCTGCTGGTCAATCAAATCTTCCACTTCGAGAGGTTCAGGCGTGTCGGGACGTTTGACTTCGACCGACGGTTTCACACCTGACTCGGCGCGTTCGCTCGCCAGAAAAGTTTTGCCCGATGGCGAAGCCCATTTTGCCGTCGTTAATAAAAGCCCGTCGCCGCTGCGGAGCGGAAATAATTCCTGCTTTGCGCCCGCGCCGAAACTTCTTTCGCCGACGACATCGCCGCGCTGACGATCTAAAATCGCTCCCGCGATGACTTCCGCCGCGCCCGACGTTCCTAAATCAATAATCGCCACGACTTTGCCGTCGAACGCGAATTTGCCCGCGTCAGCCGTAAAAGTCTGCGCTGCCTTGTTGTCGCGTCCGATGACCTGCGCCAGCGTACCGTCTTTAATAAACAGATTCGCCACGTCAACCGCTTCGCTCAATTCGCCGGTTGCCACGCCGCGCAAATCTAAAATAATTTTGCTCACGCCCTGCTTTTTCAAATCTTCGACACGCGCTTTGATGTCTTTGGCTTCGCCTGTTTCTAAACTGAAAACTTTGACGACTCCGATTTTGCCCGTTTCGACTCTCGCTTCAGATTCGGGAACTTTGTAACTGCCGCGCACGACGGTAATCGTCTGCGGTTTTTCGCCGGTTCGCAGGACTCGCAAATTAACTTTTGAATCCGCCGCGCCGATCATCAACTGTTTCGCGTCATACAGCGAAATATCGCGCTTTGTTTTCGATGTATTCGATCACGTCTCCGGCTTTCAAACCGGCTTTATCGGCGGGCGAGTTTTTAATCACCGAAATAATGTAGAGATACGAAGAAACCTGCGAAAACTCTGCGCCGATGCCGACCTGAGTATTCGTTTTATTTGCCTGGAAAGCCTTCACCTGATCAGCCGTCAGATACGACGAGTACGGGTCGAGTCCGCCTGCCAAACCGCGCAGCGCACCGGCGCGAACTTTTTCGAGGTTCGGTTCGTCAACGTAATCGTTTTGAATGTGCTGCAAAACCGAATCGAAAATCCGCATCTGCGCTCCGGCATCGTTAATCGGCTGCTGGGCGTTCGCCGTGAATAAGTTATAAACCGGCGTGCTGACGTAATAAATAATGTTCGCAATCGAATAGAGTGCGATGACCGACGATAAAAATGCGATTGAATATTTCAGGCGATATGACATTAATTTGTGTTACCTCTTTTGTAGTTCTACGTCCGCAAAGCGTTAAAGGTTATAATCTAACGCGACAGACTGATTATCACTAAATTAAATTTTCCGTGCAAGACCAACAAACGACTAATCCCGAAGATTTTACAGATGTTTTTCGCGCTCCGTTCGAGGGCAGATTGCTCGCGCTCGATTTGGGAATGAAACACATCGGCGTTGCCGTCAGCGACGAACTGCAATTTACCGTACGCGCCGTCGCCGTCATCGAACGCCGAAGCTGGAAAAAACTGCTGCTGCAAATCATCGCTTATCTCGACGAATTTGATGCCGTCGGATTGGTTTTAGGTTTGCCGCTCGAAACCGACGGCACCGAAAGCGAAATGTCTTTGGAGGCGAGACGTTTAGCCCGAAACTTTTCTTTATCCGTCAAAGTTCCCGTGTTTTTGCACGACGAACGCCTAACATCGTATGAAGCGAAAGGCTATCTGAAAAAATTAGGTTTGAGCGTTCAGGAAATGTGGGACAGAGTTGACGCGGAAGCGGCGGCAATTATTTTAAGTGATTTTTTGCAGTTAAGAAACGAAAAATCAAAATAGGCAAATTTGCAACGCTTTACGATTCGGAATGGGACTTATGCACGTGACAAACCCAAAAAATTTTCACGCCCACGGTAATGTGAAGCGAAACTGCCACTACACAATATGAGCGTGAAAGACAAACAGAATAGCAAAGTCCTTTATAGCTGATTTGTTCGGCGTGTGTTTAGAATTCAAGAATTTCCAAATCTTGACAATTTTTGCTCTTTAACTATCTAATGAAACTCTTTTGTAACTGAGTTGTTTTAATTTTGTTTCTTTTCGGCATTTTCTACCATATACGCATATGCGACTTTATTAAGCATTATTAAAAGCGTTAGTGTCCCAACGCGCTGCTCCTTCGTAAGAGTTTCCAATTTATACTTAGATATTACCTGATTCAATTTTTTAATGTCGAGAGAATCTGAACTGCTGATTTTGCCTCTTTGGTCTAAAGACAAGTAACCGTATTCATTTATGAGTTGGATATATTCGAATAGAGGTTTTTTAGCACTGCTCTCCGAACCGGAGTCAAAGACAAAATCTAAAGCGGAGTTTATGGATTTTGTGCGTGATTCTAAGTCTTTTGTATCACTTGCTTCACCGGCAGCTTTGAGAAAAGTAGAAAGGTAATTTAAAGCACCTTGAAATTTTTTTCTGTTCGCGGCGTTTGAAGCGAGATACGTTTTTAACTCATCCACCGCTTGATTCGCTTGGGGCTTAGTTGAGGATTGATTTTTCTGCGTGTTGAGATAATCGTTAAGCGATTGCTCAAATTTTTGCGCTTCAGGACTTTTATTGCTTGAGTCTTTTTGACTGTTGCCGGAAGAACTTTTTTCTACATATTTCTCCATAGAAAGGTTTTCTTGCGTATATGATTTTCCAGAAGAATCTTTTCGTACCTTTCCGTCCAAATATTTGACAAATAGATCTATTTTATTCCCGTCAACTCTCCCGATAATTTCGGCGCGATCAAGTTTAATTACTGCAAATCCCATAGCTCCTATCGAATAACTTCCAGTAAAGACTTGCTTTTCAGAAACGGATTTCATTTCAGCGGTTCCGTCCCTATTTAATTTAAGACTCGTAAATCCACCAGAATCAATCCAATAAGTATCGGCTAAGACATCCGGCAACCGGGATTTGGCGGTCGTTTTGTTTTGATTGGCAGTCGTAGTTTGATTTACAGAAACTGTCGGTTCGAGCGCATCAATCATCGTCATCAAATTCTGATGATTTTTCTCCATATCTCTTACGATGTATGTGCTGCGTTTGAAAGCCGAAGCTCCCAATAAACTTTCCTCGCGGACGACTTGTTCGAGACGCGCAGTTTCCGCCGAATTTCTCCGATTGATTCTGCCGCTCTCGTGAAGCATTAAATAACCGAACACTCTAATCTCGCTTAGGTGAGCGGTCATATACCTTTTTATTTCGGGGTTGATATTAGAAAGCAATGCCGAATCAACGGATGTTTTTGCGGGGGTCAGCATCCGTTCCCAATCGTCAATGCCTCTTGCTTTCGGCAATTCGACGGCAAAAAGATTTAGTAAACCTTCCGCAACTTTCCGCGCCTGATCTATGTCAGGTTTCGTAAGCAGTGCGACGGAAGAATTTGTTGACGAGCCTTTCGATTTACAAACTTCGACATTTACATAAAAAGAACCTTGATTTTGAGAAGGGTCTTTGTCATTAAGATTAAATTCCAAAATCCCGTTCTTTTTTGCCGTAAATGTGCCGCCTGCTCCGCCAAGAAATACATCGTTATCAAGCCAAGTGCTTTCGGTATCGAAAGGTTCTCTTATTCGGTAAAGTAAAGCACCGTGATTCGTATCGGGAAAATAGTTATACGGATCGTCGTGGCAGTCGTTTTCATCTTCGTATTCATAGTCTTCATATCGAAAACACCATTTAAGCCCTTGCGGTCCGGCTGCGCTTCTTGAACCGAATTGTATCTTTCCGCTGGCACTAAAAGTTATACCATCTCCTGCATTTATTATAATTCCTGTGCTGACGTATTTATTGACCAGAACATTTTTGACAATTTTCTGCGGACATCCAAAGATGTGAGCTTTACTGAAAGTAACTATCAGCATTAAATGCAGAACCGCGAGCCAGAATTTAATTGATTTTTTCATAGTTCCTTATTTCCTCAGTCATCAGCAAAAAGAGCCGAACGACCGGAGTCCAACAGACAGATGTTCGCATCAAACTCAAGACCAGTTATTGCCTGTTGCAACGATCTGTTTGGCAAAAAGACAATGTTACGAGCGAAAGGCAGAGACAACTGCGAAGGTGCTGAGGCACTCGTGAGCGTCCGCGCACCAGTCGTTGGAGACGGAACGCTCACGAACGCACCACCCTATGTCAAGTGTTGACGAACCGCCCGTTCATAAAGTTGCATCGGCTGTCTGACCAAACTTTGTATTGAAGCGAATATCGATTTTCTTACGCCGGTATTATTACACATTTCTATTGGTTGCCAAACAAAAGAAAAGTTAAATTTTATCGTCGCCAAAGTTTTATTCTTCCCGTCGAAATAAAATTCGCGTGAAATTTCAAACGAATTATTAACGTCGGGTTTATCAACTATATAACTCCCTTCGGAATATATTTTAATGCGGATAGGATTTAGTTCGTCAGCAATCATCTGTCATTACGAATTGTTGTTCTCATAATCTTGACTTACATATCTTTCAAATTATTTCTGCGGTATGAACAAAACCGTCTCCTTCGCTGCCTTTTCGACTGCCGTTTTCGTGAACGGAAAAATCGCGGGCGTTCCCGTCCGCCACGCTTCTAATTGATCTTTATAATGCGGCGACTGCGGATTTCCAGATTGTCCCAAAGGAATGATGTGGCGCGTCGCATCCCAATTTCCTGGACTCGTGATGTGGCGCATTGAGACGCTGGAGCCGACGTTCGGCGTTTGCCCGCTGCCGTCAATGCCGACGCTCGGCGTGGCGAATTGTCCGGCAAGAAAAGCGTTAGCCGAGAACGGATGCGGGAAACGCGCTTTGAAAAGATTGCCCCAAACCCAATTCGCTTCGTCTGCGCCGAGTCGTTTCGGGTCGGCTAAAGATTTTCTCGCCTCCGTGTCGCAGACTTTCAAAAACGAAGGATAATCGGCGAACTGTTTCGGCAGCCAGCGCACCGCTTTCTGCTCGATTGACCACCACAAAATCCTTTCCCGAATCAACGCCGCCGGAAGCGGTTTAGTGTCTTCGGCGATTTTATTCGCCAGACAAATTCTGATCTCACTCGCCAACACTGCGCCTTTGGAATCCGCCGTCATTCGCCCGTCCCAGGTTTTCAAAACCGCCAGCGTTTCCGCCGAAGCCGCCTGATCCTTGACGATTTCTTTCGCCAGATTGCCGACCGGAATGTTCAGCGAATCGTATTGAATGTCGCGCACATCGTCCATCGTGATTTTCTGTTTCGATTGCAAGGAGTCGTAAATCCGCCGCGCCCGCCACGGCATCGCCGCATCACGCGACATCACGGAAAAATACTTGTAATCCGTGCCGACGATGCGCTGGTTCGCCGTCAGAATAAAATTTTCCGAAGGGTTGTAAAGGTTCGGCAATTCTTCAAACGGAATATAGCCCGTCCATTCGCCCGCGCCGGTCGCGCCGTCGTAAGGCGTTGAGCCGTCGCCGGTTTTGCGAAGCGGAATTTTGCCCGCCGCATACCAGCCGATATTTCCCTTGACATCGGCATAAACGAAATTCTGCGTCGCGCCGCCGTAAGTTTTCAGAGCCGCTTTAAATCCGTCCCAATCTTTGGCGCGGTTTAAACCGAAAAACGCTTCAAATTCCTGATTTTTCGGATCGAACGCCGTCCATTTCAGCGCGAATTTTTTGCCTGATTCTTCGGCGAAGATCACGCCGTTCGCGGTTTCCTGAACTTCGAGAGTTTCAGTTTCCGTGTCCGGCTTCAGCGGATTAACGCGAACTTTTATCGCTTCTTTTCTGACAATCGGCGATTGCAAACCCGTCGGCGTTTTGTATTTTCCGCTCGCGTCGAAAGTTTCGACATATAAATCCTGCACGTCCGGTCCGACGTTGGTCGCGCCCCACGCAATCGAATCGTTATGACCGAGAACGATGCCCGGAACGCCCGGAATCGTTACGCCCGAAACGCGCATCGTCGGCGTGGAAAGATGCGACAGATACCAAATGCCCGGCGCGTTCGCCTGCAAATGCGGATCGTTCGCCAGTATCGCTTTGCCGTCCGCCGTCTTTTTACCGGAAATCACCCAATTATTACTCGCCGCTAACTCGTCAGCGTAAAACCCGATGCGTTCTAATGAAGATTTCCTAACTGCTTCTTCCTTGTCGGCAAATTCCAAATTCCAAATTCCAGATTCCAAATCGCTCCGCGTCTCCGCTTTCGCACTGTCTTTGCCAAACAAAACGACATCAAACGGCGTAATTTGATTCGTCAAGTCAGCCTGTTTCTCCTTCGGCAGATTCGCCAGAGAAGCGCGAATCAAATCATTGCGCCAGGTCGTCGAAAGCGCGTCGGTCAGTATTTTGCCGATGACAATCGTGTCGGTCGGCTGCCATTCTCGCGGACTGTATTGCAAAATTTTGAATTCCGGCGGCAGAGTATCTTTGTTCAAAGTCGCAATATAAGCGTTCACGCCGCGAGCGTAATTTTCGAGCGCGGATTTTAATTCGGGCGATAAATACTGCAAACTGTCCTGCGCGATTTTCGTGAAATTAAATTTCCGCCAGCGTTTGTCTTCTTCGAGCGTCAGTTTCCCGAAAATCTCCGCCGTCTCGCCGCGAGCCACGCGCCGGTATAAATCCATCTGCCACAACCGATCCGAAGCCGTTACATAGCCTTGCGCGAAATATAAATCCGCGTCGTTTTTCGCTTCAATATACGGAATCGAACGCCCGTCGCGGCGCACCGTTACCGAATCATTTAAACCGGCGACGTTCAAAGTCTGCGTCGGAACACTCTGTGCGAAACACGCAGAAGTCGCGGTCAGAACTAAAATCAACAGCCAAATGCGTTTCAAATTATTTTTCATTATGAAATCGAAAATACCTAAATTCCGGCGGGAAATAAAGCGGCAGCGCGATGAAATAAAAAAGAGCCGCTCTTATTCAAGGAGCGGCTCAAGATTTGACTTTCTAAAATTAAAAACTACGGAGGAGTTTGCAGCTTTCAATCAATTTAATTCACGCGCTGGTTTTAGAAAAGTTCCCGAAATGTTTTTCAGTCGGTGAACAGTTTCTTAACGGACAATTTAAATTTCGGCAGAAACGACGATTTAAGCAGGTCGCTTTCCGCATAAATTTTACTTTCTTTTCCGGCTCTGAAAACTTCGATTTCCTTTTCCTGCGGCTTGATTGCCCAGTATTCGGGAACGCCGTAAATTTCGTAAAGTTCGCGCTTGATCTGCAAATCGCGTCTGGCGTTGACTCTGCCGGGTGAAAGAATTTCGATGACGATTTCCGGGACACCGTGAAATTTTCCGTCGTCTTCATTCAAAATTTCATCGCATCTTTCGTGCGAAATGAATATCAGATCGGGAATCACACCGTCGAATTCGCTCAAAATCAGTCCGGGCGTAGTTAAAATATATCCGATTGGATTTTTTTTCAGATAGTCGCCAAACTCCAGAACGATTCTGGTAGCCAATAATTGATGAATAAACCTGGGCGCGGTTGACACGATAATTTCTCCTCCGATCAATTCGTAACGGCAAGATTCGTCGGTCGCAAAACGCGCCACATCTTTGTTAGTAAAGAGTTCGCGTTTTTCCTCTTCCGACGGACGAAAAACGTATTGCGTCGTCTGTGCAGTTTGTTCGAGCATTGTTTTCACCTCGTTTTCTAATCTATAAATTTACCACAACCATCCGCGTTTCGGTCATTTCTTCCATCGCGTAACGCACGCCTTCGCGTCCGAAACCTGACGCTTTCACGCCGCCGTAAGGCATATTGTCCACGCGGAAAGTCGGCACGTCGTTGATAATCACGCCGCCGTATTCGAGCGCGTCCGCCGCGTAGTTTGAATTCGATAAATCGTTCGTGAAAACTCCGGCTTGCAAGCCGTATTCGGTTTGATTCGACAAAGCGACGGCTTCTTCAAAATCGAAAAATCTTTCGACGACGGCGACCGGCGCGAAAATTTCTTCGGCGACGACGCGCATTTCGGGATTGGTTTTCGTAATGATTGTCGCGTCGAGCAGAGATTTTTCACGGTCATTTCCGCAGAGAATTTCCGCGCCGTTATTTCCCGCTTCTTCGACCCAACTCTGCGCCTTTTGTGCTGCCGTCTCGTCAATCATCGCGGACAGCGCAGTTGATTCTTCAAGTGGATTTCCCTTTTTTAAATTCTTCGCGCCTGCAATAAATTTTCCCGTCCATTCATCGAAAAGTTTTTCGTGAACGTAAATTCTCTGGACGGAAATGCAGGTTTGTCCGGCGTAACCGAACGCTCCGGCAGTGATTTTTTCGAGCGAACGATTAAAATCAGCCGACTCGTCAACGATGACAGGCGCATTACCGCCGAGTTCGAGCGTGATCATTTTTTTAGACGCTTTCGCCTTGATATTCCAGCCGACCGCTGCGCTGCCCGTGAAGGAAATCATTTTTACGCGCTCGTCCGCGTAAATCGGTTCGATATATTTCGTGTCGGTCGGCACGATTTGCAAAGCCGCGTTCGGCAAACCCGATTCGAGGTAAACTTCGCCTAAAAGCAGAGCCGTCAGCGGCGTTCGCTGGCTCGGTTTGATAATAATCGCGTTGCCCGAAGCCAATGCGGGCGCGACTTTGTGCGCGACTAAATTGAGCGGAAAATTAAACGGCGTGATGCCGTAAATCAAGCCGCGTGGAATGCGTTTCGTGTAACCGCTTTTGTTCGCGCCCGTCGCCATCGTATCAACCGGCACGATTTCGCCGACGAATCTTTCGGCTTCGCCCGCCGCCCACGCGAACGTCGCAATTCCCCTTTCAACTTCACCGAGCGCAAGTTTTATCGGTTTCGCCGCTTCCATACAAATCGTCCGCGCAAATTCTTCTTTGCGCTTTTCGATGCCGTCGGCAATTTTTCGCAAACCTTTGGCGATTTCATAACGCGCCAACCCGCACATCGCTTTTGCCGCACTTTCGGCAAGCGCAATCGCTTCGTCATTTTCATTTTCATCAGCCGAGTAAACTTCGGCGAGCAGTTCATTTGAAAAAGGATTATTAACGGTAAAAGTTTCCGCCGCCGCCCGCCATTTGCCGCCGATTAAAATTCGTTTCGTGTCCATAAAAAGTATTCTGATTTGCAAATCGGTGAGCGTCAATCTAAAATCAAAACTACTTTGCACCTGTAGCTCAGCTGGATAGAGTATCTGGCTTCGAACCAGAGGGTCGCAGGTTCGAATCCTGCCGGGTGTACCATTTCGGCGAAAAAGGCGAGTTTGCAAACTCGCCTTTTTTTATTTAGAGAAATTAAGTTTTGATTTCACCCTTCTAAACCGCTTTCAGTTGATCATCGAATAACATTCACACGCCAGATTTTTCAATTTTTGCCGGTCGAGAATCGAAATCTTCCCGCGCACGTAATCTATGATTTCGCTGTGGCGCAAATACTGCGCGATGCAGGTAATGCTTGGACGATGAACGCCGAGAAAGCAGGAAATCTGATCGTGCGTTAAGAATAATTTTTCCTCATCGCTGCGGTCGGCGAGCATTAATAACCAGGTCGAAAAACGCTCTTCGATGCAGTGGTGGCTGCAGCAGGTAACGCGCTGAGAAATTTGCGTGATGTAAGAATTCAGGTAACTGAAAACCACCGACCGCAGAAAATCGCTTTGATTGAATATCTGTTTGAACATTTCGACGCTGATGCGAAACGCGCTGCCGGCGGCTGAAGTCTGCGTCCAGTGCGGCGATGCCCGGAAACTCAAAATCGAGGGAATTCCCGCAATGCCTTCATTGCCGATCATCGCCGTTTCGATGGTGCGACCGTCTTCCAGAATGTTTAGCTGAGAAAAAACGGCGGTTTCCGGCAGATATAAAAATTCGCCGACATCGTTCGGGTGAAAGATATTTTCGCCGCAGGCAACCGAGACGGGTTGTAGAAAAGGCATCAGCCGGTTTAATTCTTCGTCCGGCAGTGCGCTCAGGAGACGGTTATTTAACCGCGTTCTGAAAGCGGTAATTTCAGGCGAATATAGTTTCCGCTGATTGACCGTGCCGTATTTATATGACGCTCCTCTGTTCACATCTACCGCATTCGCCGGAATGCCGTTGTCTTCGATTTTGTAACTGTTTAGCATTTGTTCCCTTATTTGATTGTGTTCCGATGGCGGGATTTTCGATGCGCCCTTTTAAGATAAACTCAGCGACCGGACAGCCCCGGAACGATTTTTAGTAATGTAAAATTCCCGCCGCACGAACGGAAACGCCGATTTCCCGCTTCTTTTTTATCTCGAACTGCCTCCCGTTATTTTCCTGATGTCAACGATGATAAATTTTTCGCTGCCGTTATATTCGCGCTCGCTGATCTGCGTCAGCATCACTTTTATTTCCGCGCCCGTTTCGTCCGAACCGTCGGTGAAAGTGAATTTGTCCGCCGAATCCGTACCTTTCGCAAAATAGCGAAAGCGTTGGCGGAATTCTTCGGCTTTGCCGAACGGCGCGAGTTCGTCGAAGAAGTTAAGCCCGATTAAACTTGTCGGCAAATCGCCGGAAGAACCGTTTGCGTCGAGTCTCGAATACAGCACCGTCCCGTACAAATCGAGTTCAAACAATCCGAAAATCCTGGCGGAGAACTGTTTCATAAAACTTCCCCGACCGCCGGACTATCTAATCTGCTGATTTTTTCCAGATGTTTTTGCAGTTTTAATTCCAGCCGTCCGAAGTCAATCGGCTTAATCAAAAAATCGTCCGCACCGGCGGCGAGAGCGGAAGCGCGAACGGCGGTTTCGGAGAAGGCGGAAATAAATATGATTCCCGTTTGCCCGGACGACAGTTCGCGCATCCGCCTGATGGTTGTGAGACTTCCGCCTGTTTGCGCCGAGCCGCTGAACAAAATAAAATCCGGCTGCCGTAATTCCGTCAAATGCAGTGCTTCGTCAATTTCCGCCGTTTCGATAACCCGGTGTTTCCACATTTCCAATAGATACTTCATCATCAACCGCGTATCCTCATCCATTTCGACGACGAGAATCAGCAAATCAGTATTCAGGGAACGATAAAAAGTCTGTTTGCTTACTAACATTTTTTCCTCTTTACCGAAGTCATCGGCGGCTGAATTTTCGCAAATTGTCGGCAGCCACATAACATTCCGGGCGTTCAGCTTCCGATGGGCGGCAGCAGATAATAGTATTTAATAACTTTTAAAAATGGGATGGATTTACAAAGAAATCCATCCCGTCCCCCTTGTTCTTGCCGCCAAAGTCCATACTCTCAGACGACCGTGGGATGAATCGGCAACATTCTTTTTCCCGAAAAAAAGTTACCGTTTCAGTATTTGCATTAAATTAATTATCGGTTATCGGAAAATTTCGTGTATTGGGAAGGTAAGCGAAGTTGATAGGGGAAATCCCTAATAAGGCGAGGGTGAAGAATAGGGATGAAGGATGAAGGATGAATTAGATCAAAGAGTTCGTCCCTCATCCTTCATCCCTCATCCCTCATCCTTTAATTATCTTCCAGCCAGCCTTGCAGGATGGCGTAGCGTACGATGTCTATGCGGTTGCCGATGTTGAGTTTTCGCATTGCGTTGGCTTTGTGGGCTTCGATGGTTTTGACCGAGAGTTGGAGCGTGGCGGCGATTTCCTTGTTGCTGTAGCCCCACGCGATTTGGCGCAGGACTTCGGCTTCGCGTTCGGTGAGTTCGGCGTTGGCTGATTCGCCGCGCATCTGGCGTTTGACGTAGCCGCCCATCACGCGACCGGCGATTGCCGGATCGAGATAGCTGTTGCCCGCCGCAACTACGCGGACGGCGCGGAGCAGTTCTTCCGAAGGGCTTTGTTTTAAGACGTAGCCGCTCGCGCCGGCGCGGAGCAGTTCCTGCAAATAGCCGTCGTCGGTGTGGCGCGTCAGCGTCAGGATTTTCAAATGCGGGCAGACTTGTTTGAGTTTTTTGGTCGCCTTCAAGCCGTTCAGTTCCGGCATCGTGATGTCCATAATTATCACGTCGGGCTGTAATTTCTGGGCGTGTTCGACGGCGGCGCGTCCGTTATCGGCTTCGCCGCACACTTCCATATCAGCCTGCGCGTTGATTATCAGGCGGATTCCTTCGCGCACGGTTTCGTGGTCTTCGGCGAGCATTATGCGTAACTTGGTCATTGAGAATTTTCCTGCAAATACGAATTTTTAATAAAATTTTAAGAACGATTGTAAAGTTAAAACAGCGAACGGTTTCGGTATTGTTGATGAGAGTATTAACCCGTTCGGCTCTCGATCTTCAAAGTCTCAGAACATACTTCCAGAGCAGATTATTGATTGATGTATGGCAGGCTGTTAGTCTGCCTCGCACGGCTTTGCGGCGCGAAACAGGCTAGCAGCCTGTTTTACATTTTTTATCGTATATCAAATCTAATTCTGCTCTAAGCATTCTGAATCCTGCTTTCGCTGAAACTTACCTGATATGCCTCTTTTTTGAAACTGCCTGATGCGTGAATTGACTGAATCCTTATTAGACACTATAAACCGCGCCGAAAACAAGCGATTTTTGACATCGCCGCTGAATCCGCGCAATTTATTTTCCGGGCAAGCCGTTGTAAGGAATGCGTACGAAAACGGTCGTTCCTTTGCCCTTCTTCGATTCGATTTCGACCGTGCCGCCGACCAGCGCGGCGCGTTCGCCGATGCCGGTTAAACCGAGACTTTTCGCGCCGGACTTTTTCAACCTGGTTTTCTTCGGGCTGAAACCGATGCCGTCGTCTTCGACGATCAGTATCACGTCGCCGTCCTGCCGTTTGACGATGACGGCAACGTGGCTGGCTTTGGCGTGTTTGTAAATGTTGTTGAGCGTTTCCTGCGCGATGCGGTAAATTGTCGTTTCGACTTCCGACGGCACTTTAATGACGTTTAAACCGCTGATGTGAAGCTCCGCTTTGATGCCCGAATGAAACTGCCATTCGCGGACGTAATCGTGCAGCGCGACCGCCAATCCCAAATCGTCGAGCGAAGCCGGACGCAGTTCCCACGCCAGGAAACCGACATCGGCATCAATCCGGCGCGTGATTTTCAGCGATTCGTCCACCTTATCGCACAAATCAGGCAGGTCGTCGCAGTCTTTGCTGACCGCTTCGAGCTTCAGGCGCAGGGTGGTCAACTGCTGTCCGAGATGGTCGTGCAAATCGCGGGCGAGGCGGCGGCGTTCGTCCTCCTGTCCGGCGACGAGACGGCGCAGGGTTTCTTTTTCCCGCACGGATTTCTCCGCTTCCCTTTTTTGCGTCTCGTCGCGGGCGATTTTAACGAAGCCTTCGACTTCGCCGTCCGCGAGCGTCGTCATCATCCCGGAAACGTAAAAGCGTGAACCGTCTTTTCGCAGATGCCAGCGTTCGTCGGCGGCGCGTCCATTTTGCAGCGCGGTCCGGCGTTCCAGAAGCGGAGCATTAGCGGCGCGGTCTTCGGGCGTGAAAATTATGTCAATCGGTTTGCCGACGATTTCATCCGCCTTCCAGCCGAAGACATTTTCCGCGCCTTTATTCCAATCAATGATGATGCCCTGCAAATCGGTCGTTACAATCGCGTAATCTTTGACGCTTTCCATCAAAAGCTGCAAGCGCGCTTCGGATTCGCGCAGGGCGGTTTCGGCGCGTTTGCGCTCCGTGATGTCGCTCATCACGCCCGAAGCCTTGACGGGTTTGCCGTCTTCCATTTCGACGACGTGACCGTAGCCTTCCATCCAGCGTATCGCGCCGTCTTCACGCTCGATGCGAAACTCGGCGGAAAAGGTCGCATTGTTCTTAATCGCCTGCTCCAGCCGTTCCGTTACCCACGCGCTGTCTTCCGGGTAAAGATGATCGAAAAACAATCTGGGCGGCTGCGGAGCTACGCGCGCCGCCATTCCGAACAATCGGTAATGGCGTTCGTTCCAGGTAACTTCGTTTTTCTTTAAATCCCAAACCCACGTCGCCAACTCCGCCGCTTCGACGGCGATGCGAAGGCGTTCTTCGGACTCGTGCAGGGATTGTTGAACCTGCTCGCGCTCGCGGCGCGGTATCTCCATCTCGGTAATGTCGCGGGCGATTGCCAGCACGGTTTCGATTTCGCCGCGCTCGTTTTTCTCTGGAACGATACGCGAATGAAAATATGCTTCACCGTCGGCTGTCGGGAAATGATCGAAATGGTCGCACGGCTCGCCCGTGTCGAAAACCTTTTGCACGCATTCCATATACGGCGCGGAAACTTCGTCGGGCTGTGCCGTATCGCTGTTCGTTCTGCCGAACAAAATTTCGTTGGAAACGCCGGTTTTCGCCTCGAACGCGCCGTTGGCATAAACGAGATTCAGATTTTTATCCCAGCGCGTAATCACGTCGGGCGTATTCTCGATCAGCGAAGTGAACTGTTCTTTGCTTTTCTCTAATTCCGCCGTCCGCGTTTCGACTTCGTGTTCGAGCTGCACGCGATAGCCTTCCTCTGCATTGTGCAGGGCTTCTTCCGCCCGCTTGTATTTGGTGATTTCGAGAAAGTTTAAAACCACGCCTTCGATGTGGTCATCAACCGTCCGGTACGGCGAAAAGCGCGTCAGAAAATAGCGTCCTTCCTTGTCGGCAATTTCGCGCTCGACGGTTTTTAAGTTTTTCAAAACTTCCTTCGCGTCCGCCGCCAGATATTCGTATTCGAGCCGGTGCGTGAAATGTTCGAGCGGTCGCCCGATGTCAACCGGCGTGATGTTGAAAAGCTGTTCGATGAGCGGCGAAAAGCGTTTGATACGCAGTTGGCGGTCGAGAAAAATCGTGGCGATGTCGGTCGAGACGAGCAAATTGTGCAAATCCGAATTATTGCGGGCGGCTTCTTCGATCTTGTCTTTCAGCTCGCTGTTGACGGTTGTCATTTCCTCATTGACCGACTGCAGTTCTTCCTTGCTCGTTTCCAATTCTTCGGTCGCCGAACGAAGCTCTTCGTTGATCGCCTGCAATTCCTCGTTCGAGGCTTTCAGTTCTTCGGTCGAAACCTCGTGCTGTTCGACGGTCGCCCGCAAACTCGCTCTGGAACGCTGCAATTCCTGTTCGAGACGTTTGATAATCGTCGCCACCGCTTCGTCGCGGTCAGACGGCTGCATAGTTTTTTTGCCGGATGTTTTGGCGGGAAGCGAAAGTTTGTTTTCGTCCGCTTCCTCGAAGATGACCAGCAGAAAGTTCCCGCTCCCGTCTTCCGCTTCGACGACGCGGACGCTCAAATTGATGAGCGTTTCCCTGCCGTTAATGACGGCGTGAAGGTCCGTGAACTCGGAAGACAGATGATCGCGCTGGGCGGTGAAAAGCGCGGCGCGAAGATCGGGCAGCAATTCGGGGCTGACGAGCTTCAAGAGATTATTCGACGGCTCGCCGCCCGTAAAACGCAGGTAACGCCCGATTGACTGGCTCATATAAACGACATCGAAATTCTCGTTGACCAGCACCGACGGCGGCGCGAGATTTTCGAGCAGTTTGTAGTGCATCTCGCCGAGCGAAGAAATTCTGGCGCGTTCGGCAAATCCCGCGCCGATTTGCAGGTTGGTCTGCCAGTTTCCGGCAGCCGGCATTCGCGGCGGCGCGTGATAACCGTGCGGCGCGGGTCGGCGGCGGTAAAGGCGTTGTTTTTTTTCAATCGCCTCAAATAACTCCGCCGCGTTTTCGGTTGATTCGCTGCTGCCGAGAAAAAGAAAACTATCGCTCTTCAAAGCGAAATGGAAAATTTCCATCACGTGCTTTTGCGCTTCCCGGTTCAGATAGATCAAAACATTGCGGCACGTTACCAGATCGAGCCGCGAAAACGGCGGGTCGCGCAAAACATTGTGCGGCGCGAACAAAACCGTTTCGCGCAGTTCCTTTCTAATGCGAAAGCGGCTGCCGTCGCGCACGAAAAATCGCTTCAGACGTTCGGGCGAAACATCCACCTCGATTGATTCGGGATACAGATGTTCACGCGCCTGAGCGATTGCCCCGTCGTCAATGTCGGTCGCAAAAATCATAAACTTCGGCGGCTCGCTCTGCTTCTCGGCATATTCGGTCAAAAGCATAGCCAGCGAAAAGGCTTCCTCGCCCGAAGCGCAGCCCGCCGTCCAGACGCGCACCGTATCACGCGCTGTTTTGCCCGTAAAAAGGCGCGGGATAACTCCGGTCTCGAGCGCGGCGAAAGCCTCTTTATCGCGGAAGAAATTCGTGACGTTGATCAAAAGATTGCGCTGCAAAGACTGAATCTCTTCCGCGTTGTCGCGCAGGAAACTAACATACGTCGGAAGGTCTTCGAGTTCGTGAATCTGCAAATGACGCGCGATGCGCCGGACGAGCGTCGGCGTTTTATAATTGGCGAAATCGTGTCCGGTGCGAACGCGCAGAATCGTGATAATCTCGCGCAGAGAATCTTCGGCGTTGATTTCTTCGGCGACCTTTTCCGCGCTCGCCCCGTTCGTCAGATGCAGCCGTTCCGAGCTTCCCCGGAAATGAATCAGCTTGTCGGGCATCCGGCGCACGGGCAGAATCCAGTCCGCAAGCCCGGTCGCAATCGCGTTGCGCGGCATCTGGTCATATTCCGCATCTTCGGGCGATTGGACAATCGCAAAACCGTTCGATTCCTTGACGCGCTTCAACCCCAGAGTTCCGTCCGAACCCGTGCCGCTCAACACGACGCAGACGGCGTTTTGCTGGTACGCCTCGGCGAGCGTGCGAAAGAAAACGTCAATCGCCACGCGCGCGCCCGTCTTTGCCTCCGGCGGCGCACAGTAGATATTTCCGTCCAGCATTTTAAGCTGGCTGTTCGGCGGAATAACGTAGACGTTGTTCGGTTCGACCTTGTAAGTTTCCTTGACCTGCACGACCGGCATCATCGTCTGCGCCTGCAAAATCTGCGGCAGACTCGATTCGTGCTGCGGCGAAAGATGCAGAATAACGACAAACGCCATTCCCGAATTCGGCGGTATCGAAGCGAAAAATTCCTGCAAAGCCTTGACACCGCCCGCCGACGCGCCGAGACCGACGACGAGAAAATCTTTTTTCGTTGGTAATGTTTCTTTCGACCCGGTTTTCGGAGCGGCTTTTTCCGGTTTTTTCTTTGGAAAGTCGTTTTTGTCTTTTTTCGCCGCCGCTTTTTTTTCCATAGCTGTAAAATGCACGGGGAGCCGATTTAACGGTTCATAAATTAAACCAAAATTCGCTTAGTGATTCTGTCTTCAAGCATACCATCGAACTTTCGCGGCGGCGGCATAATCCAGAGCAAATGCGTATTTAGTATGTGGTAAAAAAGTAGAACAGGCTGACAGCCTGCATTACATTAACCCCAAATTTGCTCTTATAATCAAATCTGAAACGGCAAAACAAAAAAACGTCAAGCGGAAACCCGCGCGTGAGCAAGGGTGCGAAAGGCTCAAGTCGTCTGCACTTGCTCAACCGCAGCAACGGACAAAAGCAATAAAAAGCCGGTGAATTTTCGCCGCCTTTTTGATTTCTATAAATTTAACTTTAATCGAACGACGGTTTCGACGTGATGCGTCTGCGGAAATAAATCGAAGACAGCGATTGACTGAATCGCATAGCCGTTTTCCGTGAGAATCTTTAGATCTCTCGCTAAGGTCGAAGGCTCGCAGGAAACGTAGGAGATTTGTTTCGGCGCGATTTTCAGAAGATTTTCAATCGTTTCTTTTTCCGTGCCGGAACGCGGCGGGTCGAGCAGTACGAAATCTACGTCGTTTAACTTTTCGGCGTTTTCCTTCAGCCAGTCGCCGACGTTTTCGCGTCTGAATTCGACGTTGGGAAGCCGCGCCTGTTCGACGTTCTTTTCGGCGAAATCAACCGCCTTGTCGTAACCTTCGACACCGACGACCTTTTGAAATTTTCGCGCCAGCGGTAATGTAAAAAGTCCGACACCACAGTATAAATCGAGTGCGGTTGCGCCGCCCGCACCGCCGACGGCGGCTTCGATCAGCGGTTCGATCAAAAACGGATTGCCCTGAAAAAAACTCGTCGCGTCGTAGAAATACTTTTCGCCGTGCGCGGTGAAGGAAATCTCGTCGGTCGGTTCGATT
>CAXTKJ010000009.1:0-36872 GCA_964244835.1 uncultured Pyrinomonadaceae bacterium
AGATTTTGAACGGCATACGCCGGATTGACGTATGACGCGCCGCCGCCGCCGCCGCCCGCGCCGCCGTAAATTGAGGTCGAAGCCCTGCCGCCGCCGCCGCCGCCGCCCGAAGGATTGTAACCGCCGCCGCCGCCGCCGCCCTGCTTGCCGATGGTCGGTTGTAATTCACCGTTCGCTCCGTTTCCGGTAGCCGAAGCCGCGAAAAGCCCGCCGCTGCCGTTTGAATTAGTGCCGTTGCCGCTGCCGCCGTTGCCGGTTGAGGCTTGGGCATCACCGCCGCGCCCGCCGTTAATCGAAATGAAAAAGCCTCCTTTTGCGCCCGCCGAACCGCCGCCGCCCGCCACGACTAAAACATCAGTTCCCGAAACTATTCCGCTCGAACCGCCGCCGAAATCAGGAATCCGTCTGGAACTAAGGTTTGCATAAATGCCCTGATCTCCGATTCCGCCGCGCGTGAAACCGTATCCGGCGCGGCAGCCGACATTGACCGTCAGCACCTGACCGGGAACGACATTGATCGTCGTTTGAAGTGCCGCGCCCCTGCCGCCCGGAACTGTTTCTTCATCTTCAATGCGGGTGTTGCTGACTGCATTGAAGCCGCTGCTGCCGACGACCGTCGCCGAAATCTGCGTTACGCCCGGCGGCACGGAAAAATACTGCGGCATACCGAGACATTGATATTGGAGCGTATTGCTCTGCGCTTTGACACCCGCCGCGCCGATTAAAAATACGGCTGACAACACCACGAAATTCAGGATAAAATTTTGTTTGTTCATAATAGTTTTTTATTCAACCGTGCCGACCGGGAAAATTTCGCGCAGTCTTTTTAAATTGTCTTTGGAGATAAAATCACGGATGCCGATTTCAAACGCGGTTTTTCGCAATTCGGCATCGTCGTATTGCGAAACCAGCAAAATATAGGCTTCGGGAAACAATCGTAGTATTTCCCGCGTTGCAGTCAATCCGTCCATCTGCTTCATCTGCCAATCCATCAACACGAAATCGGGCAGAAAATCCATATAAGCCGCAAGCGCATTCACGCCGTCGGCACATTCCCGGATTTCATTGCCCGAACACGGCAAATAATGGCGCATCATTTCGCGCATTTGCGGGTTATCGTCAACTATCAAAACTTTCATCATTTGCCGATTTTCCAATTTAGTAAGGAAACTATAATTGAAAAAAAACGGCGTGAAAATCCGTGTGATTGCGTAATCACGCATCCGTAAAGCTGCGTAATTTCGGGTAGGTATTGTTACTTAGTCGGGATTATGAAAACGGATTTGCGGCTATGCCCGTGAAGAAAAGTTTTGTAGATTATGGATGTCGGTTTTTAAAGCTCGGATTTATGAGTAATCGCAAATTTGACGAGTGCCAGACTGCCGCGCAAATCGAGTTTGCGGCTGATGTTGAGGCGGTGCGTGTCAACCGTGCGGTGACTGATGAAAAGTTCCTTGCCGATTTCCTTACTCGTGCGGTCTTCGGCGATGAGTTTGAGAACGCGGCGTTCGGTCGGCGAAAGCAAATCAAGACTGGGATTTTCGTTTCTGACTGCTTCGGAACGGCGGCGGCGATTGAGTAATAACGACGATAACGCCGGACTGATAAACGCTTTGCCGCCCGCGACGGATTTTATTCCGGCGACAATATCGGTCGTCGCGCTGTCCTTTAAAACGTAGCCTTTGACACCCAAATCCATCGCGTTTTGAAAAACTTCTTCTTCGCTGTGCATTGTCAGAAAGACGATTTCAACGGCGATTTTTTTTCGCTGCAATTCGCGCACGACGGCGAAACCGTCCAGCTTCGGCATATCAATATCAAGCACCGCGACGTTCGGTTTTTGGAGTTCAATCAACTGCAAAACCGTTTCACCGTCGCCCGCTTCGCCGATAATTGTGAGAGATTTGTCGGCTTCGATCATCTGCCGCAAACCTTGCCGCACAATCGGATGATCGTCGGCGATGATGATTTTAATTTGATTTTCCATTCATTCAACCTTGCAGAAGCCCGCACGAAGTAAGGGCGAAACTGTGTCGCCAAAAACACACTTACTCCGTGCGTGTTTCCGCATTTTTCAAAGGTATTTTAATCAAAATCGTCGTCCCTGCACCGCTTTCGGTTTCGATTTCCTGCGTTCCGCCGAGCATTCTGACTCGTTCCGACATTCCGATCAACCCGAAGCCGCCTTTGCCGATTTCGCCGGTATGCTGCGAATTTATATCAAAACCTTTGCCGTTGTCGGAAATTAGAATTGTTAGATTGCGCTCACTTTTCGTGATAAAAACCTGCGCTTCGTCCGCGCCCGAATGTTTGACGATATTGCTCAAACTTTCCTGAATAATGCGGTAAATACTCATTTCGGCTTCGCTTTCGTAAAGATTGTCAATCTCGTCAATTTCCGTCTGAATTTTCAATTGTCCCGTTTCGTTCAATTTATTCAAAAGCGACAAAACCGCTTTTTTCAAACCGAGTTGGTCGAGCAGATACGGACGCAGATTATAAGAAATTTCGCGCACTTCGCCAATCGTCTGCGTCGTCTGCGCGGTAATCAATTCAAGTTGGCGGCGGGCGTTTTCGTCCATCACCGATTCCGCTCCCAAAACGGCGCGATTTTTTATCATCGCCAAACTCTGCCCGATTGAGTCGTGCAGTTCGGCGGCGATGCGTCGGCGTTCGCTCTCGTGGACATTTATCAGTCGGCGCGAAAATTCTTCCTGCGTTCTTCGGGCGCGTTCAAGCTGCGAAACGCGAACTCGATAAAACGCATAAACGACGATCAAAAATAAAAGCAGACACGCCGCGTAAAACCAATATGTCCGGTAAAACGGCGGTTTGACGCTGATTTTAACGCTCGCGCCCGTTTCATTCCAGACGTTATCGCTGTTGGCGGCAATGACTTGAAAAACATATTCACCCGGCGACAAATGCGGATAAAAAGCCGTCCGCCGCGCTCCCGCTTCCGTCCAATTTTCGTCCAAACCGGCAAGTTTATAGCGAAATCTGACTTGTTCCGGTTTGATAAAACTCAAGCCGGTGTAATCAATTTCGAGATTTTCCTGTCCCGGCTCAAGCACGATGTCAGAACCGTCTGCGGTAGCGGGCGGTTGAAGTTTGCCATTCGGAGCGTTTGAGTTTTCAGCGGAGTTTTCAGTTTGCCGTGTTGAATCATTCGCTACCGCAAACGGTTCTGACTTGTTATCAATCCGCACCGTTTCAATCACGACCGGCGGCGGCAGAGGATTAAACTCGACGGCTTCGGGATTGATGATCGCCGCGCCGTCCTGCGTCGGAAACCAAAGCTGCCCGTCGCGTGTTTTCGTTCCGGCAGGCTGTCCGCCGCCGTTCGCTTCGGTCGAGAGCATCCCGTCGGATTTGCCGAACGAGGTCGAAACGATATTCTGCCGTTTGCCGTCGGCATAATCGTTTAATTCGGCGCGGCTGACGCGGTAAATTCCTTGGTTGCTCGACATCCAAAAATTGCCGCGTTCGTCAGGCAAAATCTGAAAAACGCCGTTGCTGAAAAGTCCGTTGCCGATGTTGTAAACGGTAAATTTTCCGTCTTTGAAACGCGATAAACCGCTGTCGTAAGTTCCGATCCACATCGCGCCCGTTTCATCTTCGTAAAGTGCGCGAATATGATTTCCCGCCAAACCGTCTTTTTCGGTGAATGTCAGAACCGTCTGCGGTAGCGGGCGGTTGAAGTCCGCCAGTGGAATATTTACGTTTCGACTTAAACCATCCGCTACCGCAGATGGTTCTGACAGTTTGGCGAGTCCGTCGTAAGTTCCAATCCACAGCGTTCCGTCTTTAGCTTCGAGAATCGTTTTGACAAAATCGTTTGGCAACCCGTCTTTCGTCGTTAAATGAACAGCGGTTGCGCCGTCGTATTTGACTACTCCGGCGGTCGTCGCCAGCCATAAAATTCCGCGCCGGTCGCGGTGAATGTCGGTCACGATAAAATCTCCGGCTTTTGCGCCGAGCGCGTTCATAAAATCGTAGAACCTGCCGTTCTCAAAATACTGAACGCCGTCGAGTCCGCCGACGAACAAACGCCCGTCAGTGTCCTCAAAAAGCGACTGCACGAACGGATAAATCAAGCCTTCGGGCTTGCCGTAATTGGTCATCACACCGCTTTCGTATTTCGCCACCGCGCCGAACGAACCGAGCCACATCGCGCCGTTTGCCGTTTCCAGAATCGAATAGACGTTTTTTTGCGCGAGTTTTTCCGCCGTCGAAAGCGTCGTTACAGTTTGTTTCGTCAACCGGCAAATGCCTTTATCGTTGGTCGCCATCCAGAGAGTTCCTTCGCGGTCGGAAAAAATATCGGTTACGAAATTGCCGGTCAAGCCTTTTGTCGAATCGAAACAAACAAATTTATTTTGACTCAGACGACACGCGCCTTCTCTTTCCGAACCGAGCCAAATGTCGCCCTGCCGGTCTTGCGTGATAACTCGGACAACGCTCGAAGGCATTCCTGTCGCCGTTATTTCGTCAAAAACGTCGTCCTTAAATTTAAACAATTTGCCGGGGTTGACCCACAGCCAAAGCGTTCCGTCGCGGTCTTCAAACATTTTGACGAAGTAGAAAAAATTAAAATTCGGAGTGAGAATTTTCGTCAGATTCGGCGGCAGATCATAGCTCGTTTTGTTGCCGTCTTTTCCCGCAATCAACGCTTCCGCATTCAATTCAAAACGAATGCCGGACGGCGCGGGATAAATTCTGAATTCGTGATAATCTCTATTTTTTTCATCAATCACGGGCGAAAAACGGTTGTCCGCAAAACGCGCAATGCCGTTGCGCGTAAAAGCCAAAACGCCGCCGTCCGAATCCTTCAAAACTTCGTAAACCGTATTCGACGGCAAACCGTCGGCGGTCGTGAACGCCTGAAATTCACCGTTCGCGTAGCGCACCAAACCGCCCGCTTCCGTGCAAATCCACAACGAATTTTCATCGTCAATGATCAAATCAATCAACCGATTGGTCGGCAGATTTTTTGAATTCGACTTATTAAAAACCGTAAATTTCACGCCGTCGAAACGCACCAAACCGTCGAGCGTCGTGAACCACAAATAACCGTCCGCCGTCTGCAACATCGAATTCACCGAATTCTGCGGCAGCCCGTTATCCGTCGTCCAAGAGTCAAAACGATACTGCGCCTGCGCCGCGATCACCTGAACGCATAGCCAAATAATTCCGGTGATAATTTTCTTCGGAAGACTCATCACACGCCTGAAACCAATAAAATTAAAATAAATGCGCCGCAATCTGACGAAATGTTAAACGAAAGCAATAAAAAAGGCGACTCGAAAAATCGAATCGCCTTAATTGATTGAGTTAAATGAAGTTCATCTTCTGCCGCCCTTCAAAAGCAGCCCGATGACCAATCCTGCCGCCGCCGAAATCAGCAACGCCTGCCCCGGTTTCTGCCGTGCAAATTCCTTTGCGTCTTCAACTAATTCCTGCGGGTCTTTGCCCTTGATTTCTTTAAATTTTTCGTTCGCCAAAGTGTATTTTTCGCTGGCGTAATCTTTGGCTTTCATCGCCGCGTCCTGAAATTTCTGCCCGTATTCCTGCGCCTGTCCTTTGAATTCGTTCATATAATCATTCGTCGTTTTATCTTCGCCGTCGTAAACTTCCGGTTTGACCAACGCCTGTTCCTGATTCGTATTTGTTTCCGTCATTTCCTTCAATCTCCTTGTAATAAAACTTAAATTAACCGTCTTCGCTTCAACTTTTCAGTTGCGGATTTGATGCCTTTTCCGCTGCAAAAGTTCATACGAAAAGTTTTAAGTGAAGTTCTTGTTAAATGTTTCACAATGATTGACAAGTTCGTTCTAAAATGAGAAAGTAAGTGCTTACTTACTTATTTCATTTCGGAGAAAAGATTGATTAGAGAATTAGACATTATCGAAACGGCGGCGGGCAGAATGTCCGGCGATGCGCGGCGGATTCAGATTCTGGAAGTCGCTATCAGATTATTTTCACAGCGCGGTTTCAGCGGCACGACGACCAAGGAAATCGCGCGAATGGCGGGTGTTTCCGAAGCGATGGTTTTTAAGCATTTCGCTAACAAGGAAGAACTTTATTCGGCAATTCTCGATCTTAAATCCTGCGACCGCGCCGTTCAAAACCGCTTTGAGGATTTGGTGCAAAAAACCGAAGCCAAAGACGACTTCGGCGTTTTCTACACGATGGCTTTGAACGCGATGGATTATCATTCGGGCGATTCGGGTTTTCTGCGGCTGATGCTGCACTCGGCTCTTGAAGAACACGATCTGGCGCGGATGTTTTTTGAAAGTTTTATTACCGAAAAATATAAGTTTTTAGGCGATTATATTCAGCAGCGGCAAGCCGACGGCGCGTTTCGTGAAATAGAACCGCGCATCATCGTCCGCGCTTTTATGGGAATGTTCGTGCATCATTCGCTCTACAACATTCTCTGGGACAAGGAACAGAAAATTTTAGAAATTTCCAACGAGGACGCGGCGCGAAATTTCACCGAAATACTATTGAACGGCATTACGAAAAAATAATTTTTTTTATAATTTTCAGCAATCATAATGAGCAAGCAAACAATTTTTAAATCGGCAGTTTTCAGCGTTTTTCTGAGCGTTGTCGTAACATTTGCCGCGTCGTGCGGCGGCTCGAAAGCCCAATCGTCGAACGCCAACGCCAATGCGAACAACGCACCGACGGTCGTTGATGTGAAAACCGAGCCGGCGATTGTTCAGAATATGCCGGTCTATTTTGAAGCGACCGGCAGTTTGGCGAGCGACGCGCAGACGGACGTTGCGCCGACGGTCGGCGGAAAAATCGTCGAAGTCAATTTCGACATCGGCAGCTATGTTAACAAGGGCGACGTTTTAGTCCGGCTCGATAGCCGCGACGCGCAAAACCGGCTCGACCAGGCACAGGCGCAGGTCGCCCAGCAAAAACAACTCGTCGTACAGGCACAGGCGCAGGTTGACCAGGCGATTGCGAATTTGCGGCAAACGCAGATTCGCCTGAACGTCAAAGACGGCGAGGTTTTCAATATCGAAACTTTTTCGCAGGTCAAAACATTTAAGGCGCAGCTCGAATTAGCCGAAAGAGAATTAGCGAGAGCGACGCGGCTGCTCGAAACCGGCGACGTTTCGCGTTCGATTTACGACCAGCGAAAATCGCAGCGCGACGCTATTTTGGGACAACTCGACGAAGCGCGGTCGAACGCCGCCGTCGCCGTCAAAGCGATTGACACGGCGCGGGCGCAGGTTGACACGGCACGAACGGCGGTCGGCAACGCCAACGCCGTCGTCGCTACTTCGCAAACTCAGGTTGAAGCGGCGAAAAAATCAGTCGGCGACGCAGTTATCTACGCGCCGATCAGCGGCTACGTCGCCGAACGCACCGCAGATTTAGGCGAATTCGCGGCGACAACTAACAAAGTGGCGACGATTGTCCGCACTTCGGTTTTACGGCTGAACATAGACATTCCCGAACAATCAATCGGAAGCATTAGAAACGGTCAGGCGATTTCCCTGCAAACGACGGCATACCCGGACAAAAATTTCGCCGGAACCATCGTCCGCACCGCGCCGAACTTAAACGCGACTTCGAGAACTTTGACGGTCGAAGCCGAAGTCGAAAACAGCGGCGGACAACTGAAACCCGGACAATTTGCAACCGTCCGAATTGCACAGTCGGAAGCCAAACCGACCGTGATGATTCCGGCGACCGCCGTTAAAACCGAAGGCGACAACAACAGCGTCTTCGTCGTCAAAGACGGACGCGCCGAACAACGCACGGTTACGCTCGGCGTGCTGGAAAACGGGAAAATCGAAATCAAACAGGGCGTTCAGGAAAACGAAGCGGTTGTCGTCGGAAATCTGAATCAGGTTTTTGACGGCGTAAATGTGAGGCAGTAGGTTTCTGGTTTCTGGTTTCTGGTTTCTGGTTTCTGGAAGTTTAGGTTGTGGTTGATAAATAGATTTCAGATGGCGACGATTGAGAAATTTGAAGACTTGGAAGCGTGGAAGATTTCGCGTGAAATTGTGAAAGATATTTACCGAATTTCTAAAACCGAAATTTTTTGTCGTGATTTCGGTTTGTGCAATCAAATTCAACGTGCTTCGGTCTCAATAATGTCAAATATCGCTGAAGGTTTTGAACGTGATGGAAACAAGGAATTTATCAACTTTTTGTCAATCGCCAAAGGTTCTTTAGGTGAAGTTCGCGCACAATTATATATTGCGCTTGATCAGAATTATATTTCCGAAAGTGAGTTCAATTCCATTTGCGGAAAAATAATTCAAAACGGCAAAGTAATTGCCGGTCTTATAAATTATTTGAAACAGTCGGATATAAAAGGTAACAAATTCCGATAATTTTTCAGGTTTGAATTTCAAGTCGAACGGAAACAACCAGAAACTTGAAACCAGAAACCAGAAACCCAAAGATTTATGCAATGGTTAGCAGAAATTTGTGTGAAGCGTCCCGTGTTTGCGACGATGATTATTTTTTCGCTCGTCACGGTCGGGGCATTTTCTTTTTTCAGTTTGGGCGTTGACCTTTTTCCGAAGATTGACTTTCCGACGATAACGATTACGGTCGTTAATCCGGGCGCGTCGCCGGAGGAAATCGAGACGGAAGTTACCGATAAAATCGAAGAAGCCGTCAACACGGTGAGCGGCATTGATGAATTGCGTTCGACTTCGATTGAAGGGATTTCGCAGGTTTTCGTGCAGTTCGTTCTCGAAAAAGATGTCAACGTCGCGGCGCAGGAAGTCGAAAACCGCGTGCAGACGGTGATTCCCGATTTGCCGGATACGGCTGAACAGCCGACCGTACAAAAACTCGACACCGATGCCGCTCCGGTTTTGCGAATCGTCGTTTCCGCGCCGACTAATCTGCGCGATGTCACGGAAGTCGCTAAAAATCAAATCAAGGAACGCATCGAATCCATCAACGGTGTCGGTCAGGTTTCCATCGTCGGCGGGCGCGAACGGCAGATCAACGTCTGGGTTGACCCGGACAAAATGCGTTCGTATAACGTCACGGCGGCGGAAATCTCGAACGCGCTGGCGACGCAGAACGTCGAATTTCCGAGCGGCAGAATTGACGGCGGACAGACGGAGACGAGCGTCCGCACCGTCGGGAAAATCAAAAAGCCGGAAGAATTCGGCAACATCGTCGTTACCACACGCGGAAATTATCAAGTCCGAATCAAGGATTTAGGCTACGTCGAAGACGGCGCGGAAGAGTTGCGTACCGAAGCGCGTCTGAACGGTCAGCCCGCCGTTACTTTGATCGTTTCCAAACAATCAGGACAAAACACGGTCGCGGTCGCACAGGAATTAAAATCGCGTTTGAAGGAAATCGAAGCGAGTTTGGCGGCGGACAAACAATTTAAAGATTACCGCATTCAAATCATCGGCGACAACTCGATTTTTATCGAGAATTCGCTGCACGCCATCGAAGAGCATTTGATTGTCGGCGGCATTTTGGCGGCGGTCGTCGTATTCCTGTTTTTGTGGAATTTACGCACGACATTTATTGCGGCACTGGCGATTCCGACTTCGATTATTTCGACGTTCGCGCTGATGTATGCGATGGGTTACACGCTCAATTCGATTACGATGCTTTCGCTGACTTTGATGGTCGGCATCGTGATTGACGACGCGATTGTGGTGCTGGAAAATATCTACCGTTTCATCGAAGAAAAAGGAATGTCGCCATATCAGGCGGCGATTGAAGGCACCCGCGAAATCGGTTTGGCGGTTTTGGCAACGACTTTATCCTTGATGGCGGTGTTCGTTCCCATCGGATTTATGCAGGGCATCGTCGGGCGTTTTATGTCGTCATTCGGTCTGACGGCGGCGTTCGCAGTCGGCGTTTCCCTGCTCGTTTCATTCACTTTAACGCCAATGCTGGCGGCGCGACTTATCAAAACTCCGAAGGAAAAAGAAGCAGCAGTTGATGAAAAACCGCCGCTCGAAATTCACGGCGACGGAATGATCGAAAATCGTCAGCCGCAAGCTCCGAAGCAGCCGCACGACAGTAAACAGCGCGGATTTTATAAATATATTGATAATTCTTACACTTGGCTGCTGAAGTTTTCGATGGCGCACCGCTGGCTCATTGTTCTACTGTGCGTTTTGGTATTCATCAGCATCGTTCCGCTGTTCGCATTTGTCGGCAAAAACTTTTTGCCGGTTGACGACCAATCGCAGTTTGAAATTTCGATTCGCGCGCCGGAAGGCTATTCGATTTCGGCGACTTCGCAGTTGTTTGAACGAATTGCCACCGACGTTCGCAAACTCGAAGGCGTGTCCGATACGTTGACGACCATCGGCGGCGGGCAGCAGCAAATCGTCAATAACGGTACGATTTTCGTGCGGCTTTCCGACATCGGCGAACGCTCTCTTTCGCAGGAAGATTTGATGGTCAAAGCGCGTGAAGTGCTGAGTAAAAATTACGCCGATCTGAATCTGCGAACCGGCGTGCAGCCCGTCGCGGCATTTTCCGGCGGCGGTCAGCGCAACGCCAACGTGCAGTTTTTGATTTCGGGACCGGATTTGAAAAAGCTCGAAGAAATCTCCGCCGTAATGCTCGAAAAGATGAAGACGATTCCCGACGCGGTTGACGTTGATTCGACTTTGATTAGCGGCAAACCCGAAGTACGCCTGACGGTTGACCGCGATACGGCGGCTGATTTAGGAGTCAGCGTCGGTTCGGTTTCGCAGGCTTTGAACACGCTCGTCGCCGGAACCGAAGCGACGACTTTCACGCAAGGCACGGATCAGTACGAAGTTCGCGTTCGCGCCATCAACAATTTCCGCACGGATGTCGAAGGCTTAAAACGTCTGCTCGTGCCGTCAACAACGCTCGGCACGGTTTCCCTCGACCGCGTGGTTAAAGTCTCCAACGGAACGGGACCGAGTTCGGTTGACCGCCTGAATCGTCAGCGGCAGGTTACGCTGCTGGCGAACACCAAACCCGGCGGTTCGGCGACGAGCATCACGGCGGCGATGGACGGCTTCGTCAAGGATTTAAACTTGCCCGCCGGTTACACGACCGGCTACGTCGGACAATCCAAAGAACTCGGCAAATCTTTGTTCTACTTTATGCTGGCGATCTGCCTGTCATTTATTTTTATGTATATCGTGCTGGCGGCGCAGTTTGAATCGTTTATCCATCCGGTAACGATTCTGCTGACTCTGCCGCTTTCGATTCCGTTCGGTATTTTATCGCTTTTGCTGACCGGGCAAACCGTGAATATCTTTTCGGGACTCGGACTTTTACTTTTATTCGGCGTGGTGAAAAAGAACGCGATTTTGCAGATTGACCATACGAATCACCTGCGCGAAACCGGAATGTCGCGTTACGACGCGATTATTCAGGCGAACCGCGACCGTCTGCGTCCGATTCTGATGACGACGATTGCGCTCGTCGCGGGAATGATTCCGCTCGTCGTCTCGACCGGCGCGGGCGCGGGAACGAATCGTTCCATCGGCGTTCTGGTCGTCGGCGGTCAATCGCTGTGTCTGCTTTTAACTTTATTGGCAGTTCCGGTTTTTTATTCGTTATTTGACGACGCGACCGAGTGGCATATTTTCAATCGCGTCAGCAAGTTTTCGTCGAAAATGTTCGGCGGTCTGAAACGCAAAGTAACGACCGCGACGAGTTCGCTTCTCAGCAAGTTTTAATTCAAGGGTTTTATTTTATGAACAGGCAATTATTTATAATTTTTGCAATTTTAGTTTTCGGTTTCGCTTCGGTGAAGGCGCAGGATATAACTCCAACTCCAACGCCGACACCAACGCCGACCGTTACGCCTTCGCCGGAGGCTTCGACTGAACCGGACGACAAACAAAATGTCCAGCCGGAAAATTTGCAGGGCGTTCCGGCAATCGCGCCGAATTATCAGCAGAACGATACGAGTCTGCCCGATTTGGGGCGCGTCGGCGTTGATATGATGGATCAGAAAAGTCTGACTCTGCGCGAGGCGATTACGATGGCTTTGGAAAACAACAAGGACATCGAAGTAACGCGCCAGAACGTCCGCAGCGCGGAATTCGATGTGCAGTCGGCTCGCGGATTCTACGAACCGCGCTTTGCCGGACAAACTTATTACGAACGTGCCAAAACGCCGGTTTTCAGCTTTTTCGGCGGCGGTCCTGACGGTTCTTTGACGACTTCGGGCATCGGCGGCAACGTCGGAATTACGGGCAATATTGATCGCGGCGGCGGAAATTTCAGTTTAACGACCGACAACTCGCGCGGCACGACGAACAATCAGTTTTCCCTGGTCAACCCGACCTACACGCAGAACTTCGGAATTCAATATACGCAGCCGCTTCTGCGCGGCAGAAGTTTTAATCAAGGCAAACGCACGATTGAAATCGCCAAACGCAATTTGAGTTTGACCGACACGCAATTTCGCCAGCGTTCGATTGAAACCATCGCCAACGTCCAGCGCGCTTACTGGGATTTGACCTATGCGCTTCGTAATTTGCAGGTACAGCGCGATTCGGTCAAAGATGCGAAAGACCAGCTCGAACACAATCGTCGTTTGGTTGACGAAGGTCAGCTTGCGCCGATTGATATTGTCGCCGCCGAAACGCAGGTCGCTAATTTCGAGCAGTCGGTTTATGACGCGCTCAACACGGTCGCGCAGTCGGAAAATACTCTGAAAAATCTAATCGCTCAGAGCAAAGACGACCAGCTTTGGCGGCAATCGGTTACGCCGGTTGATCCGGTTGATTTGGATGCGCCGACGACATCTCTGCCCGAAGCGTTGCAGGCGGCTCTGGAAAATCGTCCCGAACTCGAACTGAATCAGACACAGCGCGACATCAATCAAATCAATCAAAGATATTACCGCGAGCAGACGAAACCGCAGGTTGATTTGATCGCCAGTTATTCGATTAACGGCGCGGCGGGAGCTTTGACCAATTCGGTTAATCCGTTTTCATCGAATACGACACCGACGCTTAATCAATTAATCAACAACGTCAATGCTTTATCAGCGCAGACCAATCCAACGCTGCCGCAAATTCCGACGATTCCGATTACTCCGACACCGACCTTGCCCGGAAATTTAACCGGCGGTTTCGGCACGGCTCTGGGAAATTTACTGGCGAACCGTTACCCGACTTATCGCGTCGGCGTGCAGTTCGATTTGCCGCTGTTCGGCAACAAAGCGAACAAAGCACAACTCGGCAAATCGTTGGTCGAAAGCGAGCAGATCAACACGCAGCGACAGCAGATCGAACAAAACATTCAGGTTGACGTGCGAAACGCTTTGCAGTTCGTCCGCACCGCCGAAGCCCGTTTGAGAAGCGCAGCGATTTCGCGGGAAAATTCGGTCAAACAATACGAATCGGAACAGCGCAAACTAGACGAAGGACAATCCGACATTTACAAAGTTCTCGAACGCCAGACGGCTTTAGCGACCGCGCGAAGCAATGAACTCCGCGCCCAAACCGAACTCAACAAAGCCATCGCCGATTTGCAGAGAGCAACGGGAAATTCGCTGAAAGCGAATAATGTCGAAGCTCGGTTGAGAAAATAATCCAAATGGAAAATTTTTGAAGAAGCAAGGGCTGGAAATTTGAATTAATTCAAATTTCCAGCCCTTGCCTTTTATTCCTATTATTGAACTTCGATATTGTTAAAACTTTTGTTAAAAATCCTAGCAAACACTTGGGTTAGATAAGTTACAGGAATTCTGCTTATCGAGTCTCTTCCCTCAAAAAATCATTGTCATAATAAAACGTCAATGTTATAGTGAAGGCTCATTCCATTCTTCGAGGTAAAATTCAGATGAAGCGTAAGTTTTTTTCACTCTTTGTGTTTTTTGTTGTAACAATAACCGCTTTAATTTCAATTCGGGCGCAGGATTATCGGGTTGATCCTTCGTTTGATCCGACATTCGGCGGTCAGACTCATCCGTACTACCAATTTAACAATGTCGTGGTAGTTCAGCCGGACCAGAAAATATTGGTGGGAGGAAACTTCACCACGGTCAACGAAACAGGCAGTCCGCTAATTGTCCGGCTTAATCCCGACGGTTCGCGCGATACGACGTTTAACTCTCCTTTAGGCGCGATGGCTAACGATGTCGTTGAGACAATTAAGCTATTGCCGAATGGAAAGATGCTGGTCGCCGGGGTTTTTAGAATCTTCAGAATCTCCGATGCTCCGACCTATTTTGTCAGACTGAATTCGGACGGCAGCTTGGACAGCAGTTTTTCTCCCTCTCTGATAGGTGGTGTGAAAGATATAGAACTCTATTCGGACGGCAGATTTATGGCTTGCGGAGGTTTCCGAGTAGCGGGCAGCAGCCCATTTTTACTGGCGCGTTTTAATCAGGACGGATCAAGAGATACTTCTTTTCAGGTAAATCTAACCGGCAACGGCTGTGTTGATGTGGAACTTTTGCCCGACGGCAAAATGTTCGCCGGCGGCAGAATAGACGGAATGGATGGTGTCGCAGTACGCGGGTTGGTAAAGCTGAATGCCGACGGCAGCAAAGATACGACATTCAATCCTCCGCCTGACAACAGCAATGTTCTTTTGAAAGAATTTTATCGGCTGGCACTGCAGCCGGACGGCAACTTACTCGGCAGCTATCGAGCGGAGAGTTATGACAACTCGTGGTCGGGAGTGAATCGTTACAGTCCTACCGGAGCTTTACAGCAATTTTCCAGTTGCTTTATCTATAACACTTCGCCCAGTGATTTTATTTTTCTACAAGATGATGGAAGAATTATCACCGGCGGATGCAGTTCCCAGTCCGGCTATTACAATTTTGCCAGACTGCATCCTGACGGCACTTTTGACTCCTCTCTTAACCAGCTTAATTTCGATGGATACAGACCGCGAGATATTGACCGACAGGCAGATGGCAAGTATCTCGTGGTCGGCTACTTCAACAGTGTGGATGGAGTTCCTCGGCAGCGAATCGCCCGCCTGACACAAAATCTCGAATCCGCCCGCCGTAAATTCGATTTCGACGGCGACGGAAAATCTGACATTTCCGTGTTTCGTCCGTCAAACGGAGCGTGGTATTTAAATCAATCATCCGCCGGATTTACCGGCATAACTTTCGGAATTTCCACTGATAAACTCGTTCCCGCCGACTATGACGGCGATGGTAAAACTGATGTCGCAGTGTTTCGCAATGGTTATTGGTATTTGCAGAGAAGCCAGCTCGGATATACAAGCATTCAATTTGGCGATGCTGCTGATATTCCGGTTCCGGCAGATTACGATGGCGACGGCAAAGTTGATTTGGCGGTGTTTCGACCGTCGAACGGCTACTGGTATATTTTGAACTCAAGTAACTATCAATTCATCGCCACTTTATTTGGAATTTCGACCGACAAACTTGTTCCCGCTGATTACGACGGCGACGGCAAAGCTGATATTGCCGTTAATCGCAACGGTAATTGGTATATTCAACGCAGTCAGTTAGGATTTACCGGAATTCTGTTCGGCGATTCGAATGATAAGTTAGTTCCTGCCGATTATGACGGCGACGGCAAGACGGACATTGCCGTCTTCCGACCATCGAACGGAACCTGGTATTTGCAGCAGTCAACGGCTGGATTTACCGGCATCGCTTTCGGTTTGGGAACAGATATTCCGGTTGCTGCCGACTATGACGGCGATGGAAAAACAGACATCGCAGTTGTCAGAAACGGTAACTGGTATCTGAATCGAAGCAGCCAGGGTTTCTCGGCAATTCTATTCGGTACCTCGACTGATTTACCGGTTCCGAATGCTTTTGTAAGATAACTCAGCTTTTAATCTACGAACAAAAAACGCCGACCTGTGAAGGTCGGCGTTTTTTGTTCGTTCTGAAATTAACTGTTTGATTTTTTGATTTTTTGAAAACATTTCAAATAAAATTTATCCTGAAAAATTTATTCTTTCACTCGATGAAACATCCGCGCCGGATTTTTGAATCGAATGTACATCAAAATTTGCGTCGTCGCGTTCGGGGAAATCGTTTCGGTAATGTCCGCCGCGTGATTCCTCGCGCCAGAGCGCGGCTTTTGTTACCAACTTGGCAAGCGTGACGAAATTGCGCGACGAAGTTGAAAGATTCGCTTTTTCAATCTGCCGGAATTCGACCAAAGCGCGATTCAAAGATTCCTGATCACGCAAGATTCCGACGCGCTCCCACATCACGCGCTTGACGCGCTTTTTGACAGCCGTTGAGATACCGGATTCCAGATTCCAGATTCCAGATTTTTCGTTTTCCAATCTGGAATCTGGAATCTGGAATCCGGCATTATCCGCAACAGCGGCTTCGCCCGCTCGCGCTCCGAAAACCAAGCCTTCGAGCAGAGAATTTGAAGCCAGACGGTTTGCGCCGTGAACGCCGGTGCAGGAAACTTCGCCCGCCGCGTAAAGTCCGGCGATGGTCGAACGTCCGTGTAAATCCGTACGAATTCCGCCCATACAATAATGCGAAGCCGGGGAAACTGGCAGCAAATCTTTGGCGATATTCAAATCGTAAAACTTGCACGTTTCATAGATTTTCGGAAAGCGTTCCTTTAAAAAATTTTCATCAAGTGCGGTCATATCAAGGAAGACATTGCGCGTTCCCGTCTTCCGCATTTCGGCGACGATGGAACGCGAAACAATATCACGCGGCGCGAGTTCGAGGCGGTCGTCATAGTTTCCCATAAATCTTTCGCCCGCTTTGTTTCTCAAAATTCCGCCTTCGCCGCGCATCGCTTCGCTCAATAAAAATCGCGGCGCATTTTCCACACTCAAAGCCGTCGGATGAAACTGGATAAATTCCATATCAGCCATTTCCGCGCCCGCAAAATAAGCCATCGCCATTCCGTCGCCGGTCGCCACCTGCGGATTCGTGGTGTGCAAATATAATTGTCCCGCGCCGCCCGTGCAAAGAATGACAGCGCGGGCGTAAATATCACGCGGAGCGCGAAGAATCGGGTCGAGAAATCGAACCCCGACGCATCTGCCGTCGTTCACGATTAAACTTTCCGTATTGGCAAACGGCATCAAAACGATTTTCTTTTCCTGTCTGGCTCTGGCGATCAAAGCGCGAACGATTTCCTTTCCCGTCGAATCGCCGTGCGCGTGTAAAATTCTTCTGCGCGAATGCGCGGCTTCCTGCGTGAACGCCAATTTCCCGCCTTCTTTATCAAACTCGATTCCCCATTCGATCAGTTGTTTTATATATTTCGTGCCGTCATTGACGAGCGTTTCGACCGCTTCCGGGTCGCACAAACCCGCGCCCGCGATCAAAGTATCTTCTTCGTGCAGTTCGGCGTTGTCGTCGTCCGACAACACGACCGCCACGCCGCCCTGCGCGTATTCGGTGTTCGATTCGCTCGCTTTATCTTTCGTTAAAACCGTTACCCGCGCACCGCTCGCCGCCAATTCAATCGAAGCGCGAAGTCCGGCAACGCCGCTGCCGATGACGATGTAATCCGTTTCTAATGACATATCAAAATGTTAGCAAACATCGAAGTTAAATCTAAATTTCGTTTCAGTAGTTTATCTTCAAAATTGAATAAGATTTGCTTCCGTCGAGATTGGAAAAATTGGCGATTAGTCTCTATTATTCTCTGATTCCTGCCGCCGGTTGATCAAACTCGCCACAAATCCCGCGCCGAATCCGTTGTCAATATTGACGACCGTAACATTCGACGCGCACGAATTGAGCATTCCGAGCAGCGCGGCGATGCCGCCGAACGATGCGCCGTAACCGATGGAAGTCGGCACGGCGATCACCGGAACTTTGACCAACCCGCCAACGACCGACGGCAGTGCGCCTTCCATTCCGGCGACGACGATGACGACTCGCGCCGACTGTAAAGTTTCCCTTTCCGATAAAATTCGATGGATTCCGGCAACGCCCGCGTCCCAGATTCTTTTTACCGTGTTGCCCATCGTTTCCGCGACTAAAGCGGCTTCTTCGGCGACGGGAATGTCGGAAGTTCCGGCGGTAACAATCGCAATTTCTCCGATTCCGAGTTCGGTTTTATCGCGGTGCAGTCTAATCAAATTCGCCGATTCGTGCCATTCCGCTTCGGTGAAGATATTGCGGATTTCGCCGAAAACTTCGGCGTTCGTGCGCGTGATTAAAACATTCGGCGATTTGGCGGCGAGCCGTTCAAAAATTTTGACGGCTTGTTCTTTCGTTTTTCCCTGCCCGAAAATCACTTCGGGAAAACCTTGCCGACTCGCGCGGGCGTGGTCAATCCGCGCGTCGCCGATGTTTTCGTAAGACAGATTTTTTATCTGTTCGGCGGCTGACGCAGCGGAAATCGCGCCGGTTTTATGCGCTTCCAAAATCTCTGCAATATCGCTTTCTTTCATAGTTCAAGGTTCGAGGTTCAAGGTGAAAAAATCAAGTCGAAAGAAATATCAAACGCTGAACTTTGAACCTTGAACCGTTCACCGTTTAAGATAAACGAATGATAAACAGAGACGAATTTCGCGCTGCGCTCGGACGTTTCGCCAGCGGCGTAACCGTTATCACGACCGTTGACGCGGGCGGGCATAAACACGGCATCACGGTCAGCGCGTTCAGTTCGGTGTCGCTCGATCCGCCTTTGATTTTGATTTGCATTGATAAATACACGGGCAGCCATCACGCTTTTGAACAAAACGAATTTTTCGCCGTCAACATCCTGCGCGAAGACCAGCAGCATTATTCCGATCATTTCGCCTCGCACCGCGACGACAAATTCGACCGTTTCGACTGGCGCGAAAACGAAAACGGAGTTCCCGTTTTGACCGATGTTTTAGTCAGCCTCGAATGCCGCCGCGTCAACGCGCATTCCAACGGCGACCATACAATTTTCGTCGGCGCAATCGAACGCTCCACCGTCTCCGACGGCAGCCCGCTTCTCTACTGGCACGGCAGCTACCGCCAACTGCAAGATTAACCGTATTACTTAAATCTATTTCTAAAAGCAGTACTTTCGATGAGTCGGTGGAAATTTTTACACCGACTCGCCGTTTTAGCCGGAGAAGATAATTAAGGTTATTATTTGTTGACTTTAACCAATTACATAGCGTATAAAAGTTCGGTGTAAGAAAACCGCGAGTCGGTTCAATACAAAGTTTAAAGTTTGATTGCGGAATGGAAACTTTTGATGGTTAGAATTCGTAATTCCGCAAAAACTTCAAACTTGTCATTGGAACCGAAACCGCTAGAGGCTCGGTTAACCGACCGCTCTTAGCGGTTCGGTTCAACTCCGTGTTCGGCATCTTCTCGTAAAATCGAAGCAACTAGGAAAATAATCGGAAAACCGCTATATTTTTAGTTGTGAGGTTTGACTGGGACAAAAATAAAGCGGCGAGCAATCTTGCCAAACACAAAGTTTCGTTTGAAGAAGCCGCAACTGTTTTCGGCGACCCGCTTTCAGATACTTTTGATGACCCAGATCATTCTACCGACGAACAAAGATTTTTGATTATCGGGCATTCTGAAAAAGGCAAGTTGTTATTTGTTTCGCACACCGACGATGGAGAAACTACCCGAATTATTAGTGCGCGAGAACTGACACGCACAGAACGAGAATCGTATGAACAAGAATAAAATTGAAAACTCAGAAGAAGAGATGCGCCCCGAATATGACCTTTCGCAGTTGAAAGGCAGAGTGCGCGGTAAATACGTTGAGCGTTATCGAGCAGGCACGAATCTAATTTTGTTGGAGTCGGACGTGCAGATGGCGTTTCCCGATGCAGAAGCCGTGAACGAAGCGTTGCGAATGTTAATGAAAGTTGCTCATCGGCAAACGCAAGAAAGAGTCTGACTTTATGCGACGTAATGCCGAACAAGTAAAAGTACCACCGCCAGAGGCGGTGGCTTTATATTTTGCCCTGGAAGGTGCGCCGTTGCGCTCTCTCGTTTCTAATCTGTTTTTCGAGTCTTAACTTTTCTGTCAGCAAGCCAGAGTCAATTACGTCCGAGTTAAAATAGATTGGTTCGTTCTCAACTTTGCGAAGTTATATTTTGTTCTTTTTGTCGTTTTGCCTCACTGCCTGGTAGGAACCACTGCCAGAGGCAGTGGATTGAATCTCTAATCAATGGACGTGAGGGCGAAACAGCGACTTTCTTATCAACGGTTTTTGGTTTCCCTGACGTTGCGCGTAATCGGTTTCGCCCCACGTCATTTCAATCGTTCGACGCTTCGTGTTTGAAATTATGAAAATCTCTGTTCTAAATTTGTTGATTGTTTGCTGCGTGATGCTTTCGCTCGTTCTGGCTTGCAGTTCCGAACCCGAACACCCGTCCGACGCTGAACTCGAAAAGAACTTTTACGCACACGAAGCTGACTTTAATTTGCTGGCTCAAATGGCAATCGAAGATGCCGATATGATTCATATTTCTCCAACTTCTACCGAGCGCAAAAAGAACTCTGACGGGCAAGCCTCAAAAGCCAAGGATGATTTTTCTCTCGAGCGTTATGAGCAATATAGACAAATATTCCGCAGGATCGGCAATAACGACGGCATTACGAACTATCAGCCCAACGAAATGCGTGTGTCAGTCTCGTTGCACGGAACTCTTACCAGAATTACATCTAAAGGCTATGCTTATCTGCCGGAAAAACCGACGGAACTGCGAGAATCCTTAGATAAGGTAACTTTTGAGGATTACCGGAAATACAACGTTGCTTACAAACATTTGAAAGGAAACTGGTATCTATATTACTCAACCACCTAAAGATAAAAGCGCGTCGCACAAATCAATGTGCGAGTGTCTTGAAAGCCGTGCGAAGCGTCCGCGACACGGTGCGAATGTCTTGAGAGCCGTGCGAGTGTCTGCAACGCCGTGCGAAGCGTCTTTATTACCGTGCGAGGTGTCTTTATCGCTGTGCGAAGCGTTTTTATCCCCGTGCGACGGTCTTCGAGACTGTGCGACGGTCGGATTCGATTTATTGATCGTTCATCAGCTTAATCATTTTGAAAATTAGATAAAAGGAGAAAACAAATGGGTTACACCGAGAATGCGATTTTTAATGCGGGAATTACGATGGATAGTTTCGGCGACGCGAACACGAATGCGTTTAAGAATACGAAAGCCGTCGGGTATTTCGTTGATTTGAAGGCGTTGGTCGCCGAGGCGAACGAATTCGGCAGTTTGCGCCGCGCGGCGGGCAGCGCGATGGAAAGCAATACGCAGCACAAAGGCGTTTTGAAACGCTCGGTGATCGCCAACCTGCGCGAAATCGCCCGCACCGCCAAGCTCCGGGAAGATGAAGAACCGGATTTCGTCAACGAATTCGAGATGCCGCCGCACAATCTGAATTATCAGAAAACTATCGAAGTCGCGCACGCTTTCGCCGACAAAGGCGCACCGATTGAGGCGAGCTTCAAAGAATACGGCTTGCCCGCCGGGACGTTTCAGGAATTGATCGCCGACACCGCCGCGCTCGAACAGGCGAACGAACAGCAGGGCGCAGCCGGAACGACGAAAGTCGGCGCGAACGCCCGCGTGGACGAAGTTTTGAAAGGAATTTTAGACCAACGGCGCAAAATTGATGTCATCGCCCGCAACATCTTCGCCAACAACGCGCAAAAACTCGCCGAATGGCTGTCCGCCAGCCACGTCGAACGCTCCGCGAAGAGGAAGGAATAAAAGGCTCGATAAACAAGCAAGTCGTTCGGGTCGTCGAAATCGAAATCAGCCGATAGCTTGTATTGAATTCCTATTTGCGCGAAAATGTTTTTGAGCAATCAAACCTTTATTTTTTCGGAGCAAATATGAAATTCAATCGCCTGTCTAAATTTTTATTCGTCTTTTTGATTACGGCTTTCGGAAACATTTCGCTGCTCGCGCAAGCCGCGCAGATGCAGCCGCAGACCGAACTTGCCAAATATATTCAGGAAAATTACACCAAGCGCGAAGTGTTGATTCCGATGCGCGACGGCGTGAAACTTTTTACTTCGATTTACGAGCCGAAAGCGAAGGCGGAAAAATATCCGATTCTGCTGAACCGCACGCCTTACACGGTCGCGCCTTACGGTGCGGATAAATTTCGCGGCAGTTTAGGACCTTCGGAATTATATGCGCGGGAAGGTTATATTTTCGCCAATCAGGATGTTCGGGGAAAAACGATGTCCGAAGGCGAATTTATGGACGTGCGCCCGGACATTGACAACAAAACGCCGAAGGATATTGACGAATCAACCGACACTTACGACACGATTGACTGGCTGATTAAAAACGTCGCCAATAACAACGGGCGCGTCGGAACTTACGGGATTTCGTATCCGGGATTTTATACTTCGGCGGGTTCGATTGATTCGCATCCGGCGTTAAAGGCTTGCTCGCCGCAGGCTCCGGTTTCCGACTGGTTTCACGGCGACGATATGCACCACAACGGCGCGTTATTTCTGGCGCAGAATTATTCGTTTTTCAGAGGCTTCGGACAGTATCGCCCCGCGCCGAATAATGATTTCAAATACATCAAAGAATGGACGGGACGCAACACGCCCGACGGTTACAATTATTTTGAGACGCTCGGCGGATTGAAGGAAACCGCCGATTCTTATGAAAAAGGTTTGGGCGTTCGCATCAAGTTTTGGGACGAAATGATGCAGCATCCGAATTACGATCAGTATTGGAAAGACCGCAACATTCTGCCGAAATTGAAAAATATCAAATGCGCGACGATGACCGTCGGCGGCTGGTATGACAACGAAGATTTATATGGCGCACTGCACACTTATCAAGCCATCGAAAAACAAAATCCGGGTATTTTCAATGTTCTCGTAATCGGTCCCTGGGATCACGGCGGCTGGTCGCGCAACGACGGCGACTGGCTCGGCACGGCTTATTTCGAGCAGAAAACCGGGCAATACTATCGTGAGAATTTAGAGCTTCCCTTTTTCAATCATTTCCTGAAAGATAAAGGCGATATTTCCAAAATAAAGGAAACGAATCTGTTCGACACGGGCGCGCACGATTGGAAATCTTTTGAAACTTATGAGCCGACCGACGGAACGGACACCGCGCTTTATTTGACGGCGAACGGCGGTTTGTCGTTCACCGCGCCGACTTCGGAAGGCTCGAACGAATACGTTTCCGATCCGATGAAGCCAGTTCCCTACACGCAGAAAATCACTTCCAATTATCCGCGTGATTTTATGACCGAAGACCAGCGTTTCGTCGCCGGACGACCGGACGTTCTGGTTTATCAAACCGAGCCTTTGACCGAGGACATCACGGTCGCGGGCGACATTAAACCGTCGCTCATTATCGCTTCGAGCGGCACGGATTCGGATTTTGTCGTTAAACTGATTGACGTTTTTCCCGACGATTATAATTTCCCTGAAACCGGCAACAAACTGGCGAACGGACAGCCGGAGCGCATTAAGCCGCCGCAAAATTCAGCGTGGTCGGTTTTTGCTCCGGGCGGTTATCAAATGCTTCTGCGCGGCGAACCGATGCCCGCCAGATTCAGAAATTCGTTTGAAAAACCAGAACCGTTAAAGGCGAACGAGCCGACGAAATTAACCAATTTTGTAATGCCCGGAGTCGTTCACACCTTCAAAAAAGGACATCGAATTATGGTGCAGATTCAAAGCACCTGGTTTCCTTTAGTAGCGAGAAATCCGCAGAAATATATGGACAATTACAAACTCGCCACCAACGCCGATTTTCAGAAGGCGACGGAAAAAATTTATTTCGGCGGAAAGAATTCGTCGGCGATTGTGCTGCCGATGGCGAAGAAATAAGATTTGTCAGAACCGTTCGCGGTAGCGAATGGTTTAATTTTATCAGCGGCGTTTATCTGATCACACTTAAACCATTCGCTACCGCGAACGGTTCTGACAACGATGAAATTCATTTACATTTTTCTCATTTTCGCTTTGCTGATTTCGCCGTCAGCCGCTCTCGCATTTGAAACCGACCAGTTTAATCTGCCGGAAAAACCGCTTGCCGACATCGGCGCGGAAGTTCACGAATACGTTCACGAAAAGGTCGGACAGGCGATTGAAAAGGTTAATGGTGAAATAAAGGAGCGGCAAAATTGTCTCGAAAACAAAGCGGCGAAAAACTGTGATTCGCCTGAAAAAAACCGCGAAAGATTAAATTATCTACGTTCGAGCGCGGCAATTACGCGGGCAGTTTTTAATCGTCTCGGTTCGGGAATCGTGCCGTTCACGGCTTCGGGCAGTTGGATGGAAAAGCATCAATTCAGAAACCAGCCGGCGCGTTATAAAACGGGCTTTGACGAATCAATCTACGCGACTTTTCCGAGCAATTATTTGACCATCAGCGAAACCGTCAACCTTTACGGCGTTTCATTCGGTACGGATAAAATCGCGCATATTTACCAGCAGGGTTATACATATTTACGAATTTACGAACGCGGTTTAGCGAAAGGTTTTTCAAAAGAAGCGGCGACGAAAAAGGCTAACGATTGGGGACGCAGATCGGAACGAACTTTCTACGGCAATCTCGTTTCAGGCGTTTATTCTAACGCTGATTTAGCCGCCAATTTCGCCGGATTGCGGTTCTATCAAAATCTGACCGGCGAAATAAAAATCGGCGCGGCAACGAAATCGCCGCTCGTCGTTTTGGAAAACGGTTTTTGGAAATTTAATCCGGCGATTGATTTGCCGGAAAATCTTTTAAAGCCGTTCGTCTCGAATCATTTGAACGAAGCGTGGAATTCTTCGATTTACACGAAACTTTTCAATCTGCGTTCGTCTGTTCGCAGCCACGTCAAAAAACGCGCCTGCGCCGAATGGCGGACGGCTTACCCGACATTTTCCCGAACGGATTTCGAGCGCAAATCGTCGGAACTGAAAACGTGGTTCGGCGATGATTACGGATTTACGGGCAAAGATAATTTTGTAACGATTGCCGACACTTGTTTCGGCGGTTAAAATTTTACGATGAAAAAAATAAACGCTTTTATCTTGATAATTTTCGTTTCGGCGGCGGGCGCGTGTTATAAATCCGGCTCGCCGGAAAAACCGAAAACGACGAACACGGCGAACGCTTCGCCGGTCGCGGAAAAATCGGATACGCCGGATAAGACGACTGAAAAGCCGACGATTAACGGCAGCGCAAAGGAAAATGAAATCGCCGAACTCGAAAAAACCGTCCGTAAAGACCCGAAAAATTCGACGGCGCATTTCCAGCTCGGCAAAAATTATCAGGCGTTGAAAAACGAAGACAAAGCGATTGATTCATATCGTCGGGCGATTGACGCGAAAGCCGATTACGCCGAAGCAAATTATGAACTCGGCAGGATTTACGTCGCCAAAAAAGATCACAAAACCGCGCTGCCATATATGCAGAAAGCGGCGAAAGTTAATTATAAATCCGCCGAGTATCTGGTCGCCCTCGGTGATACTTACCGCGAACTGAACGAATGCAATCTGGCGATGCCGCCGTATGGCAATTCGGTCAATTTCAACGACAAAATTCCGGCGGCGTATTACGGAATGGGTTTGTGTTACATCGAACTGAAAAACAAGCTCGCTGCACAGTCGCAGTTGCGCCCGCTCGAAAAACTCGACAAAAATCTGGCGAAAAAACTGGAAGATAAAATCGCCGGAAAATAATGTTGCGGGAGAAATTTAAATTTCATATTAGCCGCTGCGATAAATCGCAGCGGCTTTTTTAATTTGCCCGTACTTCGTCTTTTCGGCGCGGGTTTGTTAAATTCTCAATATCGAAAATTTTAAGTTAAGAGGAGATTTTTAAATATGCCTTCGACTGCAATTTTAAGCGGCACTTTGTTAATTCTGGTCGGCATCGCCGGTTTCGGCTTTAGCGTTCTGGACGGCACGAACGCGCCGACGGCTTTGATTCCGGCGGCTTTCGGACTGCTTTTGGTGATTCTCGGACTGGTTGCCAAATCGAAAGAAAATCTGCGAATGCACTTGATGCACGCGGCGGTTCTCGTCGGGCTTTTGGGTTTTCTGATTCCGGCGGGACGACTTCTGCTGCACATCAGCGACATCAAAGTTTCGCTGGCGGTTTTATCGCAAATCGCAATGTCGGTGATTTGCTTGGTGTTTGTAATTTTGTGCGTTAAATCTTTTATAGACGCGCGGCGTAATCGAATAACGGAATTGAATTAGACAGTCGGTAAAACGATTTCGACCGCCAAACCGTCCGCCGTATTTGCGGCTTTGATCGAACCCTGATGCGCGTGAACAGCGCGTTCAGCGATTGCCAAACCCAGACCGATGCCGCCGGTTTTCCTATCACGCGCCGCGTTGACGCGATAAAAGGGACGAAAAAGTTTTTCCAGTTCTTCTTCGGGAACGCCCGCGCCGTAATCTCTAATTGAAACCGCCGCCGTTTTCCCGTTTTTAGAAAGTTTCACTTCGACCGCCGTTTCGTCCCTCGTGTAACGGACGGCGTTTCGCAGGACGTTTTCAATCGCGCTTCGCAGAAGCGTTTCGTTGCCGAAAACTCGCGCTTCATCTTTCTGCGTAACTTGCACCGATTTTCCGTTGCCCTGCGCTTCAAAATCAGCGTCCGCCGCGACCTGCTCGAAAATCTTCGTTAAATTTATTTCGCGTTTCTCGAAATTTTCCGAGCCGGTTTCGAGTTTCGATAAAACGAGCAGGCGCGAAATCATTTCATTCAGGCGGCTCGATTCGAGCGCGATGCGTTCGATCAGATTCTGCGTTTCAGGATTCGCTTTGCTGCGGGCGAGTTCGAGCGCGACGTTCAGACGCGCCAGCGGCGAGCGCAGTTCGTGCGAAATGTCCTGCGTCAAACGCTTTTCCGACGTAACCAAAGTTTCGATGCGTTCCGCCATCCGGTCAAATTCCCGCGCCAATTCGCCGAGTTCATCGCGCCTTTTAATATCGAGTCTGGTGTGCAGATCGCCGCCCGCAAACTGTCTGGCTGCCTGCCGCAATTTGGAAATCGGCGCGGTCAGATAAAGCGCGAGCGCGTAGCACAGCAACCCGGCGGTCAGAATTACGGCTAAAATTCGCAGAATCTGCGTTTGCGAAAGCGGAAAAAAATCCGGCGATTGCGGACGTTCCCACTGCGTTATCAACACGACCGTTTCGCCCGTTTTCAGCGAGGTTTTTCTGGCGATTAAAGAACTCGTTTCATTTCGTTCAAATTCCGCCGCGTCGCTCGTCAGAGATTTTACGAGTACGCTTTTCACATCGAATTTAATATCACTGCCGGAAATTCGTTCGCCGTTTTCACGATACAATCCGATGGCGTTAATTCTGCCGGAATTTTCCAGTCGTTCGAGAAATTTATCTAAACCCGGTTTCCCTTCCGCGTCATAAATCTGCGCCGCCGTCTGCGCGTGAACATTCATCGTTTCGCCGACGACGACCTGCCACTGCCGCACAACCGGCTCGTTCTGCTGCGTCCACGCGACAAACGTCAACGCGCCGACAATCAACGCCATCGCCAGCCAGAACCAGAGGAAAATTTTCAAGAAAAGAGTCATAAATTAGTGGTGAGTGGTGAACGGTGAGTGGTGAGTTTTTTCTTTCACTAATCACTCATCACTCACCGTTCACCACTCAATACTCACCGTTAAACCGGCAGCGTGTAAATATAACCGACTGAACGGATTGTTTTGATGATTTCCGCGTCGTTTTCACGATTGCCTAATTTTTTTCGCAGATTGCTGACGTGCATATCGAGACTGCGGTCGAACGGCGAAAGTTTTCTTTCCAGAACCTTTTCGCTCAAATCTTCTTTTTTGACGACTTTTCCGGCGTGGCGCAGAAGCTCGGCGAGCAGATCGAATTCGACCGAAGTCAGATTCAAATCTTCGCCGCCTCGCACCGCCGAACGCGCTGAAATTTGGACTTCGACATCATCAACCGTTAATTTATCGTTTTCTGTTTGCAGATTTTCTTCGCCGGTTTCGACGCGCCGCAGAATCGCCCGCAGCCGCGCCACCAGTTCGCGCGGGTTGAAAGGTTTCGGCAGATAATCGTCCGCGCCGATTTCCAGCCCGACGATGCGCTCCATATCTTCGCCGCGAGCGGTCAGCATCAAAACGGGAATTTTCGACGTTTGGCGTAACTCGCGCAGCACATCGAAACCGTTTTTCTTCGGCAGCATCACGTCGAGCGTTACCAAATCAAAATCACCTGCCAGAGCCTTTTGCAAACCTGCTTCGCCGTCGTGAACAGCTTCGGTTTCAAAACCTTCGACCGTCAGATATTCGGAAACCAGATCGCAAAGTTCTTCGTCGTCGTCAATAATTAAAATTCGATTCATCCTTTTTCAGTTATCAGTCAACAATTATCAGTTATCAATTTTATTTTAGCGCATACGCTGTTTTTGAGATGCTTAAAATCTTCTGTTGGCGGCGGCTTTACATATCTTTGCACACGCTGACTGACATCTTACATTCGCGCCGCCGAAAAATTCGTCTAACATCTCGAACGCGGGAAAATGCTCGCGGACTAAAAATAGAGGAGTTAAAAAATTAAACAAAATGAAAAAATACACTATCGGATTTATGGTTTTCGCACTGGTCGCATTCAGCACGATTTTCGCCATCGCACAAAAAGGCGGCGGTGATTGGAAAGGCAAACGCGGCGGACATCATCGCGGCGGTTTCGGACGAATGGCGGCGAAACTTAATTTGACCGACGAGCAGAAAGCGCAGGTCAAAACGATTATGGAAGCGAGCAAAGCCAAAACTCAATCTTTGAGAGAAGCCAGCAAAGCCAATCGTCAAAAAATGCACGAAGCGACGGCGAACGGACAGTTTGACGAAGCGGCAGTAACGGCACTTGCTCAGGAACAAGCCGGAATCTCGGCGCAAATGACGGTTGAAAAACTGCGCGTTAAATCGCAGATGTTTCAAATTTTGACGGCGGAACAAAAAGCGCAGATGGCGCAGATGAAAGAGCAAATGAAGGAACGCTTTCAGAACCGCAAAAACGGGCGCGAAAAAAAAGTGGAACAAAATTCAACTGACGACGTGCAGTAATAGCATAGAATGTTATTCTCCTATCCGGGACTTGGGCAATTCTCCTCCGCTCAGGTCCCTTTTTTTATTTCTTTTTCAGATTTTTTGCTAAACTAACTTTTCGCAATTATAAAAATTATGCCGACTGTGATTCAGGAAATCGAAGATGTCGAACGCGGTAAAACGATTCTGCGGGTCGAAGGCGAAATGTTTCAGGAAGACGCGCTGTTACTGGAAAAAATCGCGCTCGGAATGCGCGAACAGAGCGGCAAAAACATCACGATTGATTTAGCCGATCTGCATTTTCTCGACAGCGACGGCGCACCGATTTTGAAACGCCTGAGCGATGAACATCTTTTTGAAATCGAAGGCTTGCTGATATTTTTGCAACGCGCCGTCGAAGAAAACGAAAGCCGGTCAGAACCGTCTGCGTCAGCGGGCGGCTAAATGTCGAATGATGAAGATTAAAGAAATAGCTGAATTTTTGAAAACCGAATTCGTCGGCGACGGCGAAACTGAAATCGCTCGCGTCGCCAGTTTGGAAAAAGCGGACAAAAACGAAATTTCATTTGTCGAAAAAGCCGAAACTTTTCAGTCGTCGAACGCCGCCTGTCTGCTCGTTCCCGAAAATTTCGACGCGGAATTTTCTTCCTTCATTAAAGTCAAAAATCCGAAACTCGCTTTCGCCAAAGTAGCCGAAAAACTTCATCTGCCAGACATTAAATACAGTTGGGACGAAACAATTCAAATTCCCGAAAGTTCGCACGTTCGCGCAGGGCTGCTCGGCAAATTTGTAACCATCGGTGAAAACACATATATCGGCGAATACGCACAAATTCACGACGGCGTAAAAATCGGCAATAACGTAACCATTCGCAAATATTCGATAATTCATCCGAACTGCGTGATTTATGACAATGTTGAAATCGGTTACGACTGTGTGATTCACGCAGGCGCAATCATCGGCGCGGACGGTTTCGGATTCGTGCGCGACGGCGCAAACGGCTACATTAAATTTCCGCAAATCGGTAGAGTTGTTATTGAAGACAATGTAGAAATCGGCGCGAATTCGTGTATTGACAGAGGCGCGTTGGGCGAAACGCGCATCGGCGAGGGAACGAAGATTGATAATCTCGTCCAAATCGCTCATAACGTCCAAATCGGCAAGCGCACGGTCATCGCCGCGCAGACCGGAATCTCCGGTTCGACCGTCATCGAAGACGATTGCGTCATCGGCGGGCAGGTCGGAATGGGCGACCACGCGACCGTCAAAAGCGGCGCGATTATCGGCTCGCAGGGCGGCGTTCTGCCGGGAAAAATCGTCCGCGCCGGAGTCTGGTGGGGAACGCCCGTGCAGCCGCTCGAAGAATACAAACGCCAAAACGCGCACGTCAAAGGTCTGGCGCGTTTGAAGGAAGAAATTAAAGAATTAAAAAAGCAAATCAAGGAGTTCAAGGAGAAAAATCAATCGTGAAAATCACCAAATAAATTCGTTCGTGTTTGTTGATCGAAAAAGACGCGAAACATCAAGTTTCAAAGGATGAGCAAAGCGGGCGATTACGTCGAGCTTTAATTTGCAGTCGTTATGAAAAAATGTCCAACCTGCCAACGAACATACACGGACGAAAATCTGTTTTTCTGTCTCGAAGACGGCGCGGCACTCGTCGCTGCGCCGTCTAATTCGGAAGCGACGCTGGGGTTTACGCCCGCGCCGACCGAGCAGATTACCGCTCCGCGCCATTCAACGCCGCCGATGCAGAATTTTCAGCCGCGTCCGTTCGTCAATCAGCCGCCGAATCAAAGCAGCAGCAAACTTTGGATAATTCCCGTCGTCGGCATTTTGATTTTCATACTTTTCGGCGGCATCATCGGCGCGTTTTTTCTTTTGAGAAGTCGTCCGGGCAACTCGCCGAACACCAACATTCAAACTGTCTATAATAATCCGATCAATTCACGCACGTCGCCCGCGCCGTCGCCGACGATTGAACAGCCGCCGTCGGCGAAGTTGGTCGGAGTTTGGGAAACTAATGTCGTTGAGCAGGGAGTGAAAACGCGCATCACCTACACGATGAACGCCGACGGAACTTCGCGGATGCTTTTTAAAACTTCTAACGGGCAAACCGGCAGAGACAGCGGAACGTGGCAGTATTCCAACGGCATACTATACGAAACATTTTCCAACGGCGTTTCCGGCAAAGGTGCGATCAGGATGATTGACGAAAACACTTTTGAAATTACGATTATTGACAACGGAACGCCTGCTTACACCGGATTGAAAAGGATTTATCGCCGCAAATAATCCGGTTCGTGCTATCGTTAGATTCAGACTGAAATTCGATTTCCCATTAACAAAACTAAAATGAAGAATAATCTGCGAACCTTTTTGATGATTGCCGTCATCGGCATAATTTTCGGATGCGCGGCGAACACCTTCGCGCAAATCCCCGAACCGATGGTCGGCGGCTACCGCACGATTGACGCGAGCGATAAAGCGGTCGTCGCGGCAGCCGATTTCGCCGTCAAAAAACAGGCGAAAACCCGGAAAGCCGTTATTAATCTCGTCGCCGTCAACAGCGCGATGCAGCAGGTCGTCGCCGGAATGAATTATCAAATGTGTCTAAGCGTCGAAGTTGCCGACCGCAAAATGAAAAAGACCGTTCCGCAAACCGTGCAGACCGTCGTCTTCCGCGACCTGAAAGGCAAATACAAACTGACGAGTTGGGCAATCGCCGCCTGCACCGATGCCGCGCCGACAAACTAAACTTCAATTTAAGAAAAAAAGCAGGGCGAATCGGTTGAACCGATTCGCCCTGCTTTTTCTTTTCAAAATCATTAAGATTGAACGGGTAATTCGGCGAATGCCGGAATAAACGACGATTGTTAAAGCATTAAAAGATTGTTGACAACTTCTAAAAGCTGAAAACCAATCAGATATTCAATGAAGCGGTGAAATTCTATCTGTTCGAGGAAATTATTATTTATGTATCTTAATTTATTCAGATTCTTATTCGTTCTTTTATGCGGCGCGGCGGCGGCTTGCACGACGGTTGACAGTTCTTCCAAACGCGAGTTCCCCGCGCCGACACCGGCAAAGTCAGTCTCCGCGCCTGCGCCAGCCGCGAAAAACGAACAAACCGCCGTCTTTGCGGGCGGCTGTTTCTGGGGTTTGGAAGCCGTCTTTGAACACATCAAAGGCGTTTCGGATGTAACGAGCGGCTATTCCGGCGGCGACGCGAAAACGGCTGATTACGAAACGGTCAGCGGCGGCGAAACCGGACACGCCGAATCAGTGAAGATCACTTTCGATGCGTCGAAAGTATCGTACGACCAACTCTTAAAAGTATTCTTCGCCGTCGCGCACGACCCGACCGAATTAAATCGTCAGGGTCCCGACACCGGTACGCAATACCGTTCGGTGATTTTCTATACGGACGACGCGCAAAAACAATCCGCCGAAAAATTCGTCGCCAAACTAACCGCCGACAAAGCCTTCGCCGACCCGGTAGTTACGCAAATCGTCCCACTCGAAAAATTTTACGCGGCGGAAGATTACCACCAAAACTATCTCGTGCAGCATCCGAACCAACCGTATATCGTCGCCAACGATCAGCCGAAAGTGGATGATTTGAAAAAGCGGTTTCCCGACTTATATCAATAAAACGTCGCTTTCAACGCAACTGCAAAAGAAAAAGGGCAACATTTACGGTTGCCCTTTTTCTTTTCGACATTCAATATTTCCGATGCCGCGCCGCAACAAAATTTTCTTGACACCCGCTTCCGAAACAGGTAAAAATAATGGCGCACTCTTTTTCAAAGTTCTACCCGTTCCTTAATTTCGGAGGTTTTCACGAATGAACAAACTCTTTTACGGCGACAATCTCGATGTCTTACGCAAATTCGTCCGCGATGAAACGATTGATCTTTGTTATAGTTCACCGCCGTTTAATTCCAAGCGCAATTACAATCACATTTACAACAACATCGGCGGTGAAGAACGCGCACAGGCGCAGGCTTTTATAGATACTTGGGAATGGAACGACCACGCGAACGAATGTTTGGCTGATATTCAGTCGAACAATCACGGCGTGCAAACCGCGCAGTCAATCGCGCTCATCAGCGGTTTGGAGAAAATTCCCGGCGAAGGCGCGTTGTTCGCCTACCTCGTTTCGATTTCTCTTTATTCAACACAAATGACGAAAGTGTTGTGAAACATCTTATTTTATGGTAATTTCATCTTAAATTCGTTAGAAAATTTTGAGGTAATTATGGCAAAAAAATCATATCACGTAATCGCCAAATCAAACGGTGAATGGAGTGTAAAAAAAACAGGAGCGGAACGCTCATCAGGAAACTTTTCTACAAAGAGAGCAGCGATTACAAGTGCAAGAAGATTAGTCACTAAGGATGGCGGCGGTGAACTGATTGTCCACGGAAAGGACGGCACAGTTAGTCGTAGAGATTCTTACGGTAATGATCCGAACCCATCTAAAGATAGTGAAAGAGGTTGTGTTGGCAGCAATCCGCGTTCAGTTAAAGGATAAAGCAAAATGATAAAATAATATGGCTAATCCACCTGATCCTAATTTCGAGAAAAACGTATTTATAAATTGTCCTTTTGATTCAGCCTACGACAAACTGCTTCGTCCCTTACTGTTTACAATTATTTATTTTGGATTCAATCCTAAGATTGCGACAGAACGCTCCGACGCAGGTGAACAGAGAATAGACAAAATATGTGAACTAATTGAATCCTCAAAATATAGTATTCACGATTTATCCAGAATTAAATCTTCAAAGAAGAACGAATTTTCCCGTCATATATATGCCGTTTGAGTTAGGCATTGATTATGGAAGCAGAAAATTTGCCGAAAATCATTTTGGTGAAAAGAAGTTTTTAGTTATTGCCAAAGAAAGATTTGACTATGCTAAGGCACTTTCTGATTTGGCAGGTGTTGATATTAAAACCCACAATGACGATGTTGAAGAATTAATTCGCTCCGTAAGAAATTGGTTTTCAAATACAGTAGGATTAAAAAATTTAAAACCCGGTAGAGTTATATTCAACGATTTTATTGATTTTATGGCAGATTTTGATGCAGAAAGAAGAAGTGAGGGCTTTAACGATGCAGACATATACAATATGCCAACACCTGAATTTGCTGAATTTATTGATGAATGGATTCAGAGAAAGACCGCACCTTAATCTAGTTAGAACTGGACGGCGTTCCGAAAGATATGGAATCGGTTGACACACTGATTCATAAAAAGGACGATTGCGTAAATCAGATTAATCTTTTTGACGGCTAAACGCCTGAAAAATCCGGTGCGCGGCGGTTTTTCACGATGCGCGAGACTTTTATTGAAAGGCGGAACGGTTTTGTTTCGATGCGCTGCTTATTTTTACGATGCGGGGCTTTTTTTCACGATGCGGAATGATTTCAGTCCGCTGCGGCGTTTTTTTTCACGATGCGCCGGTGTTGATACGGAATTTTATACTTTGTAACCTGATAAATTCGTCATTATTCACAAAATAATGTGCTTTAACCTTTAATAAAACCAGACAGACCTAACAGGAGACGATTTTTATGGACGATATGGAACGATTGATTCTCGAAATGGTTCTCAGAGTGAACAATTTCGGCGTGGAGAATTCGGCGATGATTGCGGCGAATACGATTGCGGCGGCGAAATTTGCGGTGATCGAAACCTTTGCCGACCAACTGATTGCAATGGGCGAGCTGCGGACGACGGCGGCGCAGACCAAATGCAGCAAGACGGTTCAGCGCAAAATGTATCGCGGCGAAGTCAAAACGGATTTGTCGCTGATGGCGAAAACCGCGACCGCCATTAAAAAGGTCAATCCCGATTTCGATAATGTTTTCAAAGTTCCGCACGACAACCTGAACGATGCGACGCTGCTCGAAACCGCCCGCGCTTTTCACACGGCGGCTTCGCTTCCGGCGGTTAAAAAGCTGTTCACCGGATTCGCTTTGGAAAACGATTTTCTCGAAGATTTGGCGGCGGACACCGCCGGATTTGAAGCCGCCATCAGCGAACAGGACACGGCGAACCGCGCCCGCGTCGGGGCGAACGCCGATATTGACGGAATGCTGCCCGAAGTCCTCCAAGCCGTCAGCGTTTTGAAAGTCGTCGTGCCGAATATGTTCCGCAATGACCGCGCCAAATTAGCCGAATGGACGAGCGCGTCGCACGTCGAAAAAGCGTCGGCGAAACCGAAAACGCCTGCCGCGCCGCCGGTTTAATCAAAAAGATCGAGAGCGAAACGCGCCGGAAATGAGAACGGAAACATCTGTTTCACCCTCATTACCGGCGCGTTTCGCCGCGTTATTTATTGTCTTCCAGTAATTTGATAATTGCCGCCGCCGCCCGCTTCGATGCACCGCCTTTGCCGAGCGTGTCGGTTGCTTCCTTTAATTTTTCGCGCATTTTTTTATTCGTTTCAGGTTCGAGCAATCGAAACAATTCCGCGCCGAGAGTTTCGGGCGTGAAGTCTTCCTGAATCAACTCTTTTGCCAATCTTTCCTGAGCGATCAGGTTTATCAAGCCGAAATGCTCGACCGTAATCAAAGGGCGCAAAAGTTTGTAATTGAGCGCGGACGTTTTATAAACGATAGCCATCGGCGTTCCGAGAATGGCGGTCTCCAACGTCGCCGTGCCGCTCGCAACGGCGGCGACATCGGAGGCAAAGACGGCTTCGCGGGTTTCGTTCTGCACGACAAGGAGATTTACCGGCGCGTGTTTGGCGATCCGTTTTGCTTCTTCGATTTCGGCGAGTTTGCGCGTTGGGGCAAGCGTGATGATGAACTGCAAATCCTGATTTTGCGCTTCCATCAGCGCGGCGGTTTCGAGTAACGGCGGCAGAATTTTGACGATTTCCTTATGACGGCTGCCCGCGAGCAAGGAAATGATCGGTTTTTTGAAATCGAGTTTGTGTTTGGCGCAAAACTCCTGCTTCGTTAGTTCCGAATGCACTTCTTTCGCCAAAGGATTGCCGACGTACTCGACGTGCGTGATTCCCTGTTGCTTATACCAATCCTTTTCAAACGGCAGAATTGTCAACAGCAAATCAACCGAATTCGCAATGGTTTTCGCGCGGTATTTGCGCCACGCCCAAAGCTGCGGCGAGATGTAATAGACGATTTTGATACCGAGTTTGTGCAGCGATTTGGCGAGCTTTAAGTTGAAATCGGGAAAGTCTATCAGAATCACCGCGTCGGGCTTTTGTTCAATCGCCGCCGCTTTCAAAGTTTGGAAAGTCTTCCAGAACATCGGCAGAGCGCGGGCGATTTCCGGCAAACCGACAATCGCCAGATCGTCGGCGCGGACGACGGTTTCCACGCCCGCTTCACGCATCTGTTTGCCCGTCGCGCCGAAAAATACGAAATCAACTTCCGGCGAATTTTCACGCAAAGCCCGCACGACTTTTGCCGCGTGCGCGTCGCCGGAGGCTTCGCCCGCGACGAGCATCAGGGATTTGGTCTCCGGTTTCTGGTTTCTGGTTTCTGGTTTCTGGTTCAAGATTTCCTGTTCATAACAAATCTAAAGATGGCAAACACAGAATACAATCTGAAACCGGAAACCTGAAACCTGAAACCTGAAACTTTCTCCCCGCAAGTCCAACCGATTCACGCTTTCGGCGCATCAAAGCAGTTGTTTTCAAACCGTACAGGAACATTTAAAATTGCAGTTGCTTGCCAGACGCATCTTTAACCTTTAAAATGCTGTGTTTTGCGTCAACAGCAAATTTTTAATTATCAGAGCCTGTTTTTCGATTTAACAGTTTATTTTTACACGAGAGTTTTTTTGGAGGAGTTTGTGAAATTTCACGTTTTATTTCTATTCGCATTGATCGCTTTAACGAGCAGTTTTATCACCGTTTCGGCGCAGGTCAATAACCTTTCGCAGTCGCAGATTGACGCGGCGGTCGGGCAGATCACC
>CAXTKJ010000009.1:36882-72548 GCA_964244835.1 uncultured Pyrinomonadaceae bacterium
ACCAGTTCGGCGGTCGAATCTACGGCGACCGGCATCAGCGGCGACGGGCGTTTCGTCGTCTTTGAATCAACCGGCAACATCGCCACCGACAATCCGCGCAACGCCGACGGCAACCGCGAAATCTTTCTGTTCGATTACGCCCAGCGGCGCATTTTTCAAATCACTAACACGCTGAGTCTGCGAACCGACACCGCCGGAACTTACATTGCGACGAACACCAAGGTTTTGATTACGAACGTGCGTCCGGCGATCAGCAACAACGGTCGTTGGATCGCCTTCGGGTCGAACGCGACGACTTCCACGCCGACTACGCCGAACGCCACTAATCCGGGAAATTTCAACGCCGAATCGTTCAACCCGGTTGCTCCGGCGACGACTCCTGAAAATCCGCTTCTGACCGACGGCAATACGGAAATGTGGCTGTACCAGATTCCGGCGGCTCCGGCGGTTAATCTATCGGCGGGCGACGAACTCGCCGTTACCGATTTGAGCGCGGGAACTTTTACGCGGGTAACGAACACTGCGCCATCGCGTGTGCCGTTTCCCGGTTCGTCAGCGTCGAACCCTTTGATCGGCGACGATAACCGCGATGCGACCATCAACGACGACGGCAATTACATCGCTTTTACTTCCAACCGCGATTTAGTAACCGGCGGCAACACCGGCAACGATGCCAACAACGAGATTTTCACCTACGCTCGCACGGCGAACCAAATCAACCAGATCACGACGACTCTGCGCGGCACGGCACTCAACGCGATTCTGAACCTGACACCGACGATTTCCGGCAACGGTCTGCGCGTCGCCTTCCAAAGCAACGCCGACAAACCGATTGCGGGCATTGTCGAGAGCAACACCGAACGCAACTTTGAAGTTTTCTACGCGGATTTGAACGCCAGCGGCGCACTGCCGGTGGGCGGCATCAGAAAACAAATTACCGTTACCGCGCCGACCAATGCGGGCGATACGATTAACATCCTCGATTTCGGCAAGCGAATGAGCCGCGACGGGCGTTACATCGCGCTCGATTCGTATGCCGATTTACAGAACGAAAACAGCGGCACGAATTATACGACGTTCGCGCTTTATCTCTACGATACGCAAACGCCTACAACTAATCCGCCGACTTCGTTTTTTCGACGCATCGGACCACGCAGCGATGCGGATTCCTCGATCAACGGCAGTGAAGTTCCGCACTTCGGAGGCTTTACCGATACCGATGCGACCGGCGCACCCGCGACGATGGTTTTGGCGACCCGTCAGAACATTATCGCCGGCGGCACGGTTGCCGCGACCGAAGCTGACGGTCTGAATCCCGATTCGACCCGTCCGGCGCAATTTTACGCTTACCCGCTGAACGTCGCGGCGATGGCGGCGACTTTCAAGCGGCTGACCAAATTTCCGGCGTTGACGACTTTTGTTCCTTCGACGCAGCCGATTCCGAGTAATTCAATCAGACGAATGACATTTAATTTGGGATTGACGGAAATCGGTACCGGCAACGACGATTTATCGAGCGAGGTGTATTATTATCTGCTGCCGACCGCCGTCGCGCAGAGCAACGTCCGGCTGAATGTTTTCACCGGCGCGAGCCGTCAAATCGTCTCGGCGACGGCGGTTCCAACGCCCACGCCGACTGCGACACCGACTCCTTCGCCGACTCCGACCCCGACCGGCTCGCCGTCGCCGACTCCAACGCCGACTCCGCAAACGCCGGTTGCCGTGCAGGGCGTTTCGCCGGGAATGCTGGCGACGATTGAATACAGCGGCGGCATCAACAATTCGGTTACGGCGCGCACGGCGGTCGGCGATTTAGCCAGACGCTTTACTTTGCCGATAGAATTGAGCGGCGTAACATTGACGGTCAACGGCGCGGCAGCCGGTCTGAAATCGGTCAGTCAGGGGAAGATCACCTTCGTCGTACCACCCGGATTAACCGGCACACTGACGGGAACGACCTATCCCGTAGTCATCAACAGCGGCGGCGTGGTTATCAGAAATTCGCTGACGATTGTTCCCGTCCGTCCCGATATTTTCACATTTTCCGCCGTGCCGGGACCGAACGGACGCGCCCGGATTTTTAATATCACGAACACCGTTTTCACCACCGAACCGTTCACCGTTACCACGCTCAGGTATCGCGGCGGCAGGCGCGTACCGACGGTTATGCGATTATTCCTGACGGGTGTTGACCCGGTAGCGGCGGCAGGAGGCGTTGTAACAATTAGAATCCGCGACGTAACGATCACACCGACTAATACCTCTGCCGTTCTGCGTGAACCCGGAGTTTATTCGTACGATTTCATCGTTCCGGCAACTTTGCTCGGCGCGGACGACGTGCCGATTGTCGTAACTATTACCGGCGGCGGCGCGACATTCCAGAGCCGCCTCGACGACACCGCGCCGCGATTGCGATTCCTCTAATTTAGATGAGAGATGAGAAATGAGAGGTGAGACTGTTATTCGTAACGTCTCGCCTCTCATTTTTCATTTCACACCTCTCATTTAGCCGCGTTTCTTGCCTAACTTTTCCCGTTATATTATTCTTGAGTGGCAGCAAAAAATTTATTAAATCAACATTTTCAGAAATCCTGTCTGTTTCGACATTTCTAGTTTTAGAAAATCAGCTTGAGTAAAATTCATTTCAGGAGTTTATAAAAAATTATGTCAGTAAAAGATGTCAGTTCGATGAAATACGCGCCGAAAATTTGGCGTAACGGCGAATTTATTAATTGGGACGATGCCCGCGTTCACGTGATGACGCACGCCATTCACTACGGTTCGAGCGTGTTTGAAGGCATTCGCGCTTACACGACGACACGCGGCACGGCGGTTTTCCGGCTGACCGAACATATCCAGAGACTCCTGAATTCGGCGAAAGTTTATCGGATGGACACTAAATTCTCCCGCGAAGATTTATGCGCGGCGGCGGTCGAACTGACACGCGACAGCGAAATGGACGAATGTTATCTGCGTCCGGTTATCTTTCGCGGTTTGAACGAAGAAAAACCGGCGTTCGGTGTCAACCCGTTTCCGAATCCGGTTGATACCTACATCGCGGCGTGGGATTGGGGCAAATACTTAGGCGAAGAAGCCTTAGAAGCCGGAGTTGACGTTTGCGTTTCGAGCTGGACGCGCACACCTTCCAATTCCCTGCCGGCGGTCGCCAAAGCCGGCGCGAATTATATGAATTCGCAGCTTATCAAGATGGAAGCGATTTTAGGCGGATTTTCCGAAGGCATCGCCCTCGATGATCGCGGCTATGTTTCCGAAGGTTCGGGCGAAAATTTGTTTTTAGTCAATAACGGCAAGTTGGTTACGCCGCCGCTCGGTGCTTCGATTCTGCCGGGAATCACACGCGATTCGGTCATCGCCATCGCCAGAGAATTAGGCATCGAAGTTCAGGAAACCACGATTCAGCGCGCCGCTCTATATCTGACCGACGAATTATTTTTCACCGGCACTGCCGCCGAAATCACGCCGATTCGCTCGGTTGACCGCATCACGGTCGGCGCAGGCAAACGCGGCGAAATCACCAAACAATTACAGGACGTTTTCTTCGATGTCATTCACGGCAAACGCCCCGCGCCGAACAACGCGCCGTGGCTGACCTACGTCAACGACACCGAAGAAAAAAAAACGGCTAGTTCGTCGGGCAGCAATTAGTTTTTAATCAAACCGTTATTTTCCAGAAGAGGTTTTGTTTTATTAAGAAACAAAACCTCTTTTTTAAATGAATGACCGAAGAACTGCAAACCGGCGCGAAAATAAAATCGAAATTCATCCTCGAACTGACGGTTTTCGTCTGCGGCGCGTTGGTGATGGTTTACGAAATCATCGGCTCGCGCCTGCTTTCGCCGCACTTGGGCGCGTCAACTTACGTCTGGACGAGTTTGATCGGCGTGATTCTCGGCGCGTTGAGTTTGGGTTACTGGCTCGGCGGCAAAATCGCCGATCAAAAACCTGATTTGAAAACTTTCGCCTTCGTCATTTTTCTCGCGGGCGGTTTGGTTTCGGTAACGATTCTGCTCAAGGATTTGATTTTGTCGTTCATCGCGCAGATGCCGTTCGGACTCGAATTAAAATCCGTCATCGCCGCACTTCTGCTGTTCGCACCGGCGAGCGTACTGCTCGGCTTCGTTACGCCGTATGCCGTCAAATTGAAAATAACTTCGCTCGAAGATTCGGGTAAAACCGTCGGCAGACTCTACGCGCTCTCGACCGTCGGCAGTATTCTTGGAACATTTCTCGCCGGATTTTTCCTGATTCCGTTCGTCGGCAGCGAGAAAACTCTCTACTTGGTCGGTGCGACGCTGATCGGTTTATCGCTGCTGCTCGCGCCGTTCGCTTTGACGAAAACCAGCGTTGCCCTGCTCGTCCTGTTCGTTTTCGGAGTTTCCGTCAGCGAACTCAAATCTTTTTATCTGCGCCGCATTTACAGCCTGCACGACATTGACACCGAATACAGCCGTCTGCAAATTTTCAATATCATTGACGCGGAAACCAAAAAACCGATGCGCGTTTTGACGACCGACCCGTTTTTTATCCAGTCGGGAATGTACCTAAATTCTGACGAACTGGCTTTTTCCTACACGAAGTATTATCACCTGCTCAAACATTTCAAACCTGATTTCCAAAAGACTCTCATCATCGGCGGCGCGGGTTATTCGTTTCCGAAGGATTATCTGAAAAAATACCCGAACGCCGAAATCGAGGTCGCCGAAATTGATCCGCAGATGACCGAAGTCGCTCGAAAACACTTCCGTTTAAAGGACGACCCGCGCCTGAAAATCACGCATCAGGACGGTAGAATCTTCCTCAACCAATCGCCCGCCGGACAATTCGACGTGGTTCTGATGGATGCCTTCGGCTCGCTCTTCAGCGTCCCGTTCCAACTGACGACCGTCGAAGCCGTCTCCAACATCAACCGCGTCTTGAAAGATGACGGCGTAGTCATCTTCAACCTCGGCGGCGCGATCAAAGGCGATTTAAATAAATTCCTGCAAGCCGAACTGAAAACCTACCGGCAGGTTTTCCCGAAAGTCTATCTCTTCAAAATCAACCCCGATCTGCCCGACGAAAAACCGCAAAACCTCATCATCATCGCCTGCAAAGCGCAAAATACCGCGCCCTTAATCAGCAACGACGCAGAAACCGCCGGCTTGCTGAATCACCGCTACACGCAGGAACTCGACACCCGCCTCGACATTCTGACCGACGACCTCGCGCCCGTCGAATACTACAATTCCTTCGCCCAAAGCACCTACCGCCGCTAATCTCCGATCATCCCGAACCCCTAGAAAATATTTTTTAATTTTAAATGATAGTTTTCCCCGCTTTTGGCGCGTTATATAAGTCCGGGACATTTTATTTCCATTCAAGTCGCTTTCTTTAAGCTAAAACCCGATAACCACACGGTTTGCAGATGTTCTTTCCGTAATAAAAGAGGCTTTTCGACTGGCAAAAATCCGAAGCATAAATATTTATTTTCAAAAAAGTGAAAAAAACCTGTAATTTTTTGCCTCTTTTTGTCATATACCAGTAAGAGATAAATAAAAGCGAAAATCAGCCGCCCGAAATTATTGTAATTTTTTGTAAAAGCCTTCCCGATTTCGCCGCGATTTGTACGGATTTTCGCCCGACGCAATCTCGATTTCAGCGTTTATACAATCCTCACCCGTATAAACCCCGGCAATTTAATCTAACGGCTCGGAACAACGGATAACACGCAGCTTCCATCGCAGCCCCGACATTTCCAAGCCCGCCGCCCGACCGCCAACGCAGTCCCGGCATCGCCAATTATAACGGTTAATTCATCTCTGCCTGTCTTAACCTTGGAATATTAATATAACCGGTTGAAAACTGTTTGAATTGGTATTTTTACTGGAGACGGAGTTTTCAGCTTTACATCGAATAGGAGAAAACTATGTTAAGAACTGATACGCCAGGTGAATATAAATGTGTGGAAGGTGAACTGATACAAATCAGATTTTTTTGTAGTCCTGATAGAAAAAACGTCAGAATCCGGCATTTAATCAGTAAAGATAATCGTCCCATAATTTCTACAAATTCCTTTCAAGTCCTAATGGGTAAATCGCAAATTACAGTAGTGCTTCAATATGCTTTTGTTTCGACGGGAACCTGTTTAAATCAAGTTCTTAAAGTTGATAACTCGCCAACCGGAGATGATCGCATTACAGCCCAAGCAATCGGCACTGGTGTGGATATTTTAGGATTTATTTTCAAACCATAACAATTCAGGCGAAGGAGTCATTTATATGTTCACAAACTTAAAATTTACGTTTCTTTTAATATTTACATTAGTTGTGTTTTCCGTTGCTGTTAGCGGTCAAGATAAAACACCTATTGTCAGCAAGCCGGATAAACTGACAACTCTAAAACAGGAAAATGATCGTCTGCGTCAGGAAAACGAAGAACTTCGGGTGGAGCTTGAAAATCAACAAATACAGCAGGCAAACGAAGAGATGCGGCAAAGGATTCAACATCCTCGACAAAACGATTCGCCTCAAAATTCTGACAAACAAACTAGCCCGCCTGTTGAAAAAAGGAATCCTGATTCAACTGAAACCGAGGTTGTATCTAATTCACCTTCGCCATCGCCTGACGACGCGGAAAAATCTTCAGACACGCCGACTCTGGCACCCAATCCGAACCCGCTTAATTGTGCCGCAGTAAATATTGATTCCACCAGCGGGACGCGGGTAGACGCAAGCACCTGTATTTTAATCAATAAAATTGTAGAAATACGAAGAAATAATGTTGTCAGAGGCGGTCAGCTTACCGCTAATTTTACTAATACTCAACTTATTGAGGTCTTAGCTGCTAAGTTAGCAAAAGATGATAAAGCTAAGTCTTTTTTCCTCGAATCTGAGCGGACGCGCACGGACAAACAGGTCGGTTCTGCGCCCGGCAATTCCGGCACTACTTCGCTTGCTGTCAAAGGCGGGATGCCGTCGTTTATCGGATGGGCAATCGAACAAGGAGCGGCAACTTCTTCTGTCAATGGTAATACCGTTACAGTCCGCGCTAATCCGTACAACCTAGGCAGAGCGTTATATTTGCGGCAAGGGCTTGTTGCACTTAAAGAAGAGCCTTTGGAAGAAGAAGCATTTAGCACTTTTCTTAAAAAAATCGCTGTCGGCTTTTCATTCGACACTACACGAGGGACTGATCCACCGGTTTTCATCGGCAGTAAGCAACAGTTATCAGCAGTTTCATTCCGTTATGAATTTATCAATCGCCGCAATCCGCTCAGCGCAAGCAACAAAGTAGAACGAGAGGCTTTCTTCGATTCGCAAACCGGCAGTTTAGATAAAATAGCCGATGCGGTCATAACATTTGTTAGGTTCGACAACAACACCTATAACTTTCCTCCGCTTGATAAATGGCAGAGTGAAACAAACATCGAACTGGCAAAAATTTCTGCCGGATTGGACGAAGCGGCTTACACAAAGGAAGTTACCAAAATCATTATAGATAGATTAAGCAAACTGCCGACCGGAGAATTGGCTAAATCGCCCCAAGTTACCGAGGCATTAGACCTCTATACGGAAGGAAGTATGGCATTTAAAAAAGGGCGCGATGAGTTTATCGAAAAACTCAACAAAAAAACTGTTGCGACTTTTGAATATACTAATTATCGTGAGCCAATCGCACCGGACACTTCTAATTTTCGCTTTATATGGGAAAAAGGTCTTTTTAGTAAGACAGACTTTACGTTTAACGCTTCACTGACGATGTACAACAAAAAGCCATCCTTTACAGGGGTAAAAAGACTCAGGGATTTTCAATTCGCGCTACAAACGGAGACACCGTTAGGAGACACTTTTGGCACCGGCGACACCACGCTGACGTTTGCCGGCAGATATGAAAGACTGAACGGCGACACTATCAATACACTCGGCGTAGTAACACCAAACTCGAAAGGCGATATTGCCGTCGGACAATTCAAATTCACAATTCCAATAGCAAACTGGGGAATTAAACTACCGTTATCAATTACTTTTGCTAATCGAACGGACTTGATAAAAGAGAGAACCATTCGTGGAAACTTCGGACTTACATTTGATTTAGACCCGTTATTTGCACACTTCAAGCCGTTTTGATTATAAGCATAAAGCATTAGTTTCCTTGTAAATTTCGTTAGAAGTTTTATAGAAACAATCAAACGTAGAAAGGTAAAAATCGTTTGTGAGAAGTATTAATTTGTTTGTGCGGAGCGTCAACTCGTTTGTCGGTTGCGTCAGATGGCGTGTCGGTTGAGGGAGATGATTTGTTGACGGGGTAAATCGGTTTGTCGGCGGCGTTAGATCGTTTGTCGGTTGGTTGAGATGGTTTGTCGGCAGCGTCAAACGGTTTGTCGAAGGGTTGAATTCATTTGTGCAGAGGTGCAGATGATTTGTGCGGGATTAAAACTTAAATATAAAGGAGAAAAACTCGAATGAACGATAAGGAAAGAAATTATTACAACGCTTTTGTCGCGGTGCGGGATTTCGGGACGGAGAATGTCGCCGATTTTAAGGCGGGTTCGGCGGGCGCGGCTAATTTTGCGTTGGTCGGGGCGGCGGCGGACGCGATGGAACAGTCGGGCGCGACGCAGACTTCCGGCGCGAGCGGCGAGGCGACGGTGCGGAAAGGAATCGCGCTTGCCGAATTGCGCGAGGATTTGCGGGCGATCAATCGCACGGCTCGCGCGCTTGCCGTTGACGATTCCACCGTCGGCGAATTGTTCCGAATGCCGGTCGGCAATAACGAACAAAATCTGCTCGCCGCCGCCCGCGCTTTTTTGACCGGCGCGACTCCGCTTAAAGATCAGTTCATCGAATTCGGTTTGCCGGTTGATTTTATCGAAGATTTACAAGCCGACATCAACGCCTTCGAGCAAGCCGTCAGCGGCAAAGGCGCGGCGACGGGCGAAAAAGTTTCGGCGACCGCTTCTATCGGCGACGCGGTGAAAAACGGACTCGAAGGCTTGCGCCGTCTGCGGGCAATCGTGCCGAACAAATACCGCGACAACCCGGCAAAACTCGCCGCGTGGACGAGTGCCAGCCACGTCGTACGGGCGGCGAAAGGGAAAAAGCCGGAAACACCGCCAAAACCGCAATAGACGGTGAACTAAAGACAATGTTTTCGAGTGATTTACAACTACGGTCGGGTGATTTTTGAGGGAGGAAACTTTTATGAATCGCAAAAGAGGTTTAATGATGATTTTTTTAGCAGTAGCAGCGGCGGTGTCCGCGATGAAAACGGAGACGGCGGCGCAGGTGACGGAGATTTATAAGGGAATGGGCGATGCGTCGGCGGCGGTCGCGCTCGATGAGAAGACTTTTATCGTCGCTAATGATGAAGACAACAAACTGCGGATTTTCGAGCGCGGCAAACCCGATGCGCTGGAGATATTTAAACTTTCAGAGGTTTTTAGCGGGAAAGTTTCCGACGCGAAGAAACGCGAACTCGATCTTGAAGGCGCGGCGATGCTGGACGGAAAGATTTTTTGGATCGGTTCGTACGGCACGAATAAAGATGCCGAACCGCGACCCGACCGGCAATCCCTGTTTGCCGTCGAGGTCAAGCGCGGGGCGAACGGCAAATTTACAATGTCGCCGGTCGGAGATATTTACACGACGCTGATTGGCGATCTGGAAAAAGACGCGCGTTTCGACCCTTATAATCTCAAAGCGGCAAAGGCAATCGCGCCGAAGAACATCGGCGGTTTGAGCATCGAAGGGCTTGCCGCCGCGCCCGACGGTGCGCTGTTGATCGGCTTTCGCAATCCGCTGCGCGGCGGCACGGTCGCTAACGGATTCTTGAACGGCGGCAAAGCGTTAGTCGTCAAACTGGTCAATCCTCTGGAAGTGATGCAGGGCAAAGCGGCACGATTCGATGCGCCGATTGAGGTGGATTTAGGCGGTTTCGGCATTCGGAGTATGGAGTATTACGTGCCGCGAAAATCCTTTCTGATCGTCGCCGGAGCGTATCACGAAAACGAAGAAACGCCGACTCACAAACGCGAAGTTTCACGACTCTACTGGTTGAACGAAAATCTGAAAAGCCCGCCGGAATTGCTGAAAAATGCCGATTTGAGCAGTTTCAATATCGAAGCGGCGTTCTTTTACCCGCAAATGCCAAACGTCGTCGAACTCTTCAGCGACGATGGAAAACTGCCGGCAAACGAGGGAACGAACAAAACATTTCGCGGCATCCGGCAAAAGTTTTAAGGCTTTTTCGCCCGGAAAAATCCTGCTGCCGAAGAGCAATAATTATTTTTGGAGGGCGTGAAGAATGAAAAAAATTAATGATTGGTTTTTCGGAACAAGCCGCGAAGTATCTAAATCAGCCGTGTCCGGGTCGTTATCAAAAACCGGCGCGTCGCCGATTTACACATTAACCGCCGGTTAATAAACCCGTTTCGAGTTTTATATTTTCGCCTGCGGGAAGTCGGGATTCGAGGCTTTACAACGTCAGTTTCGTTTGAAACTGACAAACAAAAAAGGAGTTAAAAATTATGGACCCGATTTTATTTTGGAATGAAGTGGCTCTCGAAGCCAACAAAGTTAGTTTTACCGGCGCAGTCAACGAACAACCCGGACCGCCGCTTAGTGCGCGGGCTTTGGCAATCGTGCATCTGGCGATGTATGACGCATATGCGGGCGTGAAAGGTTTTCCGGCTGCCTTGCCCAAATATAACACGACGCTGACCGCACCGGCTTTGCAACCCGGCGCGAATGTTGACGATAACGCGGCGGTCGCGGTCGCGGCGGCGGCACACGCTACTTTGTCGAAACTTTATCCGTCACAGAAAGCCTTTTTTACTGCCAAGCACATCGAGGCGAATCTGAGTAAGGTCAAAACTAAAAACGGACAGATTTTCGGAAAATTAGTTGCTAAGGAAATTCTGAATGATCGGAAAGGCGATGCCGGCGTGAGCGATGACGGTTATTCGATTTCGGTTCAGCCGGGAGCGCACCGCGTTGATCCAGATAATCCGGGACAGCCTTTTCACGCGCCGTTTTACGGTGAATTGACGAAATCATTTGCCGTTACATCGCGTCATCCGATTGATCCGCCGTATGAACTTTCCAGTGCCGATTACGCCAAAGCCTACAAACAGGTGTTAGGTAAAGGAATTGCGCCCGGATTGATGGGAACGGTTCCGGCGGGAGTTGATAAACGTGATGCCGCCGAAACGATTGTCGGAGTTTTTTGGGCTTATGACGGTGCGCGAAGACTCGGCACGCCGCCGCGTTTATATAACCAAGTAATCAGAGCGATTGCCAAAGCCCAAAACACGACTCCCGCCGAAAATGCACGACTTTTCGCGCTCGTTAATGTGGCGATGGGCGACGCGGGAATTCTGGCTTGGGAAGAAAAATACCGCTACGAATTTTGGCGACCGGTCGTGGCAGTCCGCGAAGATGCGACTAATCCCGATTCGGGCTGGCTGCCGCTCGGTGCGCCGAATTCCAATCCCGATGAAAACAATTTGCCGCTCGGTGCGATGCCGACCAGTAACGACGCGATCAAGAATTTTACGCCGCCGTTCCCGGCATACCCGTCAGGACACGCCACCTTCGGCGCGGCGGCTTTTGCCATCGCCGAACTTTACTTCGCTCAAATCAGACCCGGCATTGACGTTGCCAAAGATTTGAAATTCGTTTCAGAAGAACTTAACGGTATCAGCAAAGATAACAAAGGCGCAGTTCGCCCGCGAATCGAAAGAACTTTTACCGATGGCTTCAAACAGATGATCGAAGAAAACGGTTTCAGTCGTATCTTTCTCGGCGTTCACTGGAGTTTCGATGCGTTTGCCGTCAAAAATAACGGCAAACCCGATTTGACCAAAAATATCGGCGGCGTTCCGCTCGGAACGAATATCGCCAAAGATATTTTCAACAACAAAATGAAGAAATCGAATGTTTGATACTGAACGCCGGTTTTAATGATTAAGAATCTCGCTCCCACATTTTTCTACATTGTGAGAACCGGAAAAGAAGAATCTTAAAATGGCAATCCATTTTACATTCTCAAACAGCGGAACGTCGCGTTTCGCGCAGGTTATCAGCAGCATCGTGCCGAAGTTTTCGGGCGGAAAGGAAGTCGTCTCTCAGCACACGAAACACGGTTTGCTTAATATTTCGATTTTCGATTGAAAAGGCTTACGCGAGTCTTTTGCAGTTGAAACAGCCGCTTTACGCTACGAAAATCAACACCGTGAAAACCGTTATCAAAAATCTGACGGATGCCGAACTTTTCAACAAAAAATACAAAGTGTCGAAAAATGATTTCGTTTGATCGCAATCGCAATCGCCAATCAATTCCAACAATCAATTTCAAATAAAAAATTAAGGAGAAACTTATGAGTCGCAAAGCAATTATTGAACTTCCCGATACGCAGAACCGGATCGCTTCGGTTTTGGAATCAAAGGAACTGCGTTCCGCGCTGGCGGAACGCGCCGGCAATCTCGAACTCGCGCCGCGCCGCGAACTGGATTTCGCCTCCGATGTGCTGGCAGAACATCTCGGTAAAACGCATTCGCCGACCGAAGATGCCGTTTTTTTCGATTCGCGCCGCATCAGCGAAGCAATTATTCTTACTGTCGGTCGCCCGGTTCTCTTTATAAAAGACGGAGTAGTCGAAACCGCATCGCTTCCCGCAATCGAAAATAAGATCAAGCCGTTTAGAAACGCGCTCAAAAAACCGATTAGCGCAATCGGGCGAGTCGAATTGTCGGATCACGACACATTTGAATGGTGCGGAACGGGTTGGCGCGTAGAAGAAGATTTGATCGTGACCAATCGCCACGTTGCCTTGATTTTCGCCGAGCGGCAGGGATCGGTTTTCAAATACCGCCTTAATCAGGCGGGCAAACAGGTGCGGGCGCGGGTTGATTTCCGCGAGGAATATAAAGGAGCTACATCGGAAGAATTCGGCATTGCCGAAATTCTCTGGATCGCCGCCGACAACGATGCCGCGCCGGATATGGCGGTTCTGCGAATCAGAAAAGATGCCGGTTTGCCGCCGCCGCTGTCGCTCGCCAAAAAAGATGCCGAAAAAGGACGACAGGTAGCGATTATCGGCTATCCGGCAAAAGACAGCCGCAACGATTCGACGCTGATGGCGGATATTTTTCAGGATATTTACGATGTCAAACGCTTCGCTCCCGGCGAAATCGTTACACCGGGTAAAGACACCTGGTACCTGACGCACGACGCTTCGACGCTCGGCGGCAATTCCGGTTCGAGCGTCATTGATTTAGCGACGCAGGAAGTCGTCGGTCTGCATTTCGGCGGCAGTTTCCGCAAAACCAATTACGCGGTCAAAGCCTCGGTTATCAAAAGCATCATCGCCCGCCGCTCGTGGGTTGCCGTCACCCACGAATCGCTGAAAATTCCGACCGAAGCCTTTACGGAAACCAAGCGAACCGTCGCCTCGATGAAAAATCGAAAGGGCTATGATGCTGATTTTCTCGGTAAAAAAGTCGCGCCGCCCGTTCCGGGCAGTTCGCACAAAGTTTTGAAAACCGCTTTTCCCGCCAATGCTCTGCCCTACACGCACTTCTCGATTCTGATGAGCGAATCGCGCCGTTTCTCGATTTTCACCGCCGAAAATTTGAACGGTGCTTTGAAAATCAAGTTGAAAAGAAGAGACAGTTGGGGATTCGACCCGCGAATTCCGCCGAAGGCGCAAGTCGGTCATAAGGAATTTTACGGACCCGAACCGTTCGACAAAGGACATATGGTGCGCCGCGAAAATCCCGGCTGGGGAGAAACTCAGGCAGAGGCGCAGTTCGGCGAAGACGATTCGTTTATCTACCCGAACGCCGTGCCGCAGATGCCGCAGCTTAACCAGAAAACGTGGCTTTCATTAGAAAATTATGTGCTGGAAAACGCCCGCACCGAAGGCTTTAAAGTTTCGGTTTTCACCGGTCCGGTTTTTCGCGCGGACGATCCGAGTTACAGCAATGTGCAGGTTCCGATTGATTTCTGGAAAGTCGTCGCAGCGATTGATGCCGATACGAAAGGCTTGCTGATTTCCGCTTATATGCTCAGTCAGGAAGGTTCGATGCCGCTCGAAAGTTTTCGTTTCGGACCTTTCAAAACTTATCAGGTGCCGCTCAGCCGCGTCGAAGAACTCGCCGATTTGAAGTTCTCGAAAGCGGTTCGTGATGCCGATGTCTTCGGCGCGGACGAAATTAAAGAAATGGTTTCAACGGGACGATTTATCGAAATTACCGAGGGAAGTGATATTGTGCTTACCTCGAAGCGAAACTGAATTAAAAGATAAAGCGTCGGAAACAAATAAGTCGGAAAGCGGGCGAAGTAAAGAGTAATAAATAATGACCGGCATCGGACCCGGCATTTTACGACACTTTATTTCCCTGCTATTCCGAGTCAAACGGGAGTTTTTTTATTGATGGAGATCAGCCAATGAAAATCGAAGTCGTCAAAGAAATCAGGTTCGCCGTCGTGATGTACGGCGGTGTCAGTCTGGCAATTTATATCAACGGGGTCGCGCAGGAAATTCTCCGAATGGTGCGGGCGACGGCGGTTGGCGAAGACGGCTCGAAGTTTCGTGTGCCGGATGAAGAATTGACGGCGGTCGAATCGGTTTACCGTGATCTGGCTTATCTGATTGCCGATAAATCTTTGTTTGAAGATAAAGATTTGCTTGAAGGCTACTGCGATTGGCTGACGAAGCGGCGACCGCACGGCGACAATCCTTTGACAGCCAAACTGAGAGAACAGGCGGCGGACGGAAAAAACGTCAAAGCCGCCGGTTTTATCGTGGATATTTTATCGGGCAGTTCGGCGGGCGGCATCAACGGCGTTTATATGGCGAAGGCAATCGTCGGCGGGCAGAGTCTCAGTGCGCTTGAGAATTTATGGTGTTCGGAAGGAAATTTTTCAAAACTTTTGAACGACGAACAATCAATCGTTGATGAAATTGAAGGGCAAACCGTGCAGCTCGGTTTGAAAAAACAAGAGCCGCCGCGTTCGCTTCTCAACAGCGAGCGAATGTATCTGAAACTTTTGACGGCTTTTTATCAAATGGACAAAGAGCCGCTCGGCGAATCGTTCATTGACGAAGTTGATTTGTTCGTAACGCTGACCGATTACTGGGGCATTCCCGTTCCGCTGCGTCTTTTCGATCAGTTGATTCACGAACGACGGCACCGGCAAAATCTGCATTTTCGATTTCGCAGAGACGATGGAATAAATGATTTTGATGAAAGCGTTTATCCGTTTCTGGCGTTTTCCGCCCGCTGTACGTCTTCTTTTCCGATGGCGTTCGACCCGATGCAGTTAAAAAAAGCCAACGAGATTATCGAACAGGTCAACGCCCATAAAAATAATCCCGCCGCTAATTTCGGTCTCAATCCGATTTCCGAAACGCTCTGGAAACGCTCCTTTAAACCGCAAACCGTACAAGACGCGGACGGCAATCAAATCGAAATTAAATGGAACGAAAGAGTTTTCGTGGACGGCGGTTATCTGGACAACAAACCGTTCGGCTACGCGATTACGGCACTGGCGCAGAAACAGTCGGACGTGCTGGTTGACCGGAAACTAATCTACATCGAACCGCAGCCGGATTTGGACGACAGCTACGAACGGGCGACACGCACGACACCGCCGTTCGCGCTCGAAAACACGCTCGCCGCGCTGACCGAAATGCCGCGCTACGAAACGATCCGCGAAGATTTACAGCAGGTTTTGCAACGCAACCGCCTGATTACGCGCATCAATCAAATCGTTACCGATGCGCGCAAAGACGAACTCGAATCGCTGCGTTTATCGTTTGAAAATCTCGATGACATCATCAGTCAACATAAAAAAACGACCGAAACTTTGATTAAAAAATATGGTGACAAAACACCTGATGTCGAAGAAAAAACTATCACCTGGGAAAGATTGAATTTGGGCGAAATCGCCCAGCAGAAAGGTCAGATTGCTTACCCGTATTATCGCCTGCGGATCGCGGCATTGACCGATCATCTGGCGCAGACGGTAACGCACCGCGCCGGTTACGACGAAGATTCCGATTATTTTCTCGCCGTGCGCGATCTCGTCTATGTCTGGCGCAAAAAGAAATTCAGTCGCGGCGAAGAAACCGAAAAAGGCGACCGCCAAAGCGACAGAGAAAATCTCGACAAACCGACACCGATGCTTTTCCTGCGCGATTACGATTTCGATTATCGTCTGCGCCGCCTGCGCTTCGTTCTGCAGCAAGCCGACCGCCTTTTGCAGTTCGACACGAATCTGCGGCAGGAACTCGAACGCACCAAAGAAATCGCCGACGGTTTACGAACAAAAGCGCGTCCCGGCGGCGCGTTCACGATGGAAGAAAAAAAGGCTCTGCAAACGAGATTTCCCCTTATCGAAATAGGCATTTACGATTTCGCCGCACCGTCGGCGAGCGAAACGATTCTCGAACATCAAAATGAAAAACTGCGCCAAACGGTTCGCAGTTTCAAAAAAGCCGTCAACGAAATTTTGCGCGAATTTCGCAAGGATATGGCGCAGGTGCAGCCGAATTCCAATCTCGACCCGGACAATGCGAATAAGGATTTAATCGAAACGCTTAACCTGCTGGTCGGCGATACCGCCAAAGAAATTCAAATCCGCGATCTGGAATTTCTGCTCGGCAAATCCGCCGGACAAGACTCGCAGCTCAACGCCAGAGACGACATTGCCGCCCGCCGCAAACGCGCCGAAGAATTTTTGAAAGACCGCGACGTGATCGAGAAAAAGCTGAACGAAATCGGCGAAACATTGCGGAAAATTTACAACGGCGACGAGACGTTTTCGATTTTCAGCAAATCGAGAACGCGCATTTACGAACTTTTCAATTCCGATAAAACGAATTCGCTCGAACAAAAGAAAGTTCGCAAACGCCTGCAAGCCAATGCGCCCGACGAAATTTATACGGCGGTGCGCGAATATCTCCAGCATTTTTACGAAAATTTCGACGCTTACGACCAGATCGTTTTTCCCGTTACCTACGAAACGCCGATTGGCGAAGCCGCGATTATTGATGTCGCCCGCATCAGCCCGCTCGACGCGCCGAGTTTGATTGACGAAGCCGCTGAACATTGTAAGGAAAAAGAAGAATTGAAGGACGACCGCCTGACCGACGACGAAAGATACAAAGCCCGCCGCAAAGTCGCGGGCGGAGTATTCAGCGCGTTCGGCGCATTTTTCGCCGAAGACTGGCGCAAAAACGATATTCTCTGGGGCAGGCTTGATGCCGTCGAACGGCTCGTTTCCATCATTCTGAATGACAGCCTGATTACCAAATCCGGCAAATTGCAAGGCGATGATCTGCGCGAAAGTCTCGGCAAAGTTCGCCGCGCAATGATCGAAGAATTGCAGGAAACGATTTTGCAGGAAAGCGATTTGATAAAAGCGGCGTTTAAAAAACTTCACCGGCGCGACCCGACCGAAGCTGATAAATTAACCGATTTTATTAAAATCGAATACGCCATCGAACGCGATTTACCAAAAGAAAGTGTTTCCCGCGTCACGGTGCGTTCGATTTCGATTTTGCGAAAGGTTCTCGGAGTAAACGAGTTCGGAAAATTGAATAAAGCAAAGGATTTCGCGCTCGACGCGCTCGGTTTAATGCTCGTCCCGAAAGCGGAAGGCGGCACACCGCACAATGTTCTGAGAAAATTCGTACCGAATCTGTATTTGTTCGGCGGCATTCTCGTCATCCTGCTGCCGATTCTGATTCTGGCGTTCGCCGTGTGGCTCTCAGTCGGTCTGTCGCCTTTTTGGTTTGTAACCGGCGGTTTGATTGTAATGACGGCGATTTATGCGGCGATTTCTTTTATCGGCTATCGCAAAAGCAATAAAATCTGGGAACAGTCGAGATCGTTTATAAGCAGTATGATTTACTCGAAAGTAACCGGCGTTGAGAAGAAATAATCGTTTCTTCTCAACGCAAACCCTGCCCGACCTGCTGAGTTCCAAACGTGCCGATGCCGTTTAGCTTGAAGCTGAAAACAAAACGATTTTCGCGGCGTACGCCGACGTTAAAAGTCGAATACTGAAGCGTAACCGAACAGCAGTCGTAAGCGTAGCCGAGCGTCGCCAGAGTCGAAATGAGCGGCGATTGACGAACCCCGCGCCGGTTTTCAAAATCGAAAAACAAAGACGTGCCGCCGTAAAATCCGCGATCACGATTGCCGACGAAAACAGACGGACTCCATTGCGAACCGCGCAAAGTTCCGGGTTCTTTGCCGAACTGATTGCTGAATTTTTGCAAGGAAGGCACGAGCGTCAGAGCGCGCGTGTAATAGAAAGTCTGGAAAATTTTCACGAGCGGCGTGTCGTAACCGATGGTCGCCGAAATGTCGCGCAAATCGCCGTTAAAGGTATCAATGTCCATCCGCGTATTGACGAAAACCGTGCGCTGCGGGCGATACGTCGCGTCAATATTGACCGGCGAAAACCGGCGCGGAACGCCGCCGAAAGTATAGAAGGAAAGCGCAGTGATCGGTTCGATTTGATTGCGTCTGCCCGGAGTCAGCGCACCGCCGAAAGTTTTATCGAAAAAGTATTTGCCGCGCACGGTCAGAGTGAAAATTTCATACGGCTGAACCGACAAAGCATTTTTCGCGGCGGTCGGATTTTTCTCCAGCAGTTTCTGCGCTTCGTTCGTGACGGCTTCGGTGTAGCGGCGCGTGAAAAAGCGGTTGGTAATGCCGTATTCGATCTCGTTCGTGTCGGTCGCCGTGTCCTCGTAATCGAAGCGAATGATCTTATTAAAATTATCCACGCCCTTAATCAAACGGTAAGTCAAATAAGGCTCAATCGTGTGGCGAAACCGCACCGAACCGCTTTTGCGAAAATAATTTTTCGCCAGCGCGACGGGACGCAAATCGAGTTCAAACTCGCCGTACTTGCGCGTTACCGACTGCCCGACGACGCGGCGCATATCGTTGAACGAATCCGAATAATAAGTTACGCGCCCGCCGCCGGTCGCCGTTAAAGAAAAGTATTTGAAATTAAACGGCACGGTAACTTGCGGATGCGCGTCGAGCCGCTGGACGAACGAAGTCGTCGCCACCGGGTCTAAACTTTCAAACACTGACAAATTATTGCCGCTGACAAACTCTTCACGCCTTGAAACGCCTTCAAAACTCGTCTTGAATGAAAAGTAAGCGTTCTTCAAAAACGGAATTTCACTCGGACGTTTTTCGAGCATAAAAGACGGCAGATTGCGCGTCTTGATGCGGATATTCGGAATCGAAATCACTTCCGAACGCGCCCGGAAATTTCCCGTGTAGCTGCCCCAACTTTTATTAAGATAAAATTGCGAAACTTCAATCGGCGAGATAATCTGCTGAATGCCGTCGGAGAAAACCTGCCGGAAATCAAGGTTGGAAGTAATGCGGACATCGGCGACCGCCGTGTAGCCGTTCGGCAGATACTGTACGCCGTCGGCATAGAATAGAGTTCCGCCCTGATCGGGATTTTCCGCGCTTTCATCTTCGCCGAAGATGCGGTCTTTGACGGCGTAGAATCCGAAATCTAAATACGACCGTGAATTAAATCTCGTGCGAACGTCCGCGCCGTAACCGATGCCGCGCGAGGCGTATAAATCGCCGCGAAATGTAACGTCGGCACTGCGCCCCAAAGTTTGATAATAAGCAGTCGAAAGACGAAAACCCTTGTTGGCGGAAAAGCCGAACGACGGTGTAAGAAAACCCGATTGTCGGTCGCGCTGTTCAATCGGAATCGAAGCGTACGGCAGCGGTATGAGCGGAATATCTTTGATGCGAAACTGCGCGTTCGTCAGCTTCACTTTATCGTTCGGCTTGATGACGGCTCTGCCGGCTGTAAAGCTCCATTTCGGGACGTTTTCTTCGCAGGCGGTGAACTTTCCGTTGATGACGACGAACTCGTTTTCGGCGACTCTTTCCACGCGGTCGGCGGTGAAATAAAGCACCGTGCCGTCGTTCGTCTGATTGGTAAAGCCGGTCGAATCAACGAAAAATCCGAGTTTGGTTTTGTAGTTAAATTCGCCGCTCGCGCCCGTGATGCGCTGGTTGTTTGTCTCGTCGAAAACGACGCTGCCCTCGGCGACCATTCGCCCTTCGGCTTCGTAAATCGTGATTTTATCGGCTTGCAGACGGTAAGTTCCATAACGTACATCCACATTTCCCGAACGGACAATGACGCGCTTGCCTTCTTCGCCTGCGATGGTTTCGCGCTCCGAATAAACGACCAGTTCATCGCCGCCGCCTTCCTGTTTAAAGTTATTATCAGTTTGTTTTTTCGGAGTTTTTTCGGTTTGTTCGGGCGCGACCGGGTTGGCGTTCGTCTTGTCGGTCATCGGGTTGGCGACCTGTTTATCAACCGGGTTCGTGTCCTGCGCGGAGGCGAAAAGAGCGCACAGAAAAATTATCGGAAAGACGAATTTTAAGGATTTAAAACGGTTCATCAAATTTGCGAACGAGAAGTAAGTTTGATGCTATCACGAAGCGATTTGAGTTCAAAGTTTAAGGTTTATGGTTCAAGCGAATCGAGCGTTGATTTAATTTCACCGCGTCTCTAAACTTAAAAAGCAAGTAGAAATGCCGAAACTGTTTGAGACAGTATAAAAACTAAATCTGCGACATCGAAAATTTAAACCGTAAACATTAAACTCTGAACCTGGGGCAAATCTTATGTCTAAACCGAATGTTCTGGTTGTCGAAGACGAAGAATTGATGCGTTCGATTCTTCGTCAGTTGCTTGAAAACGTCGGTTATCGCGTTTTCACCGCCGATAGTGCCGAAAACGCGCTGGAAATTTTCGCCCGCGAAGACATCGGCGTAACCTTAACCGATATAAAAATGGCGGGAATGGACGGTTTGGAATTGCTCGACCAAATCAAGACGATTGACGCGGAAGCATTGGTGATAATTATGACGGCGTATTCGTCGGTTGATTCGGCGATTGCTGCGCTTCGCAAGGGAGCGTACGATTACATCACCAAACCGTTCGTCAACGAAGATTTACTGCAAACCGTCGGCAACGCGCTGCGGACGAAGGAGCTTTTTAAGGAAAATCGAAATCTGCGCCGCGAACTCGACAAACATTACAGTTTCTCGGAAATCATCGGCACGAGCGAATCTTTGCAAAAAGTTTTCCGCATTGTGGAAAAAGTCGCCGATACGACCGCGAGCGTCCTTATCGAAGGCGAATCGGGAACAGGCAAGGAATTGATCGCCCGCGCCATTCACTACAAAAGCCGCCGCGCCGCCAAACCGTTTCTCGCCGTCAACTGCGGCGCGTTGCCCGAAAGCATTCTCGAATCGGAACTTTTCGGACACACGAAAGGCGCATTTACCGGCGCGACCGGCGACAAAAAAGGTTTATTTCGTTCAGCGGACGGCGGAACGCTTTTACTCGACGAAATCGGCGAGATGCCATTGGCTTTGCAAGTGAAACTTTTACGCGCCTTGCAGGAACACGAAGTTACGCCCATCGGCGCGAGCGTTCCCGTCAAATTCGATGCGCGAATCGTCGCCGCCACCAACAAAAATCTTGAAACCGAAGTCGCGCAAAATCGTTTCCGCGAAGATTTGTTTTACCGCCTGAACGTCATCGAAATCAATCTGCCGCCGCTTCGGACGCGCCGCGAAGATATTCCGCTGCTGGCGAAACATTTCGCCGCTAAATTCGCTAAAGAACAAAACACAACGGAAAAAATCATCGCCCGCGAAGCGATGTCCGCGCTTTTAAATTATGAATGGCGCGGCAACGTCCGCGAACTCGAAAACGCGATTGAACGCGCCTTTATCCTGAGCAACGACGAAATCGAATTAGAAAACCTGCCGCCGAAAATAAAATCCGGCGCGGGCGAAAACACTTACGAAATGCGCGACCCGGAAGGTTTGCGCCCGACGCTCGAAGAGATGGAACGCCGCTACATCCGCGAAATTATGACGGCGGTCGCCGACGACAAAACCGCCGCCGCCGAAATTTTGGGGATTGATTTATCAACGCTTTACCGCAAGTTAAAACGCTATGAGGAAATCTGAAAATCGTGTTAAATTAAACGCTATGAGCGCAACTCTGAAATTAAAATCGAAACCGGAAATTTATTATCCCGAATCCGACGGAAAACCTATGGCTGAAACCGACGTTCACCGCGAGCAGATGAACTATTTAATCGAAACTCTCAAAGTTTATTTTCAATCTCGAACGGACGTTTATGTGTCGGGAAACATAATGTTTTATTACGAAGAAGGTAATCCGCGCAAAGTATTTTCGCCCGACGTAATGGTTTCGCTCGGAGTTTCGGGAGAATATCGCCGCACTTATAAATTGTGGGAAGAGAAACAATTTCCGCAAGTAGTTTTCGAGATTTCATCACGCGGAACTTGGGGTGAAGATTTGAATAAAAAATGGCTCTTGTTTCAGCAGTTCGGCGTGAAAGAGTATTATATTTTTGACCCCGAATATGATTATCTACCGGAACCGCTTATCGCTTACCGCTTGAAGCGCGGCGAGCTAGCCAAAGTCGGCGTTAAGAATAACCGCATATTCAGCGAAGAAATCGGACTCGAAATTGTTGATACTGGCGAAGGTTTGCGGCTTTTCGATCCCGCATCGAAACAGTTTATGCGAACGCTTGCCGAATCCGAAAGCGAAATTACAAGGCTGCGCGAAGAATTAAACCGATTAAAATCTCAAAATAATCTTTAACGTGATAAGAATATGACAATGTTAATCAAATCAACTTTTTTATTTTTCTTCCTGTTAGTTTTTCAAACAATAGTTGTTTGTCAGAGTTCTTCGACCAAAGCTATCAAGGTGGTCGCTCCTATTTATCCTGATGTTATGATTATCACAGGAATTAGCGGAAAAGTTGTGCTGACTGTTGATATTGATAATAACGGAGCCGTCAAAAAAGTAGATTTTGTAGATGGAGAAAAGTCGTTAGCTAAAATTTCGGAACGAGCCGCGACAATGTGGGAATTCAACAAAACTAAAAATGAAACACTTAGAACAATTCGTATCACTTTTCTATATACGCTACTATCGGGAAATTCTCTAACTGATGAGATAAATACTGTTTTCCTAGACCCGTTTACAGTAGAGGTAAAAGCGAAAGAAATAGAAATACAGCCTTGAAATAATTTTTTGTCATTATACTTCCCTTCAAAGCGTATTCAATTCCAAAACGAAATAATTTGTGTCGTTAATTCGCGTCAGCTTGCCGTTCGAGTATGACGATTGGAAAAAATCGTTGGCGGCGTATTCGTTTCCTTTCAGAACTTCGTCGCCGCTTTCCTGGCTTTTGGCGATGAGTTCGGGCGGAAACCACATTTCCGCGTCAATGTCCGCCGCGACGGGCGATTTGTGTTTTTCGGCGTTGGCGATGATGGCGTTCGCATTGGCAGGCGTGAATTTCAGCACGGCGACAAGTTTTTTATCTTTCGAGTCGGTTTCGGTGAAGGTTGCTTCTTCGGGCGTGAACGGTAATTTGATAAGTTTGGCGAGATTTTCCACGTCGTCCTGCACGACGATTTCGCCTTTTGAGACAGTGGTTTGATTTGAATTCGGCGCGGCGGCGTTCGAGTTTTCGGTTTTGTTGACCGCGCAGGCGTTGAGGAAAATAATCGTCAACCAAAGTGCGAGAATTGATTTTGCGGGGTAAATTCTCATCACGTCATTGTAGAAATTTCGGCGAGTGATTGCAATTTCGCGCTGTCCGATTGTCATAACTCGACTTTACGATGTAAATTCAACAAATGTTGCTTCTCCTGCGCCGCATCCGCGCTTTCATCATCCGCGATTTCCAACTCGCTCTCTCTTATCGCGTCGAATTTTTCATTCGCCTTTTGTGGATTCTCGGCATTTCGACGACGTTTTATTTTATCTCGCGCATCTTTGCGGGATTTCCGCTCGCGCAGTATGCCCAATGGCAAAACCCGCTCGCGGCGTGGCTGACGGGAATGGCGATGCTCAATTATTTTATGACAGGCTTTTCCGCGCTCGCCAACGCGATCCGGCAGGAGCAGATGCAAGGCACGCTCGAATCGGTTTTACTGACACCGATTAACGTCCCGACCGTCATCGTTTCGAGTTCGGCGTGGGCTTATGTTGACGCGACTTTTAATTCTTTTCTGTATCTGTTTTTCGGCTGGCTGTTTTTCAATGTGCAGTACAAAGGCAGTCTTTTGCTCGCGCTTCTCTTTTTGATTTTAACGACTCTCGTCCTCGCGTCAATCGGCATTTTATCGGCGAGCTTTGCGATGGTTTTCAAGCGCGGCGATCCGTTTGCGATCCTTTTAGGCGCAGGAACGGCACTTTTTTCCGGCGTGTTTTATCCGAAGGAAATGCTGCGGGAATCATTAGGCACGACGGGCAGCATAATTTTATCGTCCGCCAACCCGTCAACGCACGGACTCGACGGCATTCGCGGCGTTTTGATTCAGGGCAAAGGTTTCGGCGAAGTCGAATCGTCGTTTTATATTTTAGTCGGTTTTCTCGTCGTGCTGCTTCCCTTTTCGCTCTGGGTTTTCGGTCGCGCCATCAAACGCGCCAAACGCGAAGGCAGTTTGATTCAGTATTGAGTGTGTTCAGAGTTACGGCTTCAGCCGTGATTAACATTCGCGCTTCATAACTTGCATCACGGCTGAAGCCGTAACTCTGAACTTTTTTGTTATAATTCCGAGTCAAGGAGAACCAAGATGACGGCACAAACAGCACCGCAAAGAAAACCGATTGTAACGAGCGAAGAGTATATCAATTCCCTGCGGAATCGAAACCTAAAAGTTTATCTGTTCGGCGAATTAATCGAAGATATTGTCGAACATCCGATGATTCGACCGAGCATCAACGCCGTCGCCGAAACTTACGATTTAGCCGCAAGAGAACCTGATTTAGCAAGTGCGACTTCGCATCTGACGGGCGAAAAAGTTAATCGGTTCCTCAATATCGCAATGAACCGCGACGACGTTGTTTTGCAGAACAAAATGCAGCGGCGGCTCGGACAATTAACCGGAACTTGCTTTCAAAGATGCGTTGGAATGGACGCGCTGAACTCGCTTTATTCGACGACATTCGAGATTGACGAGCGTTTTCAAACCGATTATCACGCCCGATTAAAAGATTTCATCACCGAAGTTCAGCGTCAAAACCTCGTTATCGGCGGCGCGATGACCGATGTCAAAGGCGACCGCAGTTTATCGCCGCACCAGCAAGCCGACCCGGATTTATTCGTCCGCATCACAAAAAGAACCGACGAAGGCGTTTACGTTTCCGGCGCAAAAGCTCATCAAACCGGCTGTTTAAATTCGCATTGGCTGATAATTATGCCGACGATGCGCCTGACCGAAATGGATAAGGATTACGCGATTGTCGGCGCGATTCCGGTCGAAGCGGAAGGCATCACATATATCTACGGTCGCCAATCGTGCGACACCAGAGCGATGGAACCAGGCACGATTGACACGGGAAATCACAATTTCGGCGGACAGGAAGCGATGATTATTCTCGACAATGTTTTCATCCCGAACCGGCTGATATTTATGAACGGAGAACACGATTTCGCGTCAATGCTGGTCGAAAGATTCACCTGTTATCACCGCCGCAGCTACGTCTGCAAAAGCGGTGTCGGCGATGTCTTGATCGGCGCGGCGGCGCAAATCGCCGATTACAACGGAATCGAAAAAGTCTCGCACATCAAAGAAAAATTAGTGGAGATGACGCACCTCAACGAAACGATTTACGCCACCGGCATCGCGTCTTCATATCAATCGAAACCGACCAAAAGCGGCGCATACATCAACGACGATATGATCGCCAACGTCTGCAAACATCACGTTACCAAAATGCCCTACGAAATCGGACGACTCGCGCAGGATTTAGCCGGTGGAATGGTCGTTACAATGCCGTCCGAAGCCGATTTCCGCAGCGAAGCCGTCGGCGGATTATTAGAAAAATATCTCAAAGGGCGCGCCGACGTTTCCACCGAAAACCGTATGCGAATCCTGCGCCTCATCGAAAATATGACGCTCGGCAGAAACGCCGTCGGCTACCTCACCGAATCAATGCACGGCGCAGGCTCGCCACAAGCCCAACGCATCCAAATCGCACGACAGATGCAAATCGAATTCAAGAAAAATCTGGCGCGTGAACTAGCCGGAATTGACGAGCGAAAGCGCGAATTATTAACGAGCGAAATTGCAGATTATTTTGGGAAGGTCTTTGATACGGAGGTTTAAAATGTTTCAATACTTATTTCTTCTTATCTGCTTCTAAATTAAATTTTTGCAATAGCCATTTCAAGACAGCTTCCTGATCGTTGATTGTTGCGCGTCGAATTTGGGCGAGCAAATGAATTTGGTCGGGTTTTGGCAAAGCTGTATTTTGCAATCCTTCATTACAATTTGTGCAAACGGCACGGAGATTTTGCGCTGTATCGTCACCGCCTTTTGATTTGTCGAGAATATGTCCCATCGTTAATCTAACGGTTCGATTACTTCCAAATGGATCGGGATCACCTGCTGCAACTCCGCACATTTGGCAGGTGTAACCGTTTCTCTCCAAAACCCAAGCGCGAGTTTCTTTTGAAATCCCACGAGCAAATGCCGGGACTCTTTTGTCTGTTTCCAGTAAATATTGATTGGGTTTTAAGTTTGCACGGTCTTTGTGAGAAAGAATTTGATAGCCTTCTTCGTTTCGCAATTCGCGCACTCTTCGCGCCCATTCGACCGCACCGCCGCTGGCTTGCTGAATGTCTTTCGATTCGAGAACTTTACCGATGTTATTTAAGAAATAGTCAAGAATCAACTGCTTTGAACCAGGTTTTCGAGCCATATTTTTCAATTTTAAATCTCAACCGCTTTTTGTAATTTTGGCTGAACTTTCTTTGCGATTTTCTTTTCTATTTGAGTATATTTTGGATTTAGTTCAATTAAAATCGCTTTGCGATTCAATTCATTTGCAACAAGTCCGGTTGTTCCAGAACCACTAAAAGGATCAAGAATCAAATCATTTTTACGCGACCCTAAAAGAATGCAACGCCGAGCCAATTCACGCGGAAATGTTGCCGGATGTCCGTTTCTTTGAGAATCAGGACCGAGAATCCAATAATTACGTAAATTCGCACCGCTTTCTTCTCTTACGCCGTCTGGATCATAAAAATATTTTGGGGATTTTGAAAACAAAAAAATTTCTTCCGTTGCATTCGTCGGTCTGTTTTTCACGCTTTCAGGCATCGGATTCTTTTTAACCCAAGTTATTTTCGATCTCAAAATCCAACCGTCTTCCTGTAAAGCGAAGGCAACACGCCACGGCATTCCGAACAAATCTCTGTCTTTTAATCCCCATATATCAGGAACTTTGCAATTTCGTTTTTGAATTAACTTTTTCGTATTGCCAACCGCTGCATTTGGTCCCGGTTTTCCAACTCCGCCATTTCTTGCATAACCGTCGCCAACGTTAAGCCAAACAGTCCCGTCTTTTCTAAGAACGCGTCGCACTTCACGAAAAATTTGCACGAGGTTTTCAACATAAATTTCCGGCGAACTTTCCGCTCCGATTTGCGCCGGATGATCGTAATCGCGCAATCCCCAATAAGGTGGCGAAGTTACGCAACTTTGAACGGATTCAGCCGTCAAATTTGGCAGAATTCTTAGACTGTCACCATTCAATAATTGTAAATCATTCATTAAATATATATTGACTTAAAGTTTATTTACAATCAATTATCGTTTTAAACTTGTGATAGATTCAACTCAAGTTTATTTTAAAAAATCCAAAACCTCCGCGACAGATTTTTCAGTTTGATCGGTCGTGAAAATATGGCTCGAATTTTCGAGTTCGACGAATTCGGCGTTGGGAATCTGGTCGGCGATGATTTTCGAGTTGGCGCACGGAATGAGTTGATCGTTGATGCCGCCGATGACGAGCGTCGGAACTTTGATATTTGAGAGGCGCGAATGAGTTCCCTGCCACGTCATAATCGCTTGCAGTTGGCGCATAAAGTTTTCGGGTTTGGTGAAAATGCCTTCGCGGGCGGCTAAATCCTCGGCGATGCGTTCTCGCGGCGTGTTCTGGTCGTAAATAAATTCCGCCATCGCCCAGAAAGCATCTTCGGGCGTGGCAACGCCGCGTCCCTGCAATGCGAAATAGACTTCCGGTTGGGCGTGAATGATTTCATCTCCGCCGCAGTTGGTAACGGTTAGAATTAACGAGCGCGTTTTTTCGGGATAGTTCAGGGCGAATTCCTGCGCGATCATTCCGCCCATAGACATTCCGAGAATGTGCGCCGATTCGACGTTTGCCGCGTCTAAAACGGCTTTCGCATCGCTCGCCATTAACGGAATCGAAAACGCCTCGTCGGATGCAACGGTTTCGCCCGCGCCGCGATTGTCGAAAACGATCACGCGGTGTTCGGCGGATAAAGACGGCAGCAATCTGCGCCAATCGTTATGGGTGCCGCCTAAACCGGAAATCAGCAAAAACGGGTCGCCCGCGCCGTGTTCTTCCCAATAAATTTCCGTCGTTTCGTTGTTTGCGAATGGCATAATTTTTCAAAATCGTTTCAAATCATTATTAAATCAATTCTGCGATTTTTAATCGAAGTTTGTAAAACGAACAAATAAATTTCTACCGACTTTGAAAAGCTAAAACAATGACCGCAAAAATTCCCCGCGACAAACAAAACGACTACACCCGCGAAGCCGCCGAAACGCGGCGCAGTTTCGCCAATGAGCAAACGACCGCCGAATTAAATCACGTCGGGCAGTACTCATTTGAACCGAATGTTTTACAGGGCAACATCGAAAATTTTATCGGTGTCGCGCAAATTCCGATTGGTTTGGCAGGCGCACTTTTAGTTAATGGCGAATACGCGAAAGGCGAGTTTTTTGTGCCGCTGGCGACGACGGAAGGGACTTTGGTCGCGTCCTACAATCGCGGAATGAAACTGCTGCGCGAATCGGGCGGCATAACCACGACCGTTGTTGACGACGCGATGCAGCGTGCGCCGGTTTTCGTGTTTAAATCGGCGCGTGAGGCGCAACAATTTTCGATTTGGGTGAAGGAAAATTTCGACGAAATAAAATCGAAAGCCGACGCGACATCGAGCGTTGGACGACTGCGCGACATTCAGCAATTTCCCGCCGCGCGATTTTTATATCTGCGATTTAATTACACGACCGGCGACGCGGCTGGGCAGAATATGGTCGGGAAAGCGACGAAGGCGGCTTGCGATTGGATTAAATCCGTTCACCCGGAAATCGAACGCTATCAACTCGAAGGCAGTTTTGCGACCGACAAAAAAACTTCGTGGGTTAATACGCTCAATACACGCGGCAAAAAAGTTATCGCCGAAGCGACGATTTCCGCCGCGAAATTAAAGGAGATAATGCACGTCTCGGTCGAGCAGATTTTTGAAGCGCGGCTCGCATCGCAGCTCGGCGGATATTTGGCAGGCGTGAATAACAACGGAGCGCATTCGGCGAACGGAATTACGGCGATGTTTATCGCCTGCGGGCAAGACGTGGCAAACGTCGCCGAAAGCTCGGCAGCGGCGGTTTACGCGGAGATTACCAAGTCGGGCGACTATTATTTTTCGATTACAATTCCCTCTTTGATCGTGGCGACTTACGGCGGCGGCACAGGCTTGCCGACGCAGCGCGAATGTCTCGAACTTTTGGATTGTTACGGCAAAGACAAGGTGAAAAAATTTGCCGAAATCGTCGCGGCAACCGTTCTCTGCGGCGAGCTTTCATTGGGAACTGCCGTCATCGCCGACGAATGGGTTTCTTCGCACGAACAGCTCGGACGCAACCGCTAAATCTTTATGGGTATTTCAAAAGCAGACCGAATAAAAGGCGCAATCATCGGTTTATTAGTCGGCGACGCACTCGGCGTTCCGTATGAATTTCACGAAAGACAATCAATTCCAACTTTTGACGAAATCGAATTTGAACCACCCGATTATTTTCGACGCGCTCACGCCGGAGTTCCAATCGGAACCTGGTCGGACGACGGCGCACAGGCTCTGTGTTTGCTTGATTCGCTGCTCGAATGCGGAAAATTTGATGCGGATGATTTCGCTAATCGGATTGTCCGTTGGTTTCGTGAAGATTATCTGGCAGTTGATAAAGTTTTCGATGTCGGAATTCAAACGCAACGAGCGATTTTGAATTTACGCAAAAATTTCCCGCCGCTGACTGCCGGACCATCCGAAGAAAAAAATAACGGCAACGGTTCGCTGATGCGCGTTTTGCCGCTCGCGCTTTGGCATCAAGGAACGGACTTGGAATTAATCGCCGACGCTTTCGACCAATCAAGCGTTACGCACGGACATCTGCGTTCAAAACTTTGCTGTGCATTATATTGCCTTTGGGCGCGTCGTATTTTGCAAAATGTCCAAAACGCTTGGGAAAACGCCGTCGAAACGCTTTATGAAATTTTCCCGAAAGGTACGATTGAGAATGCTGAACTCGAAACGCAAATTGCCCCGCGAGACACAATTTATGATTTAAAAGGCAGCGGTTATGTCGTTGACAGCTTGCGTGCCGCTCATTGGGCTTGCAATAACGAAACTTACGAGAAAACTGTCAAAGCCGCCGTTTCGCTCGGCGACGACACCGACACAACGGCTTGCATCGCGGGCGGAATTGCCGGATTGAAATTCGGTTTGGAAGCGATCCCAAAGCGATGGCGCGACAATTTGCGCGGCAGAGAAATCTACGAACCGCTCATCGAAAAACTGCTCGAAAAAGTCGTTTGAATTTTCGTCTCCCGATCTCCAAAATATGAATAAAAAATCCGCCGTTTGGTACGCGCTTTTCGTGCTGTTCGCCATCAATACGATGAACTTTTTCGACCGCCAGATTTTGGGCGCGGTCGGCGAGCCGATTCGCAAGGAATTCGGTTTGAGCGATGCCGCGCTCGGCGCGTTGGGGACGGCGTTCACTTTGCTGTATGCGTTTGTCGGGATTCCGTTCGGGCGATTGGCGGATCGAATCGGACGCAAAAGCATTCTTTCAATCGGCGTTTTTGTCTGGAGTCTGCTGACGGTCGGTTCGGGTTTGGCGGGTAATTTCTGGCAGATTTTCGCTTTGCGTTTAGGCGTTGGAGTCGGCGAAGCGTCGTGCGCTCCCGCGGCTTCGTCTCTGATCGGCGATTTGTTTCCGGCGAGTTGGCGGGCGAAAGCGTTGGCGATTTTTATGCTGGGATTGCCGGTTGGTGTCGCTCTGAGCTTCGCGGTCAGCGGCACGATTGCTAAAGAATACGGTTGGCGAGCAGCGTTTTTCGTCGCCGGAATTCCCGGAATTTTATGCGCGATTGCCGTTTTGTTTATTAAAGAACCCGAACGCGGCGCAACTGAAACGCATAATATCGGCGAACGAAAACGGAGCGGTTCGCCGTATAAATTGATTTTAGCTTCGCCGACGATGCGCTGGCTGATCCTTTCGGGCGCAGTTCACAATTTCAATATGTATGCCATCGGCGCATTTATCACGCCGTTTCTGATGCGCTATCACGGCGCGGATATTCAGCAGGCGAATTTCGTTTCGATGATCGTTTATGGCGTGATGGGCGCACCCGGACTCCTTATCGGCGGCTTCGTCGGCGACGCGGTGATGAAGAAAAAGTCCAACGGACGGATGCTCGTCGGCGCGACGGCGATTGCGCTTTCGATTCCATTTTTATATTTTGCACTCACCCAACCGCGCGGCGCGATGACGATGTTTTTGGTTTTAATGGGCGCAGGCGTGGCGTTGATGTATTTTTATTATTCGACCGTTTATTCGACGATTCAGGATATTGTCGAACCCGGCTTGCGCGGGACGGCGATGTCCATTTATTTTCTGGCGATGTATGTTTTAGGCGCATCTTTGGGACCTTACGCGACAGGAATTTTGAGCGATTTTTTCACGAAACGTGCGGCACAGATTTCCGGCATTGCTGATTTTTCGCAAGCCGCGCTCGAACCGTTTCGCGCCGAAGGTCTGCACACGGCAATGTACGCGATTCCGATTTTGAGCGTTCTGCTCGCACTGATTTTATTCGCCGCTTCGCGCACGGTATCGAAAGATATTGAACGAATCCAAAGTTGGATGAAAGAATCTGCGAAAAGCGATTTATGATAAAATAAACGGCAATTATTTGAAAATTTTACTGGAGAAAAAATTTTATGACACCCGAAATCAAAGAAGATATTTCAAAAGCGAGCGAAGAAAAAAAACGCTGGGAAGCGGAGACGTTACAAAAGGTTTTAGACAAAACGGCTGAACGCAAAAAATCATTTGAAGGCATTTCTTTAGAACCCGTCGAGCGTCTTTATACCGCAGGCGATACGGAAAATTTGGACGACATCGGCTTTCCCGGCGAATATCCGTATAAGCGCGGAATTCACCCGACCGGTTATCGCGGAAAGCTCTGGACAATGCGGCAGTTTGCCGGATTTTCTTCGCCGGAAGAGACGAATAAACGCTTTAAGTATTTGACGACGCAGGGGCAAACGGGACTTTCGACGGCGTATGATTTGCCTGCGCTGATGGGACTTGACGCGGATTCGCCTTTGAGCGAGGGCGAAGTTGGCAAATGCGGCGTGGCGGTTTCTTCTTTCGCGGATTTTGAGGTTTTGTTCGACGGAATCAATCTCGAAGACGTGACGGTTTCGCAAACGATCAACGCGCCCGCGTGGATTTTTCTGGCGTTTTACGTCGCGCTCGCCGAAAAGCAGGGCTGTGATTTTAAGAAGATTTCGGGAACGCTGCAAAACGATATTTTGAAGGAATACATCGCGCAGAAGGAATGGATTTATCCGATTAAACCGGCGATGAAACTGGTCATTGATACGTTTGAATTCTGCACACAGCACGTTCCGAAATACAATCCGATTTCCGTGAGCGGGTATCACATTCGGGAAGCGGGTGCGACGGCTTTGCAGGAACTCGCATTTACTTTGCGCGACGGTGTGGAGTATGTGAAATACGGCGTTGAGCGCGGGATGGACGTTGACGAATTCGTGCCGCGCATCTCGTTTTTCTTTAATTCGCACAACGACTTTTTCGAGGAAATCGCCAAATTTCGCGCCGCCCGCGTGATTTGGGCGCAGACGATGAAGGAGCGTTTCGGCGCAAAAAATCCGCGCACGATGCAGATGCGTTTTCACACGCAAACCGCCGGAGTTTCGCTGACTTCGCAACAGCCGCTGAATAATATCGCCCGCGTTGCGATTCAGGCTTTAGCCGGAGTTTTAGGCGGAACGCAATCGCTTCACACCGACGCATTCGACGAAGCATTGGCTTTGCCATCCGACCAAGCCGCGTTAATCGCGCTCCGAACACAGCAAATTATCGCCGAAGAAACCGGCGCGGCGAACACGGTTGACCCGCTCGGCGGCTCGTATTACGTCGAAAGTTTGACGCAGAAAATGATTGACGGCTGTTTCGATTATTTCGCCAAAATTGACGGATTCGGCGGAATGGTCGAAGCCATCGAAGCCGGTTTCCCGCAGCGCGACATCCAGGAATCGGCGTATCAATACCAAAAAGCCGTCGAACGCGGCGAACAAACCATCGTCGGTGTCAACAAATATTTTATGCAGGACGAACTCTCGAAAACCAACATCCTCCAAATTGACGAAACCGTCCGCGAAACACAACTTGCAAGACTCGAACAAACCAAAACAAAGCGCGACAACGGCGCAGTTGCAAATGTGCTGGAAAAACTAAAAAAAGGCGCAAGTCAAAACGTCAATCTAATGCCGCTCACCGTCGAAGCCGTCAAAGCCTACGCCACCATCGAAGAAATCTGCACGGCGTTAAGAGATGTTTACGGGATTTATGAAGAACCGGCTTTTTAATTTATAGGAGTAAAAAATGATCTTTACAACGATTTGGACAAAAGACAATAAAATTTTTGATAATTTGGGCAAACAATTTACTGCTAAGGTTGAAGAATTTAATGTAGCAGTTGCTGTTTCTGAAAGAACTGATTACGGAAGACTAACAATTAGCGGAAAAGGTCAGCACCAAAAAAAAGATGGATTAAGAGAAACTGAAGAATCAACTAAGTGTGAAAAAATTGCTAATCCTGATTTTACAGATGAATTTACAATTCAAATGGATAGAGAAGCTGTTATAAGAATTTGTAAAGCCGCGCTTGAAAAGAAACTTATAAAAATTTCAGATGTAATTCCCGAAGACTTGGAATCTGAAGTTTATAAAGTTGAAGATGAGTTTTTTGCTGCTTATGGAAATTTAAAAGATTTAATTGAGAAGTTAAAAAGTTAAAAGCCGATGACGAAGTTTTATTGAAACAATTTTTTGATAAAAAAGTGAAAACGATGAGCAATTTACAACTCAAACTTTTGCGGCTTTACGGCAACGGCGTTTCGGATGAAAATTTGCGCGTTGCCTAATTTGAAATGATTGATTTTACACTCGTCAACGAAATCACGGAGATTGAAATTATCGCCGTCAATAAAAGCATTCGTGATTTGGCGCGTTTGAATCGAATGCACGGAAGCGGTCGTTGGCGAAAGTTGAAAGGCGTGGCGAATGTCGAACTTCCAAGCGGCAGAATTAGGCTTGCGGAAGTTCATTGGGCGCGAGGCGCACGGCATCGGCAAAAAAGAGATGAAAATCAAACTGCCGTTTTTGGATTGATTATGAAAGAACATAAATTTGTAGTTTGCATCAACAATAAAGATTACGAAGCGTCGCTCGAATTCGGCAAGATTTATCAGGTCGTCATTGATGAAGACGCGGAAGCCGAAGGTTTGATCCGCATCATTGACGAAAGCGGCGAAGATTACGGCTATTCTCTCGAAAGATTCCATTCAGTCGCTCTGCCGCAAACTTTGGAAAGAGTTTTGCTGCACGTTGCTTAAATATCAAAGAAATCTGCACGGCTCTGCGCGATATTGACGAGATTGATGAAGAATCTGCTTACAATAAAATTATGTCAGCAAAAGATATTTTTCACGATAAAGTAAAGAATGCGCTAATCAAAGACGGTGGACGATTACTGATGATCCATACACTTTGAAATGGGACAACGGCGAAAATCTGCTGATTGATTTGGCGGCTGAAAGAGTTATCGCGGCTGAAAAAGACAACGAAAAGATTGCGGTTGAAATCAAGACTTTTATCGGGAAATCAACGATGTATGATCTGCATTTGGCGGTCGGGCAATTTATGGTTTATCAAATTGCTCTGGAAGAAAAAGAACCTGAGAGAATTTTGTTTTTAGCCGTGCCGATGGAAGTTTTGCAGGAGGTTTTTCTGAAACCGAAGGCGAATAAACTAACCAAACGAGTTGATTTGAAAATAATCGGCTTCGATGTCGAAAAAGAGGAGATTGTGCAATGGAAAATATAAACGAACTGCGCCGGGTAATCGAAACGGTTTTAACCGAAAAAGCTGATTTTTATCGCCAAATAAACGACCAAAAAACCGACGAAAATATGGTTGAAGTAATTTTCGACCGCGAACGCGACAAGTATGTTTTGTTTAATATCGCGTGGGAAAAATACGAACGAACACATTACGCAGTCGCGCATCTCGACATCATCAACGGCAAAATCTGGATTCAAAAAGACGCAACCGAAGAAGGAATCGCCACTGATTTAGAAAATCTCGGCGTGCCGAAAAACAAAATCGTCCTCG
>CAXTKJ010000009.1:72558-126649 GCA_964244835.1 uncultured Pyrinomonadaceae bacterium
GTAAATATGGTGAATACGCTTTTGCTTAAAGTAAAAATGAACCCGATTTTTTTTCCAACACAGGAAGATTTTCGCCGATGGCTTGAGGAAAATCACGAGACGGCGACGGAGATTATTGTCGGTTATTACAACGTTAAATCGGGCAAAGGCGGAATGACCTGGAGCGAATCGGTGGATCAGGCGTTGTGTTTCGGTTGGATTGACGGCGTACGACGCAAACTCGATGATGAAAGTTACTGCAATCGGTTTACGCCTCGCAGAAACGGTTCGAATTGGAGCGCGGTCAATATTGCGAAGGTCGCGGATTTGACCGCAAAAGGTTTGATGAAACCTGAAGGAATTGCAGCGTTTGCGAAGCGAAAGGAAAATAAGTCGGCAATTTACGCTTATGAAAATGAGTTGAAAGAGTTTTCAGACGAATTTGAAAAACGATTTAGGGTGAACGAACGCGCATGGAATTTCTTTGAAAAACAGGCGAATTGGTATAAAAAGCAGATGATTAATTGGGTGATGACGGCGAAACAGGAAGCGACGCGCGAGAAAAGGCTTGAGAAATTAATCGCGGAAAGCGCAAAGGAAAAGCGGGTTTAATTTTATAGAAAAGTTATGATAAATCTTTTGCGAACCGATTCGGACAACGCGGATTTTCGTGAATTGGTTGCGCTGCTCGACGCGGATTTGGCGATTCGTGACGGCGCGGAACATCTCTTTTACGCGCAGTTTAATAAAATTGATAAAATTCGTGAAGTCGTCGTCGCATATCAAAACGAAGTCGCGGTCGGCTGCGGCGCGTTAAAGGAATACGAACCGAAAACAGCGGAAATCAAGCGGATGTATGTGCGCGAAGAAAATCGCGGGAAAGGAATTGCGGGCAAGATTTTAGCGGAATTGGAGATGTGGGCGAAGGAGTTGAATTTTTCGGAGTGCGTCTTGGAAACGGGTTTGAAACAGCCGGAAGCAATCGCGCTTTACCGGAAAAGCGGTTACGAAAATACTCCGAATTACGGGCAGTATGCCGGTGTCGAGAACAGCGTTTGTATGAGGAAATCTGTTTTATAAATCTCGGATTTCAAAACTCCACATTTCAAATTTCAAGTTATAAAGACTGGAAATTTGCGGCAACTGCGGGAAGGGTTAACGGTGTTTCGGAGGTTGTTAAAATGAAGATAAATTTAATGAAACGAAATGGTTTGTTTGAAATGAAGAGTGTTTTGGCAGCACTCTTTTTTTGTTTAATTTCGTGCAGTTCGCCGGTTTTTGCCGAAGTAAAATTGGCGCGACTTTTTTCCGATCACGTTATTTTGCAGCGGCAGAAACCAATTCCGGTTTGGGGTTGGGCGAGCGCGAATGAAAGCGTGAAGGTTTCGCTCGGCGGGCAAAACCAAACGGCGACGGCTGATTCGGCGGGCAAATGGACGGTGATTTTCGCGCCGATAGAAGCAACGGGCGAATCGCTTGAATTGAAGGTTGCGGCGAAATCCGGCACTTTGACGGTCAAAGATGTTTTGATCGGCGAAGTTTGGCTGTGTTCGGGGCAGTCGAATATGGAATGGACGGTCAAACAGGCGGACAATTTCGCGGCGGAAAAAAATGACGCTGATTACCCGCAGATTCGGCATTTTTTCGTCGAGCATAACGTCGAAATCGAGCCGCAGACGGATTTGAAAACGGGCGAATGGAAAGCGAGTTCAAAGGATTCGGTCGGCGATTTTACGGCGGTCGGGTTCTTTTTCGCGCGGGAATTATATCAGAAATTAAAGATTCCCGTCGGCTTGGTTCATTCGTCGTGGGGCGGTTCGCAGATTGAAGGCTGGATTAGCAAAGACGCGATGTTAGCGTCGGATGAACTCGGCGATTACGGGCGCAATCTGCCGAAAAATTGGGCGGAAGCCGACGCAATGCTGGAACGCAGCGTCAAGAAAATCACGCTCGGCGATGCAAATATCAATCCGACTTTGACTGATGAGAAAAAATACACGGCGGCAAATTATGATTTCTCGAAATGGCATTCGGGCAGTCCCATGTGGCAGTGGGATTGGCAAGGGATTTGGGCGTGGCGCGGCAACGGTTTTATGGCAAAAACGGTTGAGATTCCAAACGATTTCGTCGCGCCGGAAACGACGCTCGGCTTGGCGGAAAGTTTCAGCTACAACGAAATTTATATTAACGGCAGACAGATTTTTACCGGCATTTTGAAAGGCAAGCGCGAGATTAAAATTCCGAAAAATACGTGGCAGGCGGGCGCGAATAAGCTGGTCGTCAAGATGAACAAAACCATCGAGCCGGAATGGTTTGGCTTAGGCTTGATGGGTTCGGCTGACGACGTTTATATAAAATCGAAAGACGAAAAGATTCCGCTTGCCGACGCGAATTGGAAGTTAATGCCGTCGTTTGCCGAACCGCACGGTTACGCGCATTCGAGCAATAATGTCGGGACGGCGATTTATAACGGAATGATTGCGCCGATTGTGCCGATGGCGATGCGCGGTGCGCTTTGGTATCAGGGCGAAACAAACGCCGGACGCGCTTTTCAATACCGCAAAACTTTCCCGCTGATGATCGAAAATTGGCGCAAAAAATGGAGTGACGATTTTGATTTTTATTTCGTGCAGTTGTCGAGTTACGGCGCAAATCAGAGCAGCAATGACGGCAGCAGTTGGGCAGAACTGCGCGAAGCCCAGACGCTCGCTTTGAGTTTGCCGAAAACCGGGATGGCGGTCACGATTGACATCGGAAACGCGGCGGATATTCATCCGACAAACAAACAGGATGTCGGCAGACGGCTGGCGGCGAACGCTTTACGCTCAAGCTACGGGCAGGACGTTCCGCACGGCAGCCCGCTGTTTGACGCGGTAAAATTTGAAAACGGCAAAGCGATTATCACGTTTAAATTCGCTGACGACGGTTTGCAGGCGAAAGATAAATTCGGCTATGTCAGAGGTTTTGAAATCGCGGGCGCGGATAAGAAATTTTATTACGCGCAGGCGGAAATCGCGGGCGGTAAAGTTATTGTTTATCATCCGCAAGTCAAAAATCCGGTCGCCGTTCGATACGCTTGGGCGGACGCTCCGGTTGACGCGAATCTTTATAATTCGGCGGGATTTCCCGCGTCGCCGTTTCGCACGGACGATTGGCAGGGCGTAACTTTTGCGAATAAATTTCAATAACCGTTTAGATAACGACAAGCAAACTTCACCGAATGCGGCTGAATCAAAGGCTTGTTATATTTGAAAATCTTTCAAGTGGTTTATGAAGAAATTATTTTTGGTCTTTGCTTTTTCCGCCGCGCTTTTAAGTTTGGTATTTTTTAGAGAAACGAGAACTTTTTCAAAATCTAATCAAGCGAATGTGATGAAATCCGAACCAGTAAAAGAAAATAATTTTGTCGGCTACGAATGTTCCGGCGGCTGGCGCGTTACCGGATATTTTACGCCGATTGAAACGGATTACGATTCGACCGGAACGCACGAAATCGAAATCAAAAATGTCGGCAAGATGAAGTTTAACGTCGAATTTTTGAAAACGGTTTTTGACGAAGATGCGGGTTTCGGCGAAGGCTGGGGCAAAACCCGTTTCGGCTGGTATTTGGGAAATTACAATGGCGCGTGGCATAAATCCGACGATCCGCTCGACGCGAACAATTCGCCTTTGCAGACTAATTCCGTCGCGGTTGATAATTCCGTAATTCCGAATGACAGCGCGGTTAAGATTCCCGGACTGCCGGATAAATTCGGCAAAGAAACTTTCGTCGCCAACGATGTCGGCGTAACCGTTCACGGCAAGCACATTGATGTTTACACCGGCGAAGGCAAAGAAGCCGAACAAATGATGTATCGCGTAACTTTTGAAGACGACAATCTGACCAAAGTTTGTTTTAAGAAACCGTAACTTATGCTGACACCGACCGTCATCGCCATTCCCGTTTTCGCGCTGCTGATCGCTTTGGAAGCGTGGCTCGTCGTGCGCGAGAACCGTGAGAACTTTGACCGCAAAGACACCTGGACGAATATTTTCATCGGCTTTGCGAGCGTCGCGTGGGGCGCGTTGTTCGGATTGGTTACGAGTTTATTTTATCTTTCGATTTATGAATTCGCCCCGTTTAAAATGCCGACGAATGTTTGGTGGTCGTGGGTGATTTTGCTTTTTCTCGACGATTTTTCTTACTACTGGTTTCACCGCATCAGCCACGAATCCAGATTTTTCTGGAATTTTCACGTCGTCCATCATTCGTCGAATCAATATAATCTGAGCGTCGCCGTGCGGCAGAGTTGGTTTTCCGGCATCGCGCACTGGGTGTTTTATCTGCCCGTCGCTTTCTTGGGTTTTCCGCTGTGGGCGTTTGCGACGATGCACGGTTTGAATTTGATTTATCAATTCTGGATTCACACAAAACTCGTCAGAAAACTTCCCTTCGGGTTGGAATACGTTTTAAATTCGCCGTCGCACCACCGCGTTCATCACGGAGTCAACGACGAATATCTCGACAAAAACTACGCCGGAATTTTTATTATTTGGGATCGAATATTCGGCACATTCGTTGACGAAAAAGATGAAGTTCGCTACGGTATTACCACGCCTTTGACGAGTTATAATCCGCTCTGGATCAATTCGCACGCCTGGGCGGAAACCTGGGCGGCGATGCGAACGAAGCGTACGATTCGCGGCAAAATGCGTTGTTTGTTCGGCGCACCTGCGATGGATTTCGAGGAAAAGATTTTAATTAATTCAAACGTCGAAAAACAAATCTGAAAACTTAAAGTATGAAAAAATTGTCTTTAGCCTTTTTAATGCTGTTCGTCGCGGCATCAATCAATTTCGCGCAGACGATTATCATTAAACCGAAAAAAACCGTCTATACGCGCAAAGGAAAAGAAGTTCCGAAAGAGAAAAGAACTTTTACAGTTACCTATCCGCTCTTTAACGGGACGATGAGCGTGGCAGCGAAGAAAAATCTCGAAAAGACAATCAGTTACTGGAATGTCTTCGAGACGACGCTGGCTGAAAATCTGGCTGACGATTATTGGTTGTATGAGCTTTCTTATCAAGTCAATTACAACCGGAACGGCATTCTCGATATTGCGCTGATGATGGACGGCAGCGGCGCGTATCCTGACCAGACAGTCAAAGATTTCGTCATTGACTTGAAAACGGGCGGGCAGGTGAAATTTGCCGACGCTTTTAAATCGGATTCGCTTTCAAAATTTGCGGCGATGGTTGATGCCAAACTCAAAGCGGAAAATAAGGAAACCATTGAAAGTATGGAAAGCGATAAATCAGCCGATAAGGAAGCCGACGCTTCGTTCAAAGAACAACTCGCTTCATTAACTTTCACGGCGGAAACTTTCGACGAATTTTCCGTTAATGACAAAGGCGTAACGATTTTTTACGATGCCGGATTTCCGCACGTTTCACAGGCGTTAGAACCTGCCGGACGTTATTTTTTCACTTGGGCGGAAGCCAAACCGTTTATCAAACCCGACGGTTTGCTTGGAAAGTTCGTCTCCTAATATACTAAAACTGTTTATGAATGAAAGAAAAATTAGAGTTCTCGTCGCTAAACCCGGACTCGACGGACACGATAGAGGAGCGAAAGTCGTGGCGCGGGCGTTGCGCGATGCGGGAATGGAAGTTATCTATACCGGCTTGCGGCAAACGCCGGAAATGATCGCGTCCGCCGCGCTTCAGGAAGACGTTGACGCGGTCGGGATTTCGATTTTGTCGGGCGCACACAACACGCTCTGCCCGCGCATCATCAATCTTTTGCGCGAAAACGGAATGGACGATTGCCTGGTTTTCGTCGGCGGAATTATTCCGCAGGAAGATATTCCGGGATTAAAGGAAAAAGGTGTTTTTGAAGTTTTTCTACCCGGAACTTCGACGGAAGATGTCGTTAGAATTCTGCGTGAAAATGTCAGAGGTGAAGTTTAACCGTTTTTGGTATAACATTTGCGATTGGGCTTTGAAGAACTTGAAATGTGTATGGTAATCGAACTCTCCCGCGAATTTCGGGTACACAAATCAACTGGATTATTTTGAAAATATATTAAGGAGATATTAGATTATGAAAAAATTTGCAGGTTTGGTTTTTGCATTGGCGATGGTGTTTTCAGTAGTTTTTATCGGCGGAACGAGTGTGGCGGAAGGGCAGACAACCGTTAAACGCAAACGCCCCGTGCGCGGCGTGGTCAGCGGTTCAAAATACGTTTATCGCAAAGGCAAAAACGGTGTCGTTTACACTTATCGTAAAACTAAACAGGGAACTGTTTATGTCGGCAGGAAAGGGTATCAGGGCGGCAAATATGTAACCAAGAAAACCGTTAAAGGCACGAAATATGTCGGCGGCAAAACCGTCAAAGGCACGAAATCAATTTTCAGAAAAACAAAGAAAGTCATCGTGAATTAACAAAAACACATAAATTTGAAGTGGCGTTCGCAATAGTTCATACTATTTGCGAACGCTTTTTAATTTTAATATCTATTACAAAAATCAATAATGAAAGAGAAAGTTAGAGTAGCCGGCGGACAAGGCTTTTGGGGCGATTTGCTGACCGCGCCCGTTAATCAGGTGCGCGGCGGACAGATTGATTATTTGATGCTCGATTATCTGGCGGAAGTTACGATGAGCATCGTGCAGAAACAAAAACAGCGCGACCCGAACGCCGGTTACGCGAAAGATTTCATCAGCTTGATGCGCGAGATTCTTCCCGATTGCGTCGAGAAAAACATCAAGGTAACGGCGAACGCGGGCGGCGTGAACGTCAAAGGCTGCGCCGACGCGGTGCGCGAAGTCGCTAAAGATTTGGGCTTGTCCGGCAAATTCAAAATCGGAATGATTACGGGCGACGACATTCTGCCGCGCCTCGACGAATTCCTGAAAAAAGGCGTAGCGATTACCAATATGGACACGGGCGAATCTTTGGCGGAAATCCGCGACAAAGTGCAGTCGGCAAACGTCTATCTCGGCGCACAGCCGCTCGTCGAAGCGTTGGATAAGGGAGCTAACATCGTCATCGGCGGCAGATTGACCGACACGGGTTTGACGCTCGCGCCGCTGATGCACGAATTCGGCTGGACGTTTGCAGATTGGGACAGAATCGCCGCCGGAACCATCGCCGGACACATTATCGAATGCGGCGGTCAATGTTCGGGCGGCAACTGCCAATATGATTGGGAATCAATTCCCGATTTAGCCGACATCGGTTTCCCGATTGTCGAAGCCAAACCAAATGGCGAATTCATCATTACCAAACACGAAAACACCGGCGGGCGCGTCAATATCCAATCAATCAAAGAACAGCTTTTATACGAAATGGGCGACCCGAAAAGCTATATCACGCCCGATGTCGTCGCCGATTTTACTTCGATAAATTTGCAGGACGACGGCGAAAATCGCGTGAAGGTTTTCGGCATCAAAGGCAATCCGAATACGGAATTCTACAAAGTTTCCATCGCATATTCCGCCGGTTGGAAAGCCGTCGGAACGCTCGTTTATGCTTACCCGAACGCCTTTGAAAAAGCGCAGGCGGCGGATAAAATTTTGCGGCAGAGATTGGAAAAACTCGGCTTGAAATTCGATGTCATCTTAACCGAATTCGTCGGCGTGAACGCGACGCACGGACATCTCGCAGGCGCACCGCCAAAAGATATTCCAGAAGTTCAACTGCGTTTCGGCGTACGCGGACAGAACAAAGCCGATGTCGAAAGATTTACCAAAGAACTCGCGCCTTTAATTTTAACGGGTCCGCCGGCGGTTACAGGTTTCGCTGGCGGCAGACCGAAAACCGAAGAAATTATGGCGTATTTCCCGGCGTTGATTCCGAAAAGTTTAATCGAAACGAAGGTTGAAATTATTGATGCTTAAAAGTTTAGAGTCCCGCCTTTAAGCGGCGTTGTTTTGTAATCATACAACGCCGCTTAAAGGCGGGACTCTAAACTTTTTAATTTTCGTCGTCCGAAATCTGCACCTCGACATTGGTCTTTTTGAATTTCGAGTAATCGAAAACTACTTTCGTAGCTTTCACCGCGCTGAAATTATTATCTTTTGAAATCTTCTTCAGATCATTATCCAAAAAAGTTATTTTCTTCGGAACTAAAATCCCGAATTCGCTCGAAGTATATTCAAAAACCGCTTCCTGCGCGACGAGCGGCGCGACGTTCGCCTGCACGCTTACTTGCCTTTCTTCGCGCCGCACTTGAAAGGTTTCCGCATCAATCCACAATTTACCGCGCAGAAATCTATCATTCTTTTTCAAAGCACCCGGCAGATTAATATCGTAATAAGCAAGCGTATCCTGATCTTTCGGTTCCTTTTCGTCAATTACAATCAGCGGACTTTTCTTTATCTGTTGGTAGCCGAGGATGAAAACTTCCCTGCCGTCGTAATTTTCCGTGCCGAGCAGGTTAAATTCAAAATACGAGCGCAAGGCTCGGCTTAAAGTAATCGCTTCGGAAAGCGTGAAGTTGCTGATCTCGATGGTTTTGTCGTATCTGACACCTTCCGCCTGAATTTTTTCCAGTTCCTTTTCGAGAGTTTTTGTCTTTTCCAATTCCGCTAAAAAGCGTTCGGCACGCGCCTGACTGTCAGGAACTAATTTGCCGTTGAGTTTGATGACGTTTCGCATTTCGGACGAGGTAGCAACGTCTTTCGCCGATTGATAAACCAGAAAATTCGATTCGATCACCGTTTCCCGATCCAACTCGCCGTTTTTGTTATATTCTTCAAAAGTTTTCGTCTCCGTCGCCAGTAAATCTCTGAAAGTTTCCCGATAGTTATCCTTTTGCTTTTCGGCTTCATCCAATATTTTTTCCAAACTGACCGGCGTTGGCGCGGCTTGCGGAAAAGTTTGCGGTGTCGGCACTGGTGAAGGCGTTTGCGCCTGAATGCAGATCGCTGCGAAAGCGGTTAAAATTCCCGTGTAAATAATTTTTTTCATCTTATATTCCCTCTTGAAAAATGTCTGTTTGATTTATAATTGAAACATATTTCTGATAAAGTCATCAAAACTATGAACGAAAAACCGGAAACTTGGACGCGAAAACAATCGAAGGCAGTTGCCGACTGTCGTGTTTTTAAAGTCCGCGAAGATTTATGCGAGCGCGATTCCGATCAAAAATCGGCATCGTTTTTCGTCATCGAAAATCCCGATTGGGTCAACGTCATCGCTTTAACGGCTGATAAACAAGTCGTTTTAATCGAGCAGTTCCGGCACGGTTCGGAAGAAATTATTTTGGAAATTCCCGGCGGAATGATTGACGGCGACGAAGATAAAGAAGTCGCCGCGAAACGCGAACTGCTCGAAGAAACCGGATATTCTTCCGACGAGATGATTTATCTCGGCAAATCGCGCCCGAATCCGGCGATTCAGAATAATTGGATTTATCACTACGCGGCTCTGAATTGTCAGAAAACCGGCGCAACCGAATTTGATGAACACGAAAGCGTGATTACCAAACTCGTCCCGCTGGTGGACGTTCCGCATTTGATTGCGAGCGAAAAAATTATTCACGCGCTCGCCGTCGCCGGATTTTATTACTTAAAGCTATCGAACAAAATATGAAAATTGAATTAACAAAACTCGCCCACGCCCGTTCGGGCGACAAAGGCGACACGGCAAACGTCGGCGTGATCGCGCTGAAAGACGAATACTATCCGCTTTTAGTGCGCGAAGTTACCGAAGCGAAAGTCAAGGAACATTTCGGCGCGATGGTCAAAGGCGCGGTCGAACGATTTGAACTGCCAAACCTGAACGCGCTGAATTTCCTTTTGCACGAAAGTTTGGGCGGAGGCGGAACGCTGTCGCTGATGACCGACGCGCAGGGCAAAACTTTTTCGACCGCGCTGCTGCGTTTGAAGATCGAACTGTCCGACGAAGAAGTTCAAAAAATGAACTTGTCGTGATTTTACAAACAAAAAAAGTCGGCGGCAGAAAGAGCCGCGCCAGTTGAAATAAAGGAATTTGCAGATTAAGTTGTCAGCCTGTTTTAACGAAATTAATCCACATCGTTGTTCAAACGCGACAGCTGCAATAAACTTATCACCCGTTTTATTTTTTAAGAAAATAATTCCTGAATATTATCTCCGATGTATAAAAAAAATTTTCTCTTTCTCGTTTTGATATTGTCTCTTGCGCCGCTTAACGGTTTGGCGCAGTCGGCGACCAGCGCGACGCTGAATCTGAAAGGCTCGCGCACGCTTCATCAAAATATTTTGAAGACCGTCAAGAACACCGTCAAGGAAAAATACTACGACGCGAACCTGCGCGGAATTGATATTGAGGCGAACGCGGCAAAGGCGAACGAACTTATTAACGCCGCCAATTCCGTCGAGGAAATGGACGATATTATCGCCAGATTTTTATATCCGTTTGACGACTCGCACCTTTTCTTTCTGCCGCCGAGCAATACGATTAAAGTCGAATACGGCTGGGAAATGAGATTTATCGGCGATAAAGTCTTCGTGACCAAAGTCGAAGAGAACAGCGATGCCAAAAAGAAAAACGTGCGGGTCGGCGACCAGATTTATATGATCGAAGGCTACATTCCGACTCGCCAGGAATTTTCGCTGCTACGTTATCATTTTAATATCCTGCGACCGCAGCCGGCTTTGAACGTAATTGTCATTAAACCGAACGGTAACAAATACAAAGTCGAATTGAAAGCGAAAGTTACCGAAGATGATGTGTTTATGCCGGACAGACGCGACCTTCAATTACAGGCGGAACGTGAATATCAGGAAAGGACGGAACAGTTGTCCTACGATAAAATTCCCGGCGTATTTATCTGGAAAATGCCGAGCTTTGAATTGTCCCGGATCAAGGTTGATAAGATGATGGATAAGGTCGGGAAAAACGACGCGCTGATTCTCGATTTGCGCGGCAACGGCGGCGGCTATGTCTCTTCACTGGGCGAATTGGTCAGTCATTTTTTTGATAAGGTCGTCAAACTCGGAGTCGTCAAAGAGCGAAAGGAATCGAAAACCCTGATCGTTGAGCCGCATAGCAAAAAGAATTTCGCGGGTAAATTGATCGTTTTGACGGACAGCGATTCCGGTTCCGCCGCCGAGATTTTTGCGCGGCTGATGCAGATTGAAAAGCGTGGCACGGTTCTCGGCGACCAATCGGCGGGAGCGGTGATGCAGGCGAGAGTTTTCTACGAAACTTTCGGTCTCGATTCCAAAGTTCCTTACGGAGTGAGCGTGACGGTTTCCGACTGGACGATGATGGACGGACAGCGTTTGGAAAAAACCGGAGTTACGCCCGACGAAAAAATTCTGCCGACGGCGCAGGATATGGCGAACCGGCGCGATCCAGTGATGGCGCGCGCCTTAAAAATTCTCGGCATCGAACAAACTCCCGAACAAGCCGGTGCGATATTCCCGGAAGAGAAGAAATAAATGAGCGATTTTAAAGATTCGATTAGTTTCGATTACGCGCAGATCGGCGCGGTCAAACTGCATTACGCGATTGCCGGAAAAGGCGGCGAAAAGTTGGTCGTGCTGCTGCACGGTTTTCCTGAATTCTGGTACTCGTGGCGCAGACAGCTTGTTGATTTGAGCGACGAATACACGGTCGTCGCGCCGGATTTGCGCGGCTATAATTTGTCGGACAAACCGGCGAACGTCGCCGATTATAAAATAGAGAAATTGGTTGACGATGTTTGCGGTTTGATTCGTCATCTCGGTTATGAAAAAGCGGCGGTCGTCGGACACGATTGGGGCGCGGCAATCGCTTGGGCAATGGCGGAAACGCATCCCGAATACGTTTCCAAAGTCTGCACTCTGCAAGTGCCGCCGGTTTCCGTCTGGCAGAAAAATCAGACGCTCAAACAACTTCTGACGAGTTGGTATATGTTCTTCGTCCAGATTCCGTCCGTTCCCGAATGGCTTTTGAGCCGCAACGATTTCGCGCTGCTCGCCAATAGTTTGAAGACTTCGACGGCTGAACCGAATGTTTTCACCGACGCAGACATCTCCGAATATAAAAAAGCGTGGCGCGAAACCGATCATCTGAATTCCCTTTTGAATTATTACCGCGCCAATGTTTGGCAGAGAATGTTTTCCAAAGCCGACGACGCGAAGAAAATCAAAGTTCCGACATTATTTATTTACGGTGAGAAGGATTTTGCCGTGCTGCCCGAAACGGTCAAAGACGTGGGCGAAGCGGTTGACGCGCCGTATTCGGAAATTCGCATTCCCGATGCCGGACATTGGGTTCAGCAGGAAGCGGCGGAAGTCGTAACCGACAGTCTGCGCGAATTTTTGGGCGAGTCTTTGTAACATTCGGAAGAGAAACTATCAATTGTTCGCTATTAAACCGGAAGATCAACTCGTGGAACAATGAATAGTTGATAATGAGTAGTGAACAGTTATTTTCTTAGCCGACGCGCTTTTTACAATCTATAATTTTTCAAGGAGTTCTATGTTTCGTTCGATTCTAAGTATCGGTTTGACGGCTTTTTTAACCGTCTCGTTATTGGCGCAGTCAACGACGAATGTTAATAAATCTTTGACAGGATTTTCGGCGGAAAGTTCAGCCGCGCAGAAAAATCTCGAACAGAGATTCGATGCTTCGTTGAAGCGCGAAAATTTGCGCGAATGGCTGCGAAAAATGTCGGCGCGTCCGCATCACGTTGGCTCGCCTTACGATAAAGAGAACGCCGAATTTATGCTCGCGCTGTTCAAATCCTGGGGTTACGACGCGAACATCGAACAATTTGACGTTTTGTTTCCGACACCAAAAACTCGTGTTCTGGAAATGATTGCGCCGGAGGAATTCACGGCAAAGATTAGCGAGCCGGAATTGAAAGAAGACGGGACATCGAACCAGCAAAGCGAACAGCTTCCCGTTTATAACGCTTATTCGATTGACGGCGATGTTACCGCGCCGCTCGTCTATGTCAATTACGGCGTTCCGGCGGATTACGAAGAACTGGAAAAGCGCGGCGTTGATGTCAAAGGCAAAATCGTCATCGCCAGATACGGCGGTTCGTGGCGCGGCATCAAGCCGAAAGTCGCGGCGGAACACGGCGCGGTCGGCTGCCTGATTTATTCTGACCCGCGCAATGATGGTTATTATCAGGGCGACGTTTATCCGAAGGGCGCGTATCGCAGCGAAAACGGAGCGCAGCGCGGTTCGGTCGTAGATATGCCGACGTTTCCCGGCGACCCTCTAACGCCGAACGTCGGCGCGGTAAAGGGCGCGAAAAGATTAAAGCTGAAAGACGCGACGACGTTGACGAAAATTCCCGTGATGCCGATTTCCTACGGCGACGCGCTGCCGATGCTGCGCTCCCTCGAAGGCGCGGTCGTGCCGGAAGCGTGGCGCGGCGCACTGCCGATAACTTATCATTTCGGCGGCACTGAAAAAACGCGGGTTCATTTGAAATTAGAATTCAACTGGGATACCAAAACCATCTACGATGTCGTCGCTAAATTAAAAGGCGAGCGCGACGACGAATGGATTATTCGCGGCAATCATCACGATGCGTGGGTGAACGGCGCGAGCGACCCTTTGAGCGGACAAGTGGCGATGCTCGAAGAAGCCAGAGGCGTTTCCGAGTTAGTTAAATCAGGCTGGAAACCGAAACGCACGATTATTTACTGCGCGTGGGACGGCGAAGAACCGGGCTTGATCGGCTCGACCGAATGGGTCGAAACGCACGCTGATGAATTGAAAGACAAAGCCGCCGTGTATATCAATTCCGATTCCAACGGGCGCGGATTTTTGGGAGTCGGCGGTTCGCACACTTTAGAAAAATTCGTCAACGAAATTGCCCGCGACGTTCTCGACCCGCAGACGAAAATGTCCGTCGGCGAACGCTGGCGGGCAAATGAAATTATCAATAGCGGCAACCCGACCGTCAAAAAAGATGCGAAGGAACGCGCCGATCTGCGGATTGACGCGCTCGGTTCGGGTTCGGATTACACGCCGTTTTTGCAGCATCTCGGCATCGCTTCGCTCGATGTCGGTTACGGCGGCGAATCGGGCGGTGGTTCTTACCATTCGGTTTACGATTCGTTCGACCATTACACGCGCTTCGGCGATCCGAATTTCGCTTACGGCATCGCGCTCGCGCAGACCGCCGGACGAATGACGCTGCGATTGGCGAACGCCGATGTCCTGCCGTTTGAATTTACGAATTCCGCCGAAACCATCGGTAATTATGTGAAGGAAATAACGACGCTCGCCGACCAGATGCGCGAAGATACGAAGACGATGAACCGGATAATCGCGGACGGCAGTCTAAAAGCCGTCCAAGACCCGACGCAGACTTTCATCGTCCCGCAGCCGAAATCGGAAGTTCCCTTTCTAAACTTCGCGCCGCTGCAAAACGCTCTAAATACGCTTCAAACCAGCGCGAAAAATTATCAAACAGCGGCAAAAAATGTTCCGTCAGCCGCCAAACGTAAACAACTCGACGAAGTTTTGATGAAAGCCGAACGCGCCTTGACGAATCCGAACGGTCTGCCGCGCCGCGAATGGTTCAAACATCAGATTTACGCGCCCGGATTTTACACGGGTTACGGCGTGAAAACGCTGCCGAGCGTCAGAGAAGCCATCGAACAGCGCGACTGGAAGGAAGCGAACGAGCAAATCGTGATCGTTGCCCGCACCATCGAAAACTTCGCGGCGGAAATTGATAAAGCGGCGCGATTGGCGCAGTAAAAAAAATTAAAAGAAATCACCGCCGCTCAAAAATTTTACATTCTACATTCTTCATTTTAAATTTCCGACGTAAAAACTGATTAAAAACTTTATACGAAATAAAATTTAGAATGAAGAATGCAAAATTTAGAATTGTCCGAATCTGAATTTAACCGGAAATTATGAAAGACAATCCCGTTCTCGAAAAATCCTTCGCTTTCGCCCTGCGAATCGTCAAGCTCAATCGTTATCTCGTTGACGAAAAGCGCGAATTTGTTTTGAGCAAGGAACTACTTGTCGCCGGAACGCATATCGGCAAACATATTAAAGAAGCCGTTGATGCCGAATCGCGCCAGATATTTATCAGCGAGATGGGACTTGCCCGCCGGAAATCCTCGGAAACCGAATACTGGCTGCAACTGCTTTTCCAATCCGATTACTTAACCGAGAAAGCGTTCAATTCCATCAACACCGACCGCGAAGCGATCTTCGCAATGCTGACCGCCATCGTCAAGACTTCCAAAGAAAATGTCTGAAATCATTATCGAAACCGCCGAATCAATAGCGACTATCACCTTAAACCGTCCCGAAAAGCGCAATGCCCTGAACGATGCGCTAATCAACGAATTAAAAGCCGCGCTGCGAATGGCGGATAAAGACGAAACGCTCCGCGCCGTCGTCATCCGTGGCGCGGGCAAAGATTTCTGTTCGGGCGCGGACTTGTCCGCCCTGCAAAAGATTTCCGAATCCGACGTTTTGGAAAACCACGACGACGCGGACAATTTGCGCGAATTATTTTCGATCATTAGATTACTAAAAATTCCCGTCGTCGCGGCGGTTCACGGCAGAGCGTTAGCAGGCGGCTGTGGATTGGCGACGGCTTGCGATCTTGTTTTGGCGACCGATGATGCGAGATTCGGTTATCCAGAAGTCAAAATCGGCTTCGTCCCCGCGATGGTGATGGCGATTTTGCGTCGGAACGTCTCGGAAAAACGCGCTTTCGCCCTCGCCACACAGGGCTTTGAATTCGACGCGGCAACCGCCAAAGATTTCGGCTTAATCAACGAACATTTCGCGCCCGAAGAGTTTGCAGATAAAGTAAAAACTTACGTTGATATTTACAAATCCGTCTCGCGCTCGGCGGTCGTGCTGTCGAAAAAATTGCTTTACCAAATGGATGGAATGACTTTTGAAACCGCTCTGCAGTCGGGCGTTGATGTCAATACGATTGCCCGCCTGACCGAAGACTGTCAAACGGGCATCGCTAGGTTTTTGAACAAATAAATTCGTTCAGCTAATTTTGAAAACCAGAAAATAATCCATTCCGTCGGCTTTCGTGAAATCGTATTGTTCCTTGAGCGTGAAGCCGGCGCGTTTCATTTCGTCAACGACAATTTCCTTATCCAAACCGTGATCGCCGCCGCTGCCGTTGCGGTCAATGATGCCGACCAAGGCATCTTTTTTGAGAGCCGTTCGCAGTTTTTCCATCACCTTTACGGGCTGCGCGATTTCGTGGTAAGTCTTTAGGATCAACGCCGCATCAACCGAATTGTCCGGCAGTTTCGGATCATCTTCCGTGCCGAGAACGGTTTGAATATTTTTGAGATTTTCCTTACCGGCGCGTTCGTTGATGTAGTTAATGTATTCCTGATTGATTTCGACGGCGAAAACTTTTCCTTTCGCTCCGACCCTTTTCCCCGCTCTGGTCGAAAACCAACCCGACCCCGCGCCGATGTCAGCGACCGTTTTACCTTCCGAGATTTTCAGGATGTCCATCACGCGGTCAATCTGCAAATTTTTCGGGCGGTTTTCATCTTCAAAAATTGACAGATCGCCGGTGTAAGGTTCGCTTGTCGGGCGCGTGATTTCATCGTCGGCTTTTTTAACGGGTGTCGCCGTCGGCTCGACCGCCGCCGTTTCTTCATACGGTGATAAATGCGCCGTCTGGCAGGCGGCGGCGAAAACTATCAAGAGAAAAGCGAGCTTGGCGGCGGCTAAACCGATGACAAATTTCTTCATGTTAATTATTGATGAAGAAGGCGGCGGATTGTTTGCAAACGAATCCGTTTAGTCTGCGGCAAGCGCGTCTTGCACAGGATTCGCGGCGATGCTATCAATCAAATTGATTCGCAACGCTTCGTTCGCATCAATGCGTTTTGCGGTTAAAAAAATTTCCAATGCTCTGGCTTCACCGACGAGGCGCGGTAAAATCTGCGTCCCGCTCCAACCCGTCATAATGCCGAGATTCGCGCCCGGATGCGCGAAGATTGATTCGGGCGACGCGATTCTCGACTTACAGGACAAAGCCAAATCGAACGCGCCGCCCATACAAAAGCCGTCTATCGCGGCGATGGTGAGCTTTTTTGAATGATAGATCGCCTGCATCAAAGTTTGTCCGCGCAAGGCGAATTGTTTTGCCGTTTGTCCATTGATTTCAGCGATTTCTTTCAGGTTCGCGCCCGCCGCGAAAGTGTCGCCCGAACCTGTGAAGATGATTTTGTTGATATTGGAATCTGATTCTAAATCGGAAAAGACGAGTTTTAATTCTTCGAGCGTTTCGATGGAAAGCGGATTTTTAATTTCGGGTCGCGTGAAACGGATAATCGCCGATTGATCGAGAATTTCGACGGTCAGGTTTTTATGTTTTTCATCGGGCATCGGCGCGTTTGAATTAAAAGAAAACGACCCACGTCGCAAAATCGTCCGACATATTTTCAAAATGATGTTCCGTTCCGGCAGCAACGAAAAGCGCGTCGCCCGCCGTACAATCGAACCTTTCCGTTTCGACAATTAATTCAGCAGTTCCGCGCACGACGATATAAAATTCGTCCTGCTCGTGCGGCGTTTGATAATCCGTGCCGCGCGGCGCGAACAATTCGATTTGAAAATTGCCTTTGGAGAACGCTGTCGTAAAACTCACGCCGTCTTTCCATTTTTCATTGGATGGCAAAGGCAGTTTGGAAAGGAATTCTTCGACCGTAAATTTCATACCAGATTTTCCGGCAACACGAACGCGCCGATATGCGGTTTGCTCGTGTTCAGACAAGTTTGCAAAGCTAAAATCAAAGCGTCGCGCAACGCTTCGGGCGTGATAATCGCATCAACCAAACCGCGCGCCGCCGCGTGTTTCGCGTCGAGTTCGCGATCATAAGTTTCGCGCACTTTATCCATCTCGGCAGCGGTCGCCGCATCAACTTCTTTGCCTTCTTTTTTCAGCTTTTCAATCTGCGTCCCGAATATCGCCTGCGCCGCCGAATCGCCTTCCATCACGCCCATTCGTCCCGTCGGCAAGCTGAAAATAAAATCGGGATCAAAACCCTGTCCAGCCATCGCGTAATAACCCGCTCCCGAAGCGTGATTAACGGTCAGAACGAGTTTCGGCACAATCGCCGTCGCCATCGCTTCAACGAAATGCGCTCCGGCGCGAATGATTCCCGAATGCTCGGCTTCCGCGCCGATCATAAAGCCGGAAACGTCCTGCACGAACAATATCGGCGTTCCGTGACGATTGCAGTTTTCGATAAAATACGCCGTCTTTTCCGCCGATTCGGTATAAACGATGCCGCCGAACCTTGGCGGTTTGCCCGTCTTACCTTTGACCATTCCGCGATGATTGGCGATGATGCCGCACAGTATTCCGCCGATTCGCGCCGTGCCGCAAATCATTTCTTTAGCGTAATCGGCTTGAAATTCGTCGAGTTCCCCGCCGTCGAGAAAACAATTCAAAACTTCGCGCACGTCATACGGCGCGCGATGATCTTCGGGCAGAATCTCGTAAAATTTTTCGGCTTTATTTTTCGGCTTTTGCGGTTCGATGATGGAAACTCTGGTTTCTTCTTTACGCGGCAATTCGGCGACGAGCGCACGAATTTTTTCGATACATTCCTTTTCGTCTTTCGTTCGATAATGCGCCACACCCGAAATCGCATTATGCGTCAACGCGCCGCCGAGCGTTTCATTATCAATCGTTTGCCCAGTTGCCCCTTTCACGAGATTTGCGCCGCCCAAACCCATAAACGAAGTGCCTTCAACCATCAAAATAACATCGGACAACGCCGGCAAATACGCGCCGCCCGCGACGCACATTCCCATCACGGCGGCAATCTGCGGAACCTTCAAATATCGACGCATCAGCGAATTGTAATAAAAAATTCTGGCTGCGCCGTATTGACCGGGAAACACGCCGCCCTGATACGGCAGATTCACGCCCGCCGAATCAACCAGATAAATTATCGGCACACGGTTTCGCATCGCAATTTCCTGCGCCCGCAAAATCTTCTTAATCGTTTCGGGATACCACGCACCCGCCTTAATCGTCGCGTCATTCGCCACGACGACACATTCGCGCCCGTGAATCTTCCCGATTGACGTAACAACCGCCGCCGCCGGAGCCTGCCCTTGATATTCATCGTAAGCGACGAGCAAACCGATTTCCTGTTGATAAGTTTCCACGTCGAACAATAAATTAACACGCTCTCTCGCCGTCAGTTTTCCCTGCTTATGAATCTTTTCGATTTTTTCCGCGCCGCCGCCCAAACGCAGTTTTTTTTCAAGACGCAGATAATCGTCGGTCAATTCTAAAAGGCGGGCTTTTTGTTTCGATGTTTTCATTGTTGGAAAATAAATCTAAAAGGGATTATTTCGATATTATAATCTTGAAAAGTCGCTCTGTTGTCTGAAATTAATTTTCTCGCTTCCGGTAAGCCGAACTCATTTAATTTTAGAATAATTCGGGTAATATCTGCTCTCTGATATTTAATAGAACCTTCTTCACCTTTCGGCTCTAATTTTCCCGTAATGTAATCGTAGTAAAAGTATTTCTCAAATTCGTATTCCATTTCATCAGGTTTTAGAATCAGGTCTGTAAATTCGCTGAGTTTGAGGTAATTACAATCTTTACAAACAACAAATAAATTTTCCCAAGCAAAAGCATCTGCGGGAAATTCGACTTTGGGTTTAAAGTGGTCAATTTCTTTGACTCTCAAAGGACGTTTGTCGCAATATGAACAATGATTTTTTGTATCGTAGCAAAGTAACGGCAACAAACATTGATTGGTCGGCATTCCGTCAATTTCATACCAATCCCAATTATTCTTTGTAGCAGGATTATTTACTTTATTCATCCATCTTCTTGTCCATTCCTCGGCATTTTCAGCTAACCAAATTGGACACTCAGAACGTGAGAGCTTCATCATATTTCGTATCTTTCCCCGGTCTTTTTGGTCAGCTTGGCGAGTTCTAGAAAAACAATACTTTGTATTTCGGCACTTTCCATCGCCAGAATTCTCGCCTCTTCTAAGAAAACTTCCTTGCTAATTTGGCTGTTGCCGTTTTGCTGAAAAATCGTTCGGCTGTCTTTAAGAAATTTGTCTAACTTTTCTTGAGTTTTTTCACCGAAACGCTTATCAATATCAAATATCTCGCGTAAAACGGTTTCGTAACTATAACCATCTTCCGACCTAATGACATCACGAACTTTCGCCTTGCCGTTTTCGAGTTCCAACTTATAAACCCAAGCGTCATCAACCGAATTAACTACAAACGGCGAATGCGTCGAAACAAAAATCTGTGAATTTTTGAAAAGTTTCTGCACGACGGGCAAAACTTTTCTCTGCCACGCGGGATGTAAATGAACTTCGATTTCGTCGAGAAACAAAATCAAATTCTTTTCATTAATCGGCAAATCGTCCTGCCATTTCAGCAGATCAATCCTGCCGAGCAAATCAGCAATCCAACTTATCAAAGCCCGCAAACCGTCCGGCAAAACATCAAAGTCCAAGTCTTCGCCGTTCATTTTCAATTTCAATTCATTCGGCGATCTTTTCAACACAAACTTTACTTCGTAATTGGTAACATTTTTGATAAAAGTTTCGATTGCATTGATAACTGTTTCATATCTTTTGGCTTCTTCTAAACTTCCATCTTCTTTGGATAACGCTCTATTTGAAATGTTGTTGGCAATCAACTGATTAATTGTAATCTCACCTTCTTTACGATAATCCTTTATAAACTCCAATGATTGAGAAAGAGGATTAAAATCCTTCGGCAAATAATTTGCTTGAACGGGTTCATCTTCAATATGGCGATAACCGGAAACTGCGAAAGCAACAAATTTTAATTCTACATTTCTAAATATAAAAATCAGTTCACGGTATATTGATAAATCGTCATTATTTTTTAGCGTTGTAAAAAATTCATCATTAATTGTTTTGTATTTAGTTTTATTATCGAAAACTACCTCAAAACTTGAATTCTCGTTTTCCTCTCTAAACTTTTTAGACAGGTCAAAAATTATATTTTTATTATTTGCCCTTCCATCAAAAATACACGCTAAGGTTTGTAAAATAGTTGTTTTTCCGCTTCCATTCTGTCCCGTAAGAATGTGAATTTCCGCTTTATCTTTGGCAGGGCAAGGTTGAAACTCAATCGTTTCGTCATCAAAAACGCCGATGTTTTTCAGTTGTAATTTTCGGATTTTCATTTTTTATTTTTGCTAACAAACCTCGGCATTACGGCTCAAATTTCGAGTTAAAACTTCTGATTCGGCTTACATTAAAATATCACAAGATTTTTTGCCGCGCCAAAATGTTGCCGAATCTTTGAGCGGCGCATTTTCACAAATTTCGATTTGCCTTTAGACTTTAATTGATGTCTCTGATCAATCGTATTTTACGAAGTTTTATTGAATTTTTCGGCAGCGTCCGGCTCGCGCTCGGCTCACTGCTGTTTGCCGGAATGCTGTTAGCCATTGCTGTATTGTTTTTTTTCGGCTGGCTGGCGGACGAAATGCTCGAAGGCGACACGCGCCGCTTTGATGAAACGGTTAGAAATTTCATTCACGAATTTGCATCACCGTTTTTAACGACCGTAATGCAGTCGGCGAGTTTTCTCGGCTCGACTTTATTTTTAACCGTCTTCGGCGTGATGATCGTCGTCGCGCTTTATTTGCGAAAACACCGGCACGGCGCAATTCTTTTCACCATCACGACCGTCGGCGCAAGCGTCCTTCTGGTAACTTTGAAACTGGCTTTTCGCCGCGTTCGTCCCGAACCTTTTTTCGACACGATTCTGCCGAGTTCATACAGTTTCCCAAGCGGACATTCGCTGGCTTCGTTCTGCTTCTACGGAGCTTTAGCGGTGATTTTAACCGACCGCACCGATAAACTTTGGCAGCAAATAATCGTCTGGCTAGGGGCAATTACAATGATTTTGTTAATCGGAATTTCGCGGATTTATTTAGGCGTTCACCATCCGAGCGATGTCGTCGCCGGTTACGCAGTCGCTTTTATTTGGGTGATGACGATTGCGATTGGCGATAAATTAATTCACGCGAGAGATGGAAAAGTTTTGGAGAATTACGTTGAGAACACTTAATCAATTTTCTTTGAAACTGGCTCCTGTTTGATTTTCCTTTTGCGGTCGGTTTCTTTTTTCGCTCTTCCTAAAGAAATGCTCAATCGCCATAATTGCGAAACGAGTTTGAGCCGGTTTTTGACTGCTGCCGGAGACATATCAACTTTCATCTTCCAACTCCATTAAACTTTCAATATCGCCCAAGTCCTTGTGCCGCCCGCTGATTTGTTTCATAAAAATCAGTCCGCTGCGCGAAACCGTCCAAACTTTGTCATCTTCCCAATCAATATTTTCCCGCGTTTCCCAAACTTTTTTTAACGCTTCGGTAACGAGCAAAAAATCTATCGTGAAAAGTGTTTTCGTTTCCTTATTAATTTTGGAGATGCGACGTATTTCAATCGTTCCCTCATCAAAAGAGAGCGGCAGACCTTCGACCCAATAACCTAAATTTTCGGCAATTCCCCAAACTTCCGAAAGATTTTCGCTTAAAACGAGCAGATCAATATCAACCGTCGCTCGCGGTGCGCCGTGAATCGCCATCGCCCAGCCGCCGCACACCGCATAATCAATTTTGTCCTCGTTTAGTTTCGCAACCAAACTTTGAAACTCGTCGAAAATATCCGCCATTCTGTTTTAAGTTCTTCGGAAATTTACGATTGTTCTTTTTCCTTAATGATAAACGTCGGCACCATTCCGCCGCCCGATGAAACATTGGCGAGTTCCGACGACGACAGGCGCGTGAACGCCGAACCGACCAAGCCGTTGTAAAGCAGCGGGTCGAGATCAACGAGTTGTTCGAGCAGTTCCCAATTTCCCGCCGCGTCAACCATCGGGAAAAGTTCTTTGGAAGTTTGGACGCGCTCCTGAACTAAATAATCGCCATTTTCGAGCGCGGCGTGAATCGCTTTTTCCCATTCTTCATCGGTCGAAGCCCAGCCGATATAAATGCCGTGTCCACCGTAATCGTCGTTCGGTTTTAAGACTAATTTGCCTTTGTTGGCGCGTGTCCATTCGACGAGATTGATTTTTTCACCGGCATTTTCGGTTTCTTCATCACGGAATTTGCGCGTCCAGGGAACGTGCGCGGCGATGGCGGCAAGTTCGGCTTCGTCGAAAAGATGCGCGTATTTTTCGTTGGTCAGAACGGCGAAGACGGCTTTTTTGTGAATGATTTTCGAGCGAAAATTATTGACCAGACAAACCGCGCCGGCGCGGTAAGCGTTGAGCAGCGCGGGCTGCGAAGCCATAATCGGCAGATATTCGTTGACCAGCAATCTTTTATAAACGATATTGATGACGACTTCTTTATACAAAAGGTGTTTGCCGTCGAAAACCAGTTCGTCGGGCGAGCAGATGAAAGCCGTGTAGCCGTTCGCCTGAAAGAAATCGCGGAAAAGTTCAAATTCTTTAACCGTCGGCAAATCTTTCAAATCAACAATCGCAATCGTCGGTTTTTCTTCAATTTTCTGCCCGATAAATTCCGTGTAGCATTTCAGCAAAACGTCGAGCAGTTTGGAACTGCCTTCAAAACCCTGCACCGAATATCGTTCGGCGAATTTTTGCATCACAGGCAAAGATTTGAAAATCTCGGTCGCGGAATCGGCAAAAGCGATTCCGGCGGGCGATTCGCCGTTTAATTCGACGAACGAATACGAGTTTTCCGTCAAAAACGAATCGAGCCGCGCCGACGGCGAAACCTGTTTATATTTCGGGTCAATCGCCACCAAATCCTTTTCGATTTCGGTAATGCCGAGTTCGTCCAAAATCGCTTCATCGGCAATCGCCGCGTCTTTCACTTTTTGCAGTGCCGACCAAACCGTTTCGCAAATCTCGACAACGCGATTCCAATCGGCTTCAGTTACAAAATGCGGACGCAAATAAGGCGAAAGTCGGCGACCGCCGAAAATCAATTTCGCGTCTTCCAAACCTTCGTCGAGCGCGAGCCGCGACGATTCGGCTAAATCGAAATCTTCCAGTAATTGATGATAATAAGCAACGGCTTCTTTTAGCATAGTTTTTTTATAGTGGTGAGTGGTGAACGGTGAGTGGTGAGTTACGGAAAGTTTTTAACTCACCACTCACCGTTCACCACTAATTTTCAAAATTGTGTCGAATTCCGCTTTCGTCAAAGGCATCACGCTCAAACGCGACTGCTTGATAAGCGCGATGTTTTCCAAAGATTTTTCCGCTTTGATTTGGTCGAGCGTTACGGCTTTCGCAAATTTTTCGACGGGAGCGATTTCAACGGCAATCCATTTTTCATCGTTCGGATCGGGAAATTCTTCTTTTGAAACCGTTGCCAAACCGACGACGGCTTTTTCGGAAACCGAATGATAGAAAAGAACTTTATCTTTGAGGCGCATCGCCCGCAGATTGTTTCGCGCCTGAAAGTTTCGTACGCCGTCCCAAACGGTCGCGCCGTCTTTTAACAAATCGTCGAACGAGTATTTTTCCGGCTCTTGTTTGACTATCCAATAATTCATCGCAAATTTTAACAGATTCGGCGATAACGCGCTTCGTAAAGCGATAAAATTCCGTGACAAATCAAGCCGACCGCCGCCAGAAATAAAAGTGCTTTGCCGTAGGAAGTTCTCGCCAGAATCAATAACGCGCCGTCAATGCCGACGGCTTCGTTCGCATCGGCGTAAATCGCCGCGACGACGAAAAAATAACCCATCAAACCGTAAATCACCGCCCGCGCCGTAAAGCTCAACGCGCCCAGAACGCCGACGATGCGCCGTTTTGTTCCGCGCATTTCATAGAGCCGGAAATCTTCCTTGAATTTCCCCGTTACGCCGCGATAACATTCGCTGAAACCTGCGCCGATGACGCTCAAACCGATCAGAAAAACGAAGACCGCGCCCAACGGCAATGCCAGAAAAACCGCCGTCAAAGTTTTCTGAACACCGCCGTTCTGCACTGCGACATTCGCCGTCGTGATAATCGTCCACGCCGTCCACGCCAGAAAAAGATAGAAAATTCCCGTGCCGCCCGCGATACAGCGTTTGACGATTCCCTGCCAATTCTTGCCCGCGTTATCAACGTCCGCCGCGCCGCGCAAAATGTTCCAAACGCCGTGGCTGAGTGCGCCGCCGATAAAAATTATCAAAAGAACTTTGCCGAAAGTGAACTGCGCGATGACCGTCAACGCGCCGGTCGGATCAGCCAATTCGCCGCCGCGCTGTCCAAACGCCACCAGCAACGCTAAAATCCCGATGACGATAAACAGAAAACCTTTCGTGTAAAATCCGAACTCGGCAAATTTTTTCGTGTAAGGATGGCTGACGATTTCTTCCGCCGCTTCTACGGTTTGCTCGATTTTTTCGACGACCGCCTGTTTAGTTTCATCATTCATTTTGACTGGAGCGCAAGCGGCTCGCTTGCAATGAGCGCGAAAGCGCGAATAAATCCTTGTGGCGCAGCTTTTTCGCATCGAAGCGATGCTCATTGCAGGCGAGCCGCCTGCGCTCCAATCTTTATTTCTTCTGCGCGTCCGCCGCCCGCTTGTTCAGCCACTTCGCCCAGCGTTCGATATAAGGCTGAATCGGTTTGAAAAGTTTGGCGCGTTTGGAATTGGCGTTTTGTTTCTCGCCCCATTCCTTCAAATTTTTCTGCGCGTATTGCCTGATTTGCGGTTCGAGATTCGTCTTTTTCACCGAATGCCGCAGCGTCAAATAATAGTGCTGACCGACTAGCGAAAAAAGCAATCCTGCCATATTACTTTTAAAGGAACTCTTCGCCATCCAGCGTTTCGCAAAACCTTCGGTCGGCTGTAAAAGCGCACCGAGCGAGACTTCAAACCAAGCATTTTTACTCTGCACTTTCGGGTGATAAAGTCCGGGCAAATCGCCCTTGATCGGCGTGTCCTTCATTTGCTGCGGATGTTTGATAAAATCCACCAGCTTAATCCGCTCGATTCCGCGCAGCTGCTCGGTCGGCACAAACGCGATGACCTTGCGAATATTTTCTTCCGCGTTTTTGGGCAGAGCGATGCTCGATTTATTTTCGATTTTGATTTCCGCCTGTTTCGCCGTTTTCAAACCGGCTAATTGTAATGCCATAAATTCAGTTTCTGATGTTTCAAATCGTTCTAGCGGCTTTCCAGATAGAGTGTCTCCGGCGCAAAATCCTGTTCGTTTTTCCACTGCACCGTGCCGAAAGCGATTTTTATATTCTTGAAATAACTCAAATTTTTTAATTCCGTAAAAATTCCTTTATCCAGATAAGGTTTCACGTCAAACTGCTTGTTTGTTCCGTCGTCAAACTCCAAATCTAGCGTAAAATCGTCGTTTGCCTGCGCCGTTATAACTTTTCTCATAATTTTACCGCAAAGGCTCGATCTTAAAAACCGATTGCCCGTTAACGGCAAGCTGCCAGTTTGCCATCAGCTCCTCCCGGTGAATTTCAATCCAAGCCTGCACGAGTTTCATTTTAGCACTTCGCAAACTGCCTTCGATAATTTCGCCGCCGGGAATCGTTAAAATCACCTCTTCCTCGCCATATTGTACGTGAATATGGGGCAGGTGATGCTGACGATTATCAAAATAATACATCAACACAATCACGCCGTAGAACATTGAAATAACAGGCATTTTGGCAGCTCCGAACTTTTCTCTAAATTGTAAATCGGAAAGCGTGATTAGTAAATTGCGCCACAGAACTGTCGCCGGAAAGCGACAAGTTCAGATTTCAGATTTCAGATTTCAGATTTCAAACTTCTTATTTTCAACGGTTTATATTTTCAACGGACTTCGGCACGGCTTTTGTTAATTACTTCGGTTTCGAGATTTCAAATGAATCAAACAACTATTGCACAAACAATCGGGACGAGCGGCATCGGCTTGCACACCGGAGTCGAAGTTAATCTGACTTTAAAACCTGCGCCGGAAAATTCCGGTTATATTTTCGTCCGAACGGATTTGGACGATTTTGAAATTCCCGCTTCCATCGAATACATTTCGCATTGCAGTTACGCGACGACACTTTTGCGGCGCGGCGTTTTGCTTTCGACGTGCGAACATCTTTTGGCGGCTTTGCGCGGTTCAAACATTGATAATTGTTTTATCGAACTCGACAGCATCGAGATTCCGATTCTCGATGGTTCGAGCGAGAATTGGCTGGAATTGATCGAACGAGTCGGCATCGCAGAACAAAACGCACCGCGCCATTTTTTGAAGATTTTAAAGCGCGTCGAATTTGAACAGGGCGACAGAAAAATGTCGGTCGAACCTTGCGAAAATTACGAAATCGAATGCTCGATTGATTTCGCGCACCCGTTTATCAATCGCCAGAATTTTAATTTCACTTTAACCGACGGCGCGTTCGGACGCGAAATCGGTTCAGCCAGAACTTTCGGATTTACGACAGAAATCGAAATGCTCCGCAAAGCCAATCTCGCGCTCGGCGGCTCTCTGGACAACGCGATTGTTTTAACGCCCGACGGAATGCTCAACGAACAGCCGCTGCGTTACAAAGACGAATTCGTGCGCCACAAAACGCTCGATATCATCGGCGATTTCGCGCTTTTGGGAATGCCGATCCTGGGAAAACTCAAAGCCGAAAAAAGCGGTCATTCGGTTCACGCTTCGTTAATGAGCAAACTGCTGAAAACCGAATCGGCTTGGGAAATTGTTACGGGAAAATAATTTTTAATCGCAGATGAACGCGCATAAACGCAGATTTATTTATGTTCCGATGTGCGTTTGTCCGCGTTCATCTGCGGTTAATTTTCTCGTTTTGCTATAATTATTTTATGGCAAAAGCGGCAAGCGGGATAAAATCGGAAAAATACGAAACTGAAATTCGGCGCGTTTCCGCCGCTGATTTTTCGCCGATTGAAATTGATACGCTCGCCGTCGAAGAACCGCTTGAAATTCGACTCGGCTACAAGGAACGCAGTAAAACCAAACATCAGTCGATTTCCATCACGATGCGAACGCCGGAAAACGATTACGAACTCGCCGCCGGATTTCTGTTTACCGAAGGAATTTTAAACTCAAAAAATCAAATCGAATCAATCAAACATTGCGGAAAATTTCCGAACAATCGAAATACTGTGCGGATTGATTTAACGCCGGAAACCGCGATTGATTTCAAACGGCTGACGCGCAATTTCTATACGACTTCAAGTTGCGGCGTGTGCGGCAAAAGTTCGATTGAGGCTTTGACGACCGGCGCGAAACGAATCGAACGAAATGATTTTCCAATTATTAAAGCTGAGACAATTCACTATTTGCCCGAAAAAATCAGGGAAAGACAAAAAGTTTTCGATCAAACCGGCGGACTGCACGCTGCCGCGCTGTTTGATGTCGCGGGAAATTTGATTGATTTAAAGGAAGATGTCGGGCGGCACAACGCGGTTGATAAATTAATCGGCGCACAGTTTTTAGCGGGCAATTTGCCGCTTTCCGATAAAATTCTTTTTTTAAGCGGACGCGCCAGTTTCGAGCTTTTGCAAAAAGCGGTGATGGCGCAGATTCCAATCGTCTGCGCGGTCGGCGCACCGTCGAGTCTGGCGGTCGAAGCGGCGCGGAATTTTAATGTAACATTGCTCGGTTTTGTCCGCGACGGGCGATTTAACATTTATCACGGCATCGAAAGAATAGAAAATCAAGGGTTATGAACAAGGATTACACACAAAACGAAGGTCTGGGCGATTTGGAAGTCGGCGAAATAAAACGTATCGCTTCGGGTTTGCCCGCCATCACCGACACGATCCAAAACACTTTCCGCGAAATGGGCGCGGCTCGCGCAATGAGTACGCTTTTAAAACTCAATCAGAAAGGCGGAATTGATTGCCAATCGTGCGCGTGGGCTGACCCGGACGAACGCACCATCGCCGAATTTTGTGAAAACGGAGCGAAGGCTCTCGCTGACGAAGGCACGACCAAAACCATCGGCGCGGAATTTTTTCGGCAATACAATGTTGCTGAATTAAATGAAAAATCCGACCAATGGCTGAACGCGCAGGGACGCATTACCGAACCGCTGATTCGCCGCGAAAATTCCGAACATTACGAGCCGATTTCGTGGGACGAAATTTTTGAACTGCTTGCCGGTAAATTAAACGCTCTTGACTCGCCCGACGAAGCGATTTTTTACACTTCGGGCAGAACTTCCAACGAAGCGGCGTTTTTGTATCAGCTTTTCGCCAGACAATTCGGCACGAATAATCTGCCGGATTGTTCAAATATGTGCCACGAATCAACGTCGGTCGGTTTGAAGGAATCAACCGGACTCGGCAAGGCTTCGGTGCGATTGGAAGATTTGGAACACGCCGATTTGATAATGATTATCGGGCAGAATCCGGGAACTTGCGCGCCGCGAATGCTCTCATCTTTGCAGGAATCGAAACGCGCCGGCGGCAAACTGATCGCCGTCAACCCTTTGCCCGAAGCCGGTTTGATGAATTTCGTCAACCCGAACCCGCAGCATTATCCGAACCCTTTAATGTTTCCGATTGATGTTTTGGGAAATCGCCCGACACCGCTCGCCGATTTATATTTACCAATCAGAATCGGCGGCGATATGGCTTTTTTGAAGGGCTTGATGAAAATTCTGCTTGAGAAAGAAAAGGCGAATCCCGATTCGATTTTTGACCGCGAATTTATCAGCGAAAAAACCGAAGGCTACGACGAATTCATCGCCAATCTCGAAACGATTTCGTGGAATGACATAATCGAACAAAGCGGTCTGTCGCGTGAACAAATTGAGAAAGCCGCCGAAATGTTCGCGTCAGCAACGCGCATCGTAACCTGTTGGGCAATGGGAATTACCCAACACAAACACGCCGTCGCCACGATTCAGGACATCGCCAATCTGCATTTTTTAGGCGGTCAAATCGGCAGACCCGGCGCGGGTTTGTGTCCGGTGCGCGGGCATTCCAACGTGCAGGGCGACCGCACGATGGGCGTTTGGGAAAAAATGTTTTCCGAATTTCGTGCCGCGCTCGAAAAAGAATTTAAGTTTAAAACGAAGCCGGAAGACGGTCTCGATTCGGTCAAATCGCTTGAAGCGATGCACGACGGCAAGGCGAAAATTTTCTTTGCGATGGGCGGCAATTTTCTGCTTGCCGTTCCCGACACTTCTTATGCGGAGAAAGCTTTGGAAAACTGCGAAATCGTCGCGCAGGTTATTACGAAACTGAACCGCACCGCGCTGATAAACGATAAAACTTCGCTGATTCTGCCTTGTCTCGGACGTTCGGAAAAAGATTTTACGGGCGGCAAAGAACAGTTCGTCACGACCGAAAGCACGATGCTCAATGTGCAGCAGTCGAAAGGAATTCTCGAACCGGCATCCGAAGATTTGCGAAGTGAAACGTGGATTGCCTGTAAATTAGCTGAGGCGACTTTAAAGGAAAACACGACGGTTGATTGGGCGGCGATGCGCGATAACTACGATGTCATTCGTGATTCGATTGCCCGCGTCGTCGCCGGCTGCGAAGATTACAACGATAAAGTCCGCGTCAAAGGCGGCTTTTATCTGCCGAACAAACCGCACGAGGGCGAGTTTCCAACCAAAACCGGCAAAGCAAAATTCGTCGCGTCGCCGCTCAATAAAATCGAATTGAAAACCGGCGAATTGCTGATGACGACGATTCGCTCGCACGATCAATTTAACACGACCGTTTACAAAGAAAACGACCGCTATCGCGGCATTACGGGATCGCGGCGCATAATTTTTATGAACGAAGCGGACATCGCCGAACGAAATCTGGAAGCCGGACAAGTCCTGGATTTGACAAGTCATTTCGACGACGGGACGCGCTACGCCGAAAGATTTATCATCGTGCCGTATCCGATTCCGAAAGACTGCTGCGCGACTTATTACCCGGAAACCAACGTCCTTGTGCCGCACGGCAGCGTCGCCGAAAAAAGCAACTGCCCGACTTCAAAATCAATCGTGATTACCGTCGCGCCGCATTTGCACGACGGTAAAGCAGTTTTTTCAGGCGAATTTGATAGGGAAAATTGATATGACTTTTGAAAATTTCTCAGGCTTCGTCCTCGCTGGCGGCAAATCCTCAAGAATGCAGACCGACAAAGCGTTTCTGGAAATTGGCGGTGCGACTTTTATTGAACACGCCCTTAGAAGGCTTTCGACCGTTTGCGACAATCGCGTGTCAATCGTCCTCAACCGAACGCAAAACGATTTTATCAAGCGTTTGCCCGAAGACGTTCCGCACATTTTCGACGTTTATGAAAATCGCGGCGCACTCGGCGGCATTCACGCCGCACTAAAAAATTGCGCGACGAAATACGCGGTTGTGTTGGCGGTTGACTTGCCCAATGTAAAGAGCGAAATCATCGAAAATTTAGCGAACATCACGCTTTCGTCAAACAAATTTATCGCCGTTGTGCCGCGTCAAACCGACGAAAGATTACAGCCTTTGTGCGCGGTTTACCAAGCTCGATACTGTTTGCCCGCGCTGGAAAATCTGTTGGAAACGAACGATTCCGCGTCGGTCAGAGACTTTCTTGACCTGATAAGCCCTCGCATCGTCTCGCAAAATAAATTAACGCCCGACGATTCGACCGACATCTTTTTCAACGTCAACGAACCGGCTGATTATCATAAAATCTGAAGTGATTTACGGCAAAAGTTCGAGTATTATTGAGGATATTATGGACAATTCAATCAGCAGTTTTATCAAACATCATTTTCGACATTTCAATTCAGCCGCGCTTGTTGACGCGGCGGAAGGCTACAAAACGCACCTGACGAACGGCGGCAAAATGATGATAACTTTGGCGGGCGCGATGAGTTCCGCCGAACTCGGACTTTCTTTAGCGGAGATGATCCGGCAGGACAAAGTGCAGATAATTTCCTGCACCGGCGCGAATTTGGAAGAAGATTTGTTCAATCTCGTCGCCCACGATTTTTACGAGCGTGTGCCGCATTATCGGGATTTAACGCCGCAGGACGAACAGAATTTGCTCGACCGCCATATGAACCGCGTCACCGACACCTGCATTCCCGAAATGGAAGCGATGCGGCGGCTCGAAAAAGCGATGGTTGACGTTTGGACGAAAGCGGATGCGGCGGGCGAGCATTATTTTCCGCACGAGTTTATGTATCAGGTCTTAAAATCAGGCGCACTTGAAGAGTATTATCAAATTGACCTGAAAGATTCGTGGATGTACGCGGCGATGGAGAAAAATCTGCCGATGGTCGTTCCCGGCTGGGAAGATTCGACGATGGGCAATATGTACGCCGGACACTGCATCACGGGCGACATCAAAAACGTCCACACCGTGCGAACGGGAATCGAATATATGACGATGCTCGCCGGATGGTACACGGAAAACGCGACGATTGATTCGACCATCGGATTTTTCCAAATCGGCGGCGGCATCGCGGGCGATTTTCCGATCTGCGTCGTGCCGATGCTGCATCAGGATTTACAGCGCGAAAGCATTCCCGTCTGGGGCTATTTCTGCCAGATTTCTGATTCCACAACGAGTTACGGTTCATATTCCGGCGCAGTCCCGAACGAAAAAATCACCTGGGGAAAATTAGCAGTTGACACGCCGAAATTCATCGTCGAATCCGACGCTTCTATCGTCGCGCCGCTGATGTTTGCTTACATTTTGGGTTGGTAGCTTTCAAAAGGCTGAAGGATGAGGATGAGGGATGAATTAAAATCCTCATCCCTCATCCTCATCCTTTATTCTTCTTTATGAAATTCATCGTAACCGGCGGCGCGGGATTTATCGGCAGCGCGATTGTCTGGAAATTAAACCAAATCGGCGAAACTGATATTTTAATCGTTGATCGGCTCGACCATTCCGATAAATGGAAAAATCTCGCGCCGCTTAAATTCGCTGATTATTTGGACGCTGACGATTTTATCGAAAATCTCGCGCAGTTTGATAAAACCGAGACTCTTCTGCATCTCGGCGCGTGTTCGGCGACGACCGAGCGCGATTCGCAGTTTATGATGCGGAACAATTACGAGTTCACGAAAACGCTGGCGAATTGGGCAGTCGGTAACGAAACGCGCTTTATTTACGCTTCGAGCGCGGCGACTTACGGCGACGGCGCGAACGGGATGGCGGATGGGACAAACGAATTAGAAAAACTGCGTCCGCTCAATGTTTACGGTTACTCGAAACATCTTTTCGATCTTTACGCCAAACGCAATAATTTATTCGATAAAATCGTCGGCTTGAAATACTTCAACGTCTTCGGACCGAACGAAAATCACAAAGACGATATGCGCTCCCTGGTCAACAAAGCGTTCGCGCAGATTCGTGAAACGGGCAAGTTACAGCTTTTCAAAAGCGCGAACCCTGATTACGAAGACGGCGAATTCGGGCGTGATTTCGTTTATGTGAAGGATGTCGTTGAAATGACACTGCACTTTATCGAGAACCGGAACAGCGGTTTATTTAACGTCGGTTCCGGCGAAATGCACACCTGGAACGAACTCGCCAAAGCGATTTTCGGCGCGCTCGATTTGCCGCCCGACATAGAATTTGTCGAGATGCCCGCACACCTGCGCGACCGTTATCAATATCATACGCAAGCCGATTTATCGCGGATTCGGGAAACGGGTTATGACAATAAAATGTTGTCCCTGCGCGAATCAGTCGCCGATTATGTGCGTAATTATTTGATTCCCGGTAAATTTCTCGGCGATTGATTCGGCGTTTATTCCTCGTCCTTTAACTGCGCCAATAGAAGTTTCGCCCGTTCCAGCTTTTCAATCGGCATATCTTTCACCATCTGACTGATGGCGGCTTCCTGTTCGCCTCTGATTAAAGTTTTCAGCGCAGTGTTTTCCGTTACCAACTGATTTTCGTCCGGTTGCCATTGAAACAAATCGTTCGGCGTACAGTTCAACAGCAGACAAAGCTGCTCAAGCAGGCTGAAACGAATCTGCCACGTCTGATTGCGAACTAATTTTGAAGCCGTCGAACGGATAAAACCGTTTTTGGTCAGATACGAATACTGACCCAGCGCGATGCCGCGCAAACTCAGTACCCGCGATACATTTAAATCAAGCATTTTGCCTCCTGAAATGATCTTTTATAATCATTCCGCCAATAATTTACGCCTTGACCGTTGTTTTTGTCAATTAGTCGGGTGTATTTGCTAATTATATAAGTGTATTTGTCAATTACTCAAGTGTATTAAAAAATTGTTCAAGTGTTTTTGATAACTACTAGTGCGTGTTTGGTAATTGTAACAGCGTTTTTGATAATTGTTACGAAGTTTTGGTCGTTTATCGTTTAGGCGAGGCTTTCGGCTTGTTCGGCACAAAATATAATTGTCCTTTTTCAACGATTATAATGTAAAGTAGCTTTATGAAAAAGTTTCTTCTAAATCTTTTAATACCACTTCTGACATTTGCGATTGGAGTAGGAACTTACACAAGTGTTTCGCCTAATGTTTCAATCGAAACGCTTGCGGGATACACATCTTTTTATGATGGAAGGGATGTAGAAATCGAAACTTATGCACAACTTGCAAGTTATGATGAGAACATCTGGTACATAGGTGATTATTCTGAAAAAAAAGGAGTTTTGACATACTTAGATTTAGAAAAAAACGCTATCAATCTTGACTATTTACACTCTCAGCTAAGAGAAAATCTTTCCGAACAAAACTTTAAAAGAGTCAAAATTTTAGTGAAAGGAAAAGTTAAAGATAATTGCAGAATGGATAGAAGCGAGGGCAGTAAAATAAGTTTCGGCTGCTGTTTTGGCAAAAGCATAACCATTCAAGCCAAAGAAGTCATTCAACTTGAACCTGTCGAAGATTATACGAGACCTAATAGCCAATTCGTTGATTAGTATTCAATGAACTTTATCAAAAGCAAAAGGCGCAAGTTTTATGTAAAACTTGCGCCTTTTGACTTTATTTATCCCAATCTGCCATATGGAACGAGCCTTCCTTATCAATTCTTTGATAAGTGTGCGCTCCGAAAAAGTCGCGCTGTGCCTGAATTAAATTGGCGGGCAGGCGTTCGGAACGGAAAGCGTCAAAATAGGCGAGCGCGGACGACAGGCAGAGCGACGGAACGCGGCTTTCGAGCAGTTTTTCGTTGACGCTGCGCCAGTTTTCGCGGTTATCGTTGAGTATTTCGGCAAATTTGTCGTCTAAAATCAGGTTTGCCAAATCAGGGTTGTCGGCGTAAGCGCGGTGCATTTCTTCCAGTAAAGCGGAACGAATGATGCAGCCGCCGCGCCAGATTTTGGCGATGTCGGACAAATTTAAGCCGTAGTTTTTCTCGGTCGAAACGGTCTGCAAAAGCGACATTCCCTGCGCGTAAGTAACGATGAACGAACTGAGCAGAGCGTTTTTCAATTCTTCGATCAGTTTTTCGTAATCGTTCGATTCGCGGATGTCGGTGTTGCGCTGTTCGTCCGTCGGATTTGCGACCGATTTGGCGGAAACGTCGCCGATATTTTCTTTGTGATGTTCGCTGACAATCGTTTCGACATCGCTTTCCGCCCGCGCCGCTTTTTGTTCGGAGGCGTGGACGCTTCCCACCGTGTCGCCATCGTCCGGCAGTTCGGCGTTGACGAACGGCATCGTGCAGTTATATTTTTTGGCGATTAAAATTCGCGCTTCTTTCTGCGCGGAAATCTGGCGCATCGAAACGGCGGAGTCAATCGTCGGAATTGGCACGCCGAAATCCATCGCCGCCTGCGAAGTCCATTTGCCCGTTCCCTTCTGCGCCGCTTTGTCGAGAATCATTTCGACGAGCGGTTTGCCCGTTTCGTCGTCGCGCTTTTTCAGAACTTCGGCGGTGATTTCAACCAGAAATGAATTCAATTCCGTGTCGTTCCACTTCGCAAAAGTGTCGGACATTTCCTTATAATTCATCTTCAAAACGCGAAACATAAAATCGTAAGTTTCCGCCAAAATCTGCATCAAGCCGTACTCGATGCCGTTATGCACCATCTTGACGAAATGCCCCGCACTACCCGCGCCCATATACGCGACGCACGGTTCGCCTTCGACTTTCGCGCTTGCGGCTTCGAGAATCGGCGCGACGTGCGCGTAAGATTCACGGCTTCCTCCGGGCATAATACTCGCGCCGTGCCGCGCACCTTCTTCGCCGCCCGAAACGCCGATGCCCATAAATTCGATTCCCTTTTCAGTCAGAAATTTTTCGCGGATTTCCGTGTCGGTAAAATGCGAATTGCCGCCGTCAATCACGATGTCGCCTTTTTCCAGATGCGGCAAAAGATCGTTAATCACCGAATCAACGATTTTGCCTGCCGGCACGAGCATCATAATTTTGCGCGGCGTTGCCAGTTTAGCAACGAATCCAGCCACATTATCAGCCGAATCAATCGCCATTCCCGCGCCTTCTTTATGAAGTAAATCACGCTTTTCCGCGTCCAAATCATAACCGACGCAGCTAAAACCGTGTTCCGCGACATTGAGCAGAAAATTTCTGCCCATCGTTCCCAAACCGACCATTCCGAATTGTGCATTTTCCATAATTTTACGATTATACTTCCCAAACCTCTGCTAAAGCTAAATCGGTTTTCCAGTTTTCGCCGTTTTCTTCAAACGTCCACCACGCCGACAAAACCGCCTGCGCGTAAGCCCATTTTTTTAAGACTTGCGGTTCGATTTCAAACGCTTCGCCGAACTCGAAAACGGCTTCGTTTAGTTTCTCGTGAAGATTTTTATCGTTCGCCAGCCACAAGGCGTGATTGTTCAAAAAGACGCTGATTTCATAGCCTATCTGTCCGGCAATGCCTTTCGGATCAATCGCCAAAAACGGTTCTCTGGTCGCGGACAAGATATTTTGGTGATGAAAATCGCCGTGAATCAAAAAAGTTTCGGCGGTTGAAAGTTCTTCGTAGAGCTTTCGTGCTTTTCCAACCGGCGCGGCGGGAAAATCCGTCTCCCGCGCTTCTTCAAATCCGGCAAACCAGGTTTCGAGTTTAATAAAATAATGTCTTTCGGGCAGTATCCGTTTTAATTTTCGCAGAACTTCGATTGCCGTTTCAACGGCTTTAATTTCATCGCCGCGAAAAATTTCTAGCAGATTTTTTCCCGGATTCAGTTTTTCCATCAACAAAGCCGTCCGATGAACGTCAATTCGTAAATACTCGACCGCGCCGTCGCCGTTGTAAATTCTGAGCATCGCCGCTTCGTCATAAATCGGCGGCTTGTATTCGGGATAACCGATTTTAAAAACCGCTTCGTCGCCGTTTTTCAACACGCACGGCGCGACGTAGTGATACGACAGATTGGCAAAAGGCTCACCGATTTTAACTGACCAGTCTTCTTCGATTTCCGCGATAATTTCGGGCAGCGCGTTCAGCCAGCGCAAACCTCTGATGTCGTGTTTTTCGGCTGTCAGACGGAGAAACTTTTCCTGATAGCGGTCTTTAAATTGTTCCAGATACGGTTCTAGATATTCATCAATCATTCTTGACGAGTTTAGCCTTTTCGATGGATTCTAAACAAATGAAAACTTTGCTTGAAGCGATTCGCCCGACAACTTTTATCGAACCGCAAAAACTTCGTGACTATTTGAAATTGGACGTAACCATCGCGTCCGAAACTTTTCAGCACACGGGAAGTTTTAAATTTCGCGCCGCCTATAATCTCGCGCTCAATGTCGAAAACGATTTGATTGTTACGGCTTCATCGGGAAATTTCGGTCAGGCTCTGGCTTACGCCTGCCGGTTGACGGGCAAAAAATGTATCGTCGTGATGCCGGAAACTTCCGCGAAAGTGAAAATCGAAGCCGTGAAAAATTACGGCGCGACGGTTGATTTGGTTGACACGAAAAGAGTCGGGCGCAATGAACGGGTCGCGCAGTTGATGTTGGAAAACCCGGAAGCCTACCAAGCCAGCGCGTATGACGACTTGTTCGTGATTGAAGGCAATTCAACCCTCGGCGACGAGATTTCGCAAAGGGATTTCGATGTCGTAATTTCGCCGGTCGGCGGCGGCGGTTTGATTTCGGGAATCTCGAAAGGATTGTGCCGCAGCGGTCATCAAGCGCGATTAATCGGCGCGGAACCGCTGCTCGCCAACGACGCGGCACGTTCGTTGAAAGCCGGAAAAATCATCCCGAATGAAATCGAGCCAATGACGATTGCCGACGGTGCGCGAACTATTTCATTAGGAAAACATAACTGGGAAATTATCGAAAAAGGCGTGACGGAAATAATCGAAGTTTCCGACGAAAAAATCATTGAAGCGATGCGGCTTTTGTTCGCATTGGCGAACTTGAAATGTGAGCCGACCGGCGCATTGACGCTCGGCGCGATCTTGGAAAATAGAAATAAATTTAACGACAAAAAAATCTGTCTGGTCGTCAGCGGCGGCAATGTTGACACGGAAATTTACCGGCAGATTTTGGGCGAAGGCTAAGTGCTTTCCGCCGTCATTCGGGCGAGTGCCTGTTTGCTGAAATAGGTGATGACGATTACCGAGATAAGCGTGGCGGCGAACCCGAAAACAAATGTCCAAACATTAAACGGCTCGTTAAAATCGAGAACCGACAAACCCGCGCCGAAAAAAACGACCGCCGCCGAACGCGGCAGCATTCCGATAAATGTTCCCAAAAGAAACGCCGACAGCGGGACTCGCGCCGCCGCCATCAGCAGATTCGTCAGCGCAAAAGGCATCGCGGGCGACAGTCTGAGCAGCGTGATAATTAAAGTCGTGCGCCTGAAATTTTTCTGCAAAAGAGTTTTATGCAGAACTTTCGCCTTTTCGTGATGTTCGAGAAATTCCTGAAAATCATTTCCCGCCAGCGGCGCGAGAACGTAAGACGAAATCAGGGACGCGCCGACAATCGCCGTTATATGCAAAGCGATTCCGAGCGGAAAACCGAACGCCCAGCCGCATAAAATGCCGATCACATTCGTTGGAAGCAGCGCGAAACCGCAAACGAGCCACGTGAATAAAACATAAGTAACCGTTCCGATTTGCCAATTTTCGCGCAGCCAATTTCCCGCCGCCGGAGCGAAAACGAGCAGCATTGTGCTGTTGACAATCGGGATGACGGCAGTCGCCGCGCTTAGAAAAGCCACGCGGTCGAGTTCGCGGACGGAGTGGTAAAATTTGATTAAGTTTTTTTTCAGCGGCGTGTAAGGTTTTCAGCATCAGACAAAAAATGGCAAGCCGCTTTAGAGTTGCAGGATTTTTCGCCGCAGATAATCGAGCGCGGCTTGCGAAGCCCGCCAGCGAATCAGAAATCTGTCTCCCGGCAAAACTATTTTGAATGATTTTATTCTCGTCGCGTCGGCGTAGCCGATGAATACCGTGCCGACCGGCTTGTCTTCGGTGCCGCCGTCGGGTCCGGCGATGCCGGTCACGGAAACGGCGTAATCGGTGCTTGCCAATTCGCGCATTCCCTTCGCCATCGCTTCGGCAACTTCCGCCGAAACCGCGCCGTGTTGTTCGATCAGTTCCGGCGCGACTTTTAAGGTGTTAATTTTCGCTTCGTTGGCGTAAGCGATGACACCCTGAATAAAATACGCGGATGAACCGGCAACATCGGTCAGCCGTTCGCCGATCAAACCGCCCGTGCAGCTTTCGGCGACCGACAAAGTTTCGCCTCGCTCTTTCAAAAGTTTCCCAACAACCGCTTCCATCAATTCGCCGTTCTGCGAAAAAACCGCAATGCCAAGTTTTTCGGTGATTTTCGCGGCGATTTCTTCGAGCAGTTCAACGGCTTGCGCTTCGGTTTTCGTCTTTGCGGTCAGTTGAACCTCAATCTCGCTTTTATTAAATAAAATTGAAGTGTCAACCGATTTTTCATACGCTTTATAAATCGGCGCAATCGCTTCGTCAACCGCCGATTCGCCGATTCCCGAAACGCGCAGAGTTTTCCGTTTGACGAAGATTTCGCCCGCCGCTTCACGCAGTTTCGGAAACACGAAATTTTCAAACATCGGCTGATTTTCCCGCGGTGGTCCGGGCAGAATGACGAAAAACTTATCGCCGATTTCGACGGACATTCCGACCGCCGAACCGTTTGGATTCGGCAAAATCTTCGCACCTTCGACGATGAACGCCTGCCGCTTGTTAATCTCCGGCATTTCGCGTCCCCATTTCTTAAACCGCTCGCGCAAATCCGCTTCGATGTCGTCGTGATAGACGAGTTCACGGTCAACCGCTTTCGCTGAAACGGTGCGCGTAATGTCATCTTCGGTCGGACCTAACCCGCCAGTCGAAATCACAATATCCGAGCGTTTCAGCGCGTCCCGAATCGTTTCCTCGAGCCTCATTTTGTCGTCACCAACGACGGTTTTTAACTTGACTTCGATTCCGATTTCGTTGAGTTTGGCAGTTAGCCAAAGACTGTTAGTATCCGTCCGGTCAGGCGTTAGAAGCTCCGACCCGATAGCAATTATTTCAGCAGAAAGCATTTTTTAGTGGTGAGTGGTGAATGGTGAGTGATGAGTGGAAGAATGAAAAGGTTTTTGCCTTTCACTCACCACTCACCACTCACCATTCACCACTATTTCTTATCGTAGATGTCGTGCAGAACTTCGGAAATCGGTTTGCGGTTGGCGAAAAGTTCGTCTTTTGACTGACCGTTTTTTTCCGTTTGATTTTTTGCCCCGTTCCCGTTTGAAAACGGTCGCGGTTCGGTTTTAGGTCGGACGGTTTGCGTTTGATTTTCAAATAATTCTTCCGTAATGCTTTGCGGCGCGGTCTTATTACCATTGATTTCCGCCAGCTTTTCGATTTGATTTTTCTGTTCGAGCATCGCTTTTTCCCTTTTACCGTCGAGCAGTGTCAGCCCTTCGCGGCTGTTTTCCAGGATGGCTTTGCCGCGATTGCGGCGGGCGCGTTCGAGGGCGCGAATCGCGGCGGAAGTTTGCGGTGCTTCCGCCGGTTCGCGCTCGATTTTTCGCAGGATTCGCACGTAATTTTTCAGTTCCGGCGTGGCATAAACGTAAGTCGCTTCGTCGGCGTTTTCGTTTTCGACGATGTATGAAAGATGATTGACGGCGGATTTGTGATCGCCGATGCGGTTATAAAGCGCACCGAGCGTGAAATAGACGAGCGGCGGCGCACCATTCATTAATTGCAGAATGCGCTCGCCGCGATTGATAATTTCGTGAACTTCAAACCCGAACCAGCGGCGTTCGTCGTCGCGCAAAACTTCATTCGCCGACAGGTAAAATTCAAAAATTTCCCGCGTTCCGCTGCGCGACGGCTGCGAAAAAGTTTTCCATAAAAAGTATGCGAAGATGCCGAAAAAAAATATCACAAACGTCGGAAATCCCGCGACCAGAAGCATCGTCGCAATCAAGCCGAAAGCCAGCACATACTGGGTGTTTTCCTTGAGCGATTCGGGAAGTTTTTTCTGTAATTTATTGCTCACTCGTCTTCAAATCAATACAAGCCGCGTCAAAAATAATCCGTCTTTAATTTCTCATTCGGCATTCTACATACTTCATTTTTTTTCGGGTAAAAATTAAAAATGAAGTATGTAGAATTTAAAATTGACCGGTTTTCAAGACAGCATTTGGGAGAAATCCTGTAAAGTTTAACCCGACCGAACGGTGTAAATTATTTTTCTTCGATGATCGAAGGCGGCGGCGGCTCGTCAATTTCACCCGGTTTTTTATCCTTAACTTTTTTCTCTTTGACCGACGGTTCGGCATCCTTCTCGCTCGTTTCTTCTTTCACCGACGGCTCAGGATTTTTGTCTTCGGCTTCTTCCGTAACCGAAGGCGACGGCGGTTCGGTCGGTTCGGCTTCATCTTTCACCGAAGGTTCGCCGTCCGTCGTCTGATGGTCTTCGGGACGCTTTTGTTTTTTCGCATCGTCTTCCATTTTCAAGCCCATTTCCGCCAGCACGTCCATTCCGAGACTGACGAGCTTGGACGGCGAATTGATAATAAAAGACAGCGTTTCGCTGAGGGCGATGGCTTCGAGTTCGAGCAGGGACGAGATTTTCTTTTGCAGCGGCAACGCTTCAAAATCCTTGCGATAATTTTCCTGTGTTTCTTGTTCGGTCGGTTTTTCTTCCACTTTTTTCTCCGTTGACATAACTATAATTTCACCTGATTTTTCGATTTTTGCCTGTTCCGCCAGACGTTCGCCTTGATTACGCCGCTGTTCGGTCAAAAGTTCGTTTTCGGTTTTCGTCGGCGCGGACAGCAGATCGCTGCCTTTGATAATTTTCACGACGGAAAACAATTTTTCTTCAAATTCCTCGCCTTGCAGTTCGATGCCGAAACGCTTCGCCGCGTCCGACAGATAAGTTCCGACGGCGACGATGCCCGCCAAATTTTCCCGTTCAAATTTAATATCAACTTCGTTCATTTGTTTTTTAACTTCCCTTTTTTGTTCTAGCTGTAAACCGATTTCACGCGAATGCGCGGCTGTGCGCCCGAAGCCGCGCCGTGCAAATCTTTTTCGCGTTTCTGACAGTCGCCGCACAAACCCAAAATCCGCATCGAGTGATGCGTTAATTTAAAGCCGTACTCGGCGGCGACCGCTTCCTGCAAACTCTCGATTTCCTCCGAGAAAAACTCGACGACTTTACCGCATTCCGTGCAGATCATATGGTCGTGATGCTCGTGATTGTAGTGATGTTCGTAATAAGATTTGCCGTCGCCGAAACGCACTTCGCGGGCGAGACCGGCATCGGTCAGGAGTTTCAAAGTTCGATAAACCGTCGTGTGTCCGACGCTTGAGTCTTCTTTATGCACCAGCCAGTATAAATCTTCGCTGGAGACGTGATCTTCGGTTCGCAGAAAAATTTCCAAGATTAAATCTCTCTGCGCCGTGTGCCGCAGTCCGGCTTTCTGAATATGCTCGGAAAAAACTTGTTTTTCCGTTTTGAAATCGTTGGTTTTAGTCGCCATATTTAACTTATGTAAATTTTTTGAATCCGTGTTCGGAATAGTTTATTTTTTTTCCACCTCTTCGCGCCGGTTTTTCTTTTTATATTATCATTTGAGATTCTTTTTCGCTAACAAAAGTTTGTCGGCGATTTCGGCGAGATTATTGCGATTCGCGCCTTGCTTTTCGGCTAACCGAAGCGAGCGCAGACCGAGCAGCAGATAAGTTTCGAGAATTTCCGGCGCGACGTTTTCGCGCAGCGTTGCGAGATGTTTTTCAAACGTCGCCACATCCGCCCTGGCAAAAGTTCCGGTTAAGGATTGGAAGGTCGTTTGATTTTCCAGATTATTAATGGTGCTTTTAATCAAAGGCAGAAAAACTTCCCGCCCCGTTTCTTCGTCCAACCCGCATTTCGTCAGCATCTCGATTGCCGTGTCAATCAGCGCAACGAGATGCCCGCAGGCGACGACCGCCGAAGCGTGATACAGAGTTTTGTATTTCGCCTCGATGAAAAAAGGATTGCCGCCGAGTTTGCGAACAATTTCTTCGCCAATTTCGACGGCTTCCGCGTCGCCCTCGACGCAAAAATACGCGCCCGCCAATTTCCCCGCACCGATTATCGAATCGCTGACGGAAACAAGCGGATGTAAGGACGCGACGCGGCAGCCGATTTCTCTCAAACCACCCAAAACGTCCGACGACAATGCGCCGCTCGTGTGAAAAACCAGCGGTTTATTTGATAAATTTTCTTTTAAGCGTTCGGCAACCGCTTCGATTTCCGCGTCCTGCGTCGTGATGAAAACGATGTCCGAAGCAATTTGAGAAAGATTGTCGGACGAAATTATACTCGGGCGCGGCGCGATAAAATCCGCAATGCGTTCGGCTTTTTCAAAAGTTCTGGCAACCAGCACGTCAATTTTAAAATTTTTCAGCGACAGAGCGATTGCCAATGCCCCGCCGAGTCTGCCCGCGCCGATGATGGAAATTTTCATTATCAAAACTTAAACGAAAAAAGTGGAAAAGTGAAAAGGTGAAAGAGTGAAAAAGCAGCTTTTGAATAACAACTTTTTCACTCTTTCACCTTTTCACTTTTTCGTCTTTCTAAATTTTCAGCAGAACCGGCTCGTTCGGCAAATCTTCCAGCCAGTCGTTGAGTTGCAGACGCAATTCCTCACGGCTCAGGAAACTTTCGTCTCCCGGCAGCGTGATTTGCAGCAGCGGCGCGGTCGGCAAATCGTCGAAAACTTTTTTCAGAACGACCAGTTCGGCGTTATTCAAAAGCGGAATTTCATTGCCCGCCTGAAAAACTTCGATCAAGGGACGCGCCGTTTTGGTAAAATCTTCGTCGTTCATCTCGGCGATAAAATGTTCGAGCAGGGAGACCATCGTGTCCTTTAATTTCCACAAAACGCCGCGATAATTGGCGCGTCCGCGAGCGACGGTTTCTTCCAACGTCGCGGGCAGTTTTTCCCAGCTTCTGGTACGCGCTAACTTGAACGAGCAGCCGCAGAACGGCTGTGTTTTCAGCATCGTCTTGACATCGAAACGGCAGTCGAGTTCTTTCAGTTGGCGATAAAGCAGTTTGGCTTCCTTCCAGTAGGTTCTTTGGAAAATCGTCAGCCGCGAGAGATTTTCAAATTCCCACCATTCGTCGCTGCGCCGGAATTCGTCGAATTTTTCGCGCATCAGATGCGACTTCATTACCAGATCGTGTTTCAGCGCGAAGTAATCGGCGAACTGCGTGTGAAAAGTCTGCCATAAACTTTCCATTTCGTCGTTCAGTTGACTGCTTGGACGCAAGTAACTCTCCTCGACGATACGCACGAGTTTTTCGCGCATCGCTTCCAGGCTGTCGTCTTCGGTCGTCTCGCAAATCGCCAGATAATTACGAACTTTTTCGCGTCTGCCGACACCTTTGATGAAATCTCCCAACACGGTCAAATCATCGCGGCGGGCAGCGTGTTCCTTTTCCGAATCGGAAAACGCATCGGCGACGCGGTGCAAACCTTCTTCGAGCGAAACCGAATCTTCCAAAATCGCGCTGACGGTCGTCGCCACCGCGCCGAAGGCTTTCTGGGCGTTCGTCGCCATTCGCCAGATTTTCGTGTTCAAAATATCGTCCGGCAAATCGTTAAAGCGTTCCAGAATGCGCTCGGACTGCCATTCGACGAGCCAGCCTTCGAGCGCGGTTTTGATCGTTTGCCGTTCGTCGGGCTGATCGAGTGATTGCAGATTCTGCGTTCCCGTCAGCAGCCGCGCCCATTCGGTCAGACGCTTGTCGCCGTAGGAAACGCTCGACGGTCGGGCGATGCCTTCGATGTCGTTCCAAATGATTTTCAAATCGAGCGAACGGCGGTTGATGCGGTCGCCTCTCGACGTAACGAACTCGATGCGCCGCTGGGCGACGAGCGCGGTCAAAATCAAATGCGAGGCTTCGTTTCCTAAACCGTAAGGCGGCTGTTTCAGTTCACCGTAAATTGTTTTGAGCGAAACCGAAGCGTCGGAATTTTCCTTGAGCGTCGCCAGAATTTTACGGGCGAGCGGCAAATTGATGAGATTTTCTTCCGTTTCCAAAACGTAAACTCCGCCGCGTTCGACGACCAGACCGAGCGGCAGGGCGAAAGTTTTCGCTAAGATTTGCGCCTCGTTCATCGTCTGCCGCGCACCGCTGAAAAAGTCGCTGACAAGATGCGAAACGTCGTTCATTTCGAGCGTTTCGGCAAAGCGCGGATGTTCTGGATATAAACCGTCGAACAGCGGTTCGAGCATATTTGAAAAAACGTCGGTCAGGTTGTTGGCGGCGCGGGCTTGTTCGGAAAAATTATAATCGAAATCGTCAATCTCGAGCGTCGCTTCTTCGAGAAAAATCCGGTTCCAGATTTTCTCGACCGCCATCAAATTGGAATGTCCGGCGGCGCGAAGCTGCTCGCCGTATTCTTCGCGCAAATCCTGATTGGATAGCAGAACGTAATAGCGCAAAATCGTTTCGATTTCGTCGGCACGAAGTTCGGCGGGCTGCCAGAAAACGCTCGCAATCTCGCTTTTGGTCAGCGGTTTCTGCTTCGGCGCGGTCGGCGAATTGATGATGACCTGCCAGTCCGTCAAACCCGAAACCGCCGGTTTAATCGTTTCTCCGCCGGCGTTCCAGATGACGCAGCCGTGCCGGATGCCGCCGCGCCAAACGACGCGGCATTCGGTCGCGTCGCCGTCTTCGTTTTCTTCGGAGAAACTCCAATCGGAGAATCTTTCACGCGCCACGCGCCGCAAAATTTTCGGAATCACATCCGGCGAAACGTCTTTGACCGCTTCGGAAACCGCCTGATTGAGATTATCTTTCACGCCGACGCGCAAACTGTAGCGCGTTTCCCGGTTGTCGGCGGCGTTGCGCTGAATTTCGTCGGGCAGCGCGGTTACGAACGCCTCTAAAATTTCCTCGACGTTTTTGACGGATTTTGAAGGGTCTTTCTCGTCGTAAATCAGCATTGCCGCGCTGATTTCTCCGGCGGTCGTGCCTTCGCCTTCGAGCGAGAGCAGGAACAAGCCTTTTAATGTCAATTTGGCTTGCAACCGCTGCATCACCGGCATCTGCGTGATGACTTCGGAATTGAGAATGTCGTAAGTCGCCAGCGCGTCCTTCAAGTCTTCAACTTTGCGAAGCGATTCTTCCACGCTGTCGAAAACTTCGTCAAGAGCGATTAAAGAATTCGCCGGACGACCGAGAATCTTCGATCCGGCTTCCGAAACGAAACCGAGCAGCGCGAACTTCGGCGCGTAAAGCCGCACGAACGGCGCGTTTTCCAGAATCACCGGATGCAGCGGATACAGGGACGAAAACCGCTGTTCGCTCCAGCGAAAATTCGGCATCGCCGTTTTGAAATTCGTGTAAATGTCGTGCAGCAGCGCAACTTTCTGCCGGTGTTTCGGAAAGATATGCGCGTCAACGATTTTATATAAATGTTCCTGGTCGAGATAATCAATCGAATACCGGCGGGCAATGGAGACGTTAATGCCGTCGGCTCCGGCGATGTCGTCGTCGAGCGCGACGGCGACAAACAAATTCAATTCTTCGCCGATTTCCGCGATTTCGCCGAGCAGCACACCGTCGTCCCGCGCCACCCGCGAAGCGCGTTCAAAAGCCGTATCAACGAGCAGTATAAACGGCAGATCGCCGGATTTTTTCGCCGCCCACGCCAGCAGTTCGATCAGCGAATCGCTCAAATCCGCCGCGTTCGTTTCAAAAGTTTGGGCGAGCGCGTCTTTTAATTCCGCAAACAAAGTGTCGTGCGTTCCGCGCCGGACATTGGCGACGAAATAGCGGGCGCGTTTCAGATTTTGCGCGCTCGCCGCCGCGTGCGAATCGGTCAGGCGCGAACGCAGTTCCGGGTGCGACAAAATCGCGCCGAGCGTCGCTAAAAAATGACTTTTACCGACACCTCGATAACCGGCAAGCGCGTTCGCCGCGCCTTTTTTCCCGCTCATCGCCGCGATTTTGTCGAGCCAGTTCGCCATCAAATCCGAAGTCGCATCGGTAAAATGATAAGCGGCGAGCGTGCGCGACGGGTCGGAAATAAAATCCTGCAAATTTTTATAAGGCAGAACTTCAATTAAGTCTTTTACTTTTTCCTGAATACGTTTCATTTTTTCTTCAAATGGAAAACACGATTTTGCTTGGGAGCAAATATAGAAAAGGAAGGATAATTTGAAAATGACCGCGCCGAAAATTTTCGGGCTTTTAATACTTTAGCAAGTTTTCGCTCAAAAAAAAACTGTTTTAACAAACTTTTTTATAAATTAAATCAACCGATTTTAGTTTGAGGAGTCAGATTCGTTCGTAATGCAGTATCAATTTCGACTGCGGCAAATAGTAAAAACGATAATTTTCAACGGTTGTGCGGCTGTCTCCGACGTTGACGATTGGACTCAGAAATTGATTGTCAATTTCCGCGCCGAGCGCGTCGTGCAAAACTTTAAATTCGATGTTGTTGATCGAATAAACGGTTTGCAGACTGTCATTTCGCGCCTCGATTGTGATCTTCAAACGTCCCTGTTCGACATTGACGCGCCCATTTTTCAAATCTTTTTTGATGTCTTTCGACAAATTAAATAATTTCAAACCGGTGAACGTATAAGCGGCGATTATCAAAGCGATGAATAACGCGCCGAAAACTGCCGCGAAAATTGACGGAAATTTATAAAAAGCGTAACCGAACATCACCGCGAACGGCACCATCAGCAGCAGCATCAATCCCAGACAACCGCCGATCAAGGCTCCCGACATTTTGGCATATTTTCTGACGCGCCAATCGAATTTCGCCTTCGCCGACGGATTCAGCAAACCGCGCCGAAAATCACTGATCTCATTTTCGTCAAAACGCAGTTTGTAATATTCTTCGCTCGCCTGCGCCGAACTCGTTTTCCACCGACTGACGAAACTCATAAAAGTCGGTTATTCGTTTCCGGCAACGCCGCTTGCGCTCGGAACGGTCGTGTCAATCGTTCCCGCACCGACATCTTTGACGATCAAAACGCTGACTGCGGCGAGAAGCATCACCGCACCGCCGAGCATCACGACGTGAAGCGGGTCTTTGCCGAGCAGATTGTTGTAAATCTGCGGAATCAACAACGACATTACGATTTGCGGCAGAACGATAAAGAGATTGAATACGCCCATATAAACGCCCATCCGCGAAGGCTTAATCGCGCCCGCGAGAATGACATACGGCATCGAAAGAATCGAAGCCCACGCGATGCCGACTCCAATCATTCCGATCCAAAGAAAATATTTATCGCCGATGTCGTTAGCGAAATACGTCGAAAGAAGTCCGAGACCGCCGAGCGCGAGACAGATAAAATGCGTCAATTTCCGGCTCGTCGCTTTGGCTATTACCGGAATTAAAAAGGCAACGAGAAAACAGACGAGATTGTAAACGCCGAAACTATTTCCGCCCCAATTTGTTCCGGCGGCAAAAAGCGGCGATTTTTCATCGGGCGCGAGAAAAACGTGCTTGGCGACCGACAAGCCATAAAACTGCCACATACACGGAAGCGCAAACCAGGTGAAAAATTGAACGACGGCGAGTTGCTTCATCGTTGTCGGCATTTCTTTCAAGGCTTCCAAAATTTCTTTAATCACATTAGCGATGACATTGCCTTCCGCTTGTTTGCGACGAAATTCTTCTAAATCTTCCGGCGGATATTCGTCGGTTGAAAAAACCGTCCATAAAACCGCCGCGAGAAAACAAACCGCGCCGATGATAAAAGCGTAAAGCGTCGCGTGCGGAATGCCGCTCGCCATCACGCCGACCACGCCGAAAGCGGCTAGTATAGAAGGCAGAAAATTAGCAAAGGTCTGACCGACACCGATAAAAAACGACTGCATCACGAATCCGGTCGTGCGCTGTTCTTCGGGCAATTTGTCGCCGACGAACGCTCTGAACGGCTCCATACTCGTATTGATCGAAAAATCGAGCATCCACAAAAGCGAAGCCGCAATCCAAACAGCCGGAGAAAACGGCATAAACAACAAACAAATACTCGCCGCAATCGCCCCGAACAGAAAATACGGTCGCCGTCTGCCGAGCCGATTCCACGTCCGATCCGACATCGCGCCGATAATCGGCTGAATCAGCAATCCGGTAACTGGTCCGGCGAGCCACAGATACGGCAAACTCGATTCCTCCGCGCCGAGATATTTATAAATCGGCGACATATTCGCCTGCTGCAGCCCGAAGCCGATCTGAATTCCGAGAAAGCCGAAACTCATATTCCAGATTTGCCAAAAACTTAATTTCGGTTTGTTTTGCATAAATTTTTAACGATGAAGTAGGAACGCTGAACGCTGAAGTTATGACGCTTCGCGCATTTGCCCCTACTTTTTCTCCTTTGCTTTTTTGACCGATGAAACGAAAATTGCCATTAGTTCATCGGCTTCAACTTGTAAATCTTTTAATTTTTCCTGCTTAAAAATTTCGCTTTCGACCAAGAGTGCAAACCAATATATTGTTTCTTCTAATTCTTGGCAAGAACTTTCGATTTTGCTGATAAATTCAGCAGTCGAGCGCGCCCGCGTCCCTTCTCGATACTGTGCGCCGACCGATGTGCCGCTTCGCAAAATCTGCTTGCCGATGACCTGACCTTCGACCGAATTCGGCAAGGCTTTGTAAAGACGAATAATCCGCAAAGCAAATTTCTTCGTCCTCGTTTTCAAATCCTGATTTTGGTTTTCATTCATCGTTCAGCGTTCCTACTTCAGCGTTAAAAGCGAAGCGGTTCGCGCGGGCATTGAAAAATTGACTCGTCCGTTTTCGATTTTCACGTCCGCAATTTTGCCGAGCCGGTCGGTTAAAATCGTGTTCGAGCCGAGCGGTTTCAACATTGAAACGTCGAAATTTACATTCGCCGGTTTCGTGTCGTTGTTGAAAACGACGATGACGGCTTGATTATTCGCCACACGCGCATACGCCATCTGCTGTTCTTCGTCGAGCAAATCGAACGACGCGCCGTTTCGTAACGCGACTAAATCTTTCCGCAACGCGCCGAGTTTTGCCAGATGATTCCAAACGTCGTTTTCCTGCGCCGTTCTGCCGTTTTCATTGAAGGCGTTTTGTTTGTCGCCGGAAAATCCGCCGGGAAAATCGCGGCGGTTGTCGGGGTCGCCCGCTCCCGGCATTGCGATTTCGTCGCCGTAATAAAGAATCGGTGTGCCGCGTGAAGTCATAATCAAAGTCTGCGCCAATTTCAAGCCTTCAATCGTCGCGCCTTTTTCGTTCATAAAGCGTTCCATATCGTGAACGCCGAGAAACGTCGTCAGCACGTTCGGATTCGGATAAAGCCAATCGTGCGCGAACATTTGCGACACGGCGCGGATTGATTCGCCCCGCGCGAATGCCGAGCGAATCGGACTGAAAAGTCCGAAATCAAACAGCGTGTCAATGTTCGTATCTATGCCGTCGCTGCCGACTTTTCCCTTTTGAAAATACGCCAGCAACGCCGGATCGCCGTCGTAAAGTTCACCTAAAATGTTCACGTTCGGGTATTCGCGCTTAATCTCGCCTGCCCATTTCGCCCAGAATTTGCGCGGAACGTGCGGCAGAGTATCCATCCGAATCGTGTCGAAACCGTTCATTTCCAGCCACCACATCGAATTTTGAATCAGGTAGCGTTCAACTTCCGCATCGCCCTGATTAAAATCGGGCAGAATGTTGATAAACCAGCCGTCAATGTTGCGCGATTGCGTTTGATAAGTCGCTCTTGGATTCATCGCCGTCCATTTCTGCCAGTTATTATTCGGATGATTGGCGACCGTGTCGTTCCACCACGTCGGAGTCGGCGAATCGTTCGCCCAAACGTGATACGGTCCCGTGTGATTCGCCACCTGATCCTGTATGACTTTCAAACCGAGCGCGTGTGCTTTGTCAACCAACTCCCGCAGTTTCGCCTGCGTTCCGAGATGTTCGTCCACCGCATACATATCCGTCGCGCCGTAACCGTGATAGCCGGTCGTTTCGGGAACTCCCGGATAAACTTCCTTGGTGTCGAATTTATCGTTGTTGTCATAAACCGGAGTCGTCCAAATCGCCGTGATACCCAAAGATTTTAGATACGCCAATTTATCAATCACGCCCTGCAAATCGCCGCCGTGATAATGCCGACCTTTCGCACGGTCATACAAACCTTTCGATTTTGCCGGATCATTGTTTGAGGTGTCGCCGTCGGCAAATCGGTCGGGCAGCAGAAAATAAATCACGTCGTCCGGCGTGTAACCTTGAAAGCGTCCGACACGCGAAAGTTTCGGCGAGATTTCAAATGCCGCATTCACGTTTCCGCCTTTTGTCTGAATCTGAAAATTATATTTGCCCGCTTTCGCATCGGGCGCGATCTCGACATCGAAAAACAAATAATGCCCGTTTTCCGACGCGCGAAAATTATAAGCCTTCAATCCCGAATTGCTTGGCGCAACAACGTTCGCGCCGCCAAGATTTTGCCCGCGAACGAGAACGCGCACCGGATTGACCGCATAGTTCGCCCACCAATTCGGCGGCTCGATTTTCTCGACCGTCGGCGTTTGCGCCTGAACGGCGAGCAACGAACAATAGACGGCGAACAAAGTGAAAAGAGTTTTTTGAAATTTATGTTTCATACAATTTTATTTTTTTTCCGCGACTTCATCCGAAAGTAATATGCTCTTCCAAAACGGCGAATTCCTGTTTCTCTGTCGCGCCGAGCAAAAGATTGAGCGCGAAAAAAGCGGCGATTCCGCAAGTGCCGATAACGGCGGTCATCGGGAGCGTCGTGCCGTTGTTGAAATGGCTGACGAACGACGAAGCGATTGCCGCCAAGCCGTATTGCAAAGAACCGATTAAAGCCGAAGCCGAACCCGCGTTGGCAGTTTGTTCAGCAAGCGCGCCGGCGGTCGCGTTCGGCAAGATCATTCCGAGACTGGCGACGTAGAGAAAAACCAAAATCGCCACGCCCCAAAAGCCAAAATTAAAAATCCCCGCCAGAATTAAAAGCAAGCTGAAAACGGCGGTCATCGCCAGACAAACGCGCAGTATTCTTGTCGGATTAACGGAACGAACGAGTCTGCCGTTGACTTGCGACAGCGCGATTAATCCGAGCGCGTTCGAGCCGAAAACCCAACCGAAATATTCCGCCGGGATTTTGAATAATTCGATAAAAACAAACGGCGAACCTGTAATATATGCAAACATTCCGGCTTGCGCGAAACCGCCCGCGAGCGTGAATCCGAGAAACTTTTTATCTTTCAGAATGTTCGCGTAAATCCCGAAAGTCGCGCTCAGACGCACATCTGAATCCGGCTGTTTCGTTTCAGGCAAAAATTTATAAACCGCCGCTAAAACAATCGCGCTGAAAACGGAAACGACGGCAAAAATCGTGTGCCAGCCGAAAAATAGCGCGACGCAACCGCCGATGAGCGGCGCGAGAATCGGCGCAACGCCCATCACCAGCATCAACAGCGAAAAAACTCTCGCCGATTCGCTGTGGTCAAACAAATCCCTGACGGTCGCCCGTGCGATGACGATGCCGCCGCACGCGCCTAACGCCTGAAAAAACCGCAGAAAGATCAAAGTTTCGATGTTCGGCGCGAACGCGCAAAAAAGCGAAGCAACGCAGTAAATTGTCAAACCGACATAAAGCGGCTTTTTTCTGCCGAAACGGTCGGTCGCCGAACCGTAAAGCAGCTGCCCGAACGCCAAACCGACGAAAAATGCCGCCAAAGATAATTCAACCCGCGCCGTCGAAACATTAAAATCCGCCGCGATTTGTGGAAACGACGGCAGATACATATCAATCGAAAGCGGCGCGAAAGCCGTCAAGGACGCGAGAATGACGACGAGCAACGCGAGCGGCTTTGATTTTTCCATAACACATTATTTTTCGGACTCCAATAATATAGACCGCTAAACTCTGCCGTAAATCTCCGTCAACTCTTTCAATCGTTCCGCAATCTCGTCGGAACAATCGCCGTCTTTGCATTGCCAATACCAATTTCCCATTGTCGAACCCGGCAGATTTATTCGCGCCTCGTTACCCAAACCTAACAAATCCTGCATCGGCACCAGCGCGGAATCAGCGACTGACGACCAAACGGCGCGGACGAAATCCCAATGAATTTCTTCGCCGTTTGATTTTAAATAATTCATACAAAAATCGTGTTCTTTTTTAATCTGCGAATCGTCGCGTGTCGAACCGCTGCCCGCGCCGGAGTTGAACCAGCCAACCGTTGTGTCGTTGTCGTGCGTTCCGGTATAGGCGACGGAGTTGTTGATGTAATTGTGCGGCAAATCGTGATTGGTCGGGTCGCCGCCGAACGCGAACTGCAAAATTCGCATTCCGGGAAAGCCGAACGAGTCGCGCAGTTCTTCGACATCCGGCGTAATCACGCCCAAATCTTCCGCCCAAAACGGCAGATCGCCGATGGCATTTTCGAGCGCGTTGAAAAGTTCTTTGCCCGGAACATTGACCCATTTTCCGTTGATCGCCGTCGTGTCGCCGCCGGGAACTTCCCACGCGGCAGCAAAGCCTCGAAAATGATCAACTCTCACAATATCAACAGTCTTCAAAGTCGCTTTCACGCGGTCAATCCACCATTTAAAACCGTCCCGCCGCATCGTGTCCCAGTTGTAAATCGGATTGCCCCAAAGTTGTCCGGTCGCCGAAAAATAATCGGGCGGCACACCGGCGACCACAATTGCGTGGCCTTCCGCATCCAGCGCGAAGATCTCGCGGTTGAGCAGGTTGATCTCGGCCATTTTGAAATCTGCCTGCGCCTTGGAAAG
>CAXTKJ010000010.1:0-65665 GCA_964244835.1 uncultured Pyrinomonadaceae bacterium
TACGACGAAAAAAATTCCGCCACGCCTTTGGCAATCGTAAAACCGACGAGCAGCACGGAAATCGTCAGCCACGCCCGATACCAATCGTTCTGCGGAATCAAATTTTGCAGCCCGTAAAGCGTCGCCGGATTTTGCGCGGCGGACGGCAGAAATTGATTAAAAAGCGGAACTAATAACGCGCCGGTCGCCGTTTCAAACAACGCGCCGAAAAACATCGCCGCAATCGCTAACACAAAAGTCAGCAGATTCGGACGCAGATATTTGAGCAGTCTTCGGAATTCTTTCATCGCGGCTGGTAGAAATTTGAATATACTGAGTTGGCGGGGAAATTCCAAATTCCAAATTTCAAATTCCAGATTTTAGGTTTCAAATTCCAAATTTCAGATTTTCAGAATGTCAGAGTCAAGTAAATTTAATCCGCGATTCAATCTGGAATTTGGAATTTGGAATCTGCAATCTCCCGCGTTATGTTAAGATTTGCAACGTCAAAATTATTTGCGGCATCTTTTTAATTTGATAAAAGCCTTTTCGGAGAGAGAAAAAATGACAAAATTCAGAGCATTAAATTACATCGCAATTATTTCGTTCGTATTTTTGCTGGCGTTTCCGGCGTTCGCGCAGGTTGATGTAGCGCGGAAAACGACCGCCGTTACTTATCCGCTCGACCAAATCGTGCTGACGCAGTTTCGCGGCACGACCCGTTTCCCGCGAATGAAGGGCGAAGGGAAAATCAAACGCACGAGCAAAAATGGGACGGAAGTCGAGGTTTCGGTTTCCAAAATGCCGCGCCCGTTTGAACTCGGAGCGGGTTACGCAACGTATGTTTTATGGGCAATTTCGCCGGACGGTCAGGTTGATAATTTAGGCGAAGTCAAACGGCGCGGCTTTTTTGAATTCGATTCAAAAATTTCCGTGACCACGCCTTTGCAGACTTTCGCTTTAATTATTACGGCTGAACCGCATTTTCTCGTTCGCCGTCCGAGCCGCGCCGTGATGCTCGAAAATCTTAATCCATACGCGCAGAACGGCAAGACTTTGGCGACGACGACGACGGTCGAATACTTCGGCAATTCGAGCGATTATTTTTCCGACGCGCGAACGCCGGAAATCGCTGAAATTGATTATTCAAAAACGCCTTCGACGATTTTGCAGGCGCGGCAGGCAATCGCGCTCGCTAGATTTGCCGGAGCGCAGCGCGACGCGCCCGAAGATTTAACGCAAGCCGAAGTGCTTTTGCAGAACGCCGACACCGGCTGGAAAGCCGGACGCGCCGAAGAAGACGTTGACATCGCGGCGCGGCAGGCAATTAGTCTGGCGGTCAAAGCCGAATCAACCGCCGCGACCCGCAAGGAAGCCCGCGAAAAACGCAATGAGCGCACCCGACAGGATTCGGAAATCCGCGATTCGGAAGAAAAAGTCATCGCCGCTCAAAACGAAATGGCGGAACTCCGCGCCGAACTCGCCCGAGAAACGCGCAACCGCGAACTCGCCGAACGCGACGCTTTAAATTATTCAAATCAAGTGAAAGAATTACGCGGCGAACTGGGAAAAATCCGCGAAGAACTCGGCAGAACCAAAGTTGACGCGGAAACCGTCAGAGCGAAATTAAATGACATCGAAAATCGCCAGCAGGAAAACGAACGCCAGCAGGAAGCCGCCAATCGCGCCGCGCAAATTCAGGCGAACGCGGGAATTTTGATGCAGTCTTTGAAGCGATTTGGAACGGTTACGCAAACCGATAGAGGAATTGTTTTAACTTTACCCGAAACTTTCTGGGCGACGACGCGCACGAGCAATTTCGCCGTAACCGCCGAGCCGAAAGTTTCGAGTCTGGGCGAAATCCTGGCGGCGAACGCCGATTACAAAGTGGCGATTGAATCGCACACGGATAACAAAGGAACGCCCGAAGAATTGCAGACTTTGACGCAGGAACGCGCCCAGATTTTGATGGATAAATTAATGACAACCGGCGTAACGCAAGACCGGCTCGAAGCCAAAGGTTACGGCGCGAGTCTGCCGGTTGTCGCTAACACGACCAACGCCAACCGCGCCAAAAATCGCCGGGTACAGATTATTTTAACGCCGAACGCCGCAGCAGTTCAGTAACTCAAAGGATTTGCCGTTATCAAAAGCGCATCGTTCCGATTAGCGGGCGATGCGTTTTTTATTTCCACGAAGCGTATTTTACCTGCCTGCACGGATTTATTGATTTGTTCGATAGTTCGTCTGATAGTTACGTTCAAGTCCGCAAAGTAGGGTTTGGTCAAATAATCGTCAGCTCCCGCTGCCAACCCGTTCTGCACGTTGTCCTCAGAAGTATCGCCGGAATAAATAAGAACCGGCGTGCGCGGAGCGTATTCGCGCAGACGACGGCACAAATCCAAACCGCTGCCGTCGGGAAACCGGGAATCCAAAAGATACAAGTCAAAACGCTCAGCCTGCGCGAGCCGCCACGCTTCGGCGACGGTGCCGGCGGTAATCACGGCGATTTCATCTAATCTACACATCGTCGTTACCATAAAACAAGCGTCTTCGTTGTCGTCAGCGTAAAGAACGCGATAATGATTCGGTGATTCCATAGTTTTATACTCGAACTTTTGTAACGGACGAAATCTCGAAATTATTCGGAGATTCCGCCCGTTCCTGCCCTTGCTCGTTCGTTTTATCTATGTTCGCCATAGATTTCCGTCCGCTGTTTTGTTTGAGGTATTTAACCAATCGTCCCCGCGCAATCAGCGCGATCAGGAGTTTTTCGGTAGTTTGCGGCTGGTCGTTACGTTCAGCGAATCGCCAAATGTCAATGAATATTTCCTGCGTCGCCGCCTCCGCTTCTTCGCGTGAAGCGGTGAATTTCTGCGCCAACGCCCAGATAAAATTTCCGTAAGCGTCAACGCATTCGGTAACGGCTGTTTTGTCTTTTCCAGCAATTCTCTGAAGAATTGTCAGAGATTTTGATTTTGTTGTTCCTTGAGTCGCTAAAGCAACCATTTTTCCACCTTGAAAAGTCGTTTAGGAAGACTAAACTTTATAAATCTTTGTATTTTTGATGCCGCCAATGCCATCGCAAACCCAGCGGATACGCCGTTTCGCGGCTGCCGAGCGACACGCCGACCAGTAAATTGCAGTAGCTTTGCAGAAATAAAATTATTTTCACCGCAAACCTCTCACAATATCCGGCTGCGCCGTCTGCGATATTTGTCCTGCCAGTGATTCCAACGCCACTTCAAATCCAAAGGGTTGGCGGTCTGATGAATGCCGAGCCGCACGCCCAACCGTAATTTGCCGTAATAAAGGGAAAATAAGATTACATTCATAGACCATCTGCTCCGATTTCTTCCGCCAAAACAAATTTCGCGCTCAAATTTCGCTCAGCAGATGCTCGCTGCCGAAGAATTTGCGGACGGCATCAATGTCGGCGGCGCGATTATTTTTATTGCGCTCCGGCAGCCAGTTTGAAATCGTCTCGGCAATCTCCCGACGCAGGCGGCGTTCTGTTTTATTGCCTGATGAGGCTTTTTCAGCTTCGACCGCGATTTGAGTTTTGGCGGCTGCCGTCGCTTCCGCGTCTTCGCGCTTGATGATTTTGATTAAAAGTTTTCTCACGTTTTTCCGTTCTCCTTTGAATTCATCATCTTGACCAGCTTGGTATAAACTCCGAGCAGCAGAAAAGGCGAAACCCATTGACCGACAAAGCGGCTTTTGTCGCCGCTGCCCGTAATCTCGAAGTAAAGCGAAATTCCGATTGAGCCGAGTGCGCCCCACAGAAAAATGTCTGCCGGCAATTTAGCCGTTTGCGTTTCCATCGTCCGGGCGACGATGCCGTCCGTATTTTCCTGCGCTTCCTGTAAAGGCGCGTGTTTGGTTGCTGTTCCGTTCATTATATTTCTCCTTGAAAATCTGTTCAGCCTCGCGGCTCGATGTTTTTATTCGTGTTCAGGTTAATTTCCTTGAAATGTCAGGGCGTATCGCCGCTTTGATTTCATAGATGCTGTTTGTCAAAGTGAGCGTAAAAGCGCGTAATCTTTTCATCTTCCGTTTCCAGAATGCTGACGGCGGCATATTTTATTTTGCCGCCGTTTTTGATTTTGCCTTCGGTCGTCCATTCCAGCCGTGCTTTGTTGTCGGAATAAAGTTCCTTCTGAAAAATGGAGCAAACATCTTTGAAATTGTCGCGGTAATCAGTCCAGAACCGCCGCGCGCCTTCGACTCCGCGAAATAATTTCGGAGCCGCGATGTCGCCGACTTCGCAGTCGTCGGCAAAAAGCGCGACCATCAACTCGACATCGTGGGCGGATTCCAACTCGCTCAAAGCCCCGATAAATCTCTCGGTGATGTTTTGCGTTATCCGATCATCCGCCGATTTACCCGACGGGTAATTTTCAATCTCTTCCGTCACGGAAACTTTCGTTGTTTCAGACATTTATTTTCTCCGTAGAATCGTCTTCATCTCCGAACTCTGAAAAGCCGACGGTAATCTGAAAAAAAGAAGGGCGGCTGACTTTAATCGGAAAGCCGCCCTTCATCCAGTGGTTTTGCTGTCAAAGTAAAATAGCCGTTATAAAACGAACAACTATTTTTAAGTCAGCCCGCGCCGGTAGAATTCGATTAACACAGGAGCGTTAGTTTGAATGCGAGTTTGGAAAGGCACTCAATTTCATTCAATCGGCTTCGGGCTTATTTAAATTTACCTGATTCGGCAGCGGCTTTCCGTGCGTAAAAACACTTCTATTTTTTTTTTTTTTCAACAGTTTCGCTCGCCGCAAAGAGCGTGGTGAAATTTACCAGGCAGGACAAAAAGGTTTTATTATGAGTGTTTTACCGTCCGTCGGCGCGGCGCGGCGGAAAATCCTGATCGAATCTTTAACCCGTCTCGGTATAGCTGATGTTTAAGGGTTTGTTCGTTACCGCACATTCGGAAAATTCTTTCTGTTATATTGTTCAACTGTAATTATTTGCCGTTCGATTTGTTGTTAAATATTTCCCGGAAGCATTGAAAAAAGATTGCTTTCGGATGCCGAATAAAAATGAGTGAAAAACTTGAAGTTCGAAAATTTGACGAATCCGCTTTGTGCGGCTGGTGCGGTATTCCGCTCGGCTCGGCTAATCTGGTGCGTGAGTCGGTTTGTATTCGCTGCTACGAACTTTTGATCGCCGCCAATTTGACCAACGAAGAAATCTTCAGCGGCGAAAAGCGCAAAAGGCTTAACTTTCCGCTCAATTTAGACAAAAAGGTAAAAGAATGACACAATCGGCAGGCACGCGGTTTGACAACTAATCGGTTCGCCGTTCAACAAGGGCAAATAATGACACAGCTAAGAGATTACGGAATCTATCATCTTCCCGGCATCGAACGCAGCCTGTATGCCGTCCCTGCCGGATACAACACATACTTTCTCTATGACTGCGAACTGGGTTCGCGCCTGCCGCCGCGTTTTCAAATCGCCGAAAACGGACACATTTCCAATTGGTTCAAAGATTTCCCCGTCTGGACGGTTGATGATTTAATTGACAGCGGCGAAACTTATGAAAAATAGCCTTTGTCCACTAATTCAAATATTCGGTTATAAAGTAATTATTTTCCCGAACGTGCGCTGACGCACACATAACCTTTTGATTTTGTTATACTGTTTGCCATTCGGTATTGAAAAACCGATTGCTGTTAAATAGTTTCTGAAAACAAAATGAGGAAGAATGTCCGTAACCATCAATTTTGATCAAGCACGAAAAAATTTTTTGCTGGCGGCACTGCCCGAAGACGAATTCGAGCGAGTTCTCGCCAAATTAGAACCCGTTTCCTTCAAACTCGGTGAAGTTCTTTATGAATCCGGCGACAAATTGGACTGCGCTTATTTTCCGACGACGGCGATTACGTCGCTTTTGTATATTATGGAGAACGGCGCGACCGCCGAGATCGGTGTGATCGGCAACGACGGGGTGAGCGGACACGCGCTGTTTCTGGGTGGCGACTCGATGCCGAACCGGGCGGTGATTCAGAGCGCGGGCGAGGCTTTCCGAATGAAGGCGAAAGATTTGAAAGCCGAATTCGCCCGTAGCGGAATGTTTCAAAAAATGCTGCTGCGCTATACGCAGGCGTTGATGACGCAGATTTCGCAAACCGCCGTCTGCAACCGCCTGCATTCGCTCGAACAACAGCTTTGCCGCTGGTTATTACTCAGCCACGACCGGCTCGATTCCGACAAACTGGTGATGACGCACGATCTAATATCCAATATGCTCGGTGTGCGGCGCGAAGGCGTTACGCTGGCGGCGCGAAAGTTGGCAACGCGAAAATTGATTAAAAATGTGCGCGGAACGATTACGGTTATTGACCGGCAGGGTTTGGAAGATGCCGTCTGCGAATGTTATCAAGTCGTCAATGTCGAATACAATCGGCTGCTCGGCAGAGGCATTTCCAGAACTTTCGGATAAGCCGTACCACAATCAAAGCCGACATCTGTTATCTTTAGATTTGTTACTATTTTCAGTTCTTTATAAATTCAACACGCGACATCGGGATTAACCTAATCAACTTCTTTTTGTGCCGTCTGCTGTCTTTGACCGACACGACCGAAACAAGGAGAATCTCTGATGTCAGAAAACGCCAAATCGAAAAACCGTCTGCTCGCCGCTTTGCCCGCCGAAGAATATGCGCGAATACTTCCGCAACTCGAAGAAATTCCTTTAATTTACGCCGAAATAATCTATGAGCCGGACGATATTATTCGCCGCGTTTATTTTCCCGAAAGCGGAATTATTTCCCTATTATCCAGCGTCGGTGAAAGTTCACTGCTCGAAGTCGGCATCGTCGGCAATGAAGGTTTTGTCGGGCTGCCCGTCTTTCTCGGCGTGAAAACATCGAACACTCGCGCTCTCGTGCAGGGCGCGGGCGCGGCTCTGAGTATGAAGACGACGGATTTTCTGACGGAATGCGAAAACGGCGGCGCACTGCCGCGAATTTTGCAGCGTTATACGCATTCGCTGATGACGCAAATTTCACAGTCGGCGGCGTGTAACCGCTTTCACCCGATTGAAGCGCGGCTCGCCCGCTGGCTGTTGATGACCGCCGACCGGATGGCATCGAACGAGTTTCAAATTACGCAGGATTTTTTATCGAATATGCTCGGTGTGCGCCGTGAAGCCGTCAACAAATCGGCGACCGGATTTCAGCAGAACAATTTGATTAAATACATTCGCGGAAAAATATCAATTCTCGACCGCGCCGGTCTGGAATCTGCGGCGTGTCGCTGTTATTTCATTATTAGAGAAGAATATGAAAATGTTTTCGTCTGATTTTAAGGCGTGAAACCGTTTCGGCTCGCAAATTATTTGAGCGAATTTTAATCTTTCAAAACCGTAATGCGATCCGGCGGCAATCCGACGACGCATTCATCGCCGATTTTCAAACCGACGAGCCGGAGAACTAAGGCTTCCAGTTCCAAACCGTTCGCATTTAATTTAATCAAAGTCGTCGCGCCGAGAAATGAAATGCCGGTGATTTCGGCTTTTAAAAGATTGTCTTCGGGAAACGACGCGCCGAAGGAAATCGAAACGTATTCGGGGCGAATCGCCAACTTGACGCTTCCATTGATCGCGCCGAGCGAATCTTTTGCCACGCGGTCGGTGAACAGCCGATGATCGCCGAAAACAGTTTGAAATTCGGGCGTTTCGTTTTTGCTCGATGTAATGCGGCGGGCTTCGATTAAATTGTTTCTGCCCGTAACGCGGGCGACCGCCGCCGTTTTCGGAAACTCGAAAACTTCGCGCGGCGTTCCGGTCTGCACGATTGCGCCGTTATGAAGTACCGAAACGCGGTCGCAGATCGAAAAAATTTCGTCGTAATTATTGGTCGCAAAAACGACCGCGAGATTTTTTTCCTTGACGACGCGGCGCAGTTTTTCGCAGTTTTTCTCGCGGGTAATCGAGTCCATAAAACAGAATTGATTGTCGAGCAGAAGCACTTCCGAAGCGTTTTCCAGCGCGTGTTCGAGAGCCAGAACCTGACCTTCACCGTCGGCTAACTGTGAAGATTTCTGCGTTTTGAATAATGATTTCCAGAAAGCGTCGTTTTCCAGTTTCGGAAAATGAAAGCCGCGCTCGTCGCAGTCGAGATTGGTTAAATCGTTTGAATTATAGAAAATCGTCCCGCTGTTTATCGGTTCGACACCGGCGAGCATTCGGATAATTGTCGTTTTTCCTTCGGCGACGACACCGAACAAACCGAGAATCTCACCGCGTTCGACCGACAGCGAAACGTCTTTGATAACCCAGTTCGTATCGTATTTTTTCGAGAGATTGTTGATAATCAGCGACATCGGTTTTTATTGAAATATATGAAACTTCCGCGAAAAAAGCGCGTGCAAACTAAAAGTATGCTTTTGTCATCGGAATTAGGCAAGTATAATCGAAGCTGAAAAGTTATGGCAAAAGAAAATCCGAGTCTGAAAAGAAAGTTGGTTCACGCGGGCGGCTGGACGGTGGCAAAACGAGTTGCGAAATCAATTCCGTATGTCGGTTCGGCGATGGCAATCGGTCTGATCGGTTATGACATCAAGCGTAAAGGCGTAGTCAGAGGCGTTTTAAATTCCGGCTTGGACGCGATTCCATTTGTCGGTACGGGCAAAAACGTCGTCGAATTTTTTACCGGCGACTGGTTCGCTGACAAACCCGAAAAAACCAGACTTCCGGCGGCGAAAAAGATTGAAACGAAAAATGAGAAATAAATTTTTGAAATTGAGTTTTCTGACGGCGGCGATTATTTTCAGCCTGTGTTTATCGGCTTTCGATGCGACGGCGCAAACATCCAAACGCCGCAAAAAAGTTAGAAGAGTCAAAAAAACAGCCGTCGTCAATCCTCAACCCGTTCAGACAACGACCGCGCAGAATCCGCCGTACGTTGACGGCAATCAAATCGTTCTCGGCGAACTTCCGACTGCGCCGCCCGATGAAACCGTCGGCACGGCAAACGATCAAACCCTCACGCCCGTTCTGCCCGATGACAAAGACACGCAAATCAGACAGCTCGGCGACCGCATCAAACTGCTCGAATCGGTGAACGGCAAAGAAGCCAAACAAAAACAGCTTCTGATGAATCTCGACATTTTGACGAGAGCCGAAAGCCGCTCCGAATCGCTCCGCAAACAGCTTTACGAAATTATCGAAAAGGAAAACGCGACGCAGGCGAGATTACAGCAAATTCAAATCGAATCGCGCTCGGAAGTGATTGACCGCAACGTCGCGTTGTCGGGTTCGCTGCGCCCCGAAGAACTCCGCGACCAGCGTCGAAAATCTCTGGAAGCGGAAAAGCTCAATCTCGAATCTTTACTCACGCAAATCCAGTCAAACCGCACGAATTTAGAATCAATTATGCAAAAATCCGACGCGCTCGTCGAAAAAATCCGCACCAAACTCGACAAGGAAATTGACGACGCGCTGACCGACAGCAGCAATCCTTAGTTTTTCGGCTTGGCTTTCGGCAGCTTATCGTTTTTCTCGCAATCTTTGACCGTCGCCAAAACCGCCAGAGTTCGCAGGTATCTGTCGGAAAAATTAGTCGCATTGGTCAGCGCGGTTAAAAAATCCTTTTTACTTATCGCATAAAAAGTTTCGGTAATTGCAAAACCGGGAACACTGTAACTCGAAAAATGAGTGAAAGATTTACCTCGGACAATCTGCGTTACGCTACCGACTAAAAGGTCCGGGCTTTCCAGCTTGTTAGCGGTTTTTATCGCTTCCGCCAACGCGCCGAGCGCGTTGTAATGGTCAACTTTTTCATACATAAATGCCAGACCGAGCAGCACCTGCGCTTTTTCAACCGTGTCGGGAGATTTGTTCGCCGTTTGCGAAACTTCCAAAAGCGTGTCGAGCGAATCCTGTTTGGTCATCGGCTCTTTCATTTTGGCTTCGGCGATGTCGAAAAATAACACGGCGCGATGCTCGATTTTCGGAACTTTCAGGGCGTAACGGCGGGCTTCGTCAAATCTGTTTTCTTCAGTCGCCAGTTTTGAACGCCGAAAATAGAAAAAATTAGTTAAGCCTTCGCGGGTGTTGTCTTCCTTTACTTTGTCGAGCCACGTTTCCGCTTTTTTATAATTTTCATCAGTTTTGGCGGCGTTGACGAGTTGAAAAATTCGACCGTCGTCGAGTTTTCCCGTTTCGTCGGCTTGTTCCACTTCTGCCAGCTTTTCATCGAACGGTTTATTAAAACTTTTACCTGCTTCGTCTCGATTTTTTGCCGATTCCATCGCATCGCCGGCAGCCGTCGAATTCGCCTGAATTTTAGCCTGCGAAAAAGACGCTGCCAAATCAGGAAACTGCTGTGCAATAATCGGTTCGAGATCGTTCAGAGCCATCACCGCCATCGCCGTTTCGGGAATCTGTGATTGCAGGGATTTAGTCGTGCTTTCCGGCGTTAATTTCATTATGCGGCGAAATAAGATTATTAAAAACTGTCGCTGTAAATTGCGATTCGGCGAAAAATTAGCAGGCACGCTCGTTCCCAAATTGTATTTTTCTACGCCGATAATTCTTTCGCTTCCGAACGGATAAGCTGACAAATAAAGCAGTCGGAAAACTTCCGTGTTTGAATAATTGGCTAAAAGTTCACCGTAAATCTGATCGGCGAGCGGCTGATTATTGTACGCCATTTGATAAAGCGCGGAATACCAGGCGTTCATCAGCCGGTAGCGCATCGTTCGCCGCGCCAGCGTCAGAGCCAGATTCGGATTTTCCTTCGCCGTCTGCGCCGCGATGTAAATCAGCTCCCTAACTTCATTATCCTTATCAAATTCGCCGCGTTTATCTTTTTCCGCGTCTTCGTCAAATTCCTTCAGTACCGCTTCCGAAAGTTTTTTCGCCCATTCCGCATCGCGTTTGGCAATGGCACTGATTACTTCAAAACGATAATCCGGCTGATAAACGGTGATGCTGCCGGTTTCGGTTTTTTCCACGCCCTTCTGCCGAAAGCGGTCGCCGGCGATTTGAAACGCTTCAGCGAAGTATTTTCGCGCCGTTTCCTGATCGCCCATCCACAAAAAATCGGCGACGCGCAGCAGGATGTTGACGCGCCGGTCGGTTTCGGCGACGGATTTGCCTTCTTCCGCCTGCTGCTCGACGAGCTGCCGCGCCAGCAAAGCGTTGCATTCTTTGGGCGGCGTTTTAACGGCGGTCTGCGCGTAGGTGACGGAAGCGGAAAAAACCAAAAGCCAGAGAAAATGGTGAAAGCGTTTCATTGCCGAACTCCTTTTGATGAAACTAAATATGTTAAAAAACTACTTCGTTCGATATTTTTTTGCAAGGCGATAAAACTTGCCGCGTTCCTTAAATCATCATACAGGCGTAAGTTCGCTGAATTCACGCTTAATCCGATTAAAAAGAGAGGAGAAAATATGTTGAAATTTAAGTTCGCGGCAAGTTTTTTTTGCCTTGCTTCGCTGTTTCTGTTCGCCGGAATTTCCATCAACGCGCAGGGCGTAGTGATTCCGATTGTCTGCGATGTGCGTCCGTGTCGTCCGATTCCGCGCCCAAGACCCGTTCCGATTCCGAATGTTCTGCCGGTTAAATCAATCGAGATTGACGTGAAAATTAACGGGCAGGTGGCGACGACGCACGTCGAGCAGGTTTTTCGCAACGATTCGCCGTACACGCTCGAAGGCACATATTTTTTTCCGATTCCCGAAACGGCTTCCATCGTCGAATTTGCGATCTGGGAGAACGGCAAAAAGCTCGTCGGCGAAGTTCGTTCAAAGGAAGAAGCGCGTCGGATTTACGACGAAATCGTCAGGCGGCAGCGCGATCCCGGATTGTTGGAATACGCCGGAAAAGATTTGTTTCAAGCCTCGATTTTCCCGATTCCGCCGAATTCCGATAAAAAACTCGAATTAACTTACACGCAGGTTTTGAAAGCCGAATCCGGCACGGTAGCTTATCGTTATCCGCTCGGAACTGGAAGAAATCTTTGGTCGCGCTCGTCCGATGAAATTGCCGTCAGAAATATGCCCGCGCAGAAAATCGGCACGGTTTCGGGAAAAGTCGAAATTGTCGGCAAGGAAGCCTTGCGAAATATCTATTCGCCGTCGCACCAGATTGACATCAAACGCAAAAGCGAAACCGCTTCATCAGTTTCGTTTGAAACGAATGACAATGACAACGATTTTCAGCTTTTTTACGGTTTGTCGAAAGATGATTTCGGCTTGTCGCTTTTGACGTTCCGCGAAGCCGGAAAAGACGGTTATTTTCTGTTGCAGATTTCGCCGAAGGACGATTTATCGGAAAGGGAACTGGTCAACAAAGACATCGTTTTCGTTCTCGACACATCGGGTTCGATGGCGGAAGAAGGCAAAATGGAAAAGGCTCGCGCCGCGCTTTTATTCGGAATTCGCTCGCTTCGTGAAGGCGACAGATTTAACGTAATAAACTTTGCTGGCGAAGAACATTTGATGGAAAACAATTTAATCGGCGCGAACGGCGCGGGCAAACAGCGCGGCGAAGAATTCGTCAATCGTTTGAAGCCGTCCGGCGGCACGAATATCAACGATTCTTTGATTGCCGCGCTTAAATTATTCAGCCCTTCGCCGCGTCCGAAAATGCTCGTGTTTATGACCGACGGTTTGCCGACGGTCGGTGAATCGAACGCCGAAAAAATCGTTGCCAACGTCAGCAAAGCGAAGGGCGAAGACATCAGACTTTTCACGTTCGGTGTCGGTTATGATGTCAACACGACGCTGCTTGATAAACTCGCGGCGGAAAATTCCGGCGCGGCTGATTACGTCGAACCGAAGGAAGATTTGGAAGTCAAAGTCTCGAACTTTTTCACGAAAGTCAGTTCGCCGGTTTTGTCCGATTTGAAGATTGATTTCGATTCGGTCGAAACCGACTTGGTTTATCCGCGCAAAATTACCGATTTATTTAAGGGTGGGCAAATTACTTTAATCGGGCGTTACAAAAACGACCGCGATTTGCAGAACATCACGCTGCGTCTGACCGGAAAATCGGGAACGGAAAGCCGTTCGTTCAATTACCCGAATCTCGATTTTCCGCGCCGTGCCGAACAAAACGATTTTCTGCCGCGCCTATGGGCGACGCGCCGGGTCGGTTGGCTGCTTGAACAAATCCGCGCCAACGGCGAAAATAAGGAACTGCGGGACGAAGTTGCCGAACTCGGCACGCGCTACGGCATCGTAACGCCTTACACCTCTTATCTGGCGACTGACGGAAGTTTCCAGCCGGTTGAACGCCGCGCTTCGGGACTCTCTGTGGCTGATGATAAGGAAGTGGCGAAAATGCGGGCGGACAGAGGCGCGGACGCGGTAAAAATGAGCAAGCAGCAGAATGAACAGCAGTCAAACGTCTCGCTTGCGCCCTCGGCGAAAAGTGTTTTTGTGGCGAATACGATGAGCAATCAATTCGTCGGCACGAAAAACTTCTACAATCAAAGCGGCGTGTGGCAGGATGCCGAATTCAAATCGGATGCGAAATTACCTGAACAGACGATAAAGTTTGGCAGCGATGAGTTTTACGCTTTAATCAATAAAGAAAAAGAACTCGCCCAATTTTTCGCGCTCGGCGAACAGGTCGTCGTCGTTTGGAAGGGCAATGTTTATCGCATCGTCAAGTAATAAAATTGTAGAAACTCGCACGAAATAAGTATGTGAATATGAAACGCTCGCTTAGTTCGCCAGTGTTTCCGCATATCTCAAAAGGTGACTTTTACGGCAATAAGTTGTATCTTATTCGTCATTAAGTCGCCTTTTTAATTTTAAAATTATTATGAGAAAAGTTTTTACGCCGGTTTTTTTAAGAACCGTTTTGTTCAGTATTTTTACGTTTTTGGCTGTTCAGAATATATGCGCGCAGTCCGGCTGGAATCCGCTCAAAAGCGGCAGTCCGGGCGATTTGGTCGCGGTTTATTTCACGTCCGCCGAGCGCGGTTTTATTGCGGGCGATAAAGGTTATTTCGCGCAGACGACGAACGGCGGCAGAACGTGGACGAAGCAATTTATTTACACCGAAGAAGACATCAACGAAATTTATTTTCGCAACGACAACAACGGCTACGTCGTCGCGGGCAAAAAAATGTTTGCCACCGACGATGCCGGACGTTCGTGGAAGGAAATAAAAATTTACGACCCGAAAAATTTTCGCAACGCTTCGCCGGAATTTTTGAGCGTGCGTTTCGCCGACAAAAAGCGCGGTTTTATCATCGGCTCTTTAATCAACAAAGAAGACGAAGTGGTTGATTCGCTCGTAATGCGAACCGACGACGGCGGCGAAACGTGGACGCGCATAATTGTACCGTCGAAACTCGAATTATTTCACCTCGATTTCGTGAGCAGTTCTCGCGGCTGGATCGTTGGCGACAAAGGCACGATTTTAACGACTGACGACGGCGGCGTAAATTGGCGCAAGCAAACTTCCGGCACGACGAACACGCTATTCAATGTAGATTTCCGCGACGCTTCCGAAGGCTACGCGGTCGGGGGCAAAGGAACGATTCTGCGAACCGAAGACGGCGGCAATAATTGGGAAGCGATCAAAACGAGTTTCCCGAATACCTTTATGCGCGTGGATTTCGCCGACGACAAAAACGGCTGGATCGTCGGCTACGGCGGTACGATTCTGCGCTCGTCCGACAAAGGAAAAACCTGGATCAAACAGGAAAGCGGCACGAAAAATAATTTTTACGGTTTGTATATGATGAAGAAATACGGCTGGGCGGTCGGCGCGAAAGGCGAGGTCGTTCAATACCAGAAATAAAATTATCCGGCATCGAAGAGAAGGCATTTCTTAAATGGAAATGCTTTTTTTATTTCGTTCCGTGTTTTTTCTTTTTTGTTCTCGAAAAAGGAAAACTGTAAGTTTGTTTTCCCGTTTTCTCGATTTTTACCACATACTCGCCGACCGGCATCCGGCGGCTCGGAATTTCGATAATCAGCTGATCATTTTCTATTCGCGTTACGGCGCATTTACCCGCCGATGCTTTTTCGCCGCAAACGACGACATTCCTGCCGCCTTTCGATTTGATAACGGCAATCTTAAAGTATTTCTCCATTTTGGCGGGAAAAGTCAGTTTGATCGTGTTTGATAAATTCGGTTTCGTTACGAACACCGCCTGCGGTTCGTCTTCTGCGCCCATTACGCGGTCTTCGGGGCTGATCTCGATATTCATCTCGTCCGTAATATCGTCGTTGACGGGCGGAAATCTCTTTTTTTTGTTGTAGGCGAGTTGGGGCGGCGACTCGGCAGGACTTTTCGCATTAGAGTTTTCCGTTGGTTTATTTTTCGGAGTCGGTTTGTTAGCCGATGCGTAGTCTTCGGAACGCGGAGACTGTTGATTCGATTCGCTATTTAAATTACTCGAATTTACATTGTCCACGGCGAGCGGCAGAATTTCTTTTGATTTGTTTTCCGCCGTGGCGATGAAGGTGTTGGAATTTTGATTATCGTTCACTTCTGCAATGTTTTCGCCGGGTTTCGTAAAGTACAGAAGAGTGCCGCCGACAATCAGAAACAAAAAAAGAGCGGCGGCATAAGCGAAAGCCGGAAGTCGAAAATCGAACCAGCCGAAACGACGCTGCGGCACGGCTTCCGTGCTTTCTTCCGCCCGCCAGATTTCAAACTGCTGATGAAACTGCCGTGATTTTTCCACTTTCTCGCGCAGTTCGGGAAAATTCAGATACATTGATTCAAACGCCGCGCTTTCGTCCGAAGACATTTCGCCCTGAACGAATCGGTCAATCAAAACCATCTCGACTGTTTCGACTTCCTTGCGGTACTCTTCGTCAGACGAGAGTCGGCTTTCAATTTCCACGGCATCTTCGTCCGACGCGGAATTTAACAGGTAATTGATAATTTTTTCTTCGTTTTGATTAATTTCGGTCATCGCCGTTACTTTCCTCAAAAACAATTTCCAATTCTCGCTTTTCGATGTTTGCCCGCTCTTCCATCGGCGAAGCGCAACGGAAAGACAAACTGAAGATTGAACGGACAGCGAAAAATTTCTTACATAAAAACATCGTCTTTATTAGTCTTCGGCAGTACTTTTTCCGAGTTTGTATTTGGTTTTCATTCCTTCATCAAATTTCTCGACTTTCCGTTCCAACTCCAACTGCTCCAATGCCGTGTGAAACGTCTGTTCGACGCGGATTTTATCCGGCGACAGCTGCCTCTTAATTTCGAGCGCAGATTGAGGCGCACTGCTTTGAAGAATCTGCATTATCTCGGTTTTCAATTCTCGCACGAGTTTTTTGTATTCAATCAAATTGGCACGCGGTTTGGGTTTTTCTCCGACCAGATTTTTCCATTTGTTCAGCACGTTCAGAAAAAAACTGCCCGATTCTTTGGACTGGACGCAGCCGGTAACGCACGGATCGAGCTTTTCATTTCTCCAATAAGTAATTTGTCTCTGCGTATTATTGATTTCCTTGCCGAATTTTATTTCACGATAGACGCTTTCCTTGACGATTATCTGATTATAACCTCCGAAGACGGCGGATTTTTGACCGGATATTTCGCCGAACGGATTTCTGATTTCTTCCGGCAGCGATTGAATGTCAATGACCGCTGATTTCGGGTTTTGGCTGAGATAGTATTTAACGAAACGATTTTTCGCCTTCTCCGACAATTTTTCCCATTCTTCGTTGCTGATGCCTTTTATTTCGAGTTTTTCTCTGATTTCCAACCGTTGGCTCGGATAGTATTCGAGAAATAATTGCTTGACCTTTTCCGGCAGACCGTCCAGGCATTTCTGATAACACCGGCTTTGATTTTCACGGTTTTCGCCGTCCAAATCCGAACTGGTTTGATCGGCGGACAATCGGGCTTCGTAGCGTGCGTAAGTCGTCTGATCGGCATCTTCGTTTTGAAAGCCGTCAAAAGAAAGGAGTTTTACCTTTTCTCTGGCATATTCTTTGACGACCCATTTTGCACAGACAAAAGCGACTTTTTCAAAATCTTCGATGATTTCGCCTTTGCTCGCCAGTTCGACGATCCGGTCAATGGTTTTCGAGATGAAATCGTCAGGCTCAGGAAATTGACTGACCGGAAAGATTCTGCCGATGCGCTTCCAGAGCGCATTGTAGCTTGCCTCTTTTGAATAAGGTTGACCGCTTTTCCTTTGGTAAAACGATTGAAGCTGTTCTAAAAACAGTTGGTAATCGTTATCGGCGGAGATTCTTTGTTCGTGTATTTTGTAGCTCACCTGAAATTTTTTGCGGAACGATTTTAATTTGCCGCCGGTTTGTCTAACGCCAGTTTCCGGTCAGAATAAACGGCGACCAGTAATACGGGTGCGCGTAAGGCTTTGCTGCGTCGAACGGGAACGGCAAATTTCTACGCGCCGGCAAATTTTTACCGTTTATCGCGGTCGGTATCGAATTTTTCAGCATTCGGAACTGCGCGAGCCGTAACGCTTCGGCTTTGCTCATTTGCAGAGATTGGCTGTATGTTTGATAAAAATTCCGCATCAAGCCGGAAGTGCTTTTATCATTGGCTCGCCACAAACTCGCCAGAATCGCTTTAGCTCCTTTCTGCTGCGCGAGAACGGCAAAACTTTCGATCTCTCTGCCGTTGTCGTTTTCGCCGCCAATCGCCGTTTCGCAAGCCGAAAGACCGAGAATCTCGACGTTTTCAAAAAGACCGGGAGTTTTTTGCATATCGGCTAAAGTCAAAGTTCCGTCGCCGGTCAGCAGGAATGATTCCGGCGGCGATTCGGCGTTGAAGTAAAAATGACTGGCGACGAGAACGATTGGAAACTGTTTCTTTTTCAGTTTTTCCAGAAAGAAGTCGCCCGTAAAACCATCGTTCATAAATCTTTCGCCCTCATACACGGAGTCGTATTTTTCGCCGCTGCGCCGGATGACTTCCCGCAACTGTTCTTCGGCAAATTTCAGCGCGACGAAGTTTATTTTGTCCTTGGAAACTCCCGATTTGTTTTCTGAAACGCCGAACCCCAATGCCGGAACTTTTTTGCCGGAAGAAACCGATACATCGGATTTACCGGCAGGCGTGAACAAAACATTGCGATAGGTTTCGACCAGATATTTCTGTTTTTTCGCGTCGTACAAAGCCGCAACCGGAATGTAGCGCAATTTGCCGTCGAGCGACCACATTAATGTCGTGATTTTTTCCGCCTGTAATTTCTCTTCGAGCGGCTGAACTAAAATCCGGTAAAGTTCGCCGCCGAGCCATCGCGGTTCCGCTTCGTTGTCCTTTACCGCGCTGAGAAAATCAGTCAGCTTCTGTTCAAAAATCGCGGACTCGACCGGAGTTTGAACCGCGAATACTTCATCCTGCGTAACCATCAAAAGATGAACTGCCTGACCGCCGATCAAAGTGTAAATCGCGGCAACGTCAGGCTTGGCACTTAACGCTTTCAGGTCTTTCTGAACCGCTTCGAGTTCGGGAACGGCGGGCGTTGCATCTTTTGCGCCGCCCGCGCCGCCGAATTCGGACGGCAGCGCGGCGGTAAATTTATCGAATTCGCTAACGGCTTGTGCGGCTTCGGTTTCCAACTGTGAAAGTCTGTGCTTTTCTTCTTCGGTTAAAGTTTCGCGGCGTTTCAGTTCTTCGATTGATTTTTCGGTCGCCGTAATTCTACTTAAAAGCAGATTGGCGTAATTTAACGATGCTTGTTCGCGCTCCGTATAGCTGATGCCCGCCCGCTTTGAAACGGTGTCGGTCGGCGGCAGATTATTAAAAAATTCGTCCTCTTTGAAAAAGCTGAAAATTTGCAGTGCCTCGTCTTTGCGGTTTTCCGAGATCAGCATTTCGGTCAACTCGCGGTAAGGCTTTTCGATTTTTCTGCTGAAAGCGTGTTCCGTGTCTTTGCCGAGCGACTGCACATTAACGCGCATTTTCTGAAACATATCAACCGACTGCTTGCCGAAAAAAATTCCCAGCCGCGTATTTCCAGTCTTTCGTTCGAGCGTCATCAGCCGCGCATAAATCCAAGATTCGCCGGAATCATCAATCAGTCGGTATTTTTGAATCGAACGATAAAAACTTTTCCGCGCCGCTTCGTAATCGCCCATATCCGAATAGGCTCCGCCGATGTTTTCCAGCGCGAAGGCTTCTTCATAGACATTGCCGGTGATGGCGGCGTAATCTAATTTTTTTTCAAAACAGTTGATTGCTTTTTGATGTTCCCCGATTTTCCGGTAAGCCGAACCGACGGCATCGAACAGTTCGTTTTTGAAAAGGTCTGCCAGATAAATCACATCTGCGCGGCTCGATAAAAAATCGAGGTGATCGCGGTAAATTTTCCATTCTGCGAGACTTTCAGCGGACGCGCCGCTTTTGCCCGCCAAAAATCCGAGATGCTCGTCGAGGGTTTTTAATGCTTCTTCTTTTTTGCCGAGCCGGTAACGCGCCGCCGCCCGGAACACTCTCGAATAAATTCCGAAAGTGCGGTCGAAAGCCGTCGCCTTGTTTTCCGATTCAAGCCGTTCATAGCCGCGCACGGCTTCATCCAATGACCGCTCGGCTTCTTCGTTCAGCCGCGTTTCGGCTTTTTCATCTTCTCGGAGGGTCGAATCGTGAAACAGTTTCATTAACCCGATGCTGCGGTCAATCGTGATCTTATCGCTCGGAGTGAGCGACGGTAATTTTTCGGCTTCCTGAAAAAATTCCATCGCCCGTTCCCGGTCGCCCAACTGTGAATAAGTGTCGCCGATTTCTCTGGTGAACTGCGCTTCGGACAGATATTTGTAAAGTCCCAGACGGGTGATAAACTCTTCCGCCGGTTTTCCGGTTCCGTTCGGCGTCGAGTCGGGCGAAATGGATTTTTTGGCTTCGACGGCGAGTTTGTAATAGTAGATTGCCAGATTAGATGAACCAATCGCCCGGTAAATACCGGCAATCGAATAAAAGACGCTCGGCTTGAAATTAATCGTTCCCTTGCTGCTGCAAAATTGCAGAGACTTTTCATAAAGCCGAATCGCTTCAAGCCGGTTTCCCAGAATGTTTTCGGTTTCCGCCGTGCCGTAGTAGGCAGAGAAATTTATCAGGGCGGCGAAATCGTCTTTCTGCTGTTTGTCCAGCATCAGCTCGAAATCGAGCAAACAGCATTTTTCAAAATCTTCGTTCATTTGAATGAGCTGGCGATTGACCAGCAAACTCTGTCTGAGTGAATCTTTGGTTTTTTTGACGGATTTTAATGTGTATATTTCCTTGATTTTTTCGATGATGGCGCGGGCTTTGTCGGTCGTTATTTTCTTCTTCTCCAAATCTACGCCCGGAGAAGTCGAACCGGGCGTTTGCTGTCCGTAAATCGCCGCCGCTAAAAACGGACAGCAGAGAACGGCGAATAAAAAGACGGTGCGAAGAGTTTTTTGGCGGCGGCGCATCGGCGGTGATCTCCTGTTCTAACTTGAACTGTCAGCAGTCAAAAAATGTCGGCTGTCCGGCGAATGAAATTGAATATCGTGTTTGTTTGTTGATTTGAACTTAACTATTCAAATATAAAAACCCGTCTTTGTCAATAAAAACTTGATTTTTGAACCCGACCGATTCAGCCTTTGATTTCTACATCTGCATTTTCAGCGTATAGCTGCCGATTTCGATGGTTTCGCCAAAAGCGCACATCGTCGCCTGTCCTTCAGACAATGTGTTTTCGCCGATGGTAACGGTATTTCTTCCGATCACCAGCAGCCGGAAAAGATTATCTGATTCCATTTGCAGAACGGCGTGGCGGCGGCTGATTTCCATATCTCCCGACAGCGGAATATCAACGGGAACGGAAGGCGCACCGCGTCCCAGCGTCAGATGCGGCTGATAGATCGGGATGAGACATTGGTGAACGCCCTTGTAAAAAATTTCCAGAGAAAATAATCTCTCCGAATCCGAACAGACCACCGTTTCGTAATCGGTATCCGCATATTCAAATGCCGCCTGCCGCAATGCTGCCGGCGCAATCGTGTTTTCGGAAACGTCTCCGCAATTATATTCATTTACCGCTTGAGAACTTTTATTAAACCGGATTTCTATCGGGGAACTGCTTTCTTCCCATTGATGGGTAACTTCGACTTCGCCCTGTTTGACATCCTGCGCCGTTTGAAGCTGAACGAAGGTTTTACTTAATGTTTCGATGGAAAGCATTCTGAGGCGGTTTTCAATGTAATTATTGAGTTTGTGGCACAGACCGTCGCGTTTTATTCCATACCATTCGCGGCTGTCTTCCGCGCTGATATAGATTTTGTAAATCGTCGGAATCAGAACGCCTTTCGGGAGACGAAATTTTTCCTTTTCCATTACGCATTCGATTTCCCGGACAATTTTTTCGGCAAATTCGTCGCTCTGACTTTTTTTGCGAAACATCGGGATAATATATTCTTCATTGTCCGCCCAACACTGAAACTTTTGAAAAAGTTCGTATAAATTTGATCTTAAAGCTCCTTCCATTTTGATTCTCCTTAAAAATTGTTTTTGTAGAAATTACCTGGCAATTTCCGTCTTCTGATATGAAGTGGCGCGAGAAGAAAAAATCTTACAAATTATTTTTCAATTATTTTTAATGAAGTTTGCGGGAAACATTTTTATTAACTCGACGAGTGGTTTGAGCAGTGACGGAACGACTTCCGTAAAACGGCGGAAAGCCGGAAGCGAAGAATGATTTCTTCTTCGCTTCCGGCTTCGGGTAATCAAAGTGCGCGTCCGCCCCGCTTCTCAAAATTCAAGATGATAATGATTGAATTCGCGGACGACTCTCCCGCCCGACTGTCTGACGGCTTCGCGCAAAGCCGAAAAATCGGCGTTCAGGCGCACGTCGAAGGCGCGTTCGAGCAGATGATCTGAAATATATACGCCGTTTTTAATTTGCTGCGAGATAACGCGAATCATTGCGCTGACCGCCGATTCGGTGCTGAAAATGTTTTGCGTGTAGGCGTTCACGATTTGACCAATCGCCCGGTCGTTGGCGTAAAGACTGAAAATATACGAACCGGAACGCTGTCGGAGAATATCGTAAATCGCTTTCGCCTGTCGTTCGGCGGAACGATAACCGCTGGTGATGTGCAGTTTTTTGCCGGTCAGGGCGAAATATCGTTCGGCGATATTCTCAAGCAGGCTGAGCGCGTCTTTAGTCATCAAAATATCTTTGCTGACCGTGTAGTATTTTCCATCCAAAGCCTTATGAACCAAGTTGCCGCGTGGAGTTTTTAAGACTGCGCTGCCGGTTTTCTTGACCAAACTGCTGAAAGGCGGTTCTTTCGGGAAAGATTCGTTAAAAGAATCTTCTTTCGCTGAATCGGCGACAGCGGTCGAGATATTAATATTGCTGACGGCTTTCAGAACCCAGAAGACTCTGCCGCCGCCGGAAATTTTTTGCAGCCCGCGTGACGGCAAATCGGATTCGGCAACGCCCAGATAAGTGAAATGAGGCGTGTCGTTTCTGACGGTTTGAAACCAGCCGTGTCTGGCGAGAACGGCTCGTACCTTCGGGTCGTCGTGCTGCTCGACATCGAGTGCGAGCATTGAAAGATGCTGCGACGTTCCCGGCGGTGCGACTGATTGAAGAATTGACTTGTTAAAGTTTGTCCCGAAGTAAATGTTTTTGCCTTCAAACTTGATAACTTCGCTCACCTGTTCGGCGAGCGGCAGCGAACGCAGACGGTCGGCTTCGCGGGCGGTTATTACACCTTTTTTAGTCCAGTGTTTGAGTGCCGGATTAAAACGGCTCTGCCATAATTCGACGGTGCCGCGATAACTGCGGCGCGAAGCGTCCGCGCCGCGCGGTGAAATTTCAAAGCCGCGCCGTTCCGCTTCGGTGCGGGCGGCGAGAAATGCGTTCATCGCGGACGGCTGAAGTTCGACGCGGATGCCGTTAATCGTTTCATCAACCGCGCCGACGCTGTTTTGAAACGCCTGCACTTCAGCCTGATTGCGAAATAGGCAGTCGGACGGCAGTTTCACCTTCCCGGCATTCGCCGCATAAATCGCGCCGTACTCGATCAGCGAAGCCAGCGCGACGACGTTTTCCGAGCATTTCTTTACTCGTTTTTGCAGATTGTCCGCAAAATTATTTTTGAGCGGTTCGCCGATCTTAAAACTATTCGCCCCTTTGAAATTATTTGATTTATTCTGTAATTTGCCGCCCGTTTGACCGCTGCTAATCAGATTCAAACTTAAAACAGCGACAGCCGCGTAAACAAAAAACGATGGTAGATTTATTTTTCTCTCGATCATAATACTCTCCTTTTTTTAGCACCAAAATTTAAGCAGTTTTGCAGGACTTTCCGGCGAAAAAGATAAATTGATTTTTATCCGAAGCGGAAAGTTTCAGACGTTGTTTTCAAATAAAGCAGTTTTTTTCAAAACCGCCTCCGCCTCCTACAGTTACTGGTGGCATCAGGAGAAAAAATCTTACAAATTATTTTTGCGAAAAAAAATCTGGCTTCCAGTTTCCCGACTGAAAGTGATGGCGAAGTTATGGAAATTAGTAAAAACTCCACGGAGCAGGATTTTTCGTGAACCGTAAAAAAACGAAATAAATTTATCTACGGGCAATTTGAAATCGGGGTCAGCGACAAATTTAAGGTTTAAAAGTTACGCAGTCGAGAGAAAGAAACCACGAAAGAACACTAAATAACACGAATCAAAGCAAAGAATCTGTTGGATTTATTTCGTGCGGCTTTGTGTTGTTTCGCGGTTATTTTCTTCAACTGCCTAACTCCTAAATGTTTAATTATTGAAAATAAGTTTAAATTATTTTATATTAGTAGTGCCGATTCAAAACGGCACATCTTACCGAAAAAAAATTCTAACCCCCCGAATTAAATCTTTTTTAGCTGATTCCCAGTTTGTAATGACTAATTTAAATTCAGAAGCAGAGCGAAAGCGTCTCGATTCATTGAAAAGTTTTCAGATTCTCGACACTTTACCCGAACAGGAATTCGATGATCTGACGCTGCTCGCCAGCCATATCTGCGAAACGCCGATTGCCGCGATTAGTTTGATTGACGAAGATCGCCAATGGTTCAAATCGCGCGTCGGTTTAGCGGCGACGGAAACGCCGCGCGATGTGGCGTTTTGCAGTCGGACGATTATGGGCGACGATTTGTTTATCGTGGCGGACGCGATGCAGAATGCCGATTTCGTGAATAATCCGCTGGTTCAAAAAGACCCGAATATTCGTTTTTACGCGGGTGCGCCGCTCGTTACTTCGGATGGTCAAAAGCTCGGCTCGCTCTGCGTGATTGACCGGAAGGCGCGTGAATTATCCGATGAACAGAAACGCGCTTTGACGGCATTATCGCGTTCGGCGGTGAATTTATTAGAGAACCGGCGCGAACTGTTGAGTCTCAAAAACGAGATTACGGGAGATTCCGCTTTTCAGACCGACGCAGAATTGAACGCCGGTGAAAAGTCGTCAAAAAGTTTCTCTGACAACCGAAACTTCGATTCGTCGTTTTTCCATAAACACATCAAGCATTATTTAATCGCTACGCTGATCGTCGCGGTAACGGCGATTCTCAAAGCGTTGATCGAATCGGTAACGCAAATCGAATCGCCGTTTCTTCTTTTCGCGTGCGCGGTGCTGTTAGCGGCGTGGCGCGGCGGCTTGGGACCGGGAATTTATGCGACGCTGCTGTCAACTTTTCTGATTGATTATTATTTCATCGCGCCGACCGGGATTTTATTCGAGCGCGGTTTCGGTCAAAATCTGCGGCTGGCAATTTTCGCCGCGCAGGGAATTTTTATTACGCTGTTGTGCGTTTCGCGGCTGAACAAAGAAAGTCTTTTGCATTATTCCAGAACGCAGCTGGAAAACCGCGTCGCCAAGCGCACCAATCAACTCGCGCAGGCGAATAAAATTCTGCACAACGAAATTCGTGAGCGCACCGTGCTTCAGGAAGATTTGCGCCACGCCCGTGATGCGGCACTCGAAACAGCGCGTCTGAAATCGGATTTTCTGGCGAATATGAGCCACGAAATCCGTACGCCGATGAACGGCGTGATCGGCGTAACCGGCTTGCTGCTCGACACGAAACTCGACGGCGAACAGCAAAGATACGCCGAAATTATCCGCAACAGCGGCGAATCTCTGCTGACCGTCATCAACGACATTCTCGATTTTTCCAAAGTCGAAGCCGGCAAACTCGAACTCGAAACGCTCGATTTCAATTTACGGAACTGCATCGAAAGCACCATCGAATTATTGACCGCCAAAGCCCAGACGCAGAAAAACGAACTGGCGACGCTGATTTACAACGACGTGCCGCTTTACCTGCGCGGCGATGCCGGACGCATTCAGCAGATTTTGACCAACTTGATCGGCAACGCCGTGAAATTTACCAAAGACGGCGACATCGTGGTGCGCGTCAAAAAAATTCACGAAAACGGTTCTCACATCAAACTAAGATTTTCGGTCGCCGACACCGGCGAAGGCATTTCCAAAGAAGTTCAGGAAAAACTTTTCCAGCCGTTCACGCAGTCGGACGCTTCGACCACCAGACGTTTTGGCGGAACTGGTTTGGGACTTTCGATTTCCAGAAAATTGGTCGAGATGATGAACGGTGAAATCGGTGTGGACAGCGAACCCGGCAAAGGCGCGACCTTTTGGTTCGACATCGCGCTCGAAAAACAAACTGCACCGCCCGCCGTCGTTCAGGATGGCGCGAAAAACTTTATCAATCACACCGCGCTCAAAGGGCGGCGCGTTCTGATTGTTGACGACAACGCCGTGAACCGCGAAGTTCTGGTTTATCAAATGCGTTCGTGGAATATGGAAACGCACGAAGCGGCGAGCGGTTTCGAGGCGATTGATGCGTTCAACGCCGCCGCCAAAACCGCTAAACCGATTGATCTGATCGTGCTGGATTTACATATGCCGGGAATCAACGGAATGGAAACGGCGCAGCGCATCAAGGCGGAAAATTCAAACGCTTCGACGATTCTGCTGTCGTCAAGCACGATTAAGATTGATGCCAAAACGCTTGATCAGTTCGGAGTCAAAGCGTCTTTGAACAAACCTTACCGGCAGACGGATTTACTCGACGCGATCTATGAAACGCTCGATTTGAATCGTCGTGCGAAAAGGCGCGACGAAGATATTCACGGCAGTCTTTTGCCCGATTACGATTTCGATTTGCCGTTTGAAAACAACATCGCCCGCAACAAACACAAACGCATTCTACTGGTCGAAGACAATCAGGTTAATCAGATGGTCGGGCAAACGCTTTTGAAAAAATTCGGGTATCAGTCCGATGTTGCCGCGAACGGTTTGGAAGCGGTCAGGGCGTTGGAGATACTGCCTTATGACTTGGTTTTGATGGATTGCCAGATGCCGGAAATGGACGGCTACGAAGCGACGCGCACGATTCGCGCCCGTCATTGGACGGCGGCGAAAATCCCAATCATCGCGCTGACGGCACACGCCATCGAAGGCGAACGCGAAAAATGTCTGAACGCCGGAATGGACGATTACATCAGCAAACCCGTCCAGCGCGATGTTCTGGAATCAAAGCTCGAAAAATGGCTGACCATCGCCAGCGATAACAAAGAAACCGCTGACGATTACGAAGTCGTCGAAGCGTCGGCGGCGAAGAATATCGAAACCGTCCGATTCGAGTCGGACGTGCAAAATATCGCTCCTGTTTTTGATGCCGTTAATCTCGACACACTCAACGACATCACCGACAATGATATTGAAATGCGCCGCGAAGTCGTCGAAATGTATCTGGCGCAAACCACGACCCAGCTTGAAGAAATAGAACTCGCCATCAAGGGCGAAGATGCCAAAGCGTTGTCGAATCTGGCGCACAAAAGCGTCGGCGGCAGCGCGATGTGCGGAATGACCGCGTTGGTCGAACCGATGCGAAAGCTCGAAAAATTAGGCTTGGACGGAAAAACGGACGAAGCCGCGCCGATTTTGATTCAGGCGCAACAGGCGTTCGTTTCTATCAATGAACAATGCAGAGAAATTTTAGAAAGGTAAACGAATTCTTATGAAAAAAATAGTCATCATCGAAGACAACGAAGTCGTCGCCCGACTCTACGAAAACAAACTCAAAGCCGAAGGCAACACCGTCCACGTCGCGCTCGACGGCACTGAAGGATTAGCTTTAATCAAATCCGTTAAACCAGATTTGGTGCTGATTGATTTGATGCTGCCGGGAATGTCCGGCACGGAAATCATCAAAACTCTGCGAAAGGATCAACGCTTCTCGAACGTGCCGATTATGGCATATTCGAGCGCGGACGAAAGCGTTCTCGAACAAGCCGCCGCCGCCGGTTCGACGACGATCATTTCCAAAAACGAAGCCTCTTTCAAGGAAATCTTGCAGGAATTCAACGACCTGATGGAGGCGAGCCGCAACTGGCAAATCTATAACCCGGACGATTTCAAAGACGAAGTTCCGACGGAAACTGTCGTTGATTTGGCGCAGGGACAAATTCTTATCGTCGAGGACGATTTCATTACCGCGAAAATTATCAAGGATATTGTCGAAAAAGCCGATTACTCCCCGGTCGTCATCAACGACGGTCAGGAAGCCTACCGCGTCTTATCGTCGGAAGCCAACTTCGTCGCGGCGGTCTTTGATGTCGAGCTGCCGAAAATCAAGGGAACGGACTTGCTGAAATATATGCGAACCGAAAAACGTCTGCGCTACGTTCCGGTGATGATGATGACGGCAACCGAAGAATACGTCAAAATGCAGCTCGAAAGCTACGAATCGGGCGCGACCTTCTTCATCTCGAAACCGTTTGAACGCTCGTCTTTTGAAACGCTGCTGAAAACGCTGGTTAGAATGAAAGTGAAAATGTAATAACTTTTCATCAATTTTTTACAATGTCGTCCTGTCGTTTAATGGGGCGGCATTTTTATTTTCAAAAATTAAAAAATTGAAATCACTCTTATTTTTTTTCACAAATTATGTTACCTTACATAATCATTTCTTACCTGCAAGAAATTTCCCATAATTTTTTGTTATTCAAAGTTGCCGTTTGCAGAGCAGACGATTTATCTATTTCAAGGTTATTTCAGGGTTTCGGTCGAGGGATTTAATTTCTTGAATCCAATCATTTTGAGGTGTAAAGTTATGCCTTTTCCGGTAAAGAATATTCAGGGGATTACGGGGATAAAATTCAAATGGAGGAGATAGTAATGAGACAGAAAAATGTTTTTACAAAACTATTGCCGGCGTTACTCTTTTGTCTAACAGCATCTGTTTTTGGACAGGAAACATCTGGCAGCATCGAGGGGGTTGTTAAAGACGCGACAGGAGCAGTAGTTCCTAATATAACCGTAACCATTACGACTGCGGAAGGAAATACAACCGGAACAACGACGACCGGGACGGGAGCCGGTTTCAGGCGCAAGTTTACGACTAACGCCGATGGTTTTTTCCGGGCTTTGCAGGTTCCGCCGGGAACGTACAATCTTGTTACAACGGCTTCGGGCGGATTTGGCGAAGCGCGATATGAAAACGTAACGGTTGCCATCGGTCAGAACACACAGTTGGAAATTGTTGTTAATCCGGGCGCAAACGTCAATACGGTTGACGTTTCCGTGTCTGACGCGCCGCCGGTTGATACGACAAACAATGCTATTCAAACTACCATTAACGCTCAAAAGATTGAGCTTTTGCCTAAAACCACCGGATTTACGGGATTATTAAAAAGCGTTCCGGGAACGAGACCGGAAAGTCGTTCAGGCGGATTTTCGGTTGACGGTGCTTCCGGTGCTGAAAATGTCTTTGTCATTGACGGGCAGGAAGTAACCAACTATCGCACGGGAACTTTGAATGAAACATATAATATCCCGACGCAGCTCGTGCAGGAAGTCCAGGTTAAATCCAGCGGTTTTGATGCCGCTTTCGGCGGTGCAACCGGTGGTGTGGTTAGTGTCGTAACACGCGGGGGAGGCAATGATTTTCACGGCGAATTTGGAAATCAATTTGAAGTGCCGAAGTTCAACGGTAATCCTCGTCCGCTTCTAAGTCGTTTCACATCAGGTACTGTGGCGGGCGGCAATTTCACCCAGACCGCAGAGTATTTCAATCCTGTAAAAGCGAGAGGAACGAATTTCTTTCCTACCGCAAATTTGAGTGGTCGGATTATTAAAGACCGCGTTTGGTTTTATGGCAGCTACTCTCCGCAAATTTTCAATACTGAAGTGGATACACAGTATTTCACAGACGCACCGGCAGCAGCCAGAACATTTCTTGCTTCTGAAACTTACAGCAGGAAGAGAAAATACGAATATGCGTTTGCCCGTCTTGATGCTGCTCCTGTCAATAAGTTGAGATTGACGGGAACATTTCTTTGGAATCCCGTTATTGATCAAGGCAGTATTCCAACGTCATCCCTGACGAATGTTTCCACTACAGCCTTCGGTTTCGGTCCTAACGGTGTGCCGACGGCTGATTATAAGGGCAGTATCGGTATTTTGAGAGGAAACCAATTTACAAGCCAACAGGGTGGACGACAAACATCAAATTTAGTCACGTTTGCCGCCGTCTATACGCCGACGAGTAATCTTGTCATTGACGGACGTTACTCTCGCGGGTTTTTAAACGAAAAGAACAGTAATTATTTTGTTCCTACTCTAACCCCGCAAGTAGCGGCTTGCGGTAACACTGTTGCCGGTTTTTCGTGCGGCACGACAGGAGCAAATACGATCACGATAAAAGATGTTTCGATTAGAGAATCGTATGACTTTACGGGAACATACATATTCAAAGCTGGAGGCAGGCACGAACTGAAGGGCGGATACCAGCGATTCTCTATCTTGAATGATGTTATATCAGGAAATAACCAAATCGGAGTATTACGCTTTACTACCGGAATGCCTATATCTTCGATAGTTCCCAATGTCGTTCCGACGGCTGGAGCAATCGGATATGGTAATTTTCGGCGGCAGGGAACTAATGGTCGAGGCTCGAATCTGAGTCAGGGGCTTTTCGTACAGGATAAATATCAGCCTTTCAATCGTCTAACCTTAAATCTCGGCGTTCGCATCGAGAAAGAAGATTTACCGTCATTTAATCAATTTCCGAGTGCCGTAAATTTCGGTTGGGGCGACAAAATTGCGCCGCGTCTCGGATTCGCATATGACATTACGGGTGACGGTAAAACTAAACTTTTCGCCAGCTACGGTAAATTCTTTGATCGCGTAAAATTTGCGCTGCCACGCGGTTTGTTCGGCGGCGACATCTTCCTTGACGATTACTTCGAGATTTTTCCGGGTAATATCGCCGGACAATTTAACATCGGAAATGTCATCGGTAGTTTTACAGGAGCGAGTACTTGTCCTTCGACCGGTTTCATTGCCTCGAACGCTTTGAGCAGATGCCAGTTAAACAGACGGGTAAACGCCAACGAACCGGGCGCGTCGGCATTTCTTAACGGAGCGGTAGATACTGATCTCAAGCCTTTTCAACAGACCGAATTTACCGTTGGTGCAGAACGCCAGTTGAGTCAGGATTATGTTCTTCGCGTTCGGTACACCTATAAAAATGTTGACGAAGCGGTTGAAGACGCAGGTATTATTAATGCCGCCGGCAGTGAAGCCTATATCATCGGTAATCCCGGCAGCGGTTTGCATTTACAAACGCTTCAGACGCTCGGATATACCAAATCAACCAGACCGCAACGCCGCTATGACGGTTTGGAGTTTGTCTTCGATAAACGGTTATCGAATAACTGGTATTTCAATGCCAACTACACATACAGCCGCTTGTACGGTAACTACTCAGGATTAGCCAGTTCTGACGAACCGCATTTGGTTGACGGGCGACTCGCTCCGGGTGTCAGCCGCGCTTTCGACTTGCCATTTATTGGATTTACTGCCAGAGGTGAAAAAGACAACGGGCGACTTCAGACGGACAGACCCCACGTTTTCAACATCTACGGCGCGTATATTTTTGATTGGCTGGGAAGCAAAGCCAATTCAACGGAAATATCGGCATTTCAAACTGTTACTTCAGGACAACCCCAGACGACAACTATCTACGGCGCATCGAGCATTACGCCGCAGATATTCTTGGCGCGTGGTGATTTAGGTCGCAGTCCGGTCTTTTCTCAGACCGATTTCAGCCTGACACATCGTTATAGATTCGGTCGTGATAACAAATATACCGTGACTGCCGATTTCAATTTCCTGAACTTATTTGATCAGGCGACTGTTACGGGCATCTACACGACTGTCAATCCAAGCACGGCACCGGTTAATGCCGCCGCTTTGGGAGTAAGTAATGTTGCATATGCTAACGGCATCACGGGCGGAACGCTGTTAACTGCAATTAATGCTCGTATCGCTTCACAGGCAGATAGAAGCGATATTCGTTACAAAATGCCGTTTTTGTATCAATCACCGAGAACGGTGCGGTTCGGATTTAGATTTCTTTTTTAGATAATCTAAATTTAAAACTTTTAACTCGTCTAAAGGGTAAAATTTCTGAGGCGGTTTGGAAATGAAAAAATGTTGGCGGCTTTGAGCAATTCAAAGCCGCCAACATTTTTTTGAAAAATTCTCTCATCAAAGCAACTTACCTAAAAAGTCGGGCATCAAGTTTAGTAGGCTGATGAGTCGAGCCGGTTTGTTATTTTCAGCATTTTAGCGAGGCTTGTGAGTCTTTTCTGGTTCCTCCTGTTTCTTTTTCCCGCCGAAGTATGCGACTTCGGCGGTTTTTTTTATTTGTTATGCTGAGTTTTGCGGGCGGTCGAGGCGAGTTGGTCGGCTTTCGGCAGAACTTCGACGGCTTTGGCGATTTGCAGATCGGTTTCGATTAAAACCTGATTGGCGGCGACGCTGCCGTAAGCCGCCGTCGCCAGATTGTAGCGCAGGCGCGATTTTACGAAATCTTTTTGTGCGGTGAGGTTCGCGCTCGATGATTTCCAAACGTCTTCATTTTCAAGATATTTTTTAAATGCGTTGAAAAGTTCGTCGGTTATGGGGAAATCCGTCGTGCGGATTCGATGACCGTATTGAATCGGCGCGGTGATTTTGTAGTTTTCAAAGCCTTTCACTCTGCTGTTGGCAACTTCTGAAGCAAAGAAGAAAAGCGGGTCGAGCAGAGCCGCCTCTGCCTGCGTCAGTTCGGGATTTTTAATTTTTTCGTCGGGCGTGATGCCGTCGCCGCCGAAGATTTTTCTTCCGGTAACGGTTTTGTTGGCGAGGTTGTTTTTTTCGTTTTCAGTCAAACTAACCTTGTGATTGAAATAATCGTAGATGTTGCCGTTTGAATAATCGCGCTGAATCGAACGACCCGATGGCGTGAAATATCTGGCGGTCGTCAAAGTCAAACCTGCGCCGTAAGGCAGATTGATGACACTCTGCACCAAACCTTTGCCGAAGGTGTTTTCGCCGACGATCAAAGCGCGGTCGTAATCCTGCATCGCGCCGGCGACGATTTCCGAAGCCGAAGCCGAGCCGTCATTGACCAGAACAACCAACGGAAAATTTTCCGCCGCTTTGTTATTTGATTTCCAGACGCGGTTGTCAATCGCCAGTCTGCCGCGCTGCGTTAAGACGGTGCTTCCGGCGGGCAGAAATTTTTCGGCGACGCGGACGGCTTGATCCACGATGCCGCCGGGATTTTCTCGCAAATCCAGAATCAGAGATTTCATTCCCTGCTCGTGCAATTCGGCGAGCGCGACGTTTAATTCTTCGGCGGTCGTGTAATTGAAACCTTCCGACATATCAATATATCCGATGTTTTGGCGGAGCAGATAAGCGTCGGGAATCGAAGGCTGCGGAACGCGGTTGCGGCGGATTTCGACGGTTTCGATTCTTTTCGTCGCGGCGCGTTCGACGGTCAATTTGGCAATCGTGCCTTTTTTGCCGCGCACCAAATCGCGCACCGCCGCCGAATTCTCGCCTGTAACATTTTTGCCGTTGACCGAGACGATTTTGTCGCCGAAGCGCAGACCGGCTTTGAAGGCGGGCGAATCGGGGAAAACGGAAGTAACGAAAGTGTCGAACGCATCGCCTTTTCGATAATTGACGATGGTCGCGCCGATGCCGAAATACTCGCTTTGCTGATCGGTCAAAAGTTCTTCGTATTCGTTTGAATCGAAATAATTGGAATGCGGGTCGAGCGTCCGAAGCATCGCCGTCAGCGAAGATTTCGTCAGGTCGCTGTAATCGAGTCGTTTGCCGTCAACGTAATTTTTATTGATAACGGCGAGCGCGGCGGCGAAATCTTCGGAAATCGTTTCGCCTTTAACCTGTGCCGGATTTTTTGAAACAATTTCCTTCGTCTGCGGAACGGAGGCTGAAAAAGAACTGCCGCTGCCGATTTTAAACGGCTCGAATTCGGGTAGTTGTGAAACGGTCGGCGGAACGGTTTGGGCGGCGGCGGAAATTGCGCCGAGCGCGAAAACAATCAGCCAATGAAATAAATTTCTCCTCATAGGTCAAAAAAGACTCCAAAAATTCCGTTCCGTTTTTCGTTGGCGACAAGGCGATTGGGAGTTTGGCGAAACGTGGAGGAAAATTTATTTCCTTCACATTCACGCATTCGATGTCATTGGGCGAATGTTACAAAAATAACCTGCCGCCGCGCAACTCAAAACCGGGCGAAATCAAAATAAAACCTAAATTTTTCGATGCTGTTGGAAACTCGCAATCGGCGCGGAGTTCCAATAAAATTTTTATCGCTTGCGACTGCTTGATAAAAACCGCCGATGTGAGCGAAAATCTTGTCTATGCCCGAAGCGGAAAATAAGAATTCGGAAGCGAAACTACAGTCAATCATCGAAACGATTGACGTGGCGAACGCTTTGACCGCGCCGCTGACGCTTTCCATCGAAAATCTTCTGAAAATTTCCGCCGCCGAAATCAATTCTGAAGAAGCCTCGGTTTTAATCCGCGACGGCGACGAAGGCAATTTATTATTCTTAGCGGCAATCGGTAAAGTCGCCGAGCATTTGAAGACTTTAAAAATTCCGGCGGGCAAGGGAATTGCGGGTTTCGTTTTTTCGTCGGGTCAGCCGATGGCTCTGACCGATGTCGGCGAAGAAGACACTTTCTACGCCGAAGTTGACCGCGAAACCGGCTATTCGACGCAGACGATTTTAGCCGCGCCGCTCAGACACGACGGCGAAGTCATCGGCGTTCTCGAATACGTCAACCGCATCGGCGAACCGCCATATCAACCGTTCACGTCGGACGAAATGGATAAAGTCGCGCTGTTTGCCGAAGCGATTTCATCGCTCGTCAACGCTTACGAATCGGCGAAATTATTCCGCGATTTAAGCGATCAGATGCTTTCTCACCCGGAAAAAATGCGGTTCGACGAAGTGCGCGAATGGCTGCAGGAACTGCGCGAAACGACCGAACACAAAGAAATGCTCGATTTGGCGATAACGGTGCGCGAAGTCGCCGGACGCGGCGCGGCGGAACGCCGTTTATGCAAGGAAGTTTTAGAATCAATTCTGCGTTTCTCCGACGACGGCGCGGAGACGAGTTTTTTAAGTTTCTAGTTTCTGGTTTCTAGTTTCTAGTTGGAAAATTTGCCGACCGGAAACCAGAAACCAGAAACCAGAAACCAGAAACCTTTTATGACGACGGTATCGGCTTACGAATCAAACGAAAATTCGACCATCTCGACGTATTTCCAGATTGATGACAGTTGGAAATCGGCGACGGGAAAAGGCGTGAGCGTTGCCATCGTGGACAGCGGGATTGACACGAATCACGCCGATTTAACCGGTAAGGTCAAAGAATCGGTCGAGGCGCACGCTGACAACAAGCGAGTCGTTTTCAAACCGTCGGAAATCGGTGATTCGGCGGGACACGGCACGGCTTGCGCCGGAATCATCTCGCGCATCGCGCCCGAAGCCGAATTTTACAGCATCAAAGTTCTCGGCGCGGGCGGTTTGGGCGACGGCATCGCCTTTTTAGCCGGTCTCGAATACGCCGTCAAAAACAAATATCAGATTATCAATCTGAGTTTGGGAACGACCAAACCACAGTTTTTCGCGCCGCTTCACGATCTTCTCGACCGCGCTTACCAATCCGGCTGCATCGTCGTCGCGGCGGCGAACAATCTGCCGCAGCCTTCGTTTCCGTCGGTGTTTTCGTCGTCTCTAATTTCGGTCAGCAAACACGCGGATTCCGATCCGTTCAACTTCGGTTTTCGCTACGGCGAAGTCATCGAACTGACCGCTCCGGGCGTGAACGTCCGCACGGCGTGGCTTAATAACAGTCATAAAAGTCTGACCGGCAACAGCTTTGCCTGCCCGCACATCGTCGGCATCATCGCGCTGCTTTTGGAAAAACATCCGCAGTTGACACCGTTTCAGGTCAAATCCGCGCTGTACGCTATCGCGCAGGAAAACCAGGAGAAAAGTAAAATTGCTAAGGAAGCGGCGGCGGAAGAAGCGAAGGAAAAAAGCCTTGCCGAATTAAACGTCGAAGGCAAGTAAAACCCGTCTGAAAATTCGTATGTCCGACAATGTACAGATCAAGGCAATCGTCGTTTCCATCAGCGATTCGCGCGATGAGAAAACGGATTTGTCAGGCGTAACTTTAGTCGGACTCTTGATTGGAATCGGCGCGGAAGTCGTCGAGAAAAAAATAATTTCCGACGATTACGAAGAAATCAGAAAAACGCTTCACGATTTGACCGAACGCGATGACACAAATTTAATCATCACGACCGGCGGAACGGGGTTGGCAAAACGCGACAACACGCCCGAAGCGACCCGCGCCGTCATCGAAAGGGAAGTTCCGGGAATCGCCGAGGCAATGCGAATTCAAACCATCAAAAAAACGCCGACCGCCATTCTTTCACGCGGCATCTGCGGCATTAAAAATCAAACTTTAATTATCAATTTGCCGGGTTCACCGAAAGGCGTTCAGGAATGTTTCGCCGTCATCAAACCCGTTCTGCAGCACGCCGTCAACCAAGTAAACGGAAAAACGAAACATTAAAAATCTTGATTGAGACTGGAGCGCAAGCGACCCGCTTGCAATGAGCATCGTTTCGATGCGAAAGAAGCTGTACCGTAAGATGTTTTTGCGCTCACGCGCTCATTGCAAGCGGGTCGCTTGCGCTCCAGTCTGATTAATTGTTCGCTTCTCTCTGCTTTGCTCTTTGACCTTCGAGCCATTGTTGATAGACGACTTTGGCGCGTTCAAAATCAGCGGCTGAGGCGAAGAAATTATGCGAGCCGTCATTTTTTTCGGTGTTCAGAACGTAGAAAATATAATCGCTTTGCGCCGGGTAAAGTGCGGCTTTCAATGCGCTTTCCGACACGGACGAAATCGCTCCGGGCGGAATGCCGCCGAAACGTCTGGTGTTATACGGCGAATCAGTTTCCAAGTCGCTTTTGTTAATTGTCCCGTCCCAGCGGTTTTGCATTTTGGCGACGTAAACCGCCGTTTGATCAATGCCGAGCGGGATATTTTTTGAAAGGCGATTGTAAATCACCGACGAAACAATCGCGCGTTCCGCGTCAATTTTCGACTCGGTTTCGATGAGCGAACCGATGGTTACGATTTCACGCGGCGTTCGTCCCAATTCGCGGGCGCGTTCGTTCCATTGCGGCTGCCAGATTTTCTTAAACTGGTCAACCATCGTTTTTATAATCTGTTTCGGCGTGGTTTCTTTCGGAAAACTATAAGTACTCGGATACATATAGCCTTCGAGATTTTTCGCCTGCGGGTCGAAATCCTTAATCAGCGAAACGTCGTCCATCAAAGCGAGAATCGCTTTTTCGTCCAACGGCGGATTGCCGGGAAATTTATCGGCGATGCGTTTCGCAATATCAAAGCGCGTGAAACCTTCGGGAATCGTCAGTTTGACCGTTCGTTCCTCGCCCTTTTCCATTTCCTTCAAAACCTGCAAAGGCGTGATCGGCGATTCAAATTGATATTCGCCCGCCTGCAAATTTCCGGCATTGCCGAACGTCCGCAAATAAACGAGCGTCGGCGTTTCACCCGGCAAAATCCCTTCGGCGGCGAGTTTGGAAACGATTTCCGTCGGTGTCGAACCCTTCGGAATCTGGATAAAAACATTTGCCTTTGAATGTTGATGCGGCTTGTTGATCGAACTGTAAATCCAATACGAAACGCCGCCGACCGCGACGAGCAGAATTATAAAAATGACAAAAAGATATTTGACGAATCTCATCAGCAAGAATTTTATCAGAAAATAATGTAGCGGCTAAATTCGTTTCCGTTTGTTATCTGTCCAAAACGTCGAACGCTTCCAAACGATTGCCGTTTGCCGAATAAAGCAATCCGGCAGTTTCGTCGGTCGTAAATCTGGCATCTGGTTCGGAGGTTAAAATAAATCTGGCATCTTTCCCGGTGTGGACGTTCACGCCGATTAAGCCTTTGCGGTCAAAAGGTTTCGGCAAATCGGTGTAGAAATACATATAATTTCCGCGCAAATCCGCCAGACGTTTTTGCCGCAGAAAATAGTCGGAAAGTTTTTCAGCCTGCCGCGCCGGATCGAGCCGGTCGAGCAGATTTTCCTGCACGTCGGCGCGAGAAGGTGCAGCGCGATTGATCGCTCCGCTGATAATCCGTCCGCGAATATTTGAAGAATTCGGAATTTCAAGCTGTCCCAAACCGCGCAGACGATTTAATAAATCCGTGTTTCTGGAAGCGATTCCGAAAACGCTGATGCGATTGGCAACATAATTTTTCGCCGAATTGCTCGCCAGCGTCGTCAAATCGAACGAACCGAAACGCGACTTCAAACCCGACCAGCGAAGCGATAAAACCGAACGCGCCACGCTCGCGCCGCGCACGATATTTAACGCCGAAGTCGCCAAACCGCCGTACCGAAAATAAAGCGCGGTCGCCCGCAGAGCGATTCCCGCGACGATGCGAAAAACGCCGCGTGAAGGCGGTTTGTGTTTGACGCGCCAAATTTCATTTTGGATTTTAGATTTTGGATTTTGGACTGGAAGAAACGAGTTTTGATTTTCAAATCGGGTGTTTTGAATCTCAAACCCTGATCCCTGACCCCTGAATCCCGACCCCTGCATTTCAAACGCCGCAATTTCATCGCGTCCGCCGACAACGGCATCGCCGCGTTCGTTGATTAAAACGAATTGCGCTTTTTCGACATCGTGTTCAAAGTTGGAAATCTTCTTGCCGGTTCGCGCCTCAATCGTTATCAAATCGTCTTTGTCGGCAATTAAAATTCGATTCGCGTCGGCGAATACGAAATTCGTCAAACCTTTGTCCGCGCCTTTATAACGCCACAAAGTTTTGCCGTTTCGCGTGTCAATCGCCGACACTCCGAACGAGCCTTTGTTTTCCGTTTCCCCGTCTTTAATGCGCGTAAATTGTCCGCCGGTTCTGACGTATAAAACATTGCCGACGACCGCCATTTCCGGCGTTACGCCTAAATCTTTGGCTTCCCATTCGACTTTGAAATTTTTACGATTGATGGCGCGGATTTTTCCGCGTCCCGATGTGTAGAGATATTTTTCGTCAAAAACCGGATCGGCTTCGGTCAGAGCCAGACCGCCTTCGTTGATGCCGAATCGTTCGCGCTCGCCTTCCTTTCCCGTTCGCGCATCGTAAGACGTTGCGCCTTCATAAAACAGATAAAGCCTGCCGTCCAAAATCAAAGGCGCGCGATAATTGTCGAGCGTGTAGGGAACTTCCGCGTTTTCGATGAAATTGGCGGGCATCATTTGAACATCAGAATCGAGTTCTTTTTTCCAAAGCTCGTCGCCGTTCGATAATTGAAAAACGTGAACTGTCGGCGTACGCTTAAATTCTTCGCCGATTTTTCCTTTCGCCTTTTTAACCAAAACAACCGCCAGCAAATCCTGCGACGGCTCGACTGCCAACTGCAAAACATCGCCTTTCACTTTATCCGAACGCCAAACGGTTTCGCCCGAAAATAAATCAACCGCTTCGATGCGCGATTTGTCGCCTTCGTCAGTCGAAACCAAAATCAAATCGGTCGCCGGAACTGGCGTAACCGAAGTTTCGTCCAAACCTTTCGTGCCTTTGCGCCACAGTTTTTCGCCCGTCTGCCCGTCAAAAGCGTAAAGCGAATTGTCGCTTCCGGCGAGCAGAACACCGAAATCAGTCGTTTGATAAAACTGCACTTTTGAATTGAGATTAGCCTGCCAAACAGATTGAGCATTTGTGGGAATTCCAGCGAAAAAACACAAAAGACATAAAACGAAAGCGAAAATCTTCATAAAATTATTATCCGATATAAAAATGAAAAACGACATCTGATTTGATGCCGTCTTGATTGATGCCGTTGATATTGTAAAAAAGTTTATGAGAAAAAAGATTTGATTGATTGCCAAAGATTAGCGAAAAATCCTTGAGATTTTTCTGTTTGTTCATTCGAGAGCATCCGATTTTCAGGAACTTGTTCAAATGATTTTCCTGCGCCGTAAAGGTTTTTCATTCTGTCATCATTAAAAGCTGTGAAAGAACAAGAATCAATGTGCAGATTAGAATCTTCCGCGTATTTATAAGCATAAAAAATCTTTTTCGTTCCAACGCCGCCGATTTCTTGTTCAAAAGTCGTATAAGTTCTGGTATATAAGATTGAAACTTCAGGCATTTCAATACCTTTCCACGCCTGCAAAACCTTCACCTTGATAACTTGAGAACCATTCTTGAATTCATCCTGATTAGACATTCTTTCTCCGATGAAAACAACTTCGCCATAAAAAATTGCTGGTACTTTATCCAGTTTTGAGGCTAATTCTTTCTCGCTTATCTGTGCATAACTCATACAACTATGAGCAAAATTTATGTTGTATACGAAAAATAAAACAAGAATCGCTGCCAAAATCTTCATATAAATTTATTGAATCTTAAAAGCCTTTTCCTTCCAAACGACAATCACCGTTCCGCCGAGATTTTCGACGATGCCGCGCAAGCCGGAATCGAGTTTTTTATATTCATTCGTGCCGCGTGAAACATTAATCGTCGGCTGTCCGCGATATGCCGCATCAACCCAGACGTTGTTGGCGCGTTTGAAAGTTTTACCGCCGACGTTGGTTGTTTCAGCGGTTTTTCTTTTGGCAGAGAGTTTGGTTGCGTCTTCTTTATCTTCCGCTTTTTGCTCTTTGGCGACGGGCGACGGCGCACGTTGGATATTGCGCGTGTCGGGCATAATCTGCGGCTTGTTTTGTGCTGGTTGAGTTTGAGCTATTCCGCTCTGCGAACCGCTCGGCGGCTGGTTTTCTTTCTGATCGTCGGATTCAAAAATATTATCGCTTTGTTTGGCGGGCGGCGGCGGCGGCGCGGGTGTAGCGGTAATCGGGGAACTTTCGGTTTCCTGTTGTTTGCTTCTATCGCTTAAAGATTTGTCGTCCTTACGCGCTTCTTCCAAATTCGGCTCGGCTTCGCGCCGCACCGCCGCCGCGTTTGAATTAGCCATCACCGACGGAGCGACGGATGACACGGAGTTTGAAGCGTTCGCCATCGTATTTGACGAAGCCGCGCTGTTCATTGCCGTGTTCGCCGGCATCTGATTACTTGGCATTTCCTGCACGGAAGCGTCGCCGTCCGAAGCCATTCCTTTGCCGCCGGTTTGCTTTTCGTAAGTACTGGAAACCTCCGCGTTGCGTGAATTGTTCTGCAAAACCGTGAAAACGCCGAATCCGGCGAAAAGCAAAATCAACCCGCCCATCGTATAAGCCAGAGTCGGCGCGGCGAAAATTTTTCGATACCAGGGAATTTCCGGCGCAATCGCCGTCAGTAATTTCGGCTCTTCGGCGTGAATAATTTCACTTTGCGTTGCGGAATTTAATGCAATTAAATTCGACAAAAATTTTCGGCAACGCTCGCAGTCCGCGAAGTGAAGGACGTAGTTCAGACGCGCTTTTTCCGGCAAAGCATTTTCCGCAAACGCCGAGATTTCGTCTGCGTCAAGGTGTACGGATTTTGGATTTTGGATTTCGGATTTTGGATTTAATGTTGCCACAGCTTTGCCCTGCGCCGTTTGTCGCAGAAGCAAATCAATCTCTTTGTCGAATTCAAATTCCATTGCAAAATTAACTCTGAACAGGAAACGCTGAACACTAAAATTTCTTATTCAGCCTTCATCCTTCCGCCCTCAGCCTTTTACAGAACGCCCTTGTCAAAAAAATCTTGCACGACGACACAAAATAACAAAACGGTCAGCAATTTCTCGAAATTCATTCCGAGTTTAGATGCCGCGTCTGCCAAGTGGCGTTTAACTTCATCTTTTTGCCAGCCGTGTTTCGTCTGCAAGTTTTTCTCGACCGATTTGCGGATTTCCGTCTGAATGCGGACGAGTTTGCGGCTCGCCGTCGCTTCGTGAAAACCCAAAGTCGCGCCGATGTCTTTTAATTTCAAATCGTCGAAATAATATAGTTTCAGAATCAAACGGTCTTCCGCGTCGAGCATTGCAATCGCCGATTTGAGCGCGTCGGAAACATCTTTCTGCGTTTGTTTTAAGCTAAAATTTTCTTCCGGGTTGTCGCTGCCGTGAACGATTTTCGCGTTCTCCGAATTCTCCGAAGATTCGTTTGCCAGATTTTCAAACTCACGCGCTTCTTCGATCTGCACGAATTTCGATTTCTTCCGAAAATTATCAATCGCCAACTGATTCGTCACGGCGCGAAGCCAGCCGCCCAAACTTCCGCGCCCCGAATAATAGGAAAGTTTCGTCTTCAATTTCCCGTCCGCGTCCTTTTTCAGTCCGTAAAGTTCCGCCCAAATCGAACCCGCCAAATCTTCAGCGTCTTCAACATTTTTCGCAAACTTCCGCGCCGCCGATTTCACCGTCGCGTCAAATGTTTTCACCAAGCTGCCCCAAGCCGCTTCGTCGCCGTTCTCGCAAGCGATTATCAAACACAAATCATCGGCGCGAATTTCGTCAACAAAACTTTTCACGTCCGCGCCCGAAGCGTTTTCGTCCGCCTTAAAAAGATATTTGCCCAACGCCGCATTCACCCGCGCCCGCAAATCGGCAATCGCCAGCCCGCGCGAATTGTCAGCGCGTGAAATCAAACGCGCAATCGCTTCGTCAATCGTGTTTTGATGTTTTTCGGCGGCTGAATTCATTCGTGAATTGAATGCAGTTTAACATTTAATTGCGAAAATCGGGAACAAATGAGATTGTTTGGTGTCTAATAAAAACAATGAAAATATCCCGTTCCAAAATTACGCTTCTATTTTCTTTTTGCTTAATCCAATTAGCGTTCGGTCAAAGTGATGAGAAGTCTGAAAAAGCCGAGCGTCCGATAGTTTGTTCTGATTGTGGCTTTTCTCTAAAAGGCAATCCAATCAGCCTTCCGCAACCGGAATATCCGAAAGCGGCTTTGGCGGTAAATGCGTCAGGAACTGTCGGGGTTTCGATTAAAATTGACGAACAAGGCAATGTCATCAAAGCAGATGCAGTGTCAGGACACCCATTGTTGCGAGCCGCCGCAGTTAAAGCCGCGCTTCAAGCGAAATTTAAACCCGCAATGCTTTCAGATAAAGCGGTTCAGTATCTTAGTTTTATCCGTTACAACTTTGCTCCGAGAGATTCTTGGAAATCGGGAACTGAAATAGATTTAAAACAAACACAAACAACAAAACCTAGATACGAAATCAAGCCTATTTCTACTATTATCGGAAAACCAATTAAGTTGTTTAAGCCGCCATTTCCCGCAAATTGCCGATGTAAATTCTCAAAAAATTACAAAATTGTAGTCCAATTTACGGTTGATGAAAAAGGAAATGTTGAATCAGCGAAAGCTGTTTCAGGACATCCTTTGCTCAGACAAGCAAGTGAGGCAGCAATTAGAGCATCGAAATTTCATCCATCTTTAGTTGCACTTGAGGCGGTAAAAACATCAGGAGTAATCGTTTACGATTACGTTTTGGTAAAAAAGCGATTACAGTCGCGGATTGTTAAATACGAACTTAAAATAAATTAACTTATCCAAAAATGTTTCCGTTTAATTTCTCCACAATGCACCCGACCCGATAAAAACCGACGTGCTGATTTAAGAAATACGGCGAGCGTTCGTAGAAAAAATTCAGCCCTGCGCGTGGATTTTTGGCGAAGGTTTCGTCTTTTAATTTTGCTTCAAATCCCTTTTTCAGATTCGCGTCTTTTGCCAGCATTTCGCGGGCAAGTTTCTCTAAAACATAACCTTTGCCGTATTCCTTCTGCTCGAAAACCGCGTTGAAAAATCCCCGATAAACGAACGAATCGGGCGCGGTCGTCGAAGCAAAGGCTTTGACCGGAAACCCTTTGCTTCGCGCTGCCTGCGAAATCTCGGCGCGAAAAGCGAAATTTGCGCCGACTTCGATAAATATGCCGCTCAAAGTTCCGGGCATTCTTATCTATAAATTCAAACCTGACGGCACGATCAGCGACGATTTTCCGAAACTATAACCGTCGGCGTTCACTTTCGCGCCGTCAGCAATTACTTTGACGACTGCGCCGCTTACAATAGCGACTGCGGCGTTTACACTGCGACCTGCGCGATTTACAATGCCACCTGCGCGATTTACAATGCCACCTGCGCGATTTACACTGCCGCCTGCACCGATTACTTTGACACCTGCGCGGTTTACAATGCCGCCTGCGAAGATTAATTTGCCGCCTGCGCGGTTTACTTTGACGACCGCGAAATTTTTTCAGCGGTGGGCTGAATCTTCTAATTGTGGGGCGTTATTTCCAATCTTTCGCGTTCAATTTAGTTCACGTTCAGTTTTGTCGTAATGCGTCCGACCGGATAAAAGTTGACGCGCTGATTTAAGAAATATGGCGAGCGTTCGTAGAAAAATGTCAGGCGGGCGCGTGGATTTTTGGCGAAGGTTTCGTCTTTTAACTTTTCATCAAACTCTTTTTGCAAACTCGCGTCTTTCGCCAGCATTTCACGCGCTAATTTCTCTAAAACGTAGCCTTCGCCGTATTCCTTCTGCTCGAAAATCGCGTTGAAAAATCCCCAATAAACGAACGAATCGGGCGACGACGGTTCTAGTAAATGGATGGCGACGTTGGCGCGTTCCTGCGCGGTCGGAATGACGATTGAACCGGCAGGGAATTCGCGGGTTTCGGTAATCGGATTTGCCTTGAAACTGACTGTAACGCGGTTTTCAAATGATGCGGACGCGAATTTTACTTCGCTGAATTTGTAGCTTTCGACTTCGATTTTGAGAGGTTTGGTAATTCTCTGAAATTCAATGCCGTGCGCTTCCAAAACTTCAATCGCGTTTGTCCATTGCGGCGGCACGATGTAATAAATCGGCGGCGCGATTGATGCGGAAACTTTCGCCGTGTCGAATTTCGGAATCGTGATGTTCAACGGTTTCGTGCCGTAAATGATGCGTTTCACTCCCGAAATTTCGCTGTCTTCCAATTTATATTCGATGCCTTTGAAGGCGAGCGATTCGGATTTGTCGGTAACTTCGATTCGCAGCGGGAATTGACGGTTTGCGTCGTAGGTTTTACCGCGCTCGACGGTTTCCGTGTCGGCTTTTTTGTTCGCTTCAAACAAACTCGCTTTGGTGCGACTGATTTCTTCAATCGTGTAACGCAAAACGTCGTAAGTTCCGCGAACGCGGGATTTATACGGCTTTAACATATGCGTTTCGATGAGCAATCCGGCGCGATTTCGGAGCGGCGTGTAGCCGGTCGCAAAGCGCGGCGTGGCGATAAATGTGGCAACGCCGCCGGTAACTTCGCGTCCGGCAAATTCGACGTAATGCGTTAAAAGATTGCCTTCCGATTCGACTTTCGGGACGATGTTTTTATCGAAATGCTCGAACATCCAATCGGTGATGAACGGCGAAGATTCCTGAAAGTGCGCGAATTCGTAGGTTACGTTGTATTGAAAATCCGCGCCGTCGGTAACGTGGCAATCAATGAAAAAATCCGGCTGCCATAAATTCCACAATTTCAAAAAGGCGCGTGTTTCGGGCGCGTCGGCTTTCATATAATCGCGGTTGAGATTGAGTCCGGCAGTCGTGGCGCGAAAACCCATCTCGGCGGGACCGTTCTGGTTGATGCGGTTGAAGGCGTTGAAATTTTCGTGTCCGTCCACGTTGTAAATCGGCACGAATAGAATCACCGCGTTTTTCAATAAATCGGCGCGGGTTTTGGTAATCGCAATATCACGAAGTAAAGCGAATCCCGCATCTTTGCCGTCAGATTCGCCCGCGTGAATGCAGGCTTGAATCAGGATGATCGCCCTGCCGCTTTTCCTGGCTTTTTCCGGCGTGAAATCTTTGTCTGCCGCCGCGATTAAAAGCGGCAAATCTCTGCCTTCGCCGCTTACACCGAACGATTGATAGGCGATTAAATCCGACGCTTTATCCAGTTTTTGCGCGTATGAAACGGTTTCCGCGTAGCGCGGTGTTTTTCGATAATCGGTTTGTTCGGCGTTAGTTTGCCAATCTTTCGGGACGTTAGCTGATTCGCTTTGGGCATTTGTTTTCATAAAAGACAATAAAATCAAGCCGACTGAAAAAATAAAAATCAGCGGCGATGCGTCGAACGGCAAACATTTCACGGTTGTTTTTGAAACTGACATATCTGATAAAATCGGCGGCTACGGTTGTTTGACTGATTGAATCTATCTCTTTCTCAAGATTTTGCTATATTCGTAAATTTTTTGTTATATTCGCAAAAATCTCGTTATATTCGCAAACAGATTGTTATATTCATAAAAATCCCGTTATATTCACGAAAATCTCGTTATATTCGGAAACCGCTTGTGATACTCACGAAAATCCTGCGAGATTCGTAAAAATCCTGTGAGACTGCCGATGTTTCAGGATTTTCGCGTCAGAAGTGCTGTTTAATCTTCAAACTGCAATTCTTCGATGATTTCGCGCATAAATCGCTCGCCTTTTTCCACTTCATCGGGTTTCAAAGACACTGCGCCGACGACCGCGTGACCGCCGCCGCCGTAGCGTTCGCAGATTGCGGCGATGTTATGTGTGCGCGGGCGCGGCGACCACGGGTTTGAGCCGACCGAGATTTTCGTACGGAACGAACTCTGCGAAAGCGAAACCGTATAGGTCGTTTCCGGGTGAAAATAATACGGGATAAATTTGTTATAGCCGTCAATGTTCGTGCCGACCAAATCAAAGCTGACCACGCCGCGTGAATAATTCGATTTCTCTTTGATGATTTCAACCGTTTTCCAATGATTTTCCAAAATCGGCGCGAGTTTCGCCTGGATTTCCGAACTTTCCAAAATTTCGTCGAGGCTTTTGACCATCAAACTGCGAATCAGTTTTTCGATGAATTTCTCATCCTTTTCACCCTCGATAATCTGCATCAGTTTCAAAGCCGAAGATTTTAATTCGACGCATTGCGCCGCGTTTTCATAAAGCGCGCCGTCAATGATGTGCGCCCATTCGATCAGTTCGGCTAAACTTTCGTCTTCGTAATCAAACTTTTCTTTGGCGATTCTGGCGATAAATTCCGCGCACGATTTGCTCGTCGTGTCGAGAAACTTTTTGCCGGATGTGTCGGCGCGAAAATGCGTTTCGTCGTCGGGCGAAAGAAATGCCGACTGGTGATGATCGAACCACCAATCGAGGCGTTCGTCGGGGCAGTATTTGAAATCCACAATCGCGTTTTCGTCGCCGTCGAACTGCTCGCGGTCAAAGGCGTTGCCCGCTTTGTGCATCGTCGGCGTGTAGAAAAATTCCGCGTCCGGGTTGATTTTCGTCTGGTAAAATTTGGAAAAAACGGCGGCTGACGAAACGCCGTCGAAACAGTTTCCGTGATAAAGTATGCGAAGTTTCATAAGTGTTTGAGTTTTGTAAATTGAACAAAACATTTTAGAGTAGTTTTCAAACGCATTCGCGTCAAGGAAGGATTATGAAAATCAGGACAGCCGAAATCGGCGATGTGTCGTCATTGGTTGATTTCAATCAGGCGATGGCTCTCGAAACGGAAGGTGTAAGGCTCGATTCGGAAACTTTGAAAAACGGAGTCGAAGCGGTTTTCGCCGACGAAAAAAAAGGTTTCTACGTCGTCGCGGAATTTGAAGGCAAAATCGTCGGTGGTTTAATGATAACTTTCGAGTGGAGCGATTGGCGCGACCGTTGGTTTTGGTGGATTCAGAGCGTCTATATTACACCGGAACAGCGCGGAAAAAAGATTTACCGGCTACTGTATGAATTCGTTATCCAAAAAGCGAAGGCGCGCGGCGATGTCTGCGGTTTTCGTCTTTACGTCGAGCGGGAAAATGTCAATGCCCAAAAAGTTTACGAAAAACTCGGAATGAATTCATCGCATTATTTGATGTTTGAAGAATCGCTGACGAAAAACTGATAATGAAAAAGCGAAAACCGGCGGATAATAAAATCCGCCGGTTTTCAGATGAATGCCCTGCATTTTCTTCTACACTTTCCGATTGATCGGAGTTTTAGAAGTTTTCGCGGGAGAAAGATTGGTTCAAACTGTTTTTCGCCCTGGCAGTCGAATAAACTTTATATTTATTACCAAACTTTTGCTGAACATTTACCTCGTTGAAAACTATCGGAAGTCAAAGAAATCCCCGTCTAATCAAACGGAAATTCGTTCTGTTTCGATTGTTTTCAACTTGCCTTCCCCTTGCTCGAATTCCTCCCCGAAACTTACTGCCCCGAACGCGGTTTCAGAAAGCCCATTTCTGAAATCCGCTTGACCACCCTTAGTTTGCCTACCCTTGTGTGCTGACTTGTTTCGCAACCGGCGTGCCATTTTTCACAAACTTGGAAATTGTTTATTTACAATAACTATTACACTATTTTTAGTGAATCAATTCGATACGCTTTTTGAAAAATGTCTGTTTTCTATACAAAATTTTCGTTCTTTAATTTTCTAAAACGTCTTGTTTTTATTCATCTGCCTGTTATCCGAAGTCAATGTTTTGTGATTTAATAACTTCGGATGACCAAAATCAGCGAACAGGAATTGGCACGTATCTGTCAGGGAATTTATGAAGACCGCGACTCTATTTTCCGGCATAATCCGATTGGGACACGCGAAGAAACGCTTCTTTGGATGCTGTTGAGCTGTCTGATCAGCTATCTGAGTTTGGATGAAATCGAAATGCCGTGTTTTACCGGAACGCCCGACGCGGAAACTTATCGAAAAGCTGTTTTATTTATTTTGGAAAACAAAAGAGAAGGGAATTACGCCGTCGAAAAATATCTCGACGAGATGATAAAAGAATGATAATCGAAACTTTTATAACCAGCCCGTTTCAACAAAATACGCGCATCGTCGCTTGCGAAGAGACTCGAATCGCCGTCTGCATTGATCCCGGCGACGATTCGCCGGAGATTGCGGAATTCATCAAAAACAACAATCTCGAATTGCAGGCAATCACCCTGACGCACGCGCATCTCGACCACATCGGCGGCGTTGCCGATCTCAGCAGGCACTTTCCGAACGCCGAAATTATTCTGCACAAGGACGACGAAGATTTATATTACAATCTGCCCGAACAGCCGATTTTTATGGGCTTCGCGCCGCATCAATTAAAAGAGTTGGGCTTGGATTTCGACGCGCCGCCGCCTTTGACGCGAAGTTGGGAAGACGGCGAAATCTACACAGCCGGCAACTTAAACTTCAAAATCCGGCACACGCCCGGACACGCGCCCGGACACATCATTTTAGCTGAAGAATCGGCGCACACAGTGTTCAGCGGAGATTGTCTATTCGCCGGTTCAATCGGCAGAACCGATTTGCCCGGAGGCAATTTCGAGCAATTAATCAACTCCATCAACAATATAATCCTGCCGTTCGGCGACGATTTCATCATCTATTCGGGACACGGCGAGGATACGACTGTCGGGCAGGAACGATTAAGCAATCCTTTTTTGACGGGTATTCTTTGAGAGATTTAAAGGTTTTTTTCGATGTTCCGAGTCCCGCCTTTAGGCGGCTCTTACGCCGGCGAAGCGCGGGACTCAGAACATCGAAAAAACGCCGACCGTTATTCCTGAAACGGTTTCCGGTAATTTCTACCTCTTTCGCAATTCGGCGATGCGTTTTAACAGTTTCGGCGTTAGCTTGGCTGTTTGAAACACCGAACCCGAAGCGAAATGTCTGGCAAATCCTTTGAATGTTTCGACGGCGGTCGCCGAATACGGCATCCACCAGGCGTTCGGCAAAATCGCCAGTCTATTGATGTGAATATGCTGCGGCTGTACGAGTTCCATCAAACCTTCGATGCCGTGCGTTCTGCCGCGCCCGGAATTTTTGAAGCCGCCCCACGGCGTTTGCCCGATGCCGTGCGTGTACAAAACTTCGTTGACGCAGACTGAACCGGCTTCGATTTGTTCGGCGACTCTTTTTCCTTTTTTCAAATCCTTCGTCCAAACGCTCGCCGTCAAACCGAATTCCGAATCGTTAGCGAGTTTGATTGCTTCGGCTTCCGTGCGAAAAACGGCGATTGGCAATGTCGGTCCAAAGGTTTCTTCCTGCATCGCCCGCATCTCGTTCGTCGCGCCGGAAATCACGGTCGGCTCGAAAAATAAACCCTTCGATTTGCCGCCGATTAAGATTTTCGCGCCCGCTTTTTCAAAATCCGCGACGTGATCTTTGACGATTTCCAACTGCCTTTGCGAAGACATCGCGCCGATTGAAACCGTTTCATCATCGCCGCGACCCTGTTTTATTCGTTTGGTTTTTTCGACGATTAAATTCGTCAATTTTTCGGCGACTGATTCTTCGACGTAGAGCCGCTCGACCGACGAACACGATTGACCGGAATTGCAGAACGCGCCCCAAACCGCGCCGTCCGCCGCGAGTTCGAGATTCGCGTCGGCGAACACGACCATCGCGTCCTTGCCGCCTAATTCCAAAACGACGGAAGTTAGATTTTTGGCGGCGGCTTCGGCGATTCGTTTGCCCGTGGCGACGCTGCCCGTGAACATTATTTTATCGGGCGCGGCTTCGACCAATGCCGCTCCCGTCGCGCCCGCGCCGCTGACGATTTGGACGACGTTTTCAGGAATTCCGGCTTTTTGAAAGATTTCGCCGATCTTTAATCCGATAAAAGGTGTCAGTTCCGAAGGTTTTAAAACGACAGTGTTGCCCGCCATCAAAGCCATCACGGTCTCGCCCAGAGGAATCGAAAACGGATAATTCCAAGCCGGAATAATTCCGACGACACCGAGCGGCTGATAAACGATTTTCGACGTGCGACCGAGCAAACCATAAAGTCCGATATTAATTTTGCGCGGCTTCAAAAGTTTTTCGGCGTTTCGCGCAAAATGCTGCATTAAATCCAGCACCGGCGCGATTTCCATCGAAAGGGCTTCGGCAATCGGCTTGCCCGATTCATTGGAAATCAAAAGCGCGATTTCGTCCAATTCGTCCAAAATTATTTCACGCGCCTTCATCACAAATCGCTTGCGCGTCGCAAACGAAGTTTTGCGCCACGTTTGAAACGCCAGCCGCGAATTTTCGACCGCGATTGCGACCGCTTCGGCGGACGCGCTTTCGACGCGCCCGAATTCCGCGCCGGTCGCCGGATTGTAGGAAATAATTTCGTTTTCAGCTTTGGAAAATGACAGAACCGCGCTCATTTATTCGTCTCCTCTGGAAAGAAAATACAGATTATCACAGAATTGGGGTCGTCAATAGATTTGCAAATTTACGGGAAACTTACTTGCCGGTATTAACGGCGGCTTCACGGATCAGAATCAAATCGTTGTTGGTAATGCCGCGCACGATGAAGAGATTTTTGCCGTCGTTCGACCACGCGAAATTTAGAATCTTGCCGGATTTGAAATCGGTCAGAGGCTGCTGCGCCGAACCGTCGAGCGGCAGTCGAAATAAATTCGGAACGCCGTCTTTGCTGCTTAAAACGGTCAAGTTTTTACTGTCGGGCGACCATACAATCGAATTTATCAAATTGAATTCGAGCGTCTTTTCAATCTTCCCGAACGAATCGCCGTCGAGCGAGCCGATAAAAATATGCTTGTCGAAAGTATCTATGTCATACGCGGTGAAGGCGACGCGCCTGCCGTCGTTCGAGATGCGCGGCTGACCGATGCTTTCCTGCGGATTTGAATAAAAAGCCGTCGCCTGACCGCCTTCGACGGAAATTTTCATCAGTTCGGCGCGGTCTTCGCCGCCGCTCTGCCGCTGAAAGACGACGGTTTTCCCGTCCGCCGTGAACTGCGGGTTAAAGTCGCCGTAAGCGGCACTTTCTTCGGTCAACTGTCGCGGATTTTTACCGTCGGCGTCAATTCGCCAGATGCGCGGCGTTTTGGAAATCTGCGAACTGAAAACGATATATTTACCGTCGGGCGACGGCACAGGGTTATAGATTACGCCCAAATCATCGGCGATTGAACGCGGATTTTTGCCGTCGGCATCCGCGATTTGAAAATTTACTTTCGTGCCGACGTTGCGCGAATAAATCAATTTTCCGTCGGGCATCTGCGCCAGACCGAACGTGCCTTCGAGGTTGCGGCTGTCCGTCGTGAGTTGAATATTTTCTTTGCTCGAAGGCGTGTAACGCCAGAGCGACGACACCGATTCCCCTTGCACGGTAACGATGGTCGCGCCATCGGCGGACAGTCCGATTTCCGTGTAATTATTGAAATCATTGGTGATCGGGAAAGTCGAACCGCCCGGATAAGCGATTCGCCAAATCTGCGACGGCGCGGCGCGAGATTCCTGCGCGGTGAACAAAAAGCCCGAACCGTCTTTGAACCAGCAGAAATTTTCCGCCGTGTAGAAATCCTTCGACGGCAGTATTTTCAGGCTTTTATCGGCGACGGAGATTTCTGCGATTTTCGTCTCACTAATGAATCCGCTCTGCTTTTTTCCTGCGCCGGTCAAAATTTTTGCACCGTCGGGTGACCACGCCAAATACATCGAAAAGAAATCGTATCCGGCTGCGCGGCTGCTGATTAAATTTTCCAGATTTGGATTTTCAGTATTGCCGATCAAAATCAAGTCTTCGCTGTTTTTGGAAGCGTGGCGGACAAAAGCGAATCGTTTGCCGTCCGGCGAAAAAGTTACGCCGCTGTCCACGTCTTCGATCAATTTTTTCGGAGTTCCGCCGAGCGTCGGGATTTGATAAAGCGTGTTGAGACTGAAGTCTTCGCGGATTTGCGTGTAATAAACGTAGTCGTCGGCGGGCGAAAACACGATTGAACGGAAATCGAGATTCGTCGGCGGAACCAGCGTAATCACGCTGTCGGTCGAAATCTGCCGCACGACCAGACTGCGGCTGCCGTTTTCGCCGCTGGCATAAGCGATATATTTCCCGTTCGGCGAAATCGCGGGCAGATTGACTTTGCCGTCGGAATTCAGCCGCGACACCTGACTTTTTTCAAACGCTCTAAATTCGGCACTTGAAGTTTTAATTTTCAGATAATAAAAACTCGCGGTTAAACCGATCAAAAATATCGCGGCGAACGACGCGACAGCAAGTTTCCAAATTTTCCAAACGCTTTTTTTCGGCGCACCGCCGGAAATTTCCACATCAGCGGTCGAAACGAGATGCGCTTTCGTCGGATGATTCGCGCCGCTCGTTTGGTGAATCTGCGCCGGATGACTCGCGCTGTTCGTCTGGTGAATCATCGTCGCGTTTTCGCTGATGTCGGCGTTTTCCGTTGAGAAAACTTTCCGTTCCGCGCTCTTGCCGTGTTCGATTTCGTAAAGCAAATCTTTCACATCGAGTGCAAAATCTTTGACGTTTTGATAGCGTTCGTCGCGGTCTTTCTGTAATGATTTGCGGATAATCCGACCGAGTTCCGGCGGCGCGTTACGGACGAAATCGCCAAGCGGCACGGGTTCTTTGTAAATGACGGCGGCAATCGTATCGCTGGTCGTCGCTCCGTTGAAAGGTGCGCTGCCAGTCAGCATTTCATACAAAATTACGCCGAGACTCCAGATGTCGGTGCGTTCGTCAACCGGCAATCCGCGAGCCTGTTCGGGCGACATATAACGCGCACTGCCCATCACCATTCCCGGAATCGTATTGACCGAATCGGCATTGGTTTCGTCATTTTGAACCGTTGGTTTCGCCAGCCCGAAATCCAAAACTTTGACGATGCCGTCGCTTCGCAGCATTATATTTTCCGGCTTGATGTCGCGGTGAACGATGTGCGCCCGGTGCGCGGCGGTTAAGGCTTTGGCGATTTGTTCGATGATTCGCAAAATCGCGCTGACCGATAGTTTTTGATGTTTAATGCTTTCGCGCAGAGTTTCGCCTTCGATCAGTTCCGTCGCCAAAAAATTGCCGAATTCGTTTTCACCGATCTCATAAATCGTAATGATATTCGGGTGATTGAGCGCGGACGCGGCGCGGGCTTCCTGCCGGAAACGGCTTTTGCGGTCGGCATCGCCGGAAAATTCGCCGGACAAAATCTTGACGGCGACATCGCGGTCGAGTTCTGCGTCGTGCGCCAGATAAACTTCGCCCATTCCGCCCGCTCCGATTTTCGAGCGTATCTCGTATCGTCCGAATTGTTTTCCGATCAGCATTTTAAGATTCAAAAAATATCTATTAAGAATACACCGTCAGCCGCGTATTTATGACGATAAAATTTTAGTTTGCAGCTTCAGTTTGAAGATGGCAGTAAGGAATTTACGGGAATGAAAGGGATGGAAGGGATAAGAGACTGGGTATTTTTGTTTCAGAAAGCAGGCAATTTTTATTGCAACTTTTTGTTTCAACAAAACTAATCAAAATTTCTTATCCTCTTAATCCATTCCATCTCTTTCATTCCCGTAAATTCTCTCGTAAATTTTCTCAACTAAAATTTACATTATACACGCCGTCAACCAAAACTTAAAAAGTCAAAGATTTATCTTGACAAACAATTTACCGACGATTATTCTTATATTGATAGATAAAACAGAATGATTAACGATATTGACAAGCAAATACTAAATATAATTCAGCAAGACGCACGAATCAGCAATGCGGAAATTGCCCGCCAGGTCGGACTCGCGCCGTCAGCGGTTTTGGAGAGAGTTAAAAAATTGGAGGAACGCGGCGTGATTAAAGGATTTGAAGCGAGACTCGATGCCGCGCAGCTCGATTTCGGGTTAACGGCGTTCGTCGCGGTTCGCACGAACGATTGCTGTATCGAGACCGACAAATTCTTATCGGCGATTCCCGAAGTTCTGGAAGTCCACGACGTGGCGGGCGAAGACTCGTATCTGCTCAAAGTTCGCGCCAAAAGCCCGGAAGATTTAGCCAGACTTTTGCGGGAAAGACTGCGAAATGTGCCGAATATCGCGTCCACGAAAACGACGATTGTTTTGCAGACGATCAAAGAAACGACCGCGCTGCCGATTGGACAGGCAAACGGCGAAACGGAAAAGAGCGCAAAAGCGAAAAAGCGCAAGAAAAAGGGTTCAAAAGAACAAGAGGTGTGAAATGCAGAAAGTAAAAGCATCGGAAACAAACACGAATCGAAATTTAATTTTACTAATCGCGGCGTTCGCGGCGGTTTATATTCTCTGGGGTTCGACGTATCTGGCGATCAAATACGCGATTGAAACTCTGCCGACGTTTCTGATGGCTGGCACGAGATTCCTTGTCGCCGGCGCGATTCTGTTCGTCGCGGCAAAATTCACCAAAGATTACGAAAAACCGACGTGGGCGCAGTGGAAAACGAGTTTCGTCGTCGGGACGCTTTTGCTTTTGGGCGGCAACGGTGCGGTCGTGCTTGCCGAACATTACATTTCGTCGAGCCTCGCCGCATTGCTCGTCGCCACCGAACCGTTTTGGATCGTGCTTTTAAGCTGGCTCTGGCTGAAAGGTGCGCGTCCGAATTGGAAAGTCGCGCTCGGACTCGTCATCGGATTTGTCGGAGTTTATCTGCTCGTCGGCGGGCAAAGCGGTGCGAACGACGGCAGTTCAAATCAGCTTTTCGGCACGATTCTGGTTGTCATCGGAACAATCTGCTGGGCGACCGGCTCGATTTACGGTTTGCGTGCGCCCGTTTCAAAATCTTCGGTGCTGGCTTCGGGAATGCAGATGTTGTGCGGCGGCGCGGTTTTATTTTTGCTCGGAACGCTGACCGGCGAATGGACGAATTTCAACGTCGCCGCCGTTTCGCTCAACTCGTGGCTCGGACTCGCATATCTAACCGTTTTCGGTTCGATCATTGCGTTCACGGCTTACAGTTGGCTGCTGAAAAACGCCGAACCTTCGATAGTGGCGACTTACGCCTACGTCAATCCGGTCATCGCGGTTTTCTTAGGCTGGCTCATCGCCGGAGAATCTTTCACGGCGCAAATGCTCGTCGGCGCAGGCGTAATTGTCGGGTCGGTCGTGCTGATAACTTCGCACAACAAAGAGGAAAAGGAAGAATCCGAAATCCACGAATCGGACACGCCGACAGAGAACTGCAAAACCGTTTCGGCTTCGGTTTGATCAAGTAAAAAAATTAACCACATAGAAACACAGGGAACATAGAAAATAAAAATCTATGTTCCCTGTGTTTCTATGTGGTTGAAAAAAATTACCCCAATATCTGCTCGACCGATATATAACGGGGTTTCCAAAGCACCGGATAATTTTGACGCATTCGTGCAGCCGATTTCCGCCATATCGGGTTTGCTGTTGATAAGTGAGGCGATTTCGCAGATGATTTCGCAAACCCATTTTGCCGTTTTTGTCTTTCTTCTTCAAATCATCGAGGTGCGTAAGATAATCGGAAGTTTATCATTATCTGCGTACCCAAAGTTGCTGACATAAACTAATTCTTTCATCTGATTTTGAGTATTGCGGATTCAGAGAAATTCGGTTATTTTATAGCAAATCACAGAAAACCGATAAATTTTATGTTCATTCAGAAATTAAAATGCGACATCTCCAACTGACCCGTCGCCTACGGTCATTATTACACTCTGAGCCTCTGTTAAAACTGCGTTCCCTGAATGACGAAAAAGATTCAGAAACTCATCACTACGACTGCATCGCTTTGGCAATTTATATACTTGACCGCATCGTCGAATCAATGGGATTAGACGATGAAGCAAGCAGCGAGGCGGTCGTAAATTCTCTTCTGCCCTTAATGAATGCAATGGACGCGCTTGCCGGCATTGAAACGAACGACGAGCATCGTCGTCGTTTTGTAGCAAAAATAATCGAGCGGCTGATTGACCGTTCACGCGAGCGTCCACCGACTGAATACATTGATTTCAGCGATGGTCAAGCGGTCAAAAGAATACTGGATTTTTATCTCATCAAAGAATGTTGGATTTCAGATGAACGCACCGCTTTGGAACTTTCGCCGCAAGCGATAAATCTTTATCTGAATGCGTTTGATTTCGACATCGAAGACGCGCAAGCCGCCATCGAAGCGGTAACTTTGTCGCAAATCAATAGCGGACGAATCGAACAGGCGGCGGCATCGGCACGCGACGCGCGGATTCGTTCGATCCAATTTCGGAACAAAATCGAACAAATTTTGAAGGAAACACAGCGCGATGTTTCGCTTCTCGATTGGCGCGAAGCTGTGCCAAAAATGTTGGACGCGGCTTTGGCACATATTGATTCTCGCGTGAACGCCGAAGAAAATATCGGCAAAACAGTCGGTGAACGCCTCGCGTTATTAGAGCCGGACGGCAATGAAGCGGTTCAGGCGCGGACGATTGCGATGCTGATGGACGACTGTATCAAAAGGCACAACGAATTGCTCACTCTTTTAATTAATTCGCGTAAAGTGTTTTTGAGCGAACAGGCGCGGCAGTCTTTTACGATGCGTCTATCGGCGAGCTTGCCGAATTTGCGGGCTGATGTGCTTGAAACGCTGTTTGCCGCCACGCAAAAAACGGTGCAGGCGGCACTCGACGGCATTGAAAATGATTACGAAGGCGCGATGCCCGTGTTGCTCGGTGCGCGTGTGCCGAAAGTTTTTTCTCTGCAACAGGAAATTTCGTGGCTGCTGCGTCCGGCGCGTGAGATGCAGAAAATCAGCATTCCGACCGACGAGCGGATTTGGGATGAGGAAATCATTGAATCGCCGCGCTATCCGTTTGCGGCGGAGCAGGACGAATGGTTGAGTTTGCAGACAAAACCCGTCCGGCTTTCGGCTTTGCTCAAAGATGCGGCGGAAATGGATGCGGAAAATCCGACGCTTCTCGAATACATCACTCTCGCCGCGCTTCAGGCATTTGACGGCGAAACGGCGATTGATTGGCAAACGGAGCGCAGCGGAGAAATTTTTGAATACGAAAAATTTTGGGGCGACGACCTCGAACTGCGTCGAAAATCGCCTGATGAATTAAATACTTTACAGAAAGCACCGGAGCAAACCCAATGAACGATGCGAACGATGATTTACACGATGCCGGAAGACTGATCCAATTTGCCTTACAGCCCGCCGCCGTGCCGGAAAAAATTGAAGAATACAGTCGCTTGATCGAAAAATACCTCGACCGAACCGATTTTCGTGAAGACGTGCGGCGCATCGCGGACGGACTCGGACTTTTGATTGTCGGCGAGCCGCGCCGCAACCGGAGTTTGATTGTTGCGCCGCAGCCGGAATCGGTTTTTGCGACCGTCTCGCGCGAATACCGCGCGGCTCATAATTACACGACCGAACGGCGTTTAATTGACGGATTGATTCACGTCGCCATCGCCGCCTGCGTCTATCCGCGCGATGCAGATTTGCTTGACGATTTGAGAATGTCGCGTCCGGCTGTAACGGTTGACGAAATCGAAAAAATGCTGCGGCAGATTGTCGAACGCCTCGAAGAAGCAATCCGCACCGAACCCGATCCGCCCGCCGGTGCAGAAGGTTTATATGAAGCGTGGCGCGTTTACAAAAGTTTCCCGGAAACGCGCGAAGGCAATCGTTCGCTGTGGACGACGCGCAAAATGATTGAAAAAGCCTTTGAAAATTTGTGCGAGCGTCGTTGTTTCAGGAAAGAAGGCAAAGCCTACAAACCGCTGCCGCGCTATCAGGTTTTGGTGCAGGAACACGCGGCAAGCCAAATTCATCGGGCGGTCAAACGCGCACTCGGCACGGACGGAGAAAATATTTAATGCCTCAACTCATACGACTGCGATTTATCAATCTCGGACACGAAAATGCACGAACGGATGATTTGGTCATTCCGCTGCACGACAAAAACAGACGCGCCGCCGATTCGATTATTTGGGCGCGAAACGGCGGCGGAAAATCAATGTTGCTCGGTCTTTTCCTTGCGCTCATCAATCCAAATCAAAAACAGTTTCTCTGTTCGATCACCAACCAAGGCGCACGGCGTTTTGAGGATTATGTGCCGAAGGACGAACGCGCCGTTCTCGTTGCCGAATGGCAGACAGACGAATTGGCAGACGGATTTCCCGTGCGTTATCTGACCGGCTATTTTTGCGAGTGGCGGCAGGACGAACTCGTCCGTTTGTTTTTCGCCTCGCGCGTGAGCGAGCCGGATATAACTTTTGAAACGATTCCGGTCAAGGCGGAAAACGGCGAGCGGCTAACTCTCTACAGTTTTCGTCACGCCTGGCAAAATCTTACGAAAAGACATCCGGCAGCCGAACCGCACGAAACAACGAATCAAAAAACGTGGCGTGAGATTTTGGAAGGTGCGCGGATTGACCCTGAACTGTTTAATTACCAGATTATTATGAACGGCGAAGAGGGAGGCGCGGGCAAGTTGTTCACCGGATTCAAAACGGCTGACAGTTTCGTTGATTTCTTTATAAAAATGGTGATGTCTTCCGACCAAAACGACGCTATTGCCAAAAGCCTCGAAGCATTTCGCCAACGCGCCGCCGAACATAAATCTTTGCAAACGGAATTATCGCTCGTCGAATCTCTCAAACCGATAATCGAACCGATGATTGACGCGGCGGCGCGGCGGCAGGCGCACCGCGAATACGCGGGCGAATTGCAATCGAGCGTCAAACATCTGCAAATGTCGGTCGAAACGCATCAGACGGCGAACGAGCGAAAAATAGCCGAAACCGCCGCGCTTTTATCCGCTGCAACAATCTCTGCCGAACAAGCCGCAAGCAAAGCGCGTTTTCAAAATGAACGTATGTTGTCTTTCGAGCGGCGACTTTTAGAACGCCGCGCAGCACGACTTTTAATTGAGCAGCAAGAATTAGAGAAAAAATTAAGCGAAGCGGCACACGCGCACCTTCTCTGGAAATCCGCGTGGGCGTTTGCAGACGCGGCGCGGTTGGAAAGCGTCGTGCGTTCGCTCGAAGAAAATTTGCAGACGCAAACCGCCGAATTTGCACCTGATTGGGACAATGTTCACGCTTCGGCGCAGACTTTGGCAAATGCTCTGCTTGCAAGAGCGGAAGAAAACGGGCGATTGGCGAAATTAAAAAACGATGAATCGGCAAGTCGCCGAGCGATGGCAAATGATGTGCGGCGAAAATCAAACGAAGCACACTCCGAAGCCGGAAGCCTCAAAAGTCAGGCAGGCAATTTAGCGAGCCGGATCGAACACGCGCACATTTCGCGGACGAATCTCGAAGCCGACGAAACGCTTGCGCCGAACGAATCAACCGAGTCAGGACTCAAACGTCATCAAGAAATATCACGCAGCTTTGAAGAAAGGAAAGAAGTTTTGACGGCGGAAATTGAAAAAGCGAATCAATCGCTCGAATCGCTCGCCGCCCAAACAGACAAAGCTAGGCAGGAATCCGTTAAAGCTCGACAGATGCGTGACGAAGTGCAGAGTTCTTTGCAAAACGCGCTCGAACGTCAAAATGAAATGCTCGCCGTGCCAATTTTGAAACGGATTTTCGGCGAGGTCGAACGCGAAATTCTCACTCGCGTGACGGTTAATTCGCTCAGACAAGAACGCGCCGCCGTCGAAAATAAATGGCGCGAATTGAGCGCGGCGGTTGCCGAAAACGAAATTGTTCTGGAATATATGCAAACGCATAATCTGTTGCCGCCGACGCGCGACACGCGAACTATTTTGAATATTTTACGCGACAAAAACATCCACGCTTTTCCCGGTTGGCGGCACGTCGCCGACATCTGCCGCGAGCGCGAAAAGGCGCGCGCCTTTATCGCCGCGCATCCCGAAATCGCGCTCGGCATTATTGTCAACAACAAAGATTTTGAAGCGGCAAAATCTGCGCTTCTTGCAGACAATCCGCCGCTTTCCGCCGCCGTTGTGGTTGTCTCTCGCAACTTTGTTGACGACCTAGACATTAGCGACGGAAATTCACCGGAATCCGACACGGCAAAAAGATTCGTCGTCGGTCCGGCGAGCGACGCGCATTTTGACCGAACCGCCGCGAACGAAGAAAAAATTGAACTCGAATCACGTTTGCGGCGCGAGCGCGTCGAACGTGAAGAAGCGGCTGAAGATGAGAAAGAAATTCGTAATGCCGCGAACGATTTACAAAAATTCATCGAAGACTGTCCGCCGGATTGGTTCGAGCAGCAAGAATCCGAATTGCAAACAGCCGAAATTTATTATCAGGAATGCCTCACGGAAATCCCCCGCGTCGAAAAACAGCGCGCCGAAACACGCGAATCACTAAACCGTTTGCGCGAAGATTTAAAACAAACGCTTGCCGATAAAAGCCGGACGGAAGAATATTTGCGCCGTCTGAATCTGCATCTCGAACGCTACGGCACGGACGCGAAACTGCGTGAAACGGTCGGACAACAAACAACCCTCGAAACGCAAGCCGCAAATTTTACGAAGGAAGCCGAACGACTTGGAACATTCTCCGAAAGCGAGAGCGAACAGGCGCGTCAGTTTGACGACGCGGCGAAAAGATATAACGGACTCGTCGAATCCGATGCGCGGGAAATCCGCAAAGTCGAATATCTGGAAGGCGAAACGTCGCCTGTTTCGGGCGATGTTGACGCTTTGCAGATGATTCATCAAACGCTGTGCGAACGCATTAATCAAAAGACCGGCGCGGATACTATTCGCACCAAACTCGAATCCGAAAAGATGCAATTAATCTTGGCGAGGAAGCGTTTCGATGATGAGGGCGATAAGACAATCAGCGAAGATGAAGTTCGCCTCGTGTTGAAAGAAACACCTGATAAAAACTCCATTAAAGCCCGAATTAGCGAAACTGAAAATCGAAGAGCGGAACTGCAAAGACTTATCGGTAAAGCCGAATCGGAAACGGCAGGCGCGGAGAAAGAACTCGAACAACACCAAAGCAAAAACTTACAATTCAAATCCGCGCTTACCGCCGAAGAAATTGATTTTACGGAGAGCGAATTGGAAAGTCGCGCTTCAGCGGCGCGTTCAGCAACGGAAACGGCGCGGGTAGAGGCTGACCAATTCTCATACGAAACCAAAAGGCGCGAGCAGGAATTAGAACAAGCGGAATCGAAGCGTAAGGAGTTTAGATCGCAATCGGCGCGAATTGAAAACCTCGCCAGTGCTGAGGTCTTTACTGATGCGATAGAACTTTCGCCCCTCGAATCGTTCGCGGCGACCGACTATGAAGATCATTTGGAGCAGTTGGAAAAGAATATATTGGAAGCCCGCAAGTTAAGAGCGAAGCTGATTGAGCAGCGCGGCGAAATTCACAGAAAAATTCTCGATTGTTTGGAAAATGAGCCGTTCGATTTTGTCAGACCGCTTAGAATTTGGAGCGTTGAATATTTTGAAGTGAACGCGCAGAAGGCTTTGGACGAATTGGAAACGCGTGAAAAAACGATTCGCGCCGATTTGGAAAGCGCGGGCGCGTATCGGAGAACAATCGTCGAACTGCTTTTGGGCGCGGCGGAACGCGGCATCAGGCTGCTCCGCGAGATTGCCAACAGTTCAAGACTGCCCGAATCGGCGGGCAGTCTTGCCGATTATCCTTTTTTAAGAATTAAACTCGAAGTTCCCGAATCAAGAGCCGAAAAAAGCGAGCGCATCGGCAATTTGATTGACGGTATTGTCCGGCAGGAAAAGATGCCGGAAACGATTGAAATCGTTCAGCGAGCCGTTCGCAAACTGCCTTTGCAGCAAATCGGTGTGAGTGTTTTGTTTCCCGACGTGAACGATTTCAAACCGCGCTATCGTCCGATTACGATGATGTCCGCCGAAAGCGGCGGCGAACATCTGACGAGTGCCATTTTGATTTACTGTGCGCTGACGCGGCAACGCGCCAAAGAACGCGGCTCGAATCCGAATGCGTCGAGCGTTCTGCTGCTCGACAACCCATTCGGGAAAGTAACCCGAAGGATATTCATCGAACTCCAACGCGAAATGGCGCGGGCGATGAATGTCCAGCTCGTTTATCTAACCGGCGACGAATCTCTGGAAGCGTTGAGCGTGTTTCCGAATCGCGTAAAAATGCGAAACGAAAGACGCCGCCGTGCAACCGGCGAATATCTGCTCGAACTCGTGCAAATCGTTCAAAACTGAAAAGGCGAAAGATGACCGATATTGACCCAAAATGGCTGAAAAATTTTAACCGCCGATTATCTAATCTGGAAACAAAGCGGAAACGCATCCGGTTAGAAACATTGTGGGAAATTTTCGGTGAAGTTCTCGCGCATCGTCCCGACACGGCGCAACGCCGTCAGTGGCTGCTTGAATGTCTGCACTATGCCGAACGCGAAAAACTGATCGTCTTTCCAAAGCGGGCGTGGGAAAACTTTGGCAATCCTCAGTTGCCGCGCTACGTCGAACGAATTTTGGAAACGCCCGCGCCCATCAATCGGTGGTGGAAAACCGAGCAATATTGGCATCAATGTCTTGAATGGGTAACGGATTTAGAACATCTTTCCGCTGAATACGGACAATTTCTGCGTCGCGTTGATGAAGGACTTAAAGAAGGTTGGTTCGCGCAAGCCGCATCGCTCAACCGTCGCTCGGTCGAACTGACGGGCGCGGAGAAAAGATTGAAAAAACTTCTAGACTCGAAGCTATTCGTGGGACGAATTGATCGCGCACTGCTCAACATTACTTCTGATGTTATGCCGCTGACATACGAATTCGTCGGCACGAAACCAATCGCGCTCGTTTTTGAAAACCGCCAGCCTTTTAACGTCGCGCTTCCGGTTTTGGAAAGTCTGCCCGACGCGCCCTACGGAATTTTGGCGTTCGGCAGCGGTAACGGTTTTACGAATTCGGTCAGCGATTTTCTAAGGATTCAAAACTCGTCGCGCTACCGGGCGCATTTTGAATCGCCGCTCGAACAGATTCATTACGTCGGCGATCTCGATTGGGCGGGACTCAGTATTGCCAGACTCGCAAGCCGCACGGCGCAAAAACACAGATTGCCGCCGCTTATTCCGGCAAAGCATATTCACAAAGCAATGCTTGATTTACTCCTCGATGAGAGCGTCGCGCATCCCGACGGGTTTCCGAATGAAAAATTCAAAAATCCGCCGCCCGACAATGCAGATTTAATAGAATGGCTTCCAACAAACGTCAGAAGCGAGGCTCTGCGAATCTTAAATCTCGGAAATCGGATACCGGAAGAGATGTTGACGGAAGAAACACTTCGCATTATTTGGGAATGAAAAATTTCGATTCCGGCTTTTACACTGGACTCGAAATTTTTCATCTCAACATTTGCTCAACTGCTTTATAACTAGCCTCTAAAGCATCATTTATTTTGCCCGCATCCGTGCCGCCGCCTTCCGCCATATCCGCTTTGCCGCCGCCGCGTCCGCCGACGATGGGCGCGATTTGTTTGACTATTTCGCCCGCTTTGACTTTGTTGGTCAAATCGTCGGAAACGCGGACGATGAAGGAAACTTTGTCTTCTTCGGTTCTGGCTAAAATCACCACGCCGGATTTTATTTTCGCCATCAAAGTATCGGACAAATGCCGCATTCCGCTTTTGTCCAAACCTTCGACCGTTTTGGCGATGACTTTCACGCCGTTCACGTCGCGGGCTTCGTCGCCGTTTGATGCCGCCGAACCGATTGCACCCGTCGCAATCTTCATTTTCAAATCGTCGTTTTCGCGTTTCGTTCGTTTCAATTCTTCCTGCAATTTTTCAATCGCGTTCGGCAGATTGTCGCGCTGCGCTTTTAAGACGTTGAGCGAGTCGGCGATTAATCGTTCATCTTCGCGGAATCTTTCAAAAGCATCAAAGCCCGTAATTGCGCGGATTCGCCGCACGCCCGAAGCAATCGCTTCGTCGGAAATGATTTTGAAACTTCCGATGTCGCCCGTGGCGCGGACGTGCGTTCCGCCGCAGAGTTCTTTAGAAAAAGTTCCGCCGCCGACCGACAAAACTCTGACCGCCGAGCCGTATTTTTCCCCGAAAAGAGCCATCGCGCCCGTCTGCATCGCTTCTTCAATCGCCATCACATTCGTCGTTACGGGTTCGTTCTGCAAAATATAATGATTGACCAAATCTTCGATCTGCCGGATTTCTTCGTTTGAGATCGGTTGATAATGCGTGAAATCAAACCGCAAAAACTGCGGCGCGACGACCGAACCGGCTTGCTTGACGTGCGTCCCCAAAACCTCGCGCAACGCCGCGTGAACCAGATGCGTCGCCGTATGATTGCGCCGCGTCGCATCGCGTTTATCAACATCAACCGTCGCCGTCAATTCATCGCCCACCTTAACCGAACCTTTTTCAACTTTCGATTTATGCAGAATCAAATCCTTGACCGGCGCGAAAGTGTCCTGCACTTTTACTTTAGAATTTTCATTCGTCAAAAATCCCGTATCGCCAACCTGCCCACCCGATTCGGCGTAAAAAGGCGTTTCCGACAAAACAATCAAACCTTCGTCGCCTTCGTTCAATTCGTTGATTTGCTGGTCGTCTTTAACGATGGCGACGACTTTCGAGTTTTCAAAATCCGTGCGGTCGTAACCGTGAAAATTTGAACGAACCGAAGTTCTTTCCATCGCAACGTAAATTGGTTTGAGATTTTCTTTTTGTTTTGTTTTTCCGATTTCAGAACTAGCTTGAAGTTCAGAGATAGAATTATCAATTTTCTTACTAAAATCTTCTTCACTGAGTTCTATTCCTTGATTCTCAAGGAAAACTCTAATCAAATCTTTTGGTGTTCCAAAGGTGTCATAAAGTTTTGCAAGTTTTCCAATTAATCCGCGCAGATTTTGTGGCGATTTAATTTCTTTTGCGTATTCAGACAAAAAATAATCAAATGAATCAATATATTTTTCGTCAGGGTTAGAAATCTTTTGCTTTGAGTATTCGTTTCGCCAATGATCCATCCATTTAGCTAACCTGTCGCGCCGATGTCCAAATTTTTTTGCAGACTCAGACTCTGAATATTTCAGCTTATCGATTGACTCGTTAATTACTGCAATACGAAGGTGTATTTCATCAGTCCCTGAAATACTTGATGTTTGAGATGCCTTATCAGCACACTCGTCCAAATATAACTGATATGCTTCTCCCAATTTACTCAATCCAACCGTCATTGTCGCGCCAAACCTTTCTTCCTCAATCCGCACCATTTTCCCGATAAATTCACGCTGCACGTCGAGTTCGGGATAAGCGTCGCGCATCTGTTCAACGACGAAATCGCAGACTTTGTAGAAAAACGCCTCGTGAAAATTGAGATGCTCGCGCCCGTGATAAATGGCGCGGCGCATAATTTTACGAAGAACGTAAGCGCGTCCTTCGTTGCCGGGTAAAATCCCATCGGCGATGGAAAACGCCGTCGTGCGGGCGTGGTCGGCGACGACGCGCATTGCATAGCCTTCCTGCGATTCGTAAATGTATTCTTTGCCTGCAAGTTCAGCGATAAAATCAATAATCGGGCGAATCAAAGTCGTTTCGTAATTTGAATGAACGCCTTCCATCACGACCGCCATTCGTTCCAAACCCGCGCCCGTGTCAACCGACGGCGCGGGCAGCGATTCTAATTTATACACGCCTTTTTCGACTTCGACGCGGT
>CAXTKJ010000010.1:65675-103254 GCA_964244835.1 uncultured Pyrinomonadaceae bacterium
ACTGCATAAACACGAGATTCCAGATTTCCATCGTCAAATCGCCGCCTTCGTCGCTGTTGACTAAATCGGCGCGGTTTTTTTCGGGGTCGCCGGGCGCGTCGCCGAGGTAATAATTGATTTCCGAATTAGGTCCGCACGGTCCGGTTTCCGCCATCTGCCAGAAATTGTCTTTTTTGCCGAACGGTAAAATTCTTTCGGGCGACGCGCCGGCTTTGATCCATAAATCTCGCGCTTCGGTGTCGGCGGGAACTGTCTCGTCGCCTTCAAAAACCGTGAACCAGAGCCGATTGACATCGAGCTTTAATTCGTTGACGAGAAAATCCCACGCGAAATTGATCGCGTCTTCCTTGAAATAATCGCCGAACGAAAAATTGCCGAGCATCTCGAAAAATGTGTGATGTCTGGCGGTTTTCCCGACTTCATCTAAATCGTTATGCTTGCCGCCCGCCCGAACACATTTTTGCGACGAAACGGCGCGATTGTACTCGCGTTTTTCGTTGCCGAGAAATACGTCTTTGAACTGGTTCATTCCCGCGTTGGTGAATAAAATCGTCGGATCGTTTGGCGGATAAACGGGACTTGAATGGACAATTTTGTGTCCGCGCTGTTCAAAGTATTCTAAAAATTTACGTCTGATTTCGCTGCCTTTCATAAGTTTGTTTCTCGATAAAATTTCAAAGATAAAAGTTTAGCACGATGTCGAAAAGTAAAAAACTTTCGCGTCAGAGGGAAACATTTTTAATGCTCTGCCGAAAATCTGTGTAAGATTTCAAAAAATTCAGCCAGCGAGGAAAATAAAATTATGGCAAATGCGGCAAGCGTCGGCGGCGGTTCGGTTACTCGAACCGATTACAGCGGCAATAACGATAAGCCGACTTTGGATTACAACGGCGCGGGCAATGCCGATGTTTTCGCGCAGAGTTACAAAGCGCGAACGGAAGTCAATCAAGCCGATTTCGTGCGGGCAAATCTGGAAGCAAAGGCGATTCCGGCGATGGACGCGGCTTCGGAAAGCAATCTGGCGAAGATCAATCCGCAACTGGCAAACCGCATTCGCCTTGCGGCAGCTGAATTAAAAGCGCAGGGCATTACCATTCGCGTTACCAGCAGTTATAGAACTTTTGCCGAACAGGACGCGCTCTACGCGCAAGGGCGCACGAAGCCGGGATCAATCGTAACTAACGCGAAGGGCGGACAATCGCTGCACAATTACGGTTTGGCGGTTGATGTCGTGCCAATCGTCAACGGGCAACCGAAATGGGATGTCCCTGAATCAACGTGGCAGAAAATCGGCGCGGCGGGCAAACGTCAGGGACTCGAATGGGGCGGCGATTGGACGAGTTTCAAAGACCGTCCGCATTTTCAAATGACCGGCGGCAAAAGCGTCTCGACTTTGCTTTCCGAATATCGCGCCAACGGCGGCAATCTGCCGCAAATCTGGGCGGGCGTGAACAGCAAATATCCGACCATCGGACCGAACACGCCGACGACCCCAACCAATCCGACAACTCCGACCGCGCCGACATCGAATAATTTGCGGCTCGGTTCACGCGGCGAAAAGGTGAAGCAGCTACAAAAGGATTTGACGAGTCTCGGTTACAAATTAAATGCCGACGGCGTTTTTGGTCCGAAAACCGACGCGGCGGTCAAACGATTTCAGCGCGACAAAAATTTGACGGCGGACGGTATTGTCGGAGCGAAAACACGGGCGGCGATTGCGGCGGCGAAAGGCGCGAATTCAGAACCGACTTTGCCCGTGCCGACGGCGACTCTGCGAAAGGGAAGCAAAGGCGAACAAGTCAAACAACTGCAAAACGCTTTGGTCAAACTCGGCTTTATGTCGCAGGCGCAGATGAACACGGGACCGGGAATTTTCGGGTCGCGCACCGATTCGGCTCTCAAAAATTTTCAGCGCAGCAAAGGTTTGGTTGCCGACGGTATTTACGGAGCGAAATCCCGCGCCGCTTTAAAGACGGCTCTGGGCGGTTCCGCGCCGACCGCACCGACTAATCCGACCGCGCCGTCGAGCGCGTCGGGCGCGAAAATCAATGAAATTCTGCGCGGGACAAATCTCGCCGGGAAGGGCGATTTGATTGCGAAATTGTCGAAACAATACAACATTCCGGCGGAGTTGGCGTTGGCGATGTTTCGCAAAGAGGCGAACTTTGCGGCGACCGGAAGTTTGGCACAGCGCAACAATAATCCGGGCAATATCAGGTTCGTCGGGCAGGCAGGCGCGACCAGCGGCGCGGGAAACTTTGCCCGTTGGGATTCGATGGACAAAGGCATCGAAGCCTATTTTAAATTGCTCGACAAAGGTTATCGCTCTTTTATTGATCGAAAGGATTGGCAGGGTTTGGTCAACAAATACGCGCCGCCGGTCGAAAACGACAGCAATCTTTATGCGCGGCAAATCATTCAATGGATGGGCGAATATCGCGGGCAAATTTCTGGCTAATGAAATCTAAACGGCGAATAAAACAGACGAAAGAAAGTTGCGAAATTTTCTTTCGTCTGTTTTATTTAAGCAGTAACGCAAAAAAAGAAACAATTATGAATACAAAAATTTTATCGGTTGTACTGTTTATTTTCGCCGCGCAGATTTCGATTTTCGCGCAGAGTGAAAAGGAAGTCGCGGCTGTTCGCGCCGAAGTCAAATCAATTAACGGCAGTTCAAAGAAATTGAAAAAAGAAATGAAAACGGTTCTCGGTCTCTCGCTTGAAGGCGCGGAGGCGACGTATTTTCTTTCGGGCAAGGAAATTAAAAAAATAACCGCGACGTTCTACGGCGAAACTTATAAATCCACCGCCGAAGTTTATTACCGCACCGACGCGCCGATTTTTATATTTTCCAAACTTAACAAATATGACGCGCCGATTAATCCGAACAGGTCGCCGAAAATTATTTCATCCGAGGAACAGCGAATTTATTTTTCAGGCGGAAAAACAGTCAAAATAATCGTCGGCAAAGCAGATTTGAAAACAACGGACAGCCGTTTCGCGGAAATTGAAAGTTCTTTGACGGAGATTTCGCAGGGATTGATAAAGGCTTATTCGGAAAAAGAATAACAATTTTTATAAAATTCACTTTAAATCCAAAAATGCCGGAGACTTTTTGCAAAATCTCCGGCATTTCCGGTTCAAAAAAGGAGATGAATTAGAGTTTTAACTTATTTCGCCAACGCTGACGAAACAAGTTATCGTCCAAATAAGCCGGAATTGCTCCCGACCTACATTATTAGTTTCGGTAAGAAATAAATTTCGGATTCACAAAAAGAAATTTTTTTTCACAAAAACTTTACTCTCATAAACCCAAACTCAAAAAATATTGTAATTACGTCATTTTTAATTGCATCTTTTTGATTTTTCGTTCAAAATTCGCAACAAAGCAGTTTCCCGAAAAATCAAGGTTCAGAATTCAAATTTAACTTTTCAATCTGGAATTCTAAATCTTCAATCCAAAATTTATGAACAAACTATTTCGTAAAAAATCTATCGCGCAGATTCAGGCGGATGCCGCCGCCGGATTAAGCGACCACGCGCAGGACGGAACGGGCGGCGACGGCGGCGGTTTGCGGCGGACGCTCGGAACATTCGATCTGACGATGCTCGGCATTGCGGCGATTATCGGCGCGGGAATTTTTTCGATGGTCGGCAATGCCTCCAACGCGGGCGGTCCGGCGGTGATTCTGCTGTTTATTTTCGCGGCAGTCGCCTGCGGCTTTTCGGCTTTGTGTTATGCCGAATTCGCCTCGAAAGTTCCGATTGCGGGTTCGGCTTACACTTACGCTTACGCGAGTTTCGGCGAGCTTCTGGCGTGGATTATCGGTTGGGATTTGCTGGTCGAATACGCCATCGGCAACATCGCCGTCGCTATTTCGTGGAGCGATTATTTTACGAGTTTGCTCTCAACGAACGGCATCAACATTCCGCTGAATTACACGATGGATTTTCTTTCGGCGAAACGCGGTTTTGCGTCGGTAACGGAGGCGTTGGCGGATGGAAAAACAGTCGAAAGTTTGCGGGCGGCGTGCGACTCGGCGAGCGCGGCGATTAAATGCGGACAGATTGATGCTTACACGGCTTGGTCAACTGCGCCGCAAATTGGGGGATTGCCGATTGTCGCTGATATTCCTGCGCTCGGCATTGTTTTTCTGATTACCTGCCTGGTTTATGTCGGCATCCGCGAATCGAAGACGGCTTCAAATATTATGGTTGCGCTGAAATTGGCGGTGATTTTACTCGTCATCGTGGTCGGAGCGTTTTATGTTAAAACGGAAAATTGGAGTCCGTTTATGCCGAAAGGTTTCGGCGGCGTGATGACGGGCGTGGCGGCGGTTTTCTTTGCGTATATCGGTTTCGACGCGCTTTCGACGACTGCCGAAGAATGTAAAGACCCGTATAAAACTCTGCCGCGCGGAATGATTTACTCCTTGCTTATCTGCACGGTTTTGTATGTGATTCTCGCGCTCGTTTTGACGGGAATGGTTTCCTACACGAAACTCGCGGTCGGCGATCCTTTGGCGTTTGTGTTCGGACCCGAAGGCGTAAATCTGCCGTGGATTTCGGGAATTATCGCCGTCAGCGCGGTGATTGCGATTGCGACGGTTTTACTGGTTTTCCAACTCGGTCAGCCGCGTCTCTGGATGGCGATGAGCCGCGACGGACTTTTGCCGAAAATCTTCTCTTCGATTCATCCGAAATTCAGAACGCCCTGGTTTTCGACGATTTTAACGGGAATTTTAGTCGCTGTTCCCGCCCTGTTTATGAATCTGTCGGAAGTTACGGATTTGTCGGTGATCGGGACTTTGTTCGCGTTCACTATCGTCTGCGCGGGCGTTTTGGTGAAAGACAAGGAATTTGCGGGAGATAATCGCTATGTGCCGTATATCAATTCGCAGTGGGTTATTCCGATTGCATTCGTCGCGCTCGAAGCGGCGATTATTTATTTCAACGGCGATGCGGTCGTCAAATTCTTCACCGATTTTTCACACGCTTCGGACGAAACCTTCTGGGGCGCGTTCAGCCACAAAATCCCGTATTTCGTTTTCCTGATTTTCTCGCTGATAATGGCGGCGTTGTGTTTCGTCAAACGCCTGACGCTGATTCCGGTTCTCGGCATAATGTTCTGCACTTATCTGATGACCGAACTCGGCATTACCAACTGGATTCGCTTCGGCATCTGGCTGTTAATCGGTCTCGGCGTTTATTTTCTTTACGGTTATCAACACAGTAAATTAAATAATACGGTTGAAACTGCACAACCGGAAAGTTAAAGGAACAAGGAGTAAAATTATGAAAAAATTATTCGTATTGGCAGCGATCTTTTGCCTGTATTTTCAGACGACCAAAGTTTCGGCGGCAACGCCTGATTTTTCGGGCGAGTGGAAATTGGAGGCAGGCAGATCAACTTTGCCGGAAGCGGCGGGCATCGAATCAATGACTCTCAAAGTTTCGCAGACGGCGAAAGAAATAACGATTCAGACAAGCACCCAATTAAACGTCGAACTCGGCGGCGGCTCAACAAAACAAGGCAGCGCGGTAAAGACAATCGTTTATAATCTCGACGGAACGGAAAAGGCGACGGAAATCGGCAACGGAATAATGGCTGTTACCGAAACGAGAAAAGCGAAAATAACGGCGGACGGCAAATTAAGTTTGACAGTAATGCGCGGCTCGAAAACCGAAACGGGCAAACCGGGAATGAAGTCGAACGAAACCTGGGAACTGCTCGATAATGGAAACACGCTGAAAATAATTCGCTACACGGAAACGCCGCGCGGCGGAATGAATTGGGAGTTATATTTCACGAAAAAGGCTTCGAGCGTAACAGCCGAAACAAACGGAGATTATCAGGATAAAGAGAGAATCGAAAAAAATAGTTCGGACTCAAATATCATTCAAGTTGGTATATTGAACGGTAAAGCGAAAAGTTTGCCTTTGCAGTCGTATCCGCCGGCAGCCAAAGCTGTCAGAGCAACAGGTATTGTGAATGTCCAAGTAACGATTGATGAACAGGGAAATGTAGTCTCGGCAAGCGCAGTTTCAGGACATCCATTATTACGGCAAGAGGCAGAAAAGGCAGCACGGAAAGCAAAATTTGCGCCGACAAAGCTCAATGGTCAGCCCGTAAAAGTAACGGGCGTGTTGGTTTATAATTTTGTTCCTTAATTAATTTGAACATTAAGAATCAAACGGGCAAGAGTTTCGGCTCTTGCTTTTTTATTTGGTGAATCCGCACTCTTTGGACTTTTACGTCCTGAAAACTGTATCTTAAATTGTTTATGGAATATCCTTTGTGGGCTTGGCTCACCTTTTTCGGAATTGTTTTGGCGGCGTTGGCGGTTGATTTGGGCATCGCCAATCGAAACTCGCACGCGCCGACGCGACGCGAAACTTTAACGTGGAGCGCGGTCTGGGTTTCGCTCGCGCTGCTCTTTAACGGGTTTATTTATTGGATGGTCAACAGTCATTTCGCCGATCACGCGCTGGCGTTGACCAAAACGAAGGAATTTTTTACCGGCTATCTGATCGAGCTTTCGCTTTCGATTGATAATCTTTTCGTCTTTCTGCTTATTTTCAGTTTTTTCAAAGTTCCCAAAAAATATCAGCACCGCGCTTTGTTCTGGGGAATTTTTATGGCTCTCGTGCTGCGAATGGTGATGATTTTTGCGGGCGCGGAACTGGTCGAGAAATTCAACTGGATTTTATATTTCTTCGGCGCGTTCCTGGTTTATACGGGAATCAAAATGCTTTCGGACGACGACGAATTTAACCCGGAGGAAAGCTGGATCGTGCGTTTCACGACGCGCTTCGTACGCATCTCGAAACATTACGACGGCGAAAAATTCTTCGTTGAAATTGACGGCAAGCGCACGGGAACGCTGCTTCTGCTCGTGTTAATTGTTATTAACGTCGCCGACCTCGTTTTTGCGGTTGACTCGATTCCGGCGATTTTCGGCATTACGACCGACAAATTTATCGTTTATACATCGAATATTTTTGCTATTCTAGGGTTGCGGACGTTTTACTTTCTGCTCGTCGAAATGGCGGAAAAGTTTCATCTGCTGAAATACGGTCTGGCTTTCGTTTTGAGTTTTATCGGCGTTAAAATGCTTTTGCCGCTCGTCGCCGAAGGGTTAGTTTTGACTTTGGGCGAAAACGGTCAATCAGGCTTTTCGGCTTTTTTGCAGAGATATTTGCATCACGATTTCGAGCAGATGATTATTAATTTATCGCTCGGCATCGTCGTCGCGGCAATCGCTCTTTCGATTATTTTATCGCTCGTTTTTCCGCCGAAAGTGGAAGATTAGGGAGCAGGATTCGGGGGTCAGGTGTCAGAAGGAAAATTATAGATTCACTAATGGATTTCTGACACCTGACCCCCGAATCCTGCTCCCTGAAAAAATGGAACAAAAATATCGCAAATTCTACGTTGACTGGTGGCAGATCAAGCGCAGCACGATTATCAGCGGCGCGGCGATATTTTTGTTTTTTGCGGTTCTCGGCGGCGGCGGTTACTGGCTGTATCAGAACGAATTTTTCCTGAGCAAACAGGACACGACGGACATTCCGAAAGACGCGGCGCAAATTATTTCCTTTGAAGGCGACGTGCGAATTATCCGCGCCGCCACCCGCGAAACGATTCTGGTAACGCACACGACTTTTGTTTCGGCGGGCGATACGATTCAGACGCAAGCCGACGGGCGCGCACAGGTGCAGATGATTGACGGTTCGGTGCTTTCGATTCGTCCGAACAGCACGGTCGTTATCCGCGACAGCGCATCAATCTTCGGCGGCACGAATGTTCGCGTAACTTTAGACGGCGGGCAAATCAACGTCAAAACGCAGTCGCAGACAGAAAAGACGGAAAACGTCGTCGAAGTTCAGGAAACTGAGAACCGCGTTTTCGCGCAGACCGACGCGAGTTTCAGAATTAACGACAAGAAGAACGGCGGCGAAATCCGCATCAGTCGCGGCGGTGTCGAAACTAATGTCGGCGGCGAAAAAACCGTTCTCGGTGAAAACGAATTTGCGGCGGTCAGTGCCGGTAAAATTACGCCGAAGGAACGACTGCTCGACGCGCCCAAGCAGGTTGCGCCCGCTAATTCCGAACAGATTTCTTCGACTTCCGACATTTCTTTCCGCTGGCAGAAACCCGAATCGAATTCCGCTGTCAGCTATCATTTGCAGGTCGCCAAATCGCCGTTCTTCATCGCCGATTCGCTGATTATCGAAAGGGAAAATCTGACCAATCAGATATTCACGCTGGCGAATCTCGCGCCGGGAACTTATTATTGGCGACTTCGGGCGACCGCCGTTTCCGGGCAGACGAGCGATTGGGGCGAGCCGTTCAAGTTCACGATTTTCAAACCGAACGTCGCTTTGTCGTCGTTGAACGCGACCGATTGGCAGGTCGAAACCGTCGGCGGCAACATCTATTTAATCAACGGCAGAACCGAACCCGGCGCGACGGTTCGCATCGGCGACCGCGAAATTTTCGCCGCCGCCGACGGTTCGTTCCGTTTGCAGATTTCCGCGAAGTCGGCGACGGTCTTAGTCGAAATCAACGACGAACGCGGCAACCGCAGCCGTTACAATCTGAATCTAAATTCGGCAAAGGCGGTGAGGCAGTAATTAGTTTCTGGTTTCTGGTTTCTGGTTTCTCGTTGGTGAATATACTTTTTGAATAGCTCAACGAAAATTGCAAACCAGAAACCAGAAACCAGAAACCAGAAACCTTGAATCATAACCATTCACATTCACACGGCGAACGCGGCGCGGACGGTTCTAAAAAACTCGTTCCTGCGTTGATTTTAACGTCCGTTTATATGTTCGCCGAAGCGATTGGCGGCTGGTTCGCCAATTCGCTTTCGCTGATCGCCGATGCCGGACATATGTTGACCGATGTCGCGGCTTTGTCTTTGACTTTGCTGGCGATTTGGTTTGCGGCGCGACCCGCCACGTCGAAAAAGACGTTCGGATATTATCGTCTGGAAATTCTTGCCGCGTTCGTCAACGGCATCGCGCTGGTTTTGATTTCACTTTGGATAATTTACGAAGCCTACGAGCGTTGGTCTGCACCGCCCGCCGTGAAGGGATTTGAATTAACGGTGATTGCCGTTGGCGGATTGGTAATTAATATCGTCTGCGCCAAACTCCTTCACGGCGGACACGAACACGATTTGAATGTGCGCGGAGCTTACCTGCACGTTCTCGGCGACTTGCTCGGTTCGGTCGCGGCAATCATCGCGGGCGCGTTGATTCTGGCGTTCGGCTGGCTGTGGGCTGATGCTTTATGCAGCGTTTTGATTTCATTGATTATCATTTTCGGCGCGTGGAATTTGATTAAAGAATCGGTCAATGTCCTGCTCGAAGGCACGCCCGCGCACATTAATTTAAGAGCCGTCGAAGATGAAATCAGGCAGACAGAGAATGTGCGCGACGTTCACGATCTGCACGTCTGGACGATCACTTCGGGAATGGAAGCGTTGAGCGTCCACGTCGTTCACGAAGATTTAATCGTCTCTTCAGAACTTTTGGCATCTATCAAAACTAAAATTCACGACAAATTCGGCATTGACCATTTAACGATTCAACTGGAAACGCTCAATCACCAAGAACTCGATTCTCACCAATGTTTTTCCGGCGCGAATTGTTTTGAATCCGCCGCGAAAATTAAAATCTAACGAATGCCGCACCTCGAACTCAAATACGGAAAATCAAAAATTAATTTCGATTATGACGAAAAGAACTTCGACGTTTTGGGAAACGTCGCCGAAAAATCCGCGCTTTCCGATGTCGAAATCGGCGAACGATTTGATAATCCGATTAATTCAAAACCGCTCGAAGAAATCGTCAATCCGGGGGAAAGCGTTCTAATCGTCGTGCCGGACGCGACGCGCCAAACGGCGAGCGGGCAAATCGTCAATTTATTAGTTCGCCGTCTGATTGCCAACGGGACGATGCCGTTCGACATTCGGATTATTTTTGCGACGGGCATTCACCGTCAGGTTACTGACGACGAGAAAAAGGAACTGCTCACGCCGTTTATTCATCAGCGAATTAAAACGCTCGATCATAATCCGAGAGACTTAGCGACCCTCGTCCGGCTCGGCGAAACGGCAGGCGGAATTCCAATCGAACTCAACCGCGCTTTGCTCGAACACGATAAAATTATCATCGTCGGCGGAATATCTTTTCATTATTTCGCCGGATTCACCGGCGGGCGAAAATTGATTTGTCCCGGTTTGGCTGCTTCCCGGACGATTTCCGCGACGCATCAACTCGCCTTCGACTGCGAAACGAAATCGCGGCGGACGGGCGTTGATACGGGAATCTTAGACGGAAACGCCGTTCACGAAGCCTTTGCCGAAGTAGTTTCAATGCTGCCGCCGTCATTTTCAGTTAATACAATCGTCAATGAACGCGGCGAAGCGGTTGATTTATTTTGCGGCGATTGGATTCAGTCGCACCGCGCCGCGTGTGAAAGCTATGCCGCAACCCATACGATTGAAATTTCCGAAAAGCGCGATTTAGTCATCGCTTCCTGCGGCGGTTTTCCGCACGATTTGAACGTGATTCAGGCGCACAAAACGCTCGACACGGCGGCTCGCGCCTGCGTGGACGGCGGCACAATCATCCTTTTAGCCGAATGCGCTGACGGTTTAGGCAGAAAGGACTTTCTCGATTGGTTTGAAGCCGAAACTTCGGAAAAATTAGCCGAAAAGCTCTGCGAAAACTATCAGGTCAACGGGCAGACGGCTTGGAATCTATTGCGAATTGCCGAACGATTCGACGTTCAAATCATTACTGCCTTATCCGAAAACGAAACGCGCCCGATGCGTTTGCAAAAGGCGCGTTCTTTAAGCGTAATTTTATCGAAGGTAGATTTGGCGAACAAAGGTTATATCTTGCCGTCGGGTGCGAAAAGCCTGATTTTATTTTAGGCGAAGCAAACTCTCGACTGAAATATCTTCGTCAACGTCTTCCCAATGAATGCCCATTCCGCCGCCGATTAAACGCCAGTTTTTTCTTTCCTTTAACGTCGCTTTTTGCAGACGCGGAAACCAAACCAACGGCGCGGCAACTTCACGCCCGTCAGCCAAAACGACGCGCAGACTGTCATTCGTGCAATTAACTTCGACGGCAAGCGGTTCTACTTCAACGGCTAAAATACTCATTCCACTTCTCCAATAATAACTGCTGATTTTCTTCGACGATACTGTTTAATTCTGAGAGTTCACGACTGCGAAAGCCGCGAGACATTACCAAAGATATTGGGTTCAACCAAAATTTAGCAATCCTTTCAGCTTGCTCGACGTGAATATGCGGCGGTTCGTTTCCTTCTAAACTAAAAAAGAAAAATCTGTAACCTCTGATTCGCAAAACAGTCGGCATATTTCAAACACCAAAACTTACTTCGCCTTTTTAACGGCAAAAGTCCGCGCCATCGAATCGGTCTGGTTGCGGAGCGAGCGCAGTTTTTCGCGCTGTCCGGTAAAGCGCAGAACATAGACAGTTTTGTCGTCGGCTTTGAGGAAGTAAAATCTGCCGCTCATATTGCGTCCCGAACGGATGAATTCGTAATTAAAAGCCTTGCCGCTCAACGCGCCTTTGAAATCTTCTTCTTTCCCGGCGACATATCCGGGCAGAAATTGGAGACGCTGTTCTTCGCCGCTCATCGTGTCGGCGAGCGTGTCGCCTTCTTTGACCGACAATTTGCGAACTTCGAGATGTCCTTCGGAACGGTCTTTGAAAACGTATTCGACGTTCGGGCTGGTGCTGGAAGGCTTGACCGTCTGTTTCCATTCGACATCCGGCACATCGAAAGTGTATTCGACGTTCTGGTCGGAAAACGAAGGCGTTTGCGCGAAAGCCGCGACCGCGAAAATTAAGGCGAAGAGAACGGAAAACGTAAAATTGCTTGATTTCATTTTTTATACTCTTGGGAAATTTAAATTGAAAACTTATCGAATATCTTAGCTTATCTGCAAAAAACTTTCGACGTTTGAGATGCTTCAGAACCCGCGCTTCGTTGTCTTTACGCCGCAAATTGTCAGCCTTCCCACAAAATAAAAGCGTCTTTAAACTGTTCAGAGTCCACGCTTCAGCGCGGTCGGGCGAACACGCTGAAGCGTGGACTCTGAACGGCGATCAAAACTTTTTACGGCTTTTTTGAAATGCGGGTCGTCTAACCCAACAGCAATTACTTGAAAACATTTCAAATAAACACAAATTTTTAGAGGCAGGACTATGAAAAAAGATAACTCGACGATTCATAAAATCACGGCTTGGCTGATGCTCTCGGCGTTGCTGATTCCGGCTTTCACGCTCGGCACTAACGCGCAGGCGATGATGAAAAAGACGACCGAAACAAAGCTCGCACCATTGACCGAAGACCAGAAAATTCTTCATATAATAAACCGCTTAAGCTACGGAGCGCGTCCGGGCGATGTCGAAAAAGTCAAAAGTATCGGCATCAATAAATATGTCGAACAGCAGTTAAATCCAAAGGCGGATGGTGAGACGGCGGTTATGCCGAAACTGGAAAAATTCGACGTACTGAAAATGTCGAACGACGAACTGTTCGCCAAATATCCGAATCAAGGCGCGGTTCTGTTGGCGGTCGCGCAGCGAAACGGTTTGAACCGGAGAGATTTGCAGGGAATTCGCAAAAATCAAAACGCCGACGCGCCGAAAACTTCGGATCAGATGAACGGCGGGCAAATGACGAATCAAACGCCGCCCGTTCAGAAAAACGAAAACGAGATGACTCCTGCAGAACGGGATAAATACCGGCAGGAAATCGTCGAACTGTATCGTGAATACAATCTCGGCAGACCGCAGCAGATTACGCAGCAGTTGAATGCTTCGCGCATTTTGCGGGCGGTTTATTCGGAAAATCAGCTGCAGGAAGAAATGGTTGATTTCTGGACGAATCATTTTAACGTCTTCGCCGGCAAAGGCGCGACGCGCTGGTTTTTGCCCGAATACGACCGCGATGTCATTCGCCCGAACGCGCTCGGCAATTTTAAAGATTTACTGACCGCGACGGCGAAATCTCCGGCGATGCTGTTTTATCTGGATAATTTCCAATCGGTTACGCCGAATGCGAATCCGCCGCGCCGTCCGAACGCGAATGCTCAAATGAATCCGCAGCGACGGACTCGTTTGAAAGAGCAATACGGCTTGAGCGATGCTGAACTCGATGCGCGTTTGAAGCAGAATCAAAATAATCAAAAACGCCGAAGCGAACGCGGAATTAACGAAAATTACGCCCGCGAAATTATGGAACTGCATACGCTCGGTGTCGAAGGCGGCTACACGCAGAAAGACATTCAGGAACTCGCCCGCGCCTTTACCGGCTGGACGATTGTTGACGCTCGCGGTTATCGCCGCCTTTTCGCCAACATTGCGAACGGCGAAGACGACCCGGCGACAATCCGGCAGCTTCGCGCTCTCGGCGTTCCCGAAGACACGAAAAGCGGCACGTTCTTTTTTAACGAACGAACGCACGACAAAGGCGAAAAAACGATTCTCGGTCAGAAAATAAACGACGGCGGAATGAAGGACGGCGAACGGGCGATTGATATTTTGGTCAATCATCCTTCGACCGCGAAATACATTGCCCGCAAATTAGCCGTCAAATTCGTTTCCGATAATCCTTCAGAAGCGTTAGTCGAGCGCACGGCAAAGGCATTTCACGATTCAAAAGGCGATATTAAAACGACTTTGCGGGCTTTATTTACCGACAAAGATTTCTCCGCGCCGGAAAACTATCGCGCCAAAATTAAAACGCCGTTTGAAGTCGTCGTCAGTGCTTTGCGGATGGTCGGTGCGGACACGAACGGCGTTCAGATTCAAAATTTGCTCGGTCGGATGGGCGAACCGCTTTACGGTTATCAAACGCCGAACGGCTATCCCGACACGGCGGAAGATTGGGTCAACACGGGCGCACTTTTAGAAAGATTAAACTTTGCCGTCGCGCTTGCTTCCAATCGTATTCAGGGAACGAAAGTTAATCTGAAACCGTTTGCCGGAGCGAGCGAAGCGGATGTTTTGGATCGTTCGGTTGACGTGATCTTGGACGGACAAATTTCGCCGATCACGAAAGCGGCGATTCTGAAACAGCTCGAACAACCGCTTCCCGAACCGAAACTTGAAGCGAAAAACGAAACCGCCGACACGATGGAAAACCCGGCGATGATGCCGATGCCGAATGGCGGCAGACGACAGAATCAACAGGTGCGCCTCCAACAGCCGAGCGGCGACCCGAAAGTTTTCAAAGTTGTCAGCCTGATTCTCGGAACGCCGGAATTTCAGCGTCAATAAATATCATCGGCAGCGAATCGGAAAAAAAAGGACGGCGAGTTTTTACTGAAAAAATTCACCGTCCTTTTTTTCTTAATCATTTGAATTTTTCACCGAAATAATTTCCGCCGCAATCGAAACGGCGATTTCTTCGGGCGTTCGACTGTTGATTTTTAAGCCGATTGGCGTGTGAATCCGGGCGAGTTTTTCTTTATCAAAGCCTTCTTTTTCAAGTGATCTGAATAAAGTCTTCATCTTTGCCGCGCTTCCGAGAACGCCGAAATATCTAAAGTTGTGATCAAAAAGTTTCCTGATCACAATTTCATCGAATTTATAGCCGAGCGTCATCACCACGACATAAACATTTTTTCCGCTTTCGATAAATTCGCCGATTCGTTCGTAGGATTCGATGATTCGGTTTTCGTGAGTAAAAATATTTTTCGTCAAAGTATTCAAATCCGCGCGATCATCGAAAAGCGAAACATAAAAATCCATCTTCGACATCAACTCGGAAAGAGCGAGAGCGCAATGTCCGCCGCCGATGATGAAAAGTTTGTTTTTACAGCCGAGTTTTTCCGTGTAAAAAAAATCGCCTGCGTCCGTCTGCTCAAAACTAAAATCTTTTGTCGAATTTTCCGCAATCTGAAATTTTAAATTGGAAATCTGCAAACTTTTCGATTGCCGATTTTTGAGTGAATCAACAATTTTTTGAACTGTTTCTAAATTTGAAACATCAAGCGGATAAAAAATAATCGTCTGTTTGCCCGAACAAATCATTCCACTCGAATCGGGCGAATTCTTCCGGTGAACCTGCTGAACGATTTTGGATTTATTTTTGCCTTGAGCGAGTTTCACGAGCGAAACTTCCATCACGCCGCCGCCGATGCTTCCACACAAATCATCTTGCGCCACAATCATTTTAAAACCTTGTCGTCCGGGCGAACTTCCCGAACTTTCCGCGACGACGAGCAATATTACCGATTCGTTTCGCTGCAATCTTTCGGCGGCAAAACGCCAGATTTTCAATTCTTTGCTCATTAAATTGAAAGATTATTGCTCTTAACTCGTTCGATCTGCGAATTACGGACACGGACAACTTTTCGGTTGGAAAATAATAGAAAGCGCGATGATTAATGCGACTGCCGTAACGCCGACGGCAATCCAAATTTTATCTCCGGTGGACAGATTATTGCCTTTAACCTGTTTAGCATTCGGATACGGAACTTCGGTTTCCGTTCCCGTCGTTTCGTTTGAAACGGTAAAACTATCTTCGTTAATTTTGCTGATGAAACCTTTTAATTTCGTTCCGTCTTTGAGTTTTACCTGCACTCTCGCGTCTTTGCCCGTGCCGAGTTTAATGATATTTACTTTTACTTTTTCGGCGAATTTAGCTTCTTTTTCTTCTTTGGTTTCAGCAAATGCCGTCGTGCCGAGAGCAAGGTTGACGACCAAAATTGTAATGATAAATGTTAAGTATTTTTTGAACATAACTTTCCCTCTCAAACAAGTTTAATCTTGCAAAACTCCTGTAAGTCCGAGAATAAGTATCGCTAAAAAAACGACGGCAACTCCGATGGCTATTTTAAATCCCGTCGCCAGATTATTACCTTTAACCTGTTTGGCATTTGGATAAGGAACTTCGGTTGACGCTCCTGTTTTTTCGTCTGTTACGACAAAACTGTTTTCATTAATTTGGCTGACGTATCCTTTCAGTTTCGTGTTATCTCGCAGTTTGACTTCGATTCGCGCGTCCGTGCCGGTTCCGAGTTTGACGATATTTGTTTTCACTTTGTCAGCGAGTTTCGCCATCTTTTCTTCTTTAGTTCCGGCAAATGCCGCCGCGCTGAAAGATAGATTGAGGACTAAAACAGCTAAAATTAAAGTCAGATATTTTTTGAACATAAAATTTTCTCCAAAGTTTTTAGTTAGAACAATTTGTAATTGTGAAGCAGTTGCGCGAATTTTGAAAGCGTTTTTTGTAAAAATTATGCTTTCATCGCTTTCGCATCTTCCGAATACAAATTCATCAAAACTTTTTCGGGCGTAAATGGTGCGTCGAATATAGGCAAGTTTTCTTGATTGAACGCTTTGACGGCTTCACGAATCGCAAAATAAGCGGCGATGCCGTACATCAGAGGCGGTTCGCCGACCGCCTTTGAGTTGAAGACGGCGAGATTTTCGCGGTTGGTTTCGAGCGGTGTAATTTCTATTTCTTTCGGTACGGAATAAATGTCGGGAATTTTGTAAGTCGAAAGCGCGTTCGAGCGAAGTCGTCCATCTTCGTCATAGAAAATTTCTTCCATCGTCATCCAGCCGATGCCCTGCACGATGCCGCCTTCGATTTGTCCGTAGTCAACCGATGTGTTCATCGAACTGCCGAAATCGTGGCAGCATTTAACGTAATCTATTTCGTAAATTCCGCGCCGGCAGTCAACCGTTACGCCGACGATTGCCGTGCCATAGACGTGATACGCGAAGGCGTGTCCTTTGGCGATTGACCAATCGAAATTGATTCCGGGTGTGGCGTAATGCGCGTGTTCGCTCAAGTTGACGCGCTGCATAAACGCTTCGTTGATGAGGACGAGCCAGTCTAAATTTGTCGGTTCGCCGTTGCGGAAAACGAAACCGTTTTCGATTGTTACATCGTCCGCACTTTCGGCTTCGACGAGCGGCGCGGCGACTTCCTTTAATCTTTGTAAAATCGTTTCGCAAGCCATCTGCGTCGCCTTGCCGTTCAAATCGGCGGCGGCTGAAGCGGCGGTCGGTGAAGTGTTGGCGATTCTGAGCGTGTTGGTAGTGTGAACTTTGACGCGACCGATTGGCTGAGAAAAAACTTTGGCAGCGACCTGTGCGATTTTCGTATTCACGCCTTGTCCCATTTCAACCGCGCCGGTCGAAACCGCAACCGAGCCATCCGTATAAATATGCACGAGCGAACGCGCCTGATTCATCGGCGTTTTCGTGAATGAAATACCAAAACAAATTGGTTGAACCGACACGCCTTTTTTGATGAATTTATTTTGCAAATTAAACTCGTCGGCTTCGGCTTTTAATTTCGCAAAATCATACTTTTCATCGGCTTGCGTCCAAGAAGTTACGGCTTCCGATTCGGCGATTTGCCCGTATGGAAATTCGTCGCCGTCTTTAATTAAATTTACGCGCTGAATCGCATCTTTCGACACGCCAATTTTTTCCGCCGCGTGCGCGATTGCGGATTCGATAACGAACATTCCCTGCGGTCCGCCGAAGCCTCGAAAAGCCGTGTTCGGCGGCAGATTCGTTTTGCACGAATAAGCCGTCGCCGAAACATTCGGGATGTAGTATGAATTCGTGCAGTGAAACAAAGTGCGCTCTAAAACCGGCAAAGACAAATCACAACTCGCGCCCGCGTTTTGATAAAAAATCGTTTGATACGCGACGATTTTCAAATTGGAATCTAAACCGATTTTGTAGTCCGCCGAATACGGATGCCGCTTGCCGGTCATCCGCATATCTTCCATCCGGTGAAGCGCGTATTTGACCGGGCGTTTCGTCAACTGCGTTCCGACCGCGCACAACGCCGCCCAAGCGTTCGCCTGATCTTCCTTGCCGCCAAATCCGCCGCCTAAACGAGTTACGTCAACTTCGATGAGATTCATCGGCAAACCCGTTACGCGCGCCACGCAACGCTGAACGGCGGTCGGTCCCTGCGTCGAAGAATAAATTTTCATTCCAGATTGCTCGCTCGGAATCGTGTATGCGCCCTGCGTTTCGATATATAAATGCTCCTGCCCGTTGACATCGGCGCAACCTTCAAAAACGTATTCGCAACTTTTAAATTCACTTTCCGCATCGCCCAACTTAAAATGTTTCGGCGGCGCGATCAATTCGCCTTTCGCCTGCGCCTCGCGCTCATTCGTAATAATTTCGAGCGGTTCGATTTCGGCTTTGATAAGTTTCACGGCGTGATGCGCCTGCGCTTCGGTTTCCGCCAAAACCATCGCTATCGGCATTCCGCAAAAATGCACTTCCTTGTCGGCAAACAGCGGCTCATCCGGCAAAATCCCGCCGATTTCATTTTCGCCGATCAAATCTTTTGCCGTGATAATTTTCACCACGCCGTTCGCTTTTTCGGCTTCGGAAATATCAACATTTTTCAATTTCCCGTGAGCCATCGGCGAATCGAAAACGCAGGCGAAAAGCGTTCCCTGCAAAAGCGGAACATCGTCCAAATAAATTGATTCGCCGCGAACATGCGATTTTGAATCTATATTTTTCATAAAATTTTACCACATAGAAACATAGAACACATAGATTTAGTGTCTATGTGTTCTATGTTTCTATGTGGTTGGAAAAACTAAATAATTCCATAAAATGCGCGGTAAAAAGCTGGCGCAGAAGCAATCTTTTATATTCCTTTGAGCCGCGCACGTCGGAAATTGGAGAAATTTCGGTTTGCATAACTTCGTTTGCGTGTGAAATTGTCGTTTCGTTAATTTCTTTGCCACATAAAAATTTGGAAGTTCTTCGCAGATAAAGCGGTGTGGCGAAAACTCCTCCGGCGGAAACGTGGGCGTGTTCAATAAAATCATCTGAAACTTTCAGGCTGATCGCCGTGTTGACTGAAGCGATGTCGAGATAAGTTCTTTTGCAGACTTTTTCAAAATTGAAGTGCGTAAAATCTTTACGGAAACTAATTTTGCTGATAAATTCGTCATCCGTTTTTGCCAGTTTTTTATAGCCGAGATAGAAATCTTTGAGCGCGATTGTTCGAGTTTGCCTAATTAAACCGACCGCTGCCGCAGATGGTTCCGACAGTTCGATTTCCGCGTCCAAAGCTAAAAACCAAGCGGTCATATCGCCGATGGGCGAAGCGTTGACAAAGTTTCCGGCGAGCGTCGCCATATTGCGGATCGGCGTTGATGAAATGAGTTTGAGATGTTTATAAAGATTCGGGAAAAGGCGGTTGAAAATCGGTGATTCGAGCAAATCCGTAACGACGACCGACGCGCCGATTTCGACGTATTCGCCGGTTTCGCTGATAAATCTTAAACCGGAATTATCGAAAAGATTTTCCGCTTCTGTTGCAGACATTTCTTCGGGAATCTGCACATATAAATCCGTGCCGCCGCCGATGAATTGCGGATTGCGGGTTGCGGATTGCGGATTTGAAATTTTAGATTTTAGATTTTTAATTCTTTCCGTTATTCCTGAAAAATATTCGGGAACGATTTCTTTTTCGATGTTGATTTTCAACCGGCTCACGTTGCCGATTGCCGATTGCTGAACGCTGACTACTCTTTCGCAGGCGCGTTCGATAGATTTGTAACCTGTGCAGCGGCAGATATTTCCGTCAATCGCCGAGATCGCCGATTCTTTGGTTTTCGGCGCGTCTTCAAGGCAGAAATTCGTCAAAGACATCACGAAACCGACCGTGCAGAAGCCGCACTGCGTTCCTGATTCTTCGACCATCGCGTGTTGAACTTGCGTCAATTCGCCATCTTCGCGGTTGATTCCTTCGATGGTTACGATGTGTTTGCCGCTGGCATTTGCCAACGGCATCAGGCAGGAAGTTTGCGTTCGATATTTTACATTTTCGCCGTTTAATTCGCCGACCAAAATCGTGCAGGCTCCGCAATCGCCTTCACGACAGCCGATTTTCGTGCCTTTCAAATTTTTGTGATAACGCACAAAATCCAAAACCGTCGAGCCTTTCGGCAAATCGGTTTGGATATTTTGATTATTCAGGATGAAATTAATCATAAAAGTTTGCCAATCATTATAAAGCGAAACGGGAAAGTTTTTAAAAACTTTCCCGTTTCGCTTTCGGTGAAAATTTCTTAAATTTATTTTTTTTCGGATTTATCGCCTTCAAACAAATCCTTTTTCGATAAGCCCTGTTTGACGACTTTGCGGACGGCGGTTCGCAGATAACCGTCGGCGGTCGTTACCAGTCGTTTGAATTTCTGTTCGGGACGCGCCTGAAAAAATGTAACGTGCGTCGTTTCGTAGCCATTGGGCGAATGCGGCGAGAAATAATAATTGGAAACACAGCAGCGCATACCGTCGGCTTTGACTTCGTTGACCGAATGCCACGATTTATCGTTCGTTTCCATTAAAACGAGACGGTTGAAAAAGCTCGGAATTTCGAGCGGTTTGGTAACGTCCTTGTCCCACAATTCAAAATTCCCGCCGTTTTCCGTTTTCCAGTCGGGCGTACAGTAATAAAGCAGATTTAAAACGCGGTAATTCTTCATTTCGTGATCGTGCGAATTATCAATGTGCGGCTGTAAAAAATGACCGTGCGCCATCGCGCTGATTCCGCCCGCGTAGAGATGCGGGTCGCCGACGGCATCGCGCTGTCCGGTGATGTTGCCGACCGCATCAATCACGCGCTGATCCTGAAAAGCGAACGTCGCTTCGGTAATCAGCGGATCGAATTTGTCGAGTGCCTTCGACGTATATTTCTTTTCGCGGAAGCTGTCCAGAAAGCGCATTTCTTCACGCGGCGGGAAAGCACTGTAAATTTTCCGCGCCATCTCTTCGGGCAGAAGGTTGTCAATCTGGGTGAAACGCGCCATTACGCCTTTGTCTCGGCTGAAATCTTCGCGCAGAACGTCGGTATCTTTTTCGAGCCGTTCGACGATGATCTGAATCATTTCTTCTTTCATAATTTTTTATTGCTTATCGAATAATTTACAACGAAGTTCCCTTAAATTTCCAATGACGGAATAAAAAGCCGACTAATTTTAAATCAGGAGCGTCTAAATTTGCGGTTGAATAATTTCATATTCTTATTTTTTCGAGGTTAAGCAATTATGGACAGAAGATATTTTTTGAAGGCGAGCGGTATCGGAATGGCGGGTTTCGGATTGATTGCCGCCGCGCCGGATTTTTTGCAGCAGTTCGTCAACGCTGCCGCGCTGAAAGACACGAACGGCAAAAAGAAAATTCTGGTAACGATTTTTCAGCGCGGTGCGGTTGACGGTCTGAATATGGTCGTGCCGCACGGCGAAGACGAATACTACAATTTGCGCCGCAACATCGCCGTTGCGAAGCCGAAAGAAACCGACGGCGCGGTTGATTTGGACGGTTATTTCGGACTTCATCCGTCGCTGAAACCACTCGAAAAATTCTGGACTAATAAACAGCTCGCGGTCGTCCATTCGGTCGGTTCACCCGACAACACGCGCTCGCATTTCGACGCGCAGGATTATATGGAATCGGGAACTCCGGGCGTGAAATCAACCCGCGACGGTTGGCTGAACCGCGTTTTGCAGGAAACGAAATCCGCCAAAGATTCGCCGTTTCGCGCCGTGTCCCTGACGCAGCAAATGCCGCGTGCGCTTTACGGTCGCGCTCCGTCGGTGGCGATGTCGAGCCTTTCTAATTTTGCCATTAACGCCGGAATTTATACAAAATCCGTGCAGGGCGGTTTTGAAGGGCTTTATCAGCAAAACGCCGACAGCCTCGGCGAAACGGGCAAGGAAACTTTTGAAGCGGTCAACTTTTTGAAACAGGCAAATCCGGCGCAGTATAAACCGGAAAACGGCGCGGTTTATCCGAATAATCCGTTCGGAAATAACTTGCGGCAAATCGCGCAGCTTATCAAAGCCAACGTCGGTTTGGAAATCGCCTTCACCGACACGCCCGGATTGAATTGGGACACGCACGCCAACGAAGGCGGCGCACGCGGTCAAATCGCCAATCTGTTAGGAAATTTCGGTCAGGCAATCGCCGCATTCGCCGCCGATCTAGGCAAAAAAATGGATGATGTCGTGATTTTAACGATGTCGGAATTCGGCAGAACCGCTAAGGAAAACGGCACACGCGGAACGGATCACGGACACGCCAACTCGATGTTCATTCTGGGCAATGCTATTAAAGGCGGCAAAGTCTATGGCGACTGGAAAGGTTTGAAAAACGAGAATCTTTACGAAGGACGCGATTTGGCTTTGACGACTGATTTCCGCGATGTTTTCGGCGAAATCTCCCAGAAACATTTAGGAAATAAAAATCTCGGACAAATTTTTCCGAACTATCAAACGAGCGCGAAGAATTTCAGAGGATTTTTAAGCTAGGAAATTGTTTGGCAGAAGCCCGCGCGTGAGCAAGGGCGCAACGATTAAGTATCTGCGCCCTTGCTCACGCGCGGGCTTCTGCCTTGTTTCAATCCTGAATTTGCGCCGGTTCGGACTTCAACGGCTCGTTATTTTTCCTGCCGCCAAAACGCGCATAGAGTTTGGCGATATAGCGCGGCGGAACGCCGATCCAATAAAAACTTTGCAGAATCGCCCAACCGAAAACGGTTTTGTAGAACGAACGATTTTCAAATCTTCCGGCGGAGACATTGACGATCAGAGGGATATTGACGAACCGCCCTTTTTTCTTCAAGCGTCTGATCAAATCTACGTCTTCGAGAATCGGAACCGGTTTGAATCCGCCGATGTTTTTATAAACGTCGGCGCGGACGAAAATCGCCGAATCGCCGCTGACCAAACTGAATGAACGCAGATGCGGGTAAAGTTTGGTGAAAAATCGCGCCAGCCGATTGCCGCCCTCAAAATTGACTTCAAAGTTGCCGCCGACAATTTCTTCGTAGCGCATAAATTGTTTGATTTGTCTGCCGCAGCCCTGAACGGGGCGCGTGTCGGCTGGCAGAAACCAGAAAATATCGCCGACTGCATAGCGCGTTCCTTCGTGAAACTGCTTGCCGCGATTGGCTTCGTGAAATTTAACGAGGTTGATTTTTTTTAACTGCTGCTGATTTTGGACGAGTTCGAGGGTCGCGTCGGTGCTGCCTCCGTCAACGACGATGATTTCGTCAACATTGACCAGCCGCGAAAGTGCGTCGAGCGTTTTGCTGATCGTTGATTCTTCATTGAAGGTCGGAATAATGACGGAAAGCTGCATAGATGGTTTCTGGTTTCTAGTTTCTGGTTTCTGGTTGAGGAGTTTCACCAGAAACCAGAAACTAGAAACCAGAAACTTGTCTTAAAATCTCACCGTTTCTGCCGGTGTATCGCTGCCTTCCGCTGCTTTCCATTCTTCTTCGGTATCGTAGAAATTGCAGTCGAATTCCGTTAATGACAGAACTTTAACGTCGTTAAATTCAGTCGGCGCGTCTTCAAAACGGACGATTGCGCCGATGCCGATGACTTCGCCTCCAAATTCTTTTACTAAATCGGCGGTTTCCTGAATTGCTCTGCCGGTGCGAATCAGATCATCCACGATAATGCACGGATAAATGTCGCCTTCCTTCAGATATTGGCGAAATCGGCGTTTGCCGTCTTCGAGTTCCGCCCAGTAAATCTGTTCTGCGCCGAGGGCTTCGCGGACGGCGAAGGCGACCGGAATGCCGCCCGGACTCGGACTGATGATCGAAACTTTCGGCAGACGGCTGGAAATCGCTTTATCCATCCGAAACTTGCGGCTCAAACCGACTGACATCACACGCGAATTGTCGTAATAGCGAAAGGCGAGCGGCATCTGGAAATAACAAGAAGCGTGTTTGCCCGACGGGTAAACGAAATGTCCCTGCCGGAACGCGCCCGTTTTTTCTAAAATCTGCATCACCGACTCCGATGACGGGACTAAATCTATCATTTGATTTCTCCTTTTGGAAATGAATTGTAAAAAATAACTTCCGTAAATTATACGACAGTTTGCCGCCGTTTTGCATTTTGAAATTTACGAACCGTTTTCGAGTAATTCGCGGATCATAGATTTTTCGGTTTCGCGCATCTGTTTCGGCAAATCCGCGACGCTGAACCAGCCGACGGCGTTGATCTCCAGACTTTTTACCGAGGCGACACCGACGGCTTCGGCGCGAAAGATAAATTCGATGTGTCCGCCGATAACTCTGGCGCGGAACAACTCGATTTTCGCTAAATCCAATCCCGTTTCCTCGCAGATTTCGCGTTTGACGGCGGCGATGGGCTGCTCGCCGGAATTCATAAAACCGCCGGGAATCGCCCATCCGGGCTGCGGACGCAAAACGTGATCGAGCAGTAAAACTTCGCCGTCCTGATTGAAAACCACTGCCGCGACCGAAGCGGTAAATTTATCCTGAGTGATGCGAACGAGCCTTTTTCGCAGCTGCCAGGGAATTTTTCTAAAGGCTGTTCCGGCAAGTTTCTTCAGCATTTTTAAGCCAACCGCGTAATGACAAAAACATTTTAATAAGCGATTATATTAACAGAGTTAGAAATAATAATAATTTTTGTGGAAAACAAACATTGTTAAAGCTTTTTATTTATAACGTGCGAGATTTCTTTTCGCGTCCTTCCCCCAACATCAGAACTTAACAATTTTTCCACGGAGTTTTTATTTTAATGGCAAAGATATTCTACCTGAATAAATTTATATTGGGCTGTTTTTGCGGCTTAATTTTCGGCGTTTCCGCTTTCGCGCAGAACGACGGGCTGCGGGGCGACTTAAAAAAATCATTTAACAAATTTAATTTAGTAAAACTCGATGCGGGTGCGGCTTTCAGAAACGCGCAAGCCCGTCAAACGATTGTGATTCCGTCAGCGGCGGGGAATTACGAACTTAACCTGATGCCGCACGATCTGCGAACCCGCGCTTATCGCGCTGAAGAAACGACTGCCAACGGAAATTTTACGTTGGACAGAAGCGCAGTAACGACTTTTAAAGGGAAAATTTCCGGCGAAAGCGAATCGGAAGTTCGTCTGACGATTGACGGCGCGAAAGTCGAAGGCTATTTTGTCGGTGCGAACGGCGCGAAGTTTTATATCGAACCCGCCAAACACTTTTCAAAATTTGCCGATGACAAAGATTTTGTTATCTTTACCGAAAAAGATTTTCTAAAGGATGACGGATTCGAGTGTCTGTCGGAAATCGGCGAAAAAATCGAACGCGGCAAAGAAATTATCGGCTCGCGTCCTTCGACTGTTTCGTCATTGAGAGTCATCGAAATCGCCACCGAAGCCGATAACGCCTTTGTCAATGAACTCGGCGGCGCGGCGCAGGCGAACAACGAAATTTTGAGCATTTTGAATTTAATCGAAGGTTCTTACGAATCGGAACTCGGTCTGACTTTCGACGTGGTTTTCCAACACGCCTGGTCAACTTCCGACCCTTTTAACGGGTCGAGTGCCAGTTTAATGCTCGCTACATTTAGAGATTACTGGAATGCTAATTATCCGACATCGCAGGTTCCGCGCGATGTGGCGCACATCTGGACTTCGAGAAGCAATCTCAACGGGGTCGGGTTGACTTATCTCGGAACAGTTTGCCGCGCTCCGGCTTCCGCCTATGGTTTGAGCGGCAGGCTTAATTACGAACTCGTTCAATACGTTCTTTCCGCGCACGAGATCGCACATAGTTTGAGTGCTAATCACGTCGGTTCATCGCAGGGCTGTGATAGTACGATTATGATCCCGGTCGTCAGCAATATGACTCCGCTTGATTTTTGCCAATACTCACGCAGCGAGATTGGCAATTTTATCGCTGCCAACGGCGGCTGCCTCAGCGAGAGAATCATCAGTTCTAAAACGAATTTCGATTTTGACGGCGACGGGAAAGCCGACATTTCGGTTTTTCGCCCGTCAAACGGCAGTTGGTATGTAAACCAATCGTCAGCCGGATTTACGGGCGCGGCGTTCGGCACCAGTTCGGACAAAATCGCGCCGGCGGACTTTGACGGCGACGGGAAAACCGATATTGCCGTTTTTCGTTCGGGAACGTGGTATTTGCAGCGAAGTCAGGCAGGTTTTATCGGCATCGCATTTGGCACGACGGGCGATATTCCCGTTCCGGCGGATTACGACGGCGACGGCAAAGCCGACATCGCGGTTTTTCGACCGTCGAACGGCACTTGGTATTTGCAGAGAAGTCAGGCAGGATTTACCGGACTGGCTTTCGGACAGCGTGATGACGTTCCGGTTCCGGCGGATTTCGACGGCGACGGCAAAGCCGACATCAACGTCTTTCGTCCGTCCAGCGGCAGTTGGTATCGTCTGAACAGCGGGAATAATCAATTTTACGGCACGGCGTTCGGACAGCTCGGCGACAAACCTTTAGCCGCCGATTTTGACGGCGACGCGAAAGCGGACATCACGGTTTTCCGTCCTTCGACCGGCGGTTGGTATCGAATTACGAGTTCCAACAATTCGTTCGCGGCAACTTCATTCGGGGCGGCGACCGACGTGCCGACACCTGCCGATTATGACGGCGACGGCAAAACTGATATTTCCGTGTTTCGTCCCGAAAACGGAGCCTGGTATCGTTTCAACAGCAGCAACGGCGCGTTACTCGGTTATTATTTCGGCGTTGGCACCGATATTCCGATTCAGGCTTTTTACCTTCAATAATAAGTCTTGAGAAAAAATAAAAAAGGCGGCGATAAATCTATCGCCGCCTTTTTTATTTTTGAAATGCTTCGTAATTATCTTAACGAAACATCGTCAACGCGGAAGCTCGTCGTTACCGAACTGTCCGTCGTCGAACGGAATTGCAGTCGAACCGTCTGACCTTTGTAAGCCGCCAAACTGAACGATTTCTGCGAATAAACGCCAGCCGTTCCTTTATTCGCGTTGCTGTATGTTGCCAGCGTCGAAAGCAAAGTTCCGCTGGTGTTACGAACTTCGACGAATAATTTATCATACGCCGTCGTTCCGGTTTCGCTCGAAGTAACATTCAGCCAGAAGGTTAAATTGCCGGTCGCGTTCGATGGAATCGAAACCGTCTGGTAAGACTGTCCCGAAACGCTGTTGTTCACGCCGAAATAAATATAACCCGTTCCGCCGTGCGGATAATTTCCGTTAGCGGTGTAGAAATAACCCGTTCCCGAACCAACCCAGGGCGAAGCACTCACTTCAAATCCGCCGTTGGAAAGCAGTTCACCGCCGCCGCCCGGAGTCGGTGTTGGGGTCGGAGTCGGCGTAGTTGGAGTCGGAGTTGCGGTTGGCGTTGGAGTCGGAGTCGTCGGACACGCACCGACACCAACGGCGCACCAGCCTTTGGCAAAGGTCGTCGCCTGGGTGCTGGTCGAGCCGAATAAATCGTTCGCCGCGTTGATCGTCGCCGTTCGCGCCGCCGAAAAATTCGTTCCCGAAGTCATATAAACCGTCAGAGCGCGATACCAAACTTTTGCCGCATCGGTCGTGCCGATTCCCGCCACATTTACGCCGCTGACGCGATTGGTGCCGCCTGCCGCGATTAAATAATAAGCGTGATTGACGATGCTCGAATTGGTGTGAACGCCGCCGCTGTCCGCCGTTCCCGTATAGCGCAGGCTGTAATGATCCGGGTCGCCGACCGCGTTCGGATTGTCCATCCGTCGCAGAGCGTCGCCGGAAGTTCCCGGCGTGTAGGCATCTTCACCGATTTTCCAGGTATCAGCCGTAACCGCTCCGCCGTCGGCGTAAAGTTCGACCATCGCGCCGAAAATATCGGAAGTCGCTTCATTCAATGCGCCCGATTCGTTTGAATAAGTCAAATTCGCCGTTCTTTCGGTAACGCCGTGCGTCATTTCGTGTCCGCAGATGTCAATCGTCGTCAAAGGCGTAAAGGTCGAGCCGTCGCCGTCGCCGTAACTCATCTGGTTGTTATACCAGAAAGCGTTATTGTAGCGACCGCTGCTGCCGAAATGGACACGCGAGACGATCAAACCGACTCCGGTAGCGGCGGAAGTCGTCGTTCCCGGACCGCCCGAACCGTCAATCCCGTTGCGGTTGTGCGTGTTCAAATAATAATCAAAAGTCTTTGCCGCGCCGTAATGCGCGTCAACTCCGGCGCGTTGAATGGTCGTGTTCCAAACATCATCCGTGTCGGTGTAGCGCGACTGCGTGCCGCCCGTACCGCTCGTTTCGCTGCCGGTGCTGTTCATATTGAAAGTCCCCTGTTTACGGGTTAAATCTTCCATATAAAACGTCGAACCGACCGAACTGGTGTTGATATTGACCGTGCCGCTGTACAGCGAAGAGCCGCTGCCGGTTTGCAGATTGTCGTATTCAAAAACTTTTTCGCCCGTCTGCGCGTCAACGAAAACGACGGGAGCCGATGATGAATCCGAGCCGTCAATGCGCGGTGTTTCGACGCGATATGTTAAATGATCGCGGTCATTGCCGCGAAAAATCCACATTCCGATCTTCGCTTCGCCGCTGATTTGGGCTTTGCCGCCGTACATATTCAAAGCGAATGTTTTCGCTTCTTCGGCGGAATAATTAGGCTGCGTATTAACGATGATTCGATCTTTCAAATCATCTGTGATTGTTGATAAAGAGCCGTCGGCTTTAAGGTGGACAATCGCTTCGCCTTCCCAGACTGGAATGTCGTTGACCGTCTGGCGAATTCTGGTGTGCGCCATATTCAAGTCGTCGAAAACGACCGATTGCGCTTTTAATTCATTTGCGCCGCCGATTGTACGATTAGCGGTGCTTTCCAGCAAGTAATTTAAACTGATTTGTTTGACGCGCTCGATGTCCTGAATCGAGCCGGTACCGAAAACTGTCTTGTCGGCTTCGGCATTTCTGGTCAGCAATGCGAAAACGACGAATGCAACTATCAAAGTTGCGAAAACACTTAGAAATTTTTTCACTTTCAGTTATCTCCTTGGGAACGTAAAATTTAGAAATCTGCCGATAAAATGTATCAAGCCGTTATAAATAAATTTACAAATTTATCGTCGGGAAATTTCCGTCAAAGACGTTCGGAAACGTCGCTGACCATTTTAGAATGAAATAAAGAACTGCTGAAAATTTCAAAGCAGACAGAAGGAAACTAAAAATTGCTAGCACCGGAAAAAGATTTTTCTGCCTGAACTTAAAGGGGAATACCGATTTCAGGTATCAAAACGAATTAATGACAAAACTGGATATTCGAGTTAATTATCGGTCAGTCCAAAAAAAAGTTTCTCAATAATTAATAAAGAAATTATTTTTGTCGGTAGAAACTCCAATAGACTGGATATAACTATTATTGATAACTTTGATAAGTGTCAAGCGAAGAGATTAAAAATTGTTTATCTTTATCAAAAACTATAAAAAACGTCCGAATCGGGACGATTTTTTCGTGGACTGAAATCAGCGATATTCACAAAGTCCGCAACGGAATTTACCAGCGCAAAGGTCATCTGATTTCGCTGTTAACCGACTTTGGCAGAATCAATCCCTGTTACCCGGATTTTCACGGCGACGACACCGACACTATTTTCTACACCGGCGCGGGCAGACGCGGCGATCAGCAGCTCGATACTTTCAACCGCGCAATGCTCAACGCTGTCGAGTCGGCGCACATCGTTCCGCTGTTCAATAAATTATCCGTCGGAAATTGGGAGTTTACAGGCTTCTGGCAGGTTTTAGAAGGGAAATATCTTTTCGACGAAGAGCGGGAAAGAATGGTTTGGAAATTCAGATTGGAAAGACGAAACGCCAAAACGAAAAAGGTCGGCAAAAAAACCGACCGTCAGTTTAAATAAAAAAACGCGGCTGGAAAATCGTTTCCAGCCGCAAGTCTTTTCAGACCAGAGGAGAAGAGAGAAGTCGAGAAATTATTGATTGACCAGCCGCATTCTGCCGTCCGATGTGCGAATCGCCAGCGCGCTGCGTTCCAGACTCGTCAACGGCGCGGATTCTTTCTTTTCCAGTTTAACGGCTTGTTTGTCGCTGACTTTGCGGACGGTTTTAACGAAATTCGGGTTGGTAATCGAACTGTAACGCGCCGAAATGCGCCGCACATATTCCTGCGTTTCACGATACGGCGGAATCTGGTTGCCGTATTTCATCACCGCGCCTTCGCCCGCGTTGTAACCGGCGAGCGCGAGATTGACATCGCCGCCGAATTTGTCGAGCAGCCAGCGCATATATTTTATGCCGCCTTCGATGTTTTGTTTGGGATTGTAAATATCCGTAACGCCCAGACGGATGGCGGTCGCCGGCATTAACTGCATCAAACCGCTTGCGCCTTTGTAGGATTTTGCTTTCAATTTGAACGAAGATTCCTGGTGCATCTGCGCGTAAATCAGAAGCGGGTCAATATTGTAACGACTTGAAGAATCAACGATATAGGAGTCAATAGTTAAATCGCCGGTCGTAAAACCGTTCATACTTTTGCCCGCTGCCATCGAAAGTTTTGAATAGACGCTCGGCTGAACATCATATTTGATAACTGAATTCGTTTTCGGAGCAGTCGTTTTTTGAGAAACTGCCGCCGTCTTTTTGACCAATTTATTCGGCATCGGCGCAATGGTCGGCGTAACGATTTCGACTCCGCGCCGCGTATCGAAATTATCAAAAGTTCGCGGGCGATTTTGAGCCATTGCCGGAACTGCCATTATTCCGAGAGCGCACAGAGATAGCAATGATTTTTTCATTATAAAGTTTGAATTGCGTTGGATAAAAAATCCGAACTCTCTTAAGTCGTTCGGAATTGTTTGTTTGGAAAGTTTTTTGTCTGGAACAAGCGCGGAATTTTCAGCGCGTTATTATTTAAATAATGGTAAAGGATTAAACATTCCAGAAAAAATTGGCAGTAGTTAAACAAATTTTTGCGGCTTTTTGAAAAAGTATCAAAAATCAGCCGTCAAAACTTTTCGGATGATTTGATAAATCGGCTTGTGAAGGCGAACGGTAAGTTGTTAAAATTGCATCTCACGCATAACAAAAATTTAAGGAGTTATACAAAAATGAAAAGGTCGAGTTTTTTAGTTGCCGCAATTCTAGCGATTGCCGCATTTGTTTCGTTAAATAATATCAGCCGCACGAGCGCGAAAGACGGTTTGGCGGTCGGCGCGACGTTGGAAAACTTTAAGCTGACGGACAGCAGCGGCGCGGAAAAATCCTTCAATGATTTGAAGGGCAAAAACGGCGCGATTCTGGTTTTTCTTTCGGTACAATGTCCGGTCGTCAAAGGCTACAACGAAAGAATCGTGAAATTAGCCGACGAATACGCGGCGAAAGGCATCAACGTCATCGGCATCAATTCCAATTCGACGGAAAGTATGGAAGCCGTCAAATCGCACACGACCGAGCATTATAAATTTCCGGTCTTGATTGACAAAGGAAATGTTTTAGCCGACAAACTCAACGCGATTGCCACGCCGGAAGTTTTTTATTTTAACGATAAAAACGCCCTGGTTTATTACGGCGCGATTGACAACGACCGTTCGGGCGAAAATGTTACGTCGAATTTCCTGAACGACGCGATAACGGCAAATCTCGCGGGCAAAGCGGTGGCGAAAAACAATGCTAAAGCCTTCGGCTGCACGATCAAACGAATCGCCAAAAACTAAATGACGACAGAAAATTTTTACGAAATGAAACACAATCGGCGAGAAAAAGTTTTCTCTCGCCGATTGTTCTGCGTCTTTAATTTATTCTTCATTATCGCTTCGTTGACTATTTTTTCATCTGAAAATTTCGCGCAGACGAAAATGCCGAAATCGAAAACCGCCGCGCCGAAAATTCAAACAACCGCTAATTTGCCGAAAGTTACGCAGATTGACGAAGCCGCGCTGAAAAAACTTTTAACGCCGAACGGCAAACCGCTTTTGATAAATTTCTGGGCGACGTGGTGTGATCCGTGCCGCGAGGAATTTCCCGATTTAGTTAAAATCGGCGCAGATTACAAAGATAAAATTGATTTGATTACGATTTCGCTCGACGATTTGGCGGAAATTGACAACGATGTGCCGAAATTTCTGGCACAGATGAAATCGGAAACGCCCGGTTATTTACTGAAAGTGCCGGACGAAGGCGCAGCCATTGCCACGGTTTCCAAAGACTGGGAAGGCGGTTTGCCGTTCACCATTTTGTTCGACGCGAGCGGCAAAGCGGTTTACGGGAAACAGGGAAAATTCAATACTGCTTTTCTTCGGAATGAAATTGATAAAGCGTTGGCTGCTCCGGCGGACAAAATTCAAGCAAACGAAAAATAAAAATCCTTTAAATTTATAGTTTTTTATGAAGTTCAAAATTCTAAGCCACGCCGGAATGATGGTTGAAGATAAAGGCAAAACACTTTTGTTCGATCCGTGGCTCGTCGGTTCGTGTTATTGGCGCAGTTGGTGGAATTTCCCGGAAATTGACCGCGCCGAAATCAAGGACATCAAGCCGGATTACATCTATCTGACGCACCTGCACTGGGATCATTTTCACGCGCCTTCACTGCGGCTGTTCGACCGCGACGTTACTTATCTCGTGCCGAAAATTCCCGGAACGAGAATGGTACGCGATTTGAAATCGTGCAAATTCAACAACATCGTCGAAATCGGACACGGCGATAAGTTTGAATTATGGGAAGATTGTTTTCTGCATTCGTTTCAATTCGGTTTGTTCGCCGCCGATTCGGTCGCGGTATTAAGCGACGGCGAAACGACACTTTTGAACGCCAACGACTGCAAAACTTTCGGCTTGCCTTTGAAACAAATTACGAATCGTTTCAAGAAAGTTGATTTCTGTTTTCGCAGCCATTCGAGCGCGACACCGATTCCATACACGATTAAAGATTACAAGGAAAAATTTCCCGAACTTCGCACGGCGCAGCAGTACGTTGACGAATTTACGAGTTTTTCGCTAGCCGTCGGCGCGAAATACGCCGTGCCTTTCGCCAGCAATCATTGTTTTCTGCACAAAGAAACCGTCCAATTCAACGACACGGGCGTAAATCCGCAGATGGTCGCCGATTTTTATAACTCGAATCCGCAGGCAAAAGCGCAAAATAGTGAATGCGTGATAATGGTTCCCGGCAGCAGTTGGGACAGCAAAGCCGGATTTGATTTAAAGACTTTCGATTATTCGCGCAAAGACGAAATAATCGTCGAGATGCAGGCAAAATATGCCGACAAACTCGAAAAGCAGTACGAAAAAGAACAAAAAACAAAGGCGAGTTTCAAGGCGTTCGACCGCTATTTCAGAAACTTTTTAGACAGCACGCCGTCGCTCGTCCGTAAGAAACTACTGCCGAAATTAGTATTTAAAGTCGAAGACGCGGACGGCGAACATCTCTGGCTTTTGGACGCGCCGAACAACGAAATCAAGGAATTAACCGAACCCGTCTATTCGGACATCGTGATTCGCGTTCCGGCAATCGTTATCAACGACTGTGTGCGCCGCAAAATGTTTTCCGTCTGGTCGGCTTCCAAGCGTTTGGAAATCGAACTGAACAACGATAAAGGTTTAGGGAAACTGCAAGGTCTTTTGGGCTTTTTAGACTTTTACGAAAACGAAGGTTTGCCGCTGAAAAGCAATTTTTCGTCACGCAATTTTCCGATCTGGCTGTCGCGCTGGCGTGAAGCCGTCGAAGCCGTACGCCTTGTTTTCGTATATAAAATTCTGCGCCGCAAATTCGTCATCAGCGAACTTTACACCAACGGCAAGAAAACTCCGGCATCGTTCAGCGAAGCGTAAAACAAAAGCGGCATTTTTGAAAGATGCCGCTTTAACATTTTAATCGTAAAATTATTTTAATGACCGAAACTTTAAAGGAAGTTGACTGCGATTTGTGCGGCTCGACCGAAAAAATACTAATCAAAATCGAAGACGGATTTCCGATTTCGCGCTGTCGAAATTGTTCCCTGATTTACGTTAATCAAATACCGGAAATCGAAGAAGGCAAAGTCATCGGCGAGTATTACGAAGGTTCATCAGCGGAAATCGAAGCGAACGAATGGCGTTACAAAGACGTTTCAAAATATCTCGTTTCCGAGATAAACAAACTTCATAAGCAAAGAGGCGCACTGCTCGATGTCGGCTGCGGTTACGGTTTTTTTCTGCTCGAAGCCAAACGCGACGGCTGGCGCGTTTTCGGAACGGAACTCTCGCACATCGCCGTCAATTACGCCCGCGAAAAACAGAATTTGCCCGACGTTTATTTTTCCGATTTGTCCGACATCGAATTTTCAGTTGATAAATTCGACGCGATAAATTTGACGAATGTTCTGGAACACGTTCCGTCGCCGACGGTGATTTTGGAAAACTGCGCGTCGAAAATGGCGAACGGCGGCGTGCTTTTAGTTCGCGTTCCGAATATGGATTTTCACAATCTGAAAGAAAAATTTAAATCGTTAATCAATCTTTTCGGTCTGGGCAAAGGCGGCGAAATGACTTATCTGGCGACGAAACCGCCGCTGCATTTGATCGGCTACACTTCGCGCACGATGGAAAAGTATTTCACGAAAGCCGGTCTGGAAACGGTGGAGGTAAAACCGTCGAAACTCAGCGCGGTCGCCAACCGCAGCGTCGTTCTGCGGCTGTTCGATGCGTTCGTGCGCGGGCTTTATAAAGTTTCCTTCCATCGCATCAATCTCGCGCCGACCGTTCTGGCGATTGCCGTGAAAAGAAATTAGATTTAGTTTGCAAAAATAATAATCCACAAATCGGATGAAAGAGTTTAGCGACAGGTGAAGCGTAAGCGAAACCTGTCGTTTGGCAAGGGGAAATTAAAGCCTGTTCACAGGCGGCAAGAACACTTTCGCCTGTAAACAGGCTGTTTGATTTTTGGCTTTTCTACAGGCTCACGCCTGTAGCTTAACTCTATATCTGCTTCGCAGAAAAATCTTCAAAGAGACGCGATTTTTTTAATAACTCCGCGTCTTTCTTCGACAAATTCGACATCAATCGGCTAAAAAGCTAAAATGACAATTTCATTTTTCGCACTTAATCAAACAGATGAACGAAACGCAAATCACGCCTGAAATCGTCGCGCAGCACGGTTTCACGCCCGCAGAATACGAAAAAGTTTTAGAGATAATGGAACGCGAACCGACGATGACCGAACTCGGAATTTTTTCCGTAATGTGGTCGGAGCATTGCAGTTATAAATCTTCGCGCGTTCATTTAGTGAGACTGCCGACGACGGGCGAGCGCGTTATCGTGCCGCCCGGAGAAAACGCCGGAGTCGTGGACATCGGCGATGATTGGTGCGTCGCCTTCAAAGTCGAATCGCATAATCATCCGAGTTTCATTGAACCGTTTCAAGGTGCGGCGACCGGAGTCGGCGGTATCCTGCGCGATGTTTTTACGATGGGCGCACGACCGATTGCGGCGATGAATTCGCTTCGATTCGGACCGCTGTCAGAACCGCCTGCGTCAGCGGGCGGGTTGAGTGCGGCAACAAAAAACCCACCCGCTGACGCAGGCGGTTCTGACAAGTCGCATATCTACCGGCGCAATAAATCAATTTTGAAAGGCTGTGTTGACGGCATCGCGCACTACGGAAATTGTTTCGGCGTTCCGACCGTTGGCGGCGAAGTCGTTTTTGACGAAGCGTATAATTTGAATCCGCTGGTTAATGCGTTTGCGCTCGGCATCGTCCGCAAAGATCAAATCTTTTTCGGGAAAGCGGAAGGCATCGGCAATCCGGTTTTGTATGTCGGCGCGAAAACCGGGCGCGACGGCATTCACGGCGCGACGATGGCATCGGCGGAATTCGATGAAGAAGCGTTGGAAAAACGACCGACCGTGCAGGTCGGCGATCCGTTTCTGGAAAAACTTCTGCTCGAAGCCTGCCTCGAAGCGATGCGTTCGGGCGCGATTGCCGGAATTCAGGATATGGGCGCGGCTGGTTTAACATCTTCGTCGGTCGAGATGGCATCGCGCGCCGGAACGGGTTTGGAACTCGATTTGACGCTTGTACCGCAGCGCGAAACCGGGATGACGGCTTACGAAATGATGTTGAGCGAATCGCAGGAAAGAATGCTGATCGTCGCCAAATCTGGACGCGAAAAGGAAGTCGTGGACGTTTTCAAAAAGTGGGATTTGGATGCCGTCGTCATCGGCAAAGTCGTCGAAGGTCATCGCTTAAAAGTTTTTCACAACGGCGTTCTGAAAGCCGATATTCCGGTTGATACCGTGACGGATGCCGCGCCGAAATACAATCGTCCGATGGACGATTCGAAGGCAAAAGGCAAAAGGCAAAAGGCAAAATTTGAAATCAACGGACAACGGACAACGGACAACGGATCAGCATTAAAAATGCTGCTCGCGTCGCCGAACATTTGCTCGAAGCGTTGGGTTTATGAGCAGTATGACACGATGGTTCGCACCAATACGGCGGTTTTGCCGGGTGCGGATGCGGCGGTCGTGCGCGTCAAGGAAACGCGCCGTGCTGTTTCGATGTGTTTGGACGGCAACGGGAAATTTTCGGCGATCAATCCGCGTGAAGGCGCGAAATTAATCGTGGCGGAAAGTGCGCGAAACAACGTCTGCGTCGGCGCGAAGCCGATTGCGGTTACGAATTGTTTGAACTTTGCTTCGCCCGAACGTCCCGAAGTGATGTGGTCGTTTTCGGAAACGATTGACGGCATTAAAGAGGCTTGCGAGGCGTTTGCCACGCCGGTAATTTCGGGCAATGTTTCGTTTTATAACGAAACCGAAGGGCGTGGAATACTGCCGACACCGACTATCGGAATGGTCGGTTTGATTGAAGATACGAGAAAAATCATCACCTGCGGATTCAAATCCGAAGGCGATACGATTGCTATTTTAGGCGAGACGAAAGACGATCTGGCGGCGAGCGAATACGCGCAGACGGTTCTCGGTTTGACGACCGATGAATTGATCGAAAACGGAATCGTGCCGGAAATTGATTTGGATTTAGAGGTCAAAGTTCAGGAAACCTGCCTGAAACTAGCCGACGCTTTCTTGCTGAAATCGGCGCACGACTGTTCGGACGGCGGTTTGGCGGTGGCGATTGCCGAAAGCTGCTTTTCATCTTTGAACCGAAAAGCCGTCGGCGCGGAAATCAATTTGAATGACGAAAATCTGTCGGTTGAAAGTGTGCTGTTCGGAGAAACGCCGTCGCGCATCGTCGTCAGTTTTGCGGCTGAAAAACTTGAAGAAGTTCAGGCAATCGCCAAAGAGTTTGATTGTCCGTTGCAGGTTATCGGGAAAGTTGCCGGCGGGAATTTAACGATTAAAATTAACGACGCGGAAACGATTGCGGCTTCAATCGAAGACCTTGAAAACGCCTGGAAAAAATCGCTCGAAAATCAGCTGCAAAATTAAACGCCAATAAGTTTTGATTTATGGGTATAGATATTGATGTCGCCAAATTTCTCGTCTCGGCACGTGAGCGAAAAGCGAGCTTTCAAAGAACATTGATGCTCGGCAACCAGCAGTTTCAGTTCTTCGATTACGATTATAAAACTCTGCGCGACGCTTTCGATTTGGACGATTTTCCAAACATTAAAAACAGCACGGAATTGTTTCAATATCTCGGCGCGGAAGCAGTTTCGGCGATGGATTTTTCCGATTATGAAGGCGCGGCGATTCTGCACGATTTGAACAAACCGATCAGCGACGAACTCAAGGGAAAATTCACATTT
>CAXTKJ010000010.1:103264-122809 GCA_964244835.1 uncultured Pyrinomonadaceae bacterium
TTGTTTTGGACGGCGGCACGACCGAACACGTTTTTAACTTTCCGGTTGCGCTGAAAAACGCGATGGAATTGACGGCAGTCGGCGGGCATCTGGCAATCGTCGCGGGCGGCAATAATTTTCTCGGACACGGTTTTTATCAATTCAGTCCTGAACTTTTTTATCGCGCTTTGAGCCGGGAAAACGGATTCCGCGTCGTCCGAATAATCGCGGCGGAAGTTGGCGGCAGATGGTACGAAGTTGCCGATCCGCAAGCGGTGAAAAGTCGGGTCGAATTGGTTAATGACAAGCCGATTTATTTAATGGTGCTGGCGGAGCGAATCGAAAACCGTCAGATTTTTGAACGTGCGCCGCAACAGAGCGATTACGTCGAAATGTGGCAGGGCGAAGAAAACGGCGCAACGGCAGAAACCGCGCCGAGCAAGTTGAAAAATCTTCTCAAGAAAAACGATTTCGTGCGCCAAACTTTAATCGGCTTCAAACAAAAACAGACGGAAAGCCAACTGCTCAACGAGAAATCTTTCGCCAACAAAAGAGCTTATAAATTAGTTGACAAATAAAACTTCAAACTTACCTCCAAACCAAAAAGCGGGCGTTTATTTGCACATTCCGTTCTGCCGTTCGCGCTGTTCCTACTGCGATTTTGCGACGGACGTTTATAAAAACGCGGAAATTGTTGAAAGCTACGTTGACGCGCTGGTGAAAGAGATTGCAGATTGCAGATTCCAGATTCCAGATTCCAAAATCCAAAATCTAAAATCTAAAATCCAAGTTGACACGATTTATTTCGGCGGCGGCACGCCTTCGCTGCTTTCGGGGAAACAGTTGGAAAGAATTCTAGGAACAATTCACGAAAAATTTTCAGTTGCCGCTGATGCGGAAATTACGATGGAAATGAATCCGGCGACGGTTTCGCTCGAAACATTGACGGATTATAAAAATCTCGGTGTCAATCGCGCGAGTTTCGGAGCGCAGACTTTTGACGACGCGGAATTGAAACGGCTTGGGCGCAAACACACGGCTGACGACGTGCGCGAAACGATTGGGCTTTTACGCCGCGCCGGTTTTACCAATGTCAGCTTCGATTTAATCGCCGGACTGCCGCGCCAAACGGTTGAGGATTGGAAAAGAAATTTGACGGAAGCGTTAAAATTAAAACCCGAACATCTTTCGCTTTATCTGCTCGAAATTCACCAAAGTACGCCGCTCGCCGAACAGATTCGCAGCGGTCGCCAGCCTTCGCCGGACGAAGACGCGGCGGCAGAAATGTATGAAATAATGCTCGCCGAAGTTGCGCGAAACGGCTACGAACAATACGAAATCTCGAATTTCGCGCTGCCGGAATACGAATCGAAACACAACACGAAATACTGGACGCTCGACGCGGTGTACGGTTTCGGCTGTTCGGCACATTCATTCGACGGAATAGACTTTCGATATTCAAATGAGCGCGACACGGCGAAGTATGTCTCGCTGATTGAAAACGAAAATTCGGCGATTGTCCGCAATGAAAAGATTGATGTCGCGTCGGAATACGTTTTTCTCGGTCTGCGGTTGAAGCAGGGAATTGACTTGAATAAATATAAAAAGCTATTCGGAAAGGATTTAATTGCGGAGAATCTCGAAGATTTGAGTCGTTTGGCGGAATTCGGTTTAATCGAATTTGACGAAGAGAAACTTAAATTGACAGAAAAAGGTTATTTATTTTCCAACGAAGTTTTTGCGGTTTTTGTCTGACGAATGGAATGTTTTTGCCAATCGGCATCTAATAAACGACAATAAACATCGAACAGAACAAGTTTCACAAATCAATTTTCAGGAGTAGAGAATGTTAAATAAAAATATCAGGTTATTTTTCGCGCTGGCGTTCGCCTTCGCTGTTTTCTCCATCGTCTCGCCGGTCGCCGCGCAAACCGCTGATACGGAGGCTCTGCGGGCGAAAGTCGCGCCGCTCGTTCAAGCCGGTAAATATATCGAAGCTCTGCCGATATTGGAAAGTTTAATAGCGGCTGAACCGGAAGATGCCAATCTTCAGTTTTATTTGGGTGCGGCTCTGCTCTCTAAAACGCGCACCGTCAGCGATAAGGAAGAAATCAAACAGCTCTATTTAAGAGCGCGAAAGGCTCTTATTAAGGCGAAGGAATTGGGGCATCCCGAACCGAAACTCAACGCCCTGATCGAAGGAATTCCTGCAAACGGCGAGATTCCCAGTTATACGAAAAACCCTGAAACCGAGCAACTGATGCAGGAAGCCGAATCGTTTTTCGCGCAGGGGAAAATGGACGAAGCCCTGAAAAAATATCAGCAAGCCTATCAACTCGACCCGAAACTTTATTACGCCGCGCTTTATTCGGGCGACGTTTTCGTTCATAAAGGCGATTTCGCCAACGCGGAAATCTGGTATCAGAAAGCGATTCAGACCGACCCTTTCCGCGAAACGGCGTATCGTTATTCGGCGACTCCTCTGATGAGGCAGAAAAAATATGACCAAGCCCGCGACCGATACGTCGAAGCCTTCATCGTCGAACCTTTTAATAAACTGGCGGTTGGTGGAATGAATCAATGGGCGCAGGTAACGGGCGCGACGCTCGGACATCCGAAAATTGACATTCCCGCCAGCGTTTCGTCGGGTAAAAACGGCGATGTCAACATCACACTCGGAATGGGCGACAATAACGACGACGGTTCGTTCGCGTGGACGGTTTACGGTTTGTCGCGGGCGAAATGGCAGACGGGCAAAACCGGCGTGAGCGATGATTTTAAAAAGGCTTACCCGAATGAAACAGCCTATCGGCACAGCTTGGCAGAAGAATTAGACGCGCTGAAAACGACCGTTACCGTTGTTAGGGAAACTATGAACGGCAAGAAAAAAACCGTCAAGAAACTCAATCCGCAGTTGGAAAAGCTCGTCAAACTACACGATGACGGATTGCTCGAACCATATATTTTAATGGTGATGGCTGACGAAGGGATTTTTCAGGATTACGCGCCGTATCTAAAACAGAACCGCGAAAAACTGCGCCGCTATGTCGTCGAATATGTTTTGACAGGCGGCGGAAAATAAAAGTAAAAATATCTTATGCCGATTTACGAATATAAGTGTGCAGAATGCGGAGCGCATTTTGAGAAGATGCAGAAAGTCGCAGAAAAACCGTTGACGGTTTGCGAGGTTTGCGGCGGAAAACTGGAAAAACAATGGTCGCTTTCGGGAATTCAATTCAAAGGCGCGGGTTGGTATGTCCACGAATATTCTAACAAAATGAAAGACCCGAACGCGGCAAAAACCGAAAAGACCGGCGGAAAAACCGAAAAAGCCGAAAAAGCCGAAACGTCTGAAAAAACTTCCGCCGCCGAATCAACCGCCAAGACCGAAAGCGCATCAAACTCGACAAGCGAAACAAAGACCGATTCCAAAAAGGAAGCGGCGACGAAAAAAGATTGAGGTTTTCAAAAAAATGAAAATGGCGACACGAATCTGCGGACTGATTTTATTTTTAACGATTGGTTTTATTTGTGTGAACGCGCAATCGAGGCGTAACGCGACGGCGACCGCCGATGTCGAAGGCACGATTTTAAACGTCATCGCTTCGCGGACGACCGACTCGAAAGAGCCGATCAAGATTGAAAACATTTCGCTTTACGAAAACGGCATCGAGCAGAAAATCAAAAATTTCAGCTTCGACCCGTCGCCCGCTAAAATCGTCATTCTCGCCGACAATTCCCTAACCGTTCGCGCCGATCTCGAAACGCTGAAAAAGGCGGCGATGGAATTCGCTTATGAAATTTTCGACGGCGATCAGATTTTCGTCGTCGGTTACGATGAAAAGCCGGAAATCGTCCAGGAATGGACGGACGACGCGAAAAAAATCGAAGCGTCGCTCGGAACTTTTCGCAAACAGGGCAATGCGTTTTTGTTCGATTCACTGAACGCGACGATGACCGAAATTCTAATGCCGCTGATGCCGGGAACGCGCAAAACCGCCGTCGTTTTAATCAGCGACGGATTGGACAGGGGCAGTAAAACGACTTTCGATAAACTGCTCGGCGATTTGCAAAATCAAAATATCACCGTTTACGCGCTGCAAATTCCCGACCGCACGGGCGGCGCGTATCGCCGCAATCAGCCGAAAGCCGGACAGGTCATCGAACAACTGGCGGAAGGCACGGGCGGGAAAGTTTTCCCGATTGAAGAAGTCAGCACCGCCGCGAAATTTATCTGCGACGAACTGAAAAGAAGCCGCTATCTGCTTTCCTATTCGCCGGTCAACACATCTTCCTACGATGCCAAGCGCGTCTTCGTCGTCGCCAGCGAAGGAATTTCCATCCGCACCAAAAGTCTCCAGCCGCCGAACGTGAAATAGTGGTGAACGGTGAGTGTTAAGTGATGAGTTGAAGAACAAAAAAATCTCGCTTTTCACTCACCACTCACCACTCACCGTTCACTGTTAATTTGACTTCGTTTTCGTCGTGCATTACGTTGGTAGGCGAAAGATAATTCGTCGTTTATAATAAAAACCGACGCGATTAATTTTCGAGGTTAACGATTTCAGGAGAATAAAAACGTGAGCGATAACGACGATTGGGGTAAGACTAATTTTAGAAAACCATCGAGTCAGCCGCCGGCGGACGATTGGGGAAATACCGTAGCGAATGTGCGCCACGACGACGCGGATTTCGGCAAGACCTTTCTGCCCGGATCGTCGCCCGCGCCGAAAACGCCCGATTGGGGCAATTCGCAGGCGAGCATCAAACTTCCCGGCAACGAAGATTTCAGCGGCAACGCCGACACTTACGGAAGCAGCAGCGGAGGCAGCGGCGGCGGAAATGATTTCGGTGCGACGACACCTTATTTTCGCCTGCCCGAAGCGGAACGCGCCAAGTATGAAAACATCCCGCTTACGCCGACGCAGGAAGCCGCCAAACAAAAGGAAGAGGACAAACAGAAAGGCGGCATACCGTCTTGGGTTTGGGTTTCCGGCGGATTGGGGGCAATGTTCGTTTTCGCGGTCGTTATTTTGGTTCTCGCCTGGTTTTTCATTCTGAGAAAAAGCGGTTACGACGCGACGGTGAAAGGCGCACCGGCGGGCAGCAGCGTTCTGGTCAACGGCGCGTTTTGGGGAACGACCGCCGATGACGGCTCGATAAATCTTTCGACGCTCAAAGCCGGTGAAGTCAAAAGAGTCGAAATCAAACATCCGAACTGGCTGTGTCAGGAAGCGACCGTCAAAGGCGAAAACGGTGTCAAACCCGCGCCGATCATCGCGCAGTGCAAACAGGTCGCCAAGGTCAGCAACGAATGTATCAATATCAAAGCCGGTGCGTACGATTTGGCGGAAAAATGTGCGAACAAAGCTCTCGATGATTTACCGAACGATTATTCGGCTGAACAGGTAACGGCGGCGATGAATCTGTATATAATTCAATTCGCCAGCGGCAAATACGACATTCCCGACCGCAATAAGGTGTTTATTCAACGGGCTTCGGATTACATAAAAAAACTGCCCGGTAATACCGTCATCGAAGTCGGCGGGCATACCGACAGCGACGGAACCGACGAAGCCAATAAAGTTCTTTCCGACAACCGCGCCAAAGCCGTACGCGACGCGCTGATTCAATTCGGCGTAAAATCGGAAATGCTGACTGAAAAAGGCTATGGTGAATCCAAACCGAAAGCCGATAACAATACCGATGACGGAAAATTCCAAAACCGGCGCATCGAATATACGGTGATGAAATAATTTTCTAAAAGCAGTGAGTTCAGAGTTACGGCTTTAGCCGTGAAAGGCGCGCGCCTTTCACGGCTAAAGCCGTAACTCTGAGCGACAGCCTGAACGAACATTGCAAGCAATCCGATAATGTGTGAAAATTTCCTTGTAGAATAAAGTTATTTAGAAAGCAGGAGATTTCCCAAAGTGAATTCAGAACTTGAAAAGTTGATAGCGTTGCAGAAGACGGACACCAACATCCGCAGATTAAAAAAAGCCATCGAAACGGCAGAAGTGAGGCGTGCGAATATCGAACAGGAGTTTGAACAGCACGCCTCTTCTATTAGAGAAATTCAGGGCAGCCGCGACAAATCCCAAGCCGGACGCGCCGACCTCGAACGACAAATCGCCGAAAACAAAACCTACCTCGACCGCGCCAACCGCAACTTAAAAGGCTCGCAAAATCAAAAGGAATACGAAACGGCGATGCGCGAAACCGACACTTTGCAGAAACAGATTTCCGCGCTCGAAACGCAGGTTTTGGAACGAATGACCGAAATCGAAGAGGTCGAAAAAGTTTTAGAAGAACGCAGCGAGGAGATAAATTCACACGAATCGAAACGTGAAACGGCTCTCAAGGCTTTCGATAAGGAACTCGCCGCCAATAAAAAAGAACTCGAAACGGAATTAAAAAGCCGCCACGAAGTTTTCACCACTCTGCCGCCGCAAATGGCTTCCGTCTATAATCGCCTCGCGCAGCGCAGCCGCGACGGAATCGCCGTCGCTGAAGTCATCGGCGGTTCGTGCAGCGCGTGTTTTATGAAACTGCGCCCGCAAATGCAGGTCGAACTGAAAACCACCGCCAAAATTATGACCTGCGAAAACTGCACCCGAATTTTATACATCGCGCCCAAAGCGGAAACCGCCGATCAGAATGTATGAAAAATCTTTTCGCCGCTTCAATTTTGATTTTGGCTTTTTGCGCCGTTTCATTCGCGCAGACGAATCAAAACGCGCCGTGTCCGGCTATTTCCGTAACGGGTCCGGCGGGAATTGTTAATCCGGGCGAGACCGGAACCTTCACGACTAATGTTGATGACAAAAATTTGGCGAACTACGTCTATAGTTGGACGGTTTCGGGCGCGAGTATCGTTGATGAGAACGGCATAAGTTGGGGCGCAAAATTTGAGGGGACAGGAAAAAATGTTATTAAAGTTCTGATTCCGTCGGAAATGGCTGGCGAAAGTTTATTGGTAACTGTCGAAGTAAAAGGATTGCCTGAAGAATGCCCGAACACATATTCAGAATCAATGGGTTGTTGGCTTCCGCCCAGACTCGTGGAAATTGATGAGTTTTCAATTTCTCCAAACCAAATAGATACGATCAGACTCAATAATTTAGCAAAAGAATTAGAAAATAATCCGAGCGCACAGATTTACATCACCGAACGCTTTGAAAGAAAAACTTCACGAAAAATAATCGAACAGAAAAACCAAAAAACGCTTGATTATCTGAAAAGCCGCAATATAGCCAGTGAGCGCGTGGTTTTAATCAATACTAATGCCGATAAAAATCAAACCAACTTTTTTCTCGTTCCGGCAGGCGCAGAACCGCCGACTTGTGATGATTGTATAAAGGTCGAATCAAAATAATTTATGAAACGATTTTATTTTGCATTGACCATTATTTCATTTTTTTGTGTTTCCGCGTTCGCGCAGACGAGTCAATCCGCGCCGTGTCCAAATATTTCCGTGTTAGGTCCACCCGAAATTATATATCCGGGAGAGGCAGCGACTTTCACAGTTACTATAAACAATGAAATTTCAGTAAATTACTTTTACAAGTGGACGGTTACAGGCGGAAATATAATTGAGGAAAACGGCGAACTAAAATCAGGTTTAGAGAATAGTGTTGAAGGAAAAGGAAAAACGGTCGTCAAAACTTTTCAGCCACCCGAAGCGGTTGGCAAGTCGCTAACGGCAACCGTTGAAGTAAATGGATTACCTGAGAATTGTCCGAATACTTCAAGTGAGTCAATGTCAATAATAATTGACCCTGCTGCTCTTTTATTAGACGAATTTTCAATCTCCCCGAAAAAAATAGATGAACTTAAACTGAATAATCTGGTAACAGAAGCGAAAAATAGTCCACACGCACAAATATATATTATCGAGAAATTTGAAGAAAAAACTTCGTCAAAAACGATGAAGCTAAAAAATCAAAAAACGATTGCTTATTTGAAGGCGCAGGGAATTGAAAGAAATAGAATTACCTTACTCAACGCTTTAGATAATGAAAATCAAACACGATTTTTTATCGTTCCTTCTGGCGCAACAGCACCGGATTGTGATGATTGCGTAACGGTTGAAACTATGTAATTTATGAAACGATTATATTTTTCTTCAATAGTGATTTTATTGTTTTACGTTGCTTCATTCGCGCAGACGAATCAAACTGCGCCGTGTCCTGAAATCGTTGTAACAGGTCCGGCATCTGTTACGGCTCCGGGCGATACGATGACTTTCACCGCCGACACAAAAACTGACAATTCGTTAAAATATGAATGGACGGTTACTGCCGGAACGATTGTCGAAGGACAGAATTCGCCTGTTATCAGAGTTGCAACCACACCTGAAATGGCAGGCGCGACTGTAACGGCAACTGTTGAAGTAAAAGGATTGCCGGAGAACTGTGCAAAAACAGCATCCGAATTGGCTTTGGTGAACATTGGTTGTGGACTTATAAATGATTTTGACGATTACGAAAGGATTCCGCCGAGAGAAGAAAGAATGAGATTAACGATGGCTGCCGCACGGCTTGCCGAACAGCCTACAACGTCGGCAATTTTCATGATTTACTTTCCTAAAAATGAAACCGCGCAGTCGAAAAAATCATATCTCGAAAAGATTTCAAATACTCTTTACCAAACATATAAAATTCCGAAAGATAGACTGGTCTTTGCCACCGGCGAAGCGGAAAGGCGGCGCACCAGAATTATTATCGTGCCGAACGCTGCTTTGAACACCGTTGCTAAATCCGAAGAAGAAAGTCTTAAAAAAAATTGACTTGAACCGAAGCAGACAATGTTTCGCAAAACGAATCGAAAAAGTATAATTTAGAAAATTCAAAAAGTAATTTCATAAAAATACAATGGCAGAACAAACAACCGTATCAGATATTTTTCGCCGCGCTCTGGAAATGCGAAAGGCGAATCCGAACGCCGATTATAAAAGCGTGAAGGCGCAAATCGTCAGCGAATTCGGCGGCAAGCCGTTTCCGAAAACGGCTTATTTGACGATTCCCGAATACGACAACATCGCGCCCGAAGAAGATTGGACTGCCGGTTTGCCGGTCGTTCTGCGCGGTATTCAGACCGAAGATTGGGCGGAAATCGCGCACGGCATAATTATTTCACTCGAACAGGTCGAAAATTTCCCGAAGGAATCGGGCAGAGAAGACGCGCCCGAAAAAGAATGGCGTAACCGGCACAAGGGCATCGCCGAAGCCGAAGAGAAAAACCTGAACAAATGGATGCCCGAAGATTTGATGAATCTGGCGCGGCGCAATGTGAAAAGTTAATCCTTTGATTGATGTTTTATGAACAAAAATATCTTTAAGTTGTCGGCGGCAGTTGCGGCATTTATTGTCGGAGTCATTTTCTCAGGTTTGTGGCTCAGTGATTCATTTTCAAATAAATCGGCGGTTAATGAAGAATCTGCCCAAATTATAAAAGTTGAAATCGCGCCATCGCCGATGATGTCTGATGTGGGTGGTATCGCCTGCGGAACAGATTCTTTCGGAAATCCCGCTTCATTTTCAACTTACACGGCAGCAGACGGCACAAAATTCAGTTCCACTTTGGTTTACGGATTAAAATCTGAAAAAAAGGCTCGAAAAAGAATGCGGCAGGTAATCAAAAACGCTGTGAAAGTTATCGAATTGTCGCCTAACTTGGATTATTGGCAGAGAAAAATCGGAGAAAAGGCGATTGCTCAACTTAAAGATGGTTTTGTTCTTGTGAAATATCAGAGAGACTCGGCAGATGATGAAGACTACCAAGTGTCCATTATAGAAACTGCTACGTTAGAGCAGGCTCTTAAAATTGATAAAGATCAAAAGGCATTTGCCAACAGTCTTATTGTCAATAAATTAAAGTGATAATTTGAAAATGGAAAGCGATGCCATCGTCGTTTTGACGACTGTTGCCGAAACCGTCGAAGCCGAAACGCTGGCGCGGAAAATCGTCGGAGCGAAACTCGCGGCTTGCGTACAGATTTTGCCGCCGATGAAGTCGGTTTATTTTTGGGACGGCGCGGTTCAGACGGATTCGGAACACCTGCTTTTAATCAAAACGCTCGCCGTAAAGTTTGATGATTTGAAATCGTTCATTCAAATCAATCACAGCTACGAAATGCCGGAAATTATCGCTTTGGAAGCGAGCGCAATCGCGGAAACCTATCTCGGCTGGATGAAAAATTATCTGGAAAAATAAACCGCTATGACCGTCAAACTCGCCGACATTCTCGAAGCCAGAGAAATCTTAAAAGAGATTATCATTCCGACTCCGCTGTTGACGGATGCGAAGTTGTCGCGTGAAACAGGGGCGAATGCTTTGTTGAAGGCGGAGAACCTGCAAAAAAGCGGCTCGTTCAAAATTCGCGGCGGTTATAATAAGATTTCGCGTCTCAGCGACGATGAAAAAAAACGCGGAGTCGTCGCCGCTTCTGCCGGAAATCACGCGCAGGGCGTGGCACTCGCGGCGCAGTTGACGGGAATAAAAGCAACCATCGTGCTGCCGACATTCGCGCCTTTAACCAAAATCATCGCCACCAAAAGTTACGGCGCGGAAGTCGTCTTATTCGGCGCAACTTTCGACGACGCGATGGCGCATTCCAAAGAATTGAGCCGGGAATTCGGCTACACGCACATTCACGCCTTCGACGACGAACGCATCATCGCCGGACAGGGAACTATCGGCGTGGAAATCGCCGAAACCGCGCCGCAGACGACCGTCATCGTCGTCCCAATCGGCGGCGGCGGCATCATTTCGGGAATTGCGATTGCCGCCAAAAGCCTTCTGCCGGGTGTGCGCGTCGTCGGCGTACAGGCGGCAAACTGCGCCCCGATGAAACCGTCCGTCGCAGCGGGCGAAGTCGTTCACATTCAATCCTCGGAAACCATCGCCGACGGCATCGCCGTTAAAAGTCCCGGCACGCTGACGATGCCGATCATCCGCGAATTCGTGGACGACATCGTAACCGTTACCGAAGACGAAATCGCCCGCGCCATTTATTTCTGCGTCGCCAACAACCGCCTCGTCGTCGAAGGCGCGGGCGCGGCAGGACTCGCGGCACTGCTCGCCGGAAAAATCAAACTCGACGCGGACGACACGGTTTGCGCGGTGTTATGCGGCGGCAACATTGACACGAATCTTTTAGCCCGCATTCTCGAACAGGTTCTCGTCCGGCAGGGACGTTATATTTTCCTCAAACTGCTCGTCCCCGACCGTCCCGGAATGCTCGCGCCATTGCTCAACCACGTCGCCGACGCGGGCGCGAATGTGATGGAGGTTTATCACAAACGCGCAATGTGGCTCGCGCCGCTCGGTAGAGTCGGCATCGAAATGCTTTTGGAAGTCCGCGACGAAGAACACGCCCAATCCGTTACCAAACACCTCGAAGCCGTCGGCTATCACGTCGAACGCGAAGGCGTAGGCGATTGGTCGGCTTAGAAGCCTCCGATAGAGAAATTCTTTTTTTGCCCCGCGCTCACATTAAAAATCAACCTTGACATCGCACCGAAATTCGTTTAATTTTCATCTGTTCAAAACACGCTTACACAACTAGAGCAGATTCGAAATTAGTGGATGGGGCAGAAACCCGCGCGTAAGCAAGGGTGCAGGCAAACCTGAGCCTTTAGCACCCTTGCTTACGCGCGGGTTTCCGCCTTCAAAAACCATATATCAATCCCGAATTTGCTCTAAATCTTAAAGGAAAACAGGCTTTCAAAGACAAAACGCGAAGATCAACTCGACGGCAAGCGGCGCAATCCGGTGTTTTGAACAAACTCCTATCGCCGACCCGTAACGGTTAAAATCGCCGCGCTTTGTCTTTCGTCGCCCGACCCAAATTTATGGCTTCAAATTCTGAAAAAACCAACGCTAAAAATCTTGAAAACATCCATATCGCCCTTGCGACCATCGCCGGTATGATCGAATACAATCCGACCAATCTTTTGATTGGGGTATCCGCGCTCAAAACTTTTGAAAACGGCTTTTCCGGTAAAATGGCGGCAATCAACGCGCCGTTCATCGCCGAAAAAGCCGCCGTCGCCGCGCAGACCGCCGGTTTTTCCAAAGTTTCCGAAAAGATTACGAAAATAATGAAAGCCGCCAAAGGGCAGGGTTTATCGCCCGAATCAATCGCCAATCTGCAAACGACCGTCAACCGTCTGCGCGGCAATCGCGTCAGCGACAAAACGCCCGACAATCCTCTGACGCTCGACATTGACGAAAGCAAATCGAATAATTCCGTCTCGCAGCGCAGTATGGCGAGCATTCTGGAAAACCTCGATTTGTTCGCCGACCAAATCGCCGCCGAAACCAATTACAACCCGAACGAAGCCGAACACCAATCCGCCGCCATCACCGCCTGGATCGCCGATTTACACGCGCTCCACAACACCGTCCTCAACACCCGCCCCATCACAACCGCCGCCCGCCAAGCCCGCGATGTCTTCTGCTACAATTCCACCGACGGCTTAATCCCGCGAATGAATATGCTGAAAGCCTACGCCGAATCAATCCTCGACAAAGACGACGCGCGTCTGAAAGCTCTCAAAAAATTGAAGTTCGTTGATATAACCAATAAATAAAAAGGCGGTAAAAAAGCGCGAACGTAAATTTTCACGTTCGCGCTTTTCTAAATTGTCTCACAATATCCAGCCGCTTTTACGCAAAGACTGCGACCGCCACATTCCGCTCAACCGCCGCCTTCGAGCGATTCCGCTTGATTTCCTCAATCCTGTGCAAAGTCCGCGCCGTCAAATAACTTTCCCAGCAATGCGGACACGAAACAACCGGCACATTTTCGATCACCAATAAACTTTCTTCCCTGCCATAACTCCGCGTAACTTGAATCAACCGCGCACCGTTTTTACCGCAGACATCGCAAACTGTTTTCTCAATTTTCGTATTCATAATCTTCAAAATAAACCGTGATTTTGCTTAAACATTCGTTCTATAAAAATTTCGCTCTCGCTGATGCCATAGCGATTGAAGTTTAACTCAAACTACTCTATAAATGAACATAAAAAACCTTTTGTATTCCAAAGCAAAAATTGTTACATACTTTAAGAAATGGAAGTGTCTAAAGAATTAATAAATAAACTTTCTGGTCAGAAGTATGATGAATATTTAAAACGGGAAGAAGCAAGAAAGAATTGGTGGAACTTCTACTGGTGGATTACTTTTGTTTTTTTTTCTTGGTATTTATTCAACAACCATATTTCTGGTTTTTACCAAAGTTTTGGGAGATATTAAATTCTGCCTCGGGACTTTCATCTTTTTCGCTACACTCGTTCTATTCGGAATGATTTTTGATGGTGAATTTGATAATTCTTATACAAAATTTTTCAATTATTTCTATCGCAAAACTAATGCTTATTTAGCTCTCAATAATCTAAAAACTCATTTCCAGTCAATCGAAAAACAAATTGAAGAACAAGCCGTATTAATTTTGTCTGAAGTTGAAAAAGAAGCTAGGGCAAGATTGTCTGACAACGTAAATATAAACTATTATCTTCGTCGAAAAAGAAATCCTGATCTTTACTCTTATGAAATAGGAAAAGTTAAAAAAAACTACGAGTTAAATCAAAGGACTTTAATGGTTTTTGATACAAATATTGCCTACATCAAGTTTGACCTTGAAAAGCACAAGTATTTTGAAAAATTGCAACTCGAACTCAGATATGAAAATAGACACTTCACAAATTTTTTGTGGAACATCGGAAGAGTTCACAGTCAAAAGAATATATCAACTCAGAATACTGTAAATAATTCGACAGAAGTTAAAAAAACTCAGGCTAATCATCCAAAAATACAACAAGATAAGAACCGTTCATTTTGGAGAAGATACAAGAAGAGTTTTGGTAGTAATCCTCTGGGAATCAATGAGCAACCAACAATATCAGAAACTAAAAATGAGCAACCAATAAGTAGAATAACGCCCGATGAAATACTTGGTAAATCTGACAAAAAGACTGATAGGGTTGTAAAACATAAAAAAACCAAAACCATAGAATTGCCTGAAAGCTCAGTATTTAAGGATAAGTTAAAATCAAATCAACCAAATCTTGATTTTGAAAAGGACAAAAATTCTCTGAATAAAGTCGAAAATTTGCCGGTTATCAAGAAAAAGAAAATGACGTATGAAGGCATAATTAAAGCCTCACCTGATTTCTACCGAAATTTGCAGGATAAAAAAATGGCGATTGGTGAAAAAGGTGAACTGTTGGCGATGGAATATGAAAGGAAAAAATTGAAATCTGAAATAAAAGGTACTTCTACAAACGAACTAGAGCATATTTCAAAAACTCAAGGTGATGGTTTCGGCTATGATATTCGCTCAATCGAAAATGAGGAAGAAATTTATATCGAAGTGAAAACAACGACAGGAAACTTTAATTCAAACTTATTTTTTACCAATCGGGAATTAGAGGCTATGAATAAATATGATGAAAATTATTACCTTTACCGAATATTCAATTTCGACGAAGTAGAAAACACTGGAGATTTCTATATTTTCAGAGGGAAAAATAAAATAACGGAATACTTTAACTTTAATCCGACGGTTTATAAATTAGAACCGAAGGAAAACCTCTAATAATTCGGTGGTGTTCATAATGAAAAAAGCTGAAATCTTGCACAAGCAATAGTTTGGCGTGCAAAGTCGGTGGAACGGTTTGCAGAGTCGGTGGAACGGTTTGCGGAGGCACTGGAAAGTTTTGCGGAGTCAGTGGAACGGCTTGCAGAGGCGGTGGAAGCGTGCGCGGAACGAGTGGAACGGGCTGCACAGGAGGTGGAACGGGTTGCAGAACGGGTGGAACGGTGTGCGGAAGCGGCGGAAGGCTCGGAAAAGGGCGGCGAAGCGGGAGAAAGCGATGTTTTCCCGCTTCGCCGCCCTTAATTTTATTTTTGGACGGCGGCAGCTTTCTTTCTGAACTGCGATTCCTCGTTTCGCAAGCCGTGTTTCTGACAAAAATCAGCCAGATTACGATAACGTACGGCGGGATTGTAGTCGGCGAACCAGCAGATTTTTGCCATACATTCGGGGCAGGCATCGAGCGGGTGCTGGTCGGTTTCGCCTAAATGATTCGTGCCGCTCATTACGCATTCGTATTTGGTGCAGTGTTTGATCGAGAAAATATGTCCGGTTTCGTGGGCGGCAATTTTTAGCGTGCGGCGTAGGAAATTCGTCGCGTCGGTCAGGTTGTCGAGGCGATACAGAGACCACACGCCGACGCGGTTTTCGAGGCTTGCCTGTCCGAAAACGTAGTTCATATTCGCGGTCGGGTAAAGGTCTTGTTCGGTGAAGGCGATGAGTGCCGCCGCGTCGTTCGGCAGATTCGGCATTAAAATTTGCGTCAGGACGTAACCCGTGCGGATTTGCCGGATTTTCCATCGCGGATGAATCCGATAACCCTGCACCGGCATCGGCTGTTCGTATGTTTTGACGGGGAGAAGTTTGACGGGCAGATTATAAAATAATCGCAGATATTCGGCGGTCGCGGTAATGATTCTTTGCTGCTGTGAATTAAATTCACCGAGCGGCTGAATGTAAATCGTTTTTCGTTCGGCGGTCGGAACGGTCGGCGTTTCGTTGATGTATTGGTCGAAAGTCTGCCCGCTTTCAGGATTCGCGGCGAGCCATTCGTCAGGCTTTGGCGCGCCCATTTTCTTGAAAAACGGTTCGACGCTTTTCATCGCGGAAAGTAAAGCGGCGGGTATTTTTTTAACCGGCGGCTGCGGAGTCGGTTGGGGTGAAGCCTGATTGTTATCGGCGGGCGACTTTTCACACGCCGTGAAAGCCAATAAAATCAAGATCAGACAAATAAATGACTGTTTTGACAGTTTCCTGAAAATCATTTCAAAAACACCCGCGAAGAGTTTAGAGTCCAAACTTTAGTTTGCTTTCCGCCGCGTTTCGCTGGCGGCAGTTCTTGCGCGACCTTAAATGTTTTGCGCTCGACGAGTGCGCCCTGCTTCGCGCGGGCGGGCAAACTGAAGTTTGGACTCTGAACTCTTCGCCGCCATCGCGGAAATTATCTTTTGATTAAATCTTCGGTGTAGAGTTCGCGGTAAATGCGGTAATTGTTCATCACTTTGAAGACGTAGTTTTTCGTTTCGGCGAAACCGACTTCGGCGGCGAAAACGCCTGCGTCCTTCGGGTTTGAGCGGTTGAGCCAGCGGGCGGCGTTGTCTTCGCCGCCGTTGTAGGACGCGGCGATGGCTTCGTATAAACCGCCGAATTGGTTTTTCAAATCGGCGATGTATTGGCTGCCGATAGCGATGTTGACGGGCGGCTGATATAAATCGTCGGCTTGCATTCTGGGGAAACCGGCTTCGGTGTTGTATTTAATCGCGGTGTCATAAACGAGTTGAAGCAGACCGCGAGCAGCGGACGGCGATTTGGCGTTGGCTCGAAAGCTCGATTCCTGTTTCATAATCGCCAACACGAAACGCGGATCAATGTTTTTCGATTTGGAATATTTCAGTAATTCGGCGCGGAAAAGAATCGGATATTCGGCGGCGTTATAGCCGGAAACGCTCGCCGTGCGGTTGATTTTGTTGGCGGAAAGTTTGTCGGTCGCCAAGCCGCCGAAATAAGAGTTGACGGGAATCGCGGAATAAACGGCAAGCGCGTCAGCTTTTTTGCCGAGTTTTTCGAGCGCGAGTGCTTTCAAATAATTCGTTTCATCAAGCGAAGTCATCGAACTGCGGAAGTTATTATTTAAACGTAACGCATCGGCGGCTTCGACGGCTTTCGTCCAATTCTGCCGCGATATTTCAAGACGTAAACGCGCCTGCAAAGCGTTCGTCGCGGTCGGCATTCCGTCAAAGCGCGTCTTTGCTTTATCAACCCACAGATTCGCTTCGTCGTATTTTTTCGCTTCACGCAGCGCATCAATGATATTCAAATAAGAAGTTTCGATGCGTTCGCCGGTCGGAAACATCGTCGTATAAAGCTGGTAAGTCTGCGCGGCTTCGGCGTTTTTGCCGAGACGGACGAGACACGCGCCTTTAAACGCCAAACTTTCGCGCCCTTCTTTAGTGTCGGCGTAACTCTGTACGGCTCGGTCGAAAAACAAGATCGCCTGCGCGTAGGCGCGTTCCCACATATAGGCGCGACCCGTTCCCATCAGAGCCTTCGCCATTCCCGCGTCGGTCGGATAAAACTCGAAAATCTTCTGCCAATGCTCACGCGCTTCGGGAAAATGCCGGTTCGCCATATAAATTTCGGCGCGATAGAGGTGTTCGGGCGCGGGCAGCGTTGTTAATTTACCGTTCGCCTCGCGGCTCGATTTATCTTTAACGGTTATTTGCGACAACGCCGCGTCCGATTGCGCGAACGAAGTGAAAGCAAAAACGAACAGTAGGCAAATGGAAACGATTATTTTACTCATTGATTTTAATTCCGTGCAGAAAAGACTTGGGAGAACAGGATAACAAATTTTAGACGAGAGGCGAAAGAAAAAGGTGGTCGGGAAAGTTTAAGCTGTTCCTGAAAGCCGCGAAATGCGGCAAATAAGACTGGAGCGCAAGCGTCCCGCTTGCAATGAGCGCGACAGCGCGAACAAACGCCCCGCAGGAAATAAAGATCAAGCGACGCAAAGATTTTTTTCGCATCGAAAAGCGATGCTCACTGCAAGCGGGACGCTTGCGCTCCAGTCAGATTATTTCCCGTCCAAAAAATATGTTTTATTTCAGTCTGTTTTTGTGTTTATACATTTGATAAAGCGCGAAAACCAGCATCCCGAACAAGAGTATAAACGGCAGAACATTCAGAAATCCTTTCATAATGGGCAAAGTATAAAACAAATCACAGAATACGACAATGAAAAATTAGCGCGGCGACTTTCAAAACTTTATTTGCAATCGGTGCGTAATAATTCGAGAATAAATTTTTCAGATTATCGTAATATTTCAGGAGAAAATTTAATGTTCCTTCGTCGTCTTTTCGTCGTTGCTTTGATGGCAACACTTTCGTCATTTGCTTTCGCCCAGTCCAAATCGAAACCGTCAGATAAATTTCGCCAACTCGAAGAAATTTTACCCACGCCGAACGAACAGCGGACGGCGAGCGGTGCGCCGGGAAATAAATACTGGCAGCAGCGGGCTGATTATGTGATTGATGTCGAACTCGACGACGTAAATCAGCGCATCGTCGGGAAAGAAACCGTTACCTATAAAAACCAGTCGCCCGATACTTTGAATTACATCTGGCTGCAAATTGACCAGAATATCTTTGCCAAAGATGCCGACTCGCAGACGACGCGCACCGCGCCGGACATTCGTGAAAACGTGCCGCTCGGTCAGGTCGAACAGCTTGTCGCCCGCACTTACGACGGCAAAGTTACGATTACGAATGTGCGCGACGCGAAAAATAATCCGCTGAGATCAACGCTCGTCAAAACGATGATGCGGATTGATCTGCCCGCGCCGCTCGCTCCGGGCGCGAGTTTTGTTTTCTCTTTGGATTGGAATTACACGATCAACGACGGCGCGATTTTCGGCGGCAGAACGAGTTACGAACGCTTCGCTGACGGCAATTATATTTACACTATCGCGCAGTGGTTTCCACGAATGGCGGCGTATAACGACGTTACCGGCTGGCAGCACAAACAATATCTGGGAAGCGGCGAATTCACGTTGGAATTCGGCGATTATTTAGTCAGATTAACCACGCCGAACGATCACGTCGTCACGGCGACCGGCGTTTTGCAAAATCCGAAAGACGTTTTGAAACCCGAATGGATTGCGCGTTTGAAGCAGGCTGAAGTTGCAAAAGAGCCTTTGAAAATCGTGACGAACGACGAAGCTAAGGTGAACGAAAAGGGCAAACCGACCGGCAAAAAAACGTGGATTTTCAAAGCCGATAACGTGCGCGATTTCGCGTTTGCGTCGTCGCGCAAATTCATCTGGGACGCGCAGGGTCATAATGTCGGCGCGAACAAAGTAACGGCGCAATCGTTTTATCCGAACGAAGCCAGCCCGCTTTGGGACAAATTTTCGACGCACGCGATTATTCACACTCTGAATGTTTATTCGCGCTATTCGTTCGATTATCCGTATCCGATTGCGACTTCGGTCAGCAACCGCTACGTCGGCGGAATGGAATATCCGATGATCTGCTTTAACGGTCCGCGTCCGAACCCGGACGGAACTTATTCGGCGGGCGCGAAATACGGTCTGATCGGTGTCGTCATTCACGAAGTCGGGCATAATTATTTCCCGATGACCGTCAATTCCGACGAGCGGCAATGGACTTGGATGGACGAAGGCATCAATACTTTCGTGCAGTATCTGGCGGAACAAGAATGGGAACAAAATTATCCGTCGAGACGCGGCGAACCGCAGAACATTACCGATTATATGGTTTCGGAAAATCAAGTTCCGATTATGACGAACAGCGAATCGGTTTTGCAGTTCGGCAATAATGCTTACGCGAAACCGGCGACGGCGTTGAACATTTTGCGCGAAACCGTTTTGGGACGCGAAAATTTTGACTTTGCATTTAAAACTTACGCACAGCGTTGGAAGTTCAAGCGTCCGATGCCCGCTGAT
>CAXTKJ010000011.1:0-121092 GCA_964244835.1 uncultured Pyrinomonadaceae bacterium
TCGCCCGACAGAATCGCCTGAAAAGTCGCCTGCCGGTTTTCCTTTTTGAACGGATTAACGCCCGTCAGCATTTCATACAAAATAACGCCGAGACTCCATAAATCCGTTCGGTGGTCAACATTCTCGTCGCTGACCTGTTCCGGCGACATATAAGCGGGAGTACCGACGATTACGCCCTTCGCGGTTTTCGCGTAATCGCTTAAAGTGTGCGAACCGATTTCGCTCAGTTTTGCCAGCCCGAAATCGAGAATTTTGATGTAGCCGTCGGGACGCATCATTATATTTTCCGGCTTAATGTCGCGGTGAATAATGCCCGCCGAATGCGCGGCGGAAAGTGCTTCGCAGCATTGTGTGATAATGCCGAGAACGTCTTTTATTTTTAAATTTTGATTGATGATTTCGCGCAGATTCGCGCCTTCGACGTATTCGGTGGCGATATAATTGATTTTGTCGAAACTGCCGACATCGTAAATCGTTACGATATTCGGATGATTCAAAGCGGAAATCGCCCGCGCTTCGAGTTGAAATCTTTTGATGCGCTCATCGCTGGTCGTGTATTCGGCGGGCAGAATTTTCAGCGCGACTTTGCGTTTGAGTTTATCGTCCTTCGCCAGATAAACTTCGCCCATTCCGCCGACTCCGAGCATTTTTTCAATCGTGTAAGTTCCGAGTTTTTGATCCGGCAGCCAGACGTTGGCGATGACGGTCGGCTCGTCGGCGATGTCTTTGGCGAGAATTTTCATCGCCGAATTTTCCATAAACAGACTCGCGCCTTCGGCTTTCAGCAAACCCAAAACTTCGCGCCGCAAATCTTCATCGCCGCTACATTTTTCCGACAAAAAACTTTCGCGCTCGGCTTCGGGCAAATCCAAAACCGCGTCGAAAAGCTCGTCAATTTGTCGAAAACGGCTCGCGTTCATATAGAAGAATAAAGGATGAGGGATGAAGGATGAAGGATGAAACAGAGCCGCCTCTCTTCATCCTTCATCCTTCATCCCTTATCCTTTGTATTCAGTTCCCGGTAAAGCCACGCCTTTGCTTTCTGCCATTCGCGCATTACCGTAACGGGCGCGACTTTCAAAACTTCCGCTGTTTCTTCGACCGATAAACCGCCGAAAAATTTCAGTTCGACGATTTTCGCTTTGCGCTCGTCAAAAACTGCCAATTCCGTTAAAGCCTCGTCGAGCGCGACCAGATCAGCGTCTTTTTCCGTCGTGACGGTGAACGCTTCTTCGAGCGAAACGTAGCGCACGATTTCTTCCTCGACCTTTGGACGTTTTCGCGCAAAATCAACTAAAATCCGACGCATCAACTGCGCCGAAACGCCGAAAAAGTGGGCGCGGTTTTCCCATTTGGCGTTTTTCCAGTCAATCAGGCGAACGTAGGCTTCGTTGACCAGAGCCGAAGTTTGCAGCGTGTGATTGCCGCGCTCGCGGCTCATATAGCGTTTGGCAATGCGGTGCAATTCGGCGTAAATAATCGGCGTGAGTTCATCGAGCGCAGCACGGTCGCCGCCGCTCCATTTTTGCAAAAGTCCCGTTACTTCCTGGTCATCAACCGCCATTTCCGTCTTGATTTGAATGTTTTTTAACTGTCGAATCTATCACATTTGCCGCCAAACTGAAATTTTATTTTTGAGCGCGATGCGGAATTTGAAAGGTAAATCGTGAACGGCACATCTTTTTACTTAAACTTTTCCGTCTGAGCAGACTTGATGCCAACGCTCGATAACAAAACTACCGCCGCAAATATCTTCGACATTAAACCTGATCCAAAATCCAAAATCAATTTAGCTCATCCAATTCACGCCCGCTTCCGCGTTCCATTTCGTCGTCGTCTTTTTCAGCTTCGTCCAAAATTCAATCGAACTTTTGCCCGTAATATCATTCGCGCCGAAACGCGATTCGTTCCAGCCGCCGAAAGAAAAAGGTTCACGCGGAACGGGAACGCCGATGTTCACGCCGATCATTCCTGCGCTCGCGTGTTCCATCACATAACGCGCTGCGCCGCCCGATTGTGTAAAAACGGAAGCGGCGTTGCCGTATGGATTGGCGTTTTCGATTTTTAAGGCTTCGTCGAGTGTCTCAGTTCGCATAATCGAAATCACGGGACCGAAAATTTCTTCCGTTGCGACGGACATTTCGGGCGTAACGAAATCAATCACGGTTGCGCCGACATACGTTCCGTTTTCTTTGCCTTCAACTATCGCATTTCTGCCGTCAACCAAAATTTTCGCGCCCGCCCTTTCAGCTTCGGAAATATAATTTTCGATGCGCTGTTTCGCCGCTTTTGAAATCACCGCACCGAGATTTACACCCGGAATAACTTTTCGCGCTTCCGTGCAAATCCGCTCGATGATCAGATTGACATCGCCGACCGCGAGCATCGCCGAAGCCGCCATACAACGCTGTCCGGCACAACCCGACATCGAAGCTGTAACATTCGTCGCCGTCATTTCGGGATTCGCGTCGGGCAAAACAAACAGATGGTTTTTCGCGCCGCCGAGCGCGACACAGCGTTTCAAATTGTGCGTAGATTGTTGATAAACGAGCTTCGCAACCTTGGTCGAACCGACAAAGCTGACGGCTTCAATATCTTGATGGGCGCAGATGCCTTCGACGATTTCACGACCACCGTTAATGACATTAAAAACGCCGTCGGGAAGTCCCGCTTCCTTCAACAATTCCGCCATTTTCACCACCGACAGCGGCACGAGTTCCGAAGGTTTCATAACCATCGTGTTGCCCAAAACAAGCGCGTTAGGCATCGTCCAATTCGGCACCATCAGCGGAAAATTAAACGGCACGATTGACGCAACCACGCCAATCGGAAAATGCTCCGTGCGGCATTCAACGCCCTTTGACACTTCCAAAATCTCGCCCGAAACAAGCTGCGGCATCGAACAGGCAAACTCGGTCAATTCGATAGATTTCTCGACCTCCGCCTTCGCTTCATCGTAAGTTTTGCCGTTCTCTTCCGACACCAATTTCGTCAGCTCGTCCAAGTTTTTTTCGAGCAGATAACGATACCGAAAAAACACCTGCACACGCTCCTTGATCGGCGTTTTGCTCCAACTCTCAAAAGCGTTTTTGGCGGATTCGACTGCTTTATTAAGCTCATCAACCGTTGACATCGGAACGCTCGAAAGCAAATTTCCGTCAACCGGCGAAACGACATCTAACGATTCGCTCGCACTGCTTTCGTGGAAAGAGCCGTTGTAATAATTTTTAACTTTTTCGTATTTCATAAATTTTATTTTAGCCGCAGATTTACGCGGATGAACGCAGATAATTTCAAAAACCTACTAACTAAGACACATATTCCGCTGTAATAATTGTTTCATCGTTATCAACGATATAAGTATAAATCGCATATGCAGTGGCTCGTGATAAGCCTTGCCAAAATCCAAGTTCTTCGTTACTAACAAAAAATTCTGACATCTCTTGAACTTCTGCCTCTTCTTTTATTTCTCCCTTATGAGCAAAATATTTCAATCCTGAAAAATCATCTGAATATTGCCAATTTCCGTGTGCAATGGAATTTCTGAAAGCTCTAACTGGATTATTCAATAAAAATTTACAAATTCGTTTCGTCAAAGTTCCTGTTGGAATCACTTTCTTCGTAACTTCAAAGCAATTGTCTTTCAGATAAACAAATGAAATATAGTTTTGAACGATAACCTGAGCGCGAACCATTTCCGGGAAGCGTTTTAATTCTGTTTTGGTCATTCTGTTCATCATCATATTGAATGCTTTTAACTCTTCAATTCTAATTTCTAAATTTACAGGTGATGAATTTCTGATTTTAACTAAATCATCGTAAGGAAGTTGAGATAATTCTTGATAAATTGTCGAGCAAATTGAAGTAATATGCTTTTCTTCAACTTTTACATCATTTCTTAATCTATTCTCGAAATGCTTTAATTGAGAATCAAGTTTTTTCATAAGTGGCAAATAAACGAGAAAAAGTAGCCGAACCGATTTCATTTCTACAAAACTTTTATCGTCACTGTCGGCGCATTTTTCGCGGCTTGATTGACCATTCCTTTATCGAAAGTCAAAAGTTCGATTGTGCGAGTTGTCGCCAAATCTTCGGCAAGCGCGATATAGATTGAATCGGCGGAACGGCTGCAACCGTAACTTTCCTGAATCTCTTTGGCGCGTTTGATAAATTGCGCGTCAGGCGGCGTTTGAATAATTTTCATCTGGTCTTGAAAATTTTCAATCGCTTCATCGTAGCTTTTCGGCGTGAGCAGATTGTTTTGAAGTTTTTGACAGAGAATATACAAAACTTCCCCAACGATGATGTTCGGCGCGAAAAATTCCCAACCGTTTTTCGCGTAATTTTCCAACACCGTTTCCGCGTTCAAAGCCGTCGGTTCTTTCGAGCAAATGGAAATCAAAATATTCGCGTCGGTGATGAGAGCATTCGGATTACTCATCGAATTCACCGCCGAACATTCCGCCCGAACGCGCTTCACGAATCATTTTCAGAGTGTCTTCGCCGGAACTTTCAGGCATATTTTTATGTCGTTCCTTTATCTTCCGAAGTGCTTCGAGCATTCCTTCATTCGGTTTCGCTTTCTGTTGCGGTTCGTCTTCAAGAACAGTCACGCGCACCTTTTTCCCGACCAAACTTTTCGCGTGTTTGGTGATTTCTTCCCAAGTGCCTTCTAAAACTTGTGTCGCCATAATGTTTTGATTTTAACACAGAATTTTGCCCACGAAGGACGCGAAAATTTCACGAAGTTTTTCCGTTTTTACTTCGTGTCAACTTCGTGTCCTTCACGGATAATTTCCTGCGGCGGCGCGACTTTCATCAACGCCCAATGCACAAAAAACGAAACGCCGAAGCCGACGAACCACGCATAATCATAAAGCGGACGAAGCGCGGGAACGAGCAAGCCGATCCACGCGAAAAAGCAACCTAAAAGCGTGGCGACAATTGCCCGCCAATTCCAACCTTGATAAATTCCTTTCGTGCGGTATAAATCGCCGAGATTTAGATTTTTATTTCTGACAATCCAGTAATCGGCGATCAAAACTCCCGCAATCGAACCGAGTCCGCCCGAATAACCGAGCAGCCAACTGAAAATATAACCCGACGGATCAGCCAGTAATTTCCAAGGCTGCATCAAGATTCCGACGATGCCCGTGATTAAACCGCCGGTGCGGAATGAGATTAATTTCGGAAAAGCGTTGGCGAAATCGTTGGCGGGCGAAACGACATTGGCGGCGATGTTGACCGACAAGGTGGCGACGATAATCGTGAACATCGAAACGGCGACGACTAGCGGCTGCGAAAATTGTCCGACTAATTTCACCGGGTCCCAAAGTTCGTCGGGCTTCATCTGCGGGAAAACGACGACTGCCGCCGACGTGATTAAAATTCCCATCGCGGCGAAAATTACCATCGTCGTCGGCAGCGCGACGACCTGCCCGACGGCTTGTTCACGCTGGCTTTTTCCGAAGCGTGTAAAGTCGGGCATATTCAGCGAAAGCGTCGCCCAAAAGCCGATCATCGCCGTTAGACTCGGAATAAATATCTTCCAAAATTCGCCCGCCGTTTGAAACTTTCCGGGTTCGTGCAGCAGAAATCCAACGCCGCCCGCCTGATATAAAATCCATACGAGCAGCACCGCCGTCATCACCAAAACAAACGGCGCAGCCCAATTTTCGACGTGGCGCAAAAGATTCATTCCGCGATAAACGACGAAGATATTCATCGCCCAAAATATCAAAAACGAAAGCCATTCGGTCGGCGTATGCCCTTGAAAAATTGCGCCTCCGAGAAGCGTGTTCCAATTCGGAATTATCGAGCCGAAGAAAATATGAATCGCCTGCCCGCCGATCCACGCCTGAATGCCGAACCAGCCGCAGGCGACAATCGCCCGCATCAGCGCGGGAAGATTTGAACCGTATGTGCCGTAAGCCGCCCGCGCAAACACGGGAAACGGAATGCCGTATTTCGTTCCCGGATGCGAATTTAAAAGAATCGGCGCAAGCACAATAATATTTCCTAAAAGGATTGTAATCAGAGCCTGCCACCAATTCATTCCGGCGGAAATCAACCCCGAAGCCATCATATAAGTCGGAATGCAGTGCGCCATCGAAATCCACAGCGCGGCGTAGTTATAAGTCGTCCAGCTGCGTTTCTCGATTGGAACGGGCGCGAGGTCTTCGTTATACAGCGGCGACTTTTCGATTTCCCGCAATGCCGTTTCGCGCAGTTCGACGCGCCCGTCTTCGTGTTGAATTGTTTCGGCGTTGGTCATAGTTTTAAGAATCAGGCAAAATTTTGAAACCCACAGACGCACACAGATAAACACAGATTTTATTTTAATTTTATCCGTGTTTATCTGTGTGCGTCTGTGGTTTCATTTTGATTTTTACGATTGCGGAAAACCGATTTTCGTCAGTAATTTCTGGAAGCGCGAATCGGAACGAAGCGGGTCGAGCATCGGCTCGACTTTTAAGAACGGCAGAAATCCCGAACGCTCTTCAAATGATTTTTCGAGATACTCAAACGCTTTGTCAATCTCGCCCAAACCCGTGTAAATCATTGCAAACTGATACGCCGAAACGTATCGCTCGGCGGCGATTTCCTGCAAATTCGCCAATGCTTCGGCGGCTTCGGCGCGTCTTCCGGCAAGCGCGCAGGCGAAGCCGAGATACGCTTCAAACGCCCGCTCGCCGCTCGAAAAAGTAACGGCTTTGTTCAGTGCGGCGATGGCTTTTTCGATTTTACCCTGCTGCAAATAAATCATACCGAGATTGCGATAGGCGAAGGCGGAGTATTTGTCGAGTTCCAGAGCCTTGCCGCATTCGTCAATCGCTCGTTCGTAATCGCGGGCAAAATAATGCGCGTAACTCAGGCTGACGTGCGCGAACGGCGAAAGCGGGTCGAGCCGCTGCGCCGTTTCGCATTTCGCAATCGCTTCGGCGTGTCGTCCGACGGCTTTCAGATAAAATCCCAGACCGTCGTGAGCGTTCGGATAATTCGGGCTGAGGCGAACGGATTTCTCGAATTCGCGTTCGGCTTCCGCGAAATTCCAATCGTAAAGCAGGCGGAAAAATCCGAGCGAGCAGTGCGCTTCGCCGAGCGCGTCATCTATTTCGAGAGCTTTCAGCGCGGCGGCTTTCGCCTTCGGATACGCCTTACGCGGCAGCCAGCCGCCGGTCGAAGACGCGAGAAAACCGTAGGCATCGGCGATGCCCGAATGCGCGAGCGCATAATTCGGATCGAGGTCAATCGCTTTTTGAAAATACCCGATGCCTTTTTTTATCCATTCTTCGGTGCGTTTGGTCGTCACGAAATAACGACCTTTCAGATAAAAACGATAGGCTTCGGCGTTTTCCGTATAACGCTTTGCCAGACGCTTTTTGTCTTCGCCGGAAAGTTTCAGCCGCAGTTTTTCGCCGATGTCTTCGGAAATATCTTCGACGAGCGTGAAAATATCGGTCATCGTGCGGCGATATTGCTCGCCCCAAATCTGCGCTTCGTTGGCGATGTCAACGAGTTCGGTTTTGACGATAATCGAATCGCCCAACTGCACGACGCGACCGGCGAAAATCGCCCGCACGCCGAGTTCTTCGCCGATTTTCTGCACGTCAGTCACTTGTCCTTTGTAACGAAAAACCGTGCTGCGCGGCACGACGCGCAACTTCGGCAGACTGGACAGCGAATTGATAAGGCACTCGGTAATGCCATCGGAAAGATATTCGGTTTCGGCATCGCCTTCGCCGCCCGCGAACGGCAGCACGGCGAGCGAATCAATCGCCCGCCGCGTTCTGGTTTTGCGCGTCGGCAGTTGTAAAATCTGCGTCGCCGATTCGTTGAAAAGAATTTTTGTTTTGATCGTCGTCGCGTCGCCTGAATCGTTGACGCGCTTGAGTTCCGTTTCAAAATCCAGACGCTGCCGTAGTCTTTTCAAATCGCCGAGCAAACCTTTCACCGTCTGATAGCGTTCCTCGCGGTCTTTTCGCAAAGATTTAGCGATAATCCATTCGAGTTCGGTCGGCGCGTTTTTCACTAAGTCGGAAAGCGGCTTCGGTTCGCTTCGTAAAACCGCCGCAATGACATCAACGATGCTTTCGCCCGCGAACGGCTGGCTGCCCGTCGCCATTTCATAAATCATCGCGCCCAAACTGAAAATATCGCTCCGCGCATCAACCTCCAGCCCGCGCGCCTGTTCGGGCGACATATAAAACGCCGTGCCGAGAATCATTCCGGGAACGGTTGATTGCGGAATGCGGAGCGCAGAATGCGGCTTGTCAGGCGTTTGCATCAAGGTTGCGGCTTCTTCATTCCGCACTCCGAAATCCGCATTCCGCATTTCGACGAGTTTGGCTATCCCGAAATCCAGAACCTTCACATAACCATCAGAGCGAATCATCACGTTTTCCGGTTTAATATCGCGGTGAACAATGCCCGCGTCGTGCGCGGCAACCAAAGCCGAAGCGACCTGAACGGCAATGTCGAGCGCGTCCGCCAAATTCAAAATCGAACTCTTCATCCGTTGGCGCAATGTTTGTCCGGTGACGAATTCGGTAGCAATAAAATGCACGTCGTCGTATTTGCCGATGTCGTAAATCGTCAGAATATTCGGATGATTCAGCGCAGAAACCGCGTGAGCTTCGCGCATAAAACGCTCGATTGCCGCCGCGTCGCGCATCAAATTCGCGGGCAGAATTTTAATGGCGACATCGCGCCGCAGACGAGTGTCGGAGGCAAGATAAATCTCGCCCATTCCGCCCGCGCCGATTGCGGAATTGACAGTGTAATGACCGAATTTTTCTCCGATTGCCAGCATTATTAAAGGTTTTGAATTATAACATTTATTTCATCCGTGAAACAGTTTTTGCGGACGATTTTTGGCGGCTTTTCGGCGGTTGAACTTTCTATACTTCGGCAATCAAAGCCAGCAAATCGTCCGCCGATAATTTCCCGCTCGTATCCGTTCCGTCCAAAAGGCTATCGGCTAAATCGCGTTTGGTTTCGTGCAGTTTGAGGATTTTTTCTTCGACCGTGTTTTCGGTCACGAGCCGATAGACGGTAACGGGACGCTGCTGTCCGATGCGGTGAACGCGGTCGGTCGCCTGGTCTTCGACCGCCGGATTCCACCACGGATCGAGGTGTATGACGTAATCGGCGGCGGTTAAATTTAATCCGGTTCCGCCCGCTTTTAAGCTGATGAGAAAAATCTCGCCCTCGCCGCGCTGAAAAGCGTCTATGCGTTCCTGCCGAATGTGCGCGGGCGTGCCGCCGTCCAGATAATGATATTTAATTCCTTTTTCTTGCAGGTAATTTTCGACGATTTTTAAGTGTTTGACGAATTGGCTGAACACCAACGCTTTGTGTTTATTTTCGAGCAGTTCTTCCAAAGTTTCGCCGAAAAGTTCGAGTTTTGAACTGCTGATCGGCACGTTTTCGTTGACCAGTCGCGGATGACAACACGCCAATCTGAGTCTGGTTAATTCGGCTAAAATGCGAAAGCGTTTGTCTTTCGCTTCGCCATCTTCGGATTCGATTCGCTCCAACGCTTCGCGGCGAATCGCTTCGTAAAAGGCGCGTTCTTCCGGCGACATTTCGACCGTCAAAACGATTTCGGTTTTCGCGGGCAAATCGTCTAAAACCTGATTTTTGCGGCGGCGCAGAGTGAACGGTTTAATCAACTTTTGCAGAGTTTTTCGCGCCGTTTCGTCTTTGGTTTTCTCAATCGGGAGCGCGAATTTTTCGTTGAAAAATTCGTGATTCCCCAAAAGTCCGGGATTGATAAAGTTGAACAAATTCCAAAGTTCGCCCAAATGATTTTCAATCGGCGTGCCGGTCGTAATCAAGCGAAAATCCCCTTGCAAAGCCATCACCGTTTTTGAGCGTTTCGTGTTCCGATTTTTAATCGCCTGCGCTTCGTCCAAAACTATCGTGGCGAAATTCCGGCTCGTAAAAAGTTCTTCTTCCAACTGTAAAAGATTGTAACTCGTCACCAGCACGTCGTATTTTCCGAGATTTTCGACCGCTGCTTTGCGTTCGTTTTCGCCGAAAATCTGAAATTTCAAAGTCGGCGCAAACCGCATCGCTTCCTTCACCCAATTTCGGCAAACGCTGACCGGCGCGACGACTAAAGCCGCGCCTTTTTCGGCTCTTTCAACCAACACTGCTAACGCCATCAAAGTTTTTCCCAAACCCATATCGTCCGCCAGACACGCGCCGACACCCCAATTTGCCATTCTCGAAAGCCAGAAATATCCGTCGGTTTGATACGGGCGAAACTCGGCTTCAAAAGTGGCGGGCAGTTCGGGTACGAATTTCTGCGCCATTTTCAATTTCGCCAAATGTTCTTTCCAGGCTTTGTCCGCTTTAAAGTTTTCGAGTTCGGCTGAAAAGTCTTCCAGGATTCCCGAACGCAGATTGTGCAGCCGGTTTTTGTCGTCCATCACGCTGTTCAGCGTCTGCAAATGTTTTCGCAATTTTTCGGTAATCGCAATAAACTGCCCGTCCGAAAGCTCGATAAAGTTCGTGTTTTCAGTCGTCAAAAGCCTCGTCAAATCCTGCATCGAAAGCACCAGATTTTCATTAACTTTCGCCTCGCCGGAAACTTCAAACCAGTTGTTCGCGCCCTTGACCGACATCGAAAAATTCTCGAAATTGACGTTGCCGAGCAGATTTAATTTCTGCCCTTTCGTCCATTCGATGACGAGTTTGCCGTCTTTGCGCGGCGTTTCGAGTTCGCTCAAAGCGGTCAGACATTCTTCCGCGCCCGACAAAACCCAATCGTAATTGGGGCTTTCAAATTCCGCCAGAAACGGGCAGGCGGCTTCGATTTCCCGCAATAATTTTCGCTCGTTTTTCAAATCGCGTTTCGCCCGCGTCCGCACGCCGTCGAGATTTCCGATGACCGATTCGATGCCTTTGCCGGGTTTGAAATACGGCGGAATCGTGCCGAAAGGTTTGACGAAAAATTCGAGATGAAAGCCTTCGCCCGCCGGAGTAATAAGCGCGTGAATGCGGTTTTCGGCTTCGATTAGCGGCAGATTTTCAAAGTGTTCTTCCAAATCGCTCTGCACCGCGATTTTCGTCGTCAAAGGCTGAATTGCCTTCAAAAGTTTTTCGCGTCCGGCGGCGGGAACGCGCAGCTTTCCGGCTTTCAGCGAGTCGTAAATATCAACGTGGTTTTTGGAAACTTTGACGACTTTATAGCGCGTTTCGGTTTCTTTTTGAATGATGATTCCTTCGTTGATAATTTTCGTATCGAACGAAAGTTCGAGGTCTTCGCCCACTTCTTTGATAATCAAATTCGGCTCGTGGTGATTTAGCTGAAGATTGACCGACGGATTTTTTTTGGCGAACAAAAACGGATGCCCAACCAGATTTTCGATTGCCTTTTCCCAGACGAATTCATACTCGTAACCACCGTAATAATATCCGCCCTGATATTTTTTCAGAGACTCTTTGACGACCGCCGCATCTTGTTCGGTCAGATTTTTGACATCGCGCTCGTTCAGCCTTTTCAAAGCGATATTGCGCCCGTCCGTCCAGCCTTTTTTGCTGTATTTCTGCTCGATTGGCTGCACTTCCCGATCTTCAAAATCCAGTTGCCACGCGACGCGCGTTTCGTCGAGTTTAGCTTTCGATTCGGTTTTCCCCACGCTTTTCTGGGCGATTATTTCCAGCGTATTCAAAGCGCGTTCCCAATCTTCGAGCATCGGAATAATATTTCCGACCGGCTCGAAACCGAGTTCGCTGTGCAGCTTTTCGTAATCGTCCGCCGCGCCGGATTTGTCTTTTAAATTCCGTACATTGGCGATTTCAAATTCGATCCAGCGATAACCCAAAACGCTCGCCGTATGAGCGAAAGTCACCGCGTAATTCGGCGTTTTAAAGTCGGGAATTATCGCCGCGACGATGATTTTCAAAAATCTTTCGGCAAGGTCATCCGAACCAATTTGTGAGTACGCCGTTCCCGCCAAACGGTCGTTGTTTTTGAGAAAATAAGATACCGCGCTGACGGCGCGATGCACGGTCGTTTCGGGATACGTTTTCAGCGCGAAACTGCTGTAATCTTCGGCGTATTTGTGAAATTTCGCCTCATCGGTTTTATACAAAGCCAACCCGTAAAAAAACATCTGCCAGTTGGCGGGAAAACCTTTTTTCTTCGAGAAAGTTTTCCGCCAGAGCTTCACGCTTTCTTCATAAAAGACGACGGATTTTTCGTAATCCTTCTTCAAAAAAGCGATTGTTCCGGCGGATATTATCTGTCCCAGATTGCTCGCTTCGCCGACCAATTTTTCGGCTTCGGCAATCGCGCCGCGCAGCATCAATTCTTCGATCTTGTAACCTTTAATAACCGGGAAATCATCCAACTGTCGTTCGTTAATAAAATCCCAAATCTCTCCGGTCGGCTCGGATTTTTCAATCGCGGCATCGAGCAGATACGGCACGACATACGCCTGAAATTTCTGATCGAACGCGCCGAGAAATTCCTTCTGAAACGGGTTCGAGAAAACACTGCGGACGATTTCATTGGCTTCGCCGAGGATTTCGTTTTCAATAATCTGCTCGAACAGTTCGGCTGTTTGCGTCGTTTTCTGCTGATAAATACTCAACCGATAATCGCGCAAAATTCTGAATTTTCGCCGCGTTCCATCATAAGACCAGCGCGAAAATTCGTTTGCCTTAAACTCGCTTTGAATCGTTTCGACCGCTTTCGGAAACCAATCTTCCCGCGCCGCCTCGCGCATCAAAAATTCCTTGAGCCGCTCGTCAGCAATCTGAAAACCGCTGCCCCAAAATTCTTTGATGTTGTGAAAAATGCCTTTATGAACCAGCGAAGTTCGAAGCAGCGAAACATATTGCGCCGAATAACCTTTCCCTTCCGGCGTTTTCAACTCAAGCACTTTTAATAATCTATGAAACTCCTGCGCCGTAATCGGCTCCCAGAAGATCGCCAGAGACTGCAAAATTCTTCGTTCGTTCGGCGAGATTTTAATCAATTTTTCTTCAAAGTCGGTCATAGATTTTGCTGTTTTTTTATCGTTTCGAGACTTTTCAGTTTAATACAACGACGGCAAAGCAGCCGAACGACGGCGAAATATCTTCGTAAAAAATCATCTAACCGTTGAGAATTTCTTCTATTTTATCAACATTGCCGATTCGATGATAGACCGTTCCCGGCGATGGACACCAGCCTTCCAGACTCGCCCGGTTCAAGTCGTTCCAGCCGATTCTTTTCCCTAATTTTTGGCGTAGTTTTCTGAGACGTTTGATAATTTCCCGGTCGGTATATTCTCTCGGTTTCAGAACTTCAAAACCGGCGGCTTCGTAAGCGGCGGGCAAGCCCCCGAAATTGTTGACAAACACCTGTACGCTTGCCGCTTCGCCGGCGTTGCAGGCGCGAACGATGTCGCGGTCGGTCGGTTTTTTGCCGAGTTGTTCGCCGAGTTTTCGGAGTTGTTCGAGCAGTTCGTTTTTCGTGAATTTTTGCCACGGCGGATTAGCGATTTTGGCGGCTTTCCGCGCTTGGCTGATGGTTCCGAACTCGTTGAGAAACTGCTTGAGCGACGGGCGCACGTCTTTTTTGTAGTTTTTTTCGATGTCGTTTTGGCGCGGCACTCGACCGAGTTTTCGTTGGATTTTTCTCAGGTGTTCGCACAATTCTTCACGCGAATATGCCCGCGCCCGCCGCAGGTATTCGCCGTTTTCCTGACGCGGCAGAAACGCACAATCGTCGAATGGATATTTTTTGTTAATACCGGAGACTTCGATGGCTTGCGGAATTGAACCGAACGCCCCGTCGAAATGATTTTTCGGCGAAACCAATTTTGTTCTTCGCGCCGCGATGACATCGCGGGCGAATACCCGGCGGTCGAAAGATTCGGCTAATTCTCTTAATTCGGCGAGCAATTTTTCTTTGTCGAAGTCCTGCCGATAATGCTGTTTCAAACCGGCGGCTTTGACGGCGTTGACGTAACTGCCGAAGACGGCGTAATAATTTTGCAGAGTGTGAGATTTTTTTTCTTTCGAGAGCCGCGCAATATCATTGGTCGTCGGCGTTTTGCCGAGCGTTGCGGCAATTTCCCGAAGTTCTTTAATCAGGCGTTCCGCGCTCGGCAGAACGCTCCATTTCGGATCGTATGATCTTTTTCTTTTCGGATAAACCACGCCTTCCCGAAAAAATCTCTGACAATCGCGGCAAAAATAACGCTGACTTTTTTTCTCTTTGCCGACAAAGCCGCCTTTGTTGGTTCGTTTGCCGCCGCAAAAATTGCAGACTACTCTTTCGATGGTCGGGTCAACCGGATGCGCCATAAAATCTTCTGATGTCTGAAATTGCCGGACACCGAATTGATAAAATTTTCGCACATTTGCCGCCGTTCACAAATTGACCGATTTCTTTGCCCGCGCCGAATGCAAAAGGCTTTTCCCGGATTTACCGGCGCGTATTGAAAAGCTGATTCCGAATCGCCGGAAGTTTTGATTAAACCGTGCCGGACGGCTTCGGCAACCCCTTGTGCTTTTCGCAAAGTTCCAAACTGAATCCCCGAAACCAAAGCGTCCGATTCATTTCTTTCAATCAGTGTAATCGTTTCTTCCCATTATTTATCCGGCGATCCGCTCATCCGTCTGTTTTCGGCTTCCGACATTTTCATAGCGGCAGCCGCCAAAACTTCCGCGTCCGAACAACCCGCCAAAAAGGTCTTTCCAATTCGCTTGGTTTCCGACGAAAATTTACGCTCAGGCTTTCCCATCAATAATTTCATCAACCCGCCGATGCGTTTCACTCGCCGGATTCGCCACGTTCGCAAAAACCTTGTCAGGCAAACTAATCGTAATTTCCATAACTTAAAACCTCAAAATAATTTAACGCGGAAAACTAGCGAATTTGTTCAATAAAATCTTCAAGCGAAATTTCGGTATCGCGCAAAGCACCTTTGAGCGTAAATCTGTCAACCTCATCGTGAAACGGAAAACAATCAGTCTGCCGTCGTTATGTTTCATTTTAACGTGGCTTCCTTTGCGATGGATTTCGACAAAGCCCAATCTTTCCAGAGTTTTGACAACCTGTTTTCCCGAAAGCAGCGGCAGTTTCATATTGTCAGTTCATAGATTTCTTTATTCAACGGCAGCTCGGAAGGTTCGGGTTCTAAAAATAAATCAATCGCCTCGCGGATATTTTCCAGAGCCTCTTTTTTCGTTTTCCCCTGCGACCAACAGCCCTTCAACGCCGGCACCCGCGCCACAAAATAACCGTCTTCGCCTGTTTCGATAACAATTTTGATATTCATAATTCCTTCACCCTATTTCTTCCTCGCCTGCGCGAGATGCGCGACATTTTGATATAAACTATTCGGCAATTTGACGCTGATTTCCATAACTTAAAACCTCAAAATAATTTTATACAATTCTAATTTTTGGGCGGATACCAACCCGCAATGAGCCAATTTTCACGAACTGTTATTGCCAAATGGTTATTCATTTGCAAAGCAGCCGCAGTTACCCGTCCGCAAACGGTTTTGCCAACGATCCGAATTCCGTTTTCGATCTTAAAATGTCTATTCCAATTTTGTTTTCGAGGATTAAAAAGCAAAACTTTTCGTTTTGTCAGCAGATCAATTCCGTGCGTTTGCTTTCCTTTGTGAGAGTTGCACAAAGGGCAAGCCAGCCATAAATTTTCTTCCGTATTTGTTCCGCCTCTCGCAATCGGCAAAAGATGGTCAATTTCAAGCGGCGCGAAAATGTATCTTTGTTCGCCCAAACAATACCCGCAGCGATTTCCGGCTTGTTCGACAATTTTTTGCCGCAATTTGTCGGAAATATAGCTCATCGCAAATCGTCGGGAGTCTTTATCAATCCGCGCAAAACGGCTTCGGCGATTCCCTGCGATTTTCTGAGATTGCCGTATTGATAGACCAGCATTAAAGTTTCGAGTTCGTTGCGCTCAAGCGGTGTCAAAGTATCAGCTTGGTTTTTATACAAAAGTTCGCTCTGTCGCTTCGACTGTTCCTTCGACATTTTCAAATTGGCGATGCCCAAAACTTCCGCGTCCGAACAACCCGCCAAAGGTCTTTCCAATTCGCTTGTCTCAGACGAAAATTCGCGCTCGACTTTCTCAGCAATAATTTCATCAACCCGCCGATGCGTTCTGCTCGCCAAATTCGCCACCTTCGCAAAAACCTTATCAGGCAAACTAATGGTAATTTCCATAACTTAAATCCTCAAAATAATTTTAACACGAAGGGCAACCTGAAAATAAAGAAAAATCGCTTTTTATAAAGCTAGTATTGATAAATCGGAATAATTGGAATAGCTTGTAATAATAAATTCAATAGTAGTTTTAGAATAATAGGAAAAATCAAAATGAAACATAATTGGACAAATATGTTATTAGTTGCTTTAACTGTTGTTATAGCTTCTCTGAATACATCTGAACAAACAATTTCTAAAGAGAAGAAATATATTTTAGAAAATAACAAATGTATTGAAGTCGAAATCTTGACTGAAAACGAAGCTAAAAACAAACAGTTGCCAAATAAAGAAAAATACGAAAAGGCAAAATCTGATGCCCAATGTATTGCGCCTTACGAAGTTCTAGAATTACAGCCTCTTTACAAATCCGAAACCGTAAAAATCGTTCATTTGTATTCAAAAAATAAATGTCAAAAATATAAGCCACAGAATGGGGAATATTTCGGTTCGTTGAATGAATTACAAGAGTTTTACAAAAACGATAAAAGTCAATTTTCAATAGTGCAAGATCGTTTGAATCAATTAATTGGGTCTAACGACGATAATAATTGTTTGGCGGTAATTGAACTCGAAGCAAAATATCTTTATCGTCCTACTTCCATTTTTTCATTTGATGACACGGGAAAACCATCTTCAACGATTGATTTTCAGCCAAATAATAAAAAAGAAGATGGTTATCCATTCACGAATTTGGGCTATGCTTGCGACTGGTATTACGGCGATGGCTGCCGCAGAGGTTTGTCCGAGTTTATTTTGCAAGATATAGAAAAGGCAATTATAGAAAAGAAAATGAAAGTATTAAATGCTTGCAAGGTAAATGATTGTGCAGTTTCAATAATGAATTCGGGGGCTTAATGTTAGTTATGATCTGTCAATATTTAGGGTGAAAAATATGAAAGTAGTTTTGTTTATCTTGATATGTTCCGTGTGTGCTTTTGGTCAACTAGATGTTTGCAAAAACGAAAAAGTTTCCGAAATTGAAAGAGTTCCGATAAATACAGGATCAATTCAAACAATAAATGATGTTATAAAAAATCATTCGGACACAACCAAGACATTAATTATTGAAGTTCAAGCAGGAACATATACTGGAGAAAACGGAGTTTTAATCAATCGAGATAATGTTTGCTTAATTGGAGTTGGAAAACCAACCATCAATCGAACAAAATTTGATAATGAAAAAGATGAGCCTTCTGTAATAAAAATTTACGGAGTCAGTAATATATCAGTCGAAGGATTTGAAATTCAAGGAACAATTAGTTGGGATAATCGAAATGTTGGTCTAGCTGGTATTTCCGTTGTGAACTTTGAAAATGACAAGAAGAAAGGAATTTCAAATATACATATCGAAGACAATCTAGTTCATTCAATAGGGCAACTTTACGAATATGAAAAAGCGGACGGTTATTGGCGTTACCGAAACGACATAAAAGATGAAAAATACGATAAAAAATACGAATGTATAAAGCATAATAAAAAGAAAACTTCAAACGTAAAAATCAGTTGTGGACATGCTCACGGTATATATGTTGCGAGTTATCAAAATCTGATTAGCCAAGTTTTTATCAGAAATAACACGTTAAAGAATCTGAGACTCGGTGAAAGTGAAACAATAACAGTCGGTGAACGTATTTTTAATTTTGATGTTTCAGAAAACACAATTTATGACGTGGATAACATTGGCATTGACATCGCTGGGCAACAAAACGGTGTTTATCAATCTTCAAGCGGAACAGTTCACCACAACACAATTTACGATTTAAAGGGTGCAAGCGCATTAGGCGGACAAAATGACGCATATCCTTTTGTTGCAGGAATTTATATTGACGGTGGAACTGGATTAATAAAAACGCCGATTAAAATAGAGAAAAATGTTGTTTTCAATTTTGGCATCGGAATTTCCATTGGAAGTGAAAATAATTACTGTGATAAAGGAGATGACAATCCTTCAAATGACATTTGCAGAACTAAGATGGAGTACATTTCAGTCGAAAACAATACGATTTTTGCGAATCAAGTTTACGGAATTGGAGTTGGCAAAGATAGTGATGACCAAAATAGCCAAACTTGGAATACTAAAATTGTTGGAAACATTCTTTATGGAAATAATCAAACATCAACTGAAAAAGGATACAGCGAACTTCATTTTGGAAGCCTGACGAACGATAGTCTAAAAAATATTGAAGTAAGCGGTAATAATATAACTTCGACGACAGACGAAGCCTTTTTGGTAAGAGTTAAGGGTTCAAGTTCACGCCCCGATGTAGTTTTTAACAATAATATTTTTTACAAAGAAAAGTTGATAAATTTGTGGTCATGGTCGAGTAATTCATATATGAAAGATCCGCTATTTAACAAAGATACGAATATATCTGATTTCCCAAAAGATACTCAAGGAAATCAGATAATTAAAGGTCAATTTAATTATTGGAAGCAACAGTAACATGCTTGCAAAATATAAATCAAGTCTTTTATTTTGGGAAGACAGTGATTCTTACAACTCCAGAGTGAATTTGAAATTTATTCGGGTCAGTAATAAAATTTTGGTCTGGGTGTAACTTTATTTCTTCATTTATTTGTTCATCTGTTGCAACGAAAGCCTGAATTATTAAGGTTTTTCCAGCATTTGTTAATGGTCGGTCTTCACTACCCGGATAGACATCTGTTTCCCAAGAACCATCTGATTTTACATCTACAACTTGATACCAATAAACTTCACTTTTATATGGAATCTCGACAAAACTATAGACATACACACGAGATTTTGAACCAAAAACATTTGTTGTTTTCCCACTTACAGGAATTTTTGCTGCGCCTTTATCCACATCTACTTTTAGGGTTTCTAGGTTTTTAGGAGTTTCTATAGTTACCGCTTTAGTGTCCCGAAAAATCAAAAAAAGCGAACTGCCTAGAATAAGAAAACTTATCCCAAAAACAAGAGGCAAAATTGACCGTTTTGAACTTGGCAACGCATTTTTAATTGAGCCATCTAAAATTCCTCGGAATCTTTCTTTTATCAAGATAAATTCTTTAGAAACTTGTTCTTCAAGAGCTTTGATTTCTGATGTTGATTGATAATTTGAATTATTGAGCAGTTCCTTTAGGTTTTCTGAGTTATTCAAGTAAGTTTGAAGTAGATTTTCATCATCATTCTTTATGTGGATAGATTTTGCAGATATAAATGATTTGATTTCCCTCATTGACTTATTCCACTTGTCTAATCCCACTGTGGAAAGAACAATTTTTTCATTTAAATTACTAATCTTTTCAAATATTTCTTTATAGATCAGTTTTTTTTCTTCATAATCTTTATTAATTTGCGTATTTTGAAACTGTTTGAATGCAAAATAACCTGTAATGATAGTTCCTAACAAAGTAAATACGGAAGGCAAAATTGTTTTTAGTAGCTCATTCATATCTTTCTCCTCTTACTACAATCGTCTTTCATACGCGCATTTTAACCTGTTATTGATAAACATCAAATCTTTGAATAGTTCAAAGCCTAAAATATTTATGCCTAAATCTTCACACAAGTTCCGCGCTTCAAAAATTGTCCGTCGCCTGCCTTTCCTGTGTGTTCGCCGTTTTCGATGACAACGCGACCGCGTGATATAACGGTTTCGACTTTGCCTTTTACTTTCCAGCCTTCGTAGGACGAATAATCTACGTTCATATGTTCGTTCGCCACGCCGAAAGTGTGTTCTTTTTCGGGGTCGAAAATTACGATGTCGGCATCCGAGCCGACGGCGATGGTGCCTTTTTTCGGGAATAAGCCGAACATTTTCGCGGCGGCGGTCGAGGTTAATTCGACGAAACGGTTTAAACTAATTCGGTTTTCGACGACTCCACCGTTATAGATTAAAGACATTCGGTTTTCCACTCCCGGCGCACCGTTCGGGATTTTTGAAAAATCATTTACGCCTAATTCCTTCTGCTCTTTCATACAAAACGGGCAATGGTCGGTCGAGATGACCTGCAAATCGTCCATTTTCAAACCTTTCCACAATTCCGCCTGATTGTGTTTCTCGCGCAGCGGCGGTGTCATCACATATTTCGCGCCCTCGAAATCGTCGCCGTAATCTTCGATTGAATGAAACAGATATTGCGGACAGGTTTCAGCAAACGCGGCGATGCCTCGATCACGCGCTTCGCGGACCTGGTTGAGCGCGTCGGTGCAGGATAAATGCACGATATAAACAGGCGATTCCGCCATTTCCGCAATCGCAATCGCGCGATGCACACCTTCGGCTTCGGCAATCGTCGGGCGCGTCAGGGCGTGATATTTCGGCGCGGTTCTTCCTTGCGCGAGTGCGCGTTTGATAATTTCGTTGATGACAATCCCGTTTTCGGCGTGCATACAAATCAAGCCGCCGCGATTTCCCGCCGCCGACATCGCCCGAAAAATCGTCGCGTCATCCGCCAGAAAAACGCCCGGATACGCCATAAAAAGTTTAAAGGAAGTGATGCCTTCGTCCATCAAGCGATACATTTCCTTCTCGTCGCCGTCTTCAAACTCGGTCGTAATCAGGTGAAATCCGTAATCAATCGCGCATTTCCCCTGCGCCTTGGCGTGCCACTTGTCCACGCCCGAAGTCATCGTTTCGCCTTTGGTCTGCACCGCGAAATCAATAATCGTCGTCGTCCCGCCAAACGCCGCCGCCCTGGTTCCCGTAAAAAAATCGTCGCTCGAAGATGTCCCGCCAAACGGCAATTCCATATGCGTATGCGGATCAATCCCGCCCGGAAAAACGAGTTTGCCGCTCGCATCAATCGTCAAATCAACTTCCATCTCAAGCGTTTTCCCGATTACCGAAATCTGCTCGTCTTCAATTAAAATATCCGCGCGGTAATCGTCAACCGCCGTTACAATTCGTCCGTTTTTGATTAGTGTTTTCATATATTTTTCACCGTAGAGTTTTTAATTTAATAATGCTAGTTGATTTTGTTGCGACATATCATATTGGTCGAACAAGGGTAAGTCTCCATAAATTGGAAGAGCTTTGTTAATTGCTTTTTCAAATCCATCCCAATCGTTATCATCAAAAATCCGCATCACAGTGATTTCTGATGCAAGCAACTCGCGCAATCTTGGATTTCCAATATCTTCCGTAAGCCTTTGGAACAACCTTTGTTTATGTCTGCCTTTTGAATCTTTGGGTGTTAGTCTTTTTAGTTCATTTAAGACTCCTGGAGCCAATCTTTGATAAATTAGATAATTTGTTAATTTACCGAAAATCGGACCTCGTTTGTTTTTATTTTCCTCGTCATATTTCCAATTTTTGAGACGACAAATGTGATAGTAAAATTCGTCGGGAAATGTTTTTACCCATTTTCTTAATTCCTGTGCAACGAATTGTTCGAGGATTTCTTCGAGTGCATATCTGGCTCTTGAATATTGATAACCTGTTGCTTCATCAACAAGAGCAGTTATGCCGACTCTAGCGAAGGCTCTTAATAAAATTTCACACTGCTCTGCGATTAAATTCTGCCGACCTGTTTTCAGCAAACCTTGTGACCTTGCATTTAACATCAAATCACAAATATCAGCTAGAACTTCGGCTTGATAACCGTGAATAACTTTTCCTTTATATTTACATTTTATTGGCTCTAACTTATCCGAATTATTTGCTTCAGTGATAAGTGGTTGAAGTGATTTGTATCCGAATAAACGAATCAGTCTTGAGCCGGGTTTTTGATACGTAACATTTTCATCAACCAATTTGAGCGCATCTTGCATACCGCGACCGGAAATAACTCTATCTCCGTCTGCTGTAACGTAACAAGGAATTTTAAAGCCGGCTAGATTCAAAATTCCTTCGTGAGTTATTTCTGGAAATTTATCGCCCCAACGAGCGTTTGCAGCTTTCTTTGCAATTTCCGACCTTTGTTCTTTTGTTAGTGAAGTAGCTCTTGCAAAACCACCTTTCGCTTTTTCTAAAGATTTTTCTTTTTTCTTTTCTGACATAAAATGCTTGCACCTCCGATATTTAATGCTTGCATCCTATTTTACATAATGCAAGCATTTTGTCAACAAAATAAGTGTGCTTGCATATCTGTTAGAAATTAAATTTCGTCTTTAGAGTTTCATTATTCACAATCAAGTCAACAAAATTTCCATAAATCCCGCTTTCTCCGCCGCTTTTGCCAAGCGTTCGTCAGCCGTAACGAATGGACGACGGCGCGGTTTTTTCTGACACCAGACGAGTGCCGCCGCGAGTTGGAATGAATCCAACGCCCGCAAACCGTAGTTTTCGGGCAGATCGTTGGCAAGTTCGATGACTCTTTCGACGGGCGAAACAATTCGGGTAGTTTTCTTCAAATTCTCCCACAAACGCAGGGCTTTAATCGTTTCCTTTTCCGTCAAATGACCGTCGCGTTTGAGCCGCGCCAGACCGCTGTTAAGTTCAACCGAAGTTCCCCACCAGACGACGATTTTCGGGTATTTTCGCAGCCATTTTTTCGATTGCGTGGTAAATATTTGCGAACAGCACAGCGGCAAAATCGCGCTCGTGTCCCAAAAGGCGATTTCAGTATTCATCGCGTTCATCCGTGATGGCTTTGATCGCCGTTTCGCTGTTCAGATTTGCGCGTTTTTCCTTCAAAAATGCTGTGGAAACTTCCGCTTCTTCGGGCAGACGCAAAATTCCCGCTGCCGCCAAAGCCAATTCTTCGGCGGAAAAATCAGCAGTATTATGCAGCGGCACGATTTTGGCAATCGGCTGATTTCTATCGCTAATCAGAATTTCCTCGCCGCGTTTTACGTCAGCAAGGAAACTGCTCAAATTATTTTTCAATTCGGCTATGTTTGTCGTTCTCATAGTTTTTTTACCTCTCAACTTAGCTATTATAGCCAAGTCTTAACATACAGCCAAACCTTTTTCGAGCGCGGCAATTAATTCATCAACATTGTCCTTCGTTGAATTGAGCATCATTCCCGTGCGAATGCGGTTACTATACAAACCGCTTTTACTATTTACGCCGCTAAATCAACTTCCGAAATTTCCTGAACATTTTTTCGATTCTTAAATCTTTTGACGGCACTATTTTTTGCCAATTCAGGCTCGAAGTCTCGAACACCTTTTGAAATAAAAAATTTGATTATCGAAATAACCGACAAATCTTTTTTTCCGGCAATTACCTCCAAAATTTCCATCGTATTTTTTGAAATATTCAAGTTGATTTCGACTGATTCGCGTTCATTAAAAGCAATCGTATAACCTTCGGGTGTTGTCATTGTTTTACTTTCTTCTGTCATAAAATTTTTCCTCTTCCTTAGTTGCCGGACGCGCCGAAATTATTCTAATTCTTTCGCCGCGCTCAACAAAAACCGTGTAAAGCAGGTTTAGGGTGAAACTAAATCCGATAACATATTCTCGCAACTCTTCTTCAACCGAAGCATCGTCAAACTGATTTTCAGGGTCGAAGAAAACCTCTGCCGCTTCTTCAAATTTTACGTTATGCTTTCGCAGATTGACAGCATATTTTTCCTCATTCCATTCAAATCGAAGGTCTTGCAATTCATAAAATTTATCCATAAATTAAACGGTCGCCAAACCTTTATCGAGCGCGGCGATCAATTCATCAACATTATCCTTCGTTGAATTGAGCATCATTCCCGTGCGGATGACGTTGCCGTAAAGTCCGCCTTTGCCGATGAGAACGCCTTGCCGTTTGGTTTCTTCAAAGACTTTGAGGACGGCTTGCGGGTTCGGTTCTTTCGTTTTTCTATCTGCGACTAATTCGATTGCCTGCATCAAACCCATTCCGCGCACGTCGCCGATAATATCGTATCTCTCTTGCAGTCCGCACAATTTTTCGCGCAGATAGCCGCCGACAATTTTGGCGTTGGTGCGTAAATCTTCTTCTTCGATCATTTTGATAACGGCGAGTCCGGCGGTCATCGAAACGGGATTTCCGCCGAAGGTGGCGAAGGTGATGCCGGGGAATTTGTCGGCGACTTCCGCCGTCGCAATCGTCCAGCCGATTGGTGCGCCGTTGCCCATTCCTTTTGCCGAAGTCATAATGTCGGGCGTGACGTTCCACTGCTCGATGCCGAACCATTTTTCGCCCGTTCTGCCCCAGCCGGTCTGCACTTCGTCGGCGATGCAGAGTCCGCCGTAATTTCGGGCGATGCCGTAAGCGATTTCAAAATATTCGGGCGGCGGCACGATAAATCCGCCGACACCCAAAATCGGTTCAGCCATAAACGCCGCGATTTCGCCGGTCGTCGTCGTCTGAATAATATTTTCGATGTCGGTCGCGCAAGCCACGCCGCAACTCGGATATTCGAGTTTGAACGGACAGCGATAACAATACGGCGCGGCGGCGTGAACCATTCCCGCAACCTGCGCTCCAATCGGTCGCCACGAAGCCTGTCCGACCGCCGAAAGTGCCGTCGCGCTTCTGCCCGAATAACTATGGCGCAGAACGACTATTTCCTGTCTGCCCGTCGCCATCTTCGCCGCTAAAATCGCCGTATCATCAGCTTCCGTGCCGCTCGAAGTAAAGAACGATTTCTTCAAATTTCCCGGCGCGATCTCCGCTAATTTCTCGGCAAAATCCGACTGCAACGGATTCACATAAAGCCCCGAAGTGTGCGATATTTTATTAATTTGTTCAATCACCGCCGCATTAATCGTCGGATTCGCGTGTCCGACGCTGACCGTCAAAACGCCGCCGAAACAGTCGAGATATTTATTCCCGTTCTCATCCCAAACATACTCGCCTTCGCCGTGTGTCAATGCGACCGGCTCTTGATAATAAGTGGCGACAGCGGGAAAAAGAAATTCTTTATGCTTTCGCACGGCTTCGGAAACGGTTGATTTTTCTGTTGTTGGATTCATTTTATTTCCTCGTTTTTATATTTGGATATGTCCGAATAACTTCCGAACGGCTGAACTTGCGCGAGCGATGCCTTTCCGTCAATTCCCATCAAATATACAAACCAAATGCTGCGCTCACCTTTTTCGCATTTGAGGTTATAGATTGCTCTGACTTGTATTTGCGCTCCCGGAATTACTTTTAATAACTTGTCGGTAACTTCTAAAATCTTCCCATTTTGCTCGCGCGTTTGTTTCATCAATGGAATTACCTGATCTTTGTCGCTCGCATTTTTGAAAGCGTCGTTTGCATCATCATAAATTCCGCCGAACTGTTCATTGTTGTATCGCTCAATAAATAATTGAACCGCAGTTTCGACGGTTTTCTTTTCGTCTTCAATATACACAGGTCTTGCACGGACACAAGATAAACCGATTAAAGCCAGTAAAAGTAAAAATAATAATTTTTTTGAAGGCATAAGAGTTTACTTAATTTCGTCAATTGTATCGTCGAAAACCTGGATGTTATCTCTCGAACTGTGCAAAACGCGATAGATTTCAACGCCGGATTCGGTTTGAAAGTAAAAGATGTTGTAGTTCTTGAAAGGAAAGAGTCTTAAACCGATAATGATATTAACTTTGGCTGCGCCGATTTTGGGATTATTTGCTATCAAATCAAACTTTTTCATCATTTCCTGAATAAATTCAATAGCCGCATTTCGATTATTTTCAGCAAGATAAAGCAAAATTTCTTCTAAATCCTTTTCTGCAAAGTGTGAAACTGTAAATTTTGCCATTAGCTTTTTTCCTCTAGTTTTTTCAAGCCGCGTCTAATAATTTCTTCGCCTAATTCTTCGGCAGAATTATATTCTGTGGATTGTCCGTTACGAATTTGCTCGACACCGAGCATAATCTCGCGGCGCAGTTCGCTGAGTTGAATTTCTTTGAGCAAATCTCTCTCTTTCAACAACCGCAGACTTTCGCGCAACACTTCGCTGGCGGAGTTGTAAAGACCGGATTTAACTTTTTCGTTGACAAAATTTTCGAGTTCGGGCGTTAATGATACGTTCATAATTATAAAAATCTCCTTGCCGAAAATGTTATGAGAAATAACAAACTATGTCAATCTTTGTTATAAACACAGCCGATTATATTTATTTACCCGAAAGAAACTCGTTCATCGTCTGCACGAAGTTTTTTTGTTGTTCGTAAAACGGCAAATGTCCGCATTGGTCAAAGACGACGAATTTTGAATTCGGGATTGTTTGGTGAACTTTGTAAGCGATGCTCGGCGCGACGTTGATGTCGAAGCGTCCGGTCATCACGAGCGTCGGAAATTTGAATTTGGCGATTTCCGGGTTCAAATCAATTTTTTCCATATCCTTCCAGAGAGCGTCGCTGATTTCCGCGTTCATCTGCGGATTTTTGACTTTTGCCAGATATGCGTCGCGGTTGGCGGGCGAGTAGAAAATCATCGAAAAATAATCCATCAGATACGCCGATCTTTCCGCCGCGTCTTTCAAATTTCGGGCTTCCATTCGGGCATTTGCTTCGGGATAAATCCGGTCGAAAAGAAAAATCGTGTCGGTCGGTTTCGGTGCTTCCGAATCGCTTAAAACGAGATGCGCGATGCGTTCGGGATGCGCCGCCGCGTAAGCCATCGCCAGAAAGCCGCCGTAAGAATGACCGAAAACATCAATTCGTTCATAGCCGAGAAATTCGCGCAACGCTTCCAGATCGGCAACCTGATCGGCGGTCGTGATAGATTTTTCATCTTTCAAAACGGGTGATTGCCCGACACCGCGCTGGTCGTAAAAAATTACCGGACACTTTTTCGCCAGTTCGTCGAGCGCGGAAATTTTTGAAAGCGTCGAGTGCAGATAAGTATGATCCGCACCGGGACCGCCGTTGATGACGAACAGCGGCACACCTTTTTTTGTGCCGCGCACTTCGTAATAAAGCGTCGCATTTTTGCCTTCAAACAGTTTGCCCGATTCCTTCTTTTGTCCGAACGCGCTCGCCGTAGTCGCGGCACAGATGCAAAAAATTATGCCGGTTAAGATTAAATTTCTTCGGGATAAAACAGTTGTTTTCTTCACTTTCGGATTCATAATTTAATTTGGCTATTTCGATGAAAATTTATCTTCGGGCAATCGGATTAAGTGCCGTAAAATATACGAAAAACGGTGAGAAAAAGCAAAGATGCGGCTGGCGGGATTTGCGATTCGAGCGGTGAAATTCCGAATCTTAGCGCAGATGTTTTCGCAGAAACGCGACGATTTTCCACCCGTCGAGGTAAACCCAGGGCTTTTCGCCGAGCGTGTAATGACCGCACGGGATTTTCACGACATCGTGTTTGATTTGGTGTTCACGAAGCGAACGCATCATATCGCGGGACAAATCAACGGGAAAAGTCAGATCGTAAAGCGTGTAGATATATCTTTGCGGACGCGGCGGCATCATCGCCAGTTTGTCCATATAAGCCAGCGGTGAAATCGGCAGCCAGAACTCGCGCAGTTCGTCCAAAGTTACGTTGTCGCCGATGCCCTGTTTGACGTGATACGTCGAAAGCCCTTGCCAGACGACATCGGCAACGTAGCCGGAAACGTGATTGAAAACACCCGCATCAATGGTCAAATCGTGTGCGAAGGCGAAAAATCCGACGCAGCTTCCGATGCTCGTGCCGACGACTCCGACTTTTTCGTAGCCCTGCTGTTTCAGCCACGCGACGGCGGCGCGAGTATCAACGACCGACTGCTGCAAACTCTGTAAAGTGCGCCCGACATTCGGCGCGACCAGATAATCGGCGCGTTCCAATTCCGGCGGCATTCGTTCTTCGTGATACGGCAGCGTCAATCTCAAAGCCGACACGCCGACGCGATTGAAAACTTTGCACAAATCGAAGTAAGTTCCGGCTTTCGCGTTCCAGTGCGGCAGAACGACGACGGCTGATTTTTTGTTTTCCGCGTGCGGGAAGAATTGCGCGTAAGCCGTGTTGTTTTCGATAGAAGGCGTTTTAATCGCGCTCGTCCACGTCAGAGTTTTGAGTCCCGCCTTCAGGCGGCTTTCCGTTGCTGACGAGTTTGCTGGCGAGTCAGAAGAAGCCGCCTGAAGGCGGGACTCAGAACTTAATTGATAATCTTTGATTTCCGGCGCGAAGAAAAATTCGTCGCTGTTTAGCAAAACTTTTTTCGTGTAATCGCGGAAGATGCGGCGCGGATCGTCGCCGTTGGCGTTTTCCCTGACGAATTCCGTTCCCCAGCCGAAGTCGCGGACGACGCGGTTGTCGTTGAGCATCGCGTAATGGCGTTCGCGGTTGTGCATAAAGCGTTTGAGCATATTCTTAGTGAATCGTAAATCGTGAATCGTGAATAGTAAAGTTGCGGGCAAATCGAAAAGGCTGTCGGAGATCAATACCGACAGCCTTTTCGATTAACGATTCACGATTTACGATTCACTTCTTCAAAAGCACGACCGGAGCTTGTTCCGCCGCCATAATTTTCGAGTAAAAATCTTTAACCGAATTATATTTATCAACCGGTACGGTCGTTCTGGTCGTGGTCAAGGAGCGTGTGAAAACCAGTTTGCCGTCCTTTGATTCGTATTTGGTCGAGTATTTCCCGAACGGCGTTTCGAGCGTTACCGCGTCGGGCATTTCGTCCACGACAAAACCGGTCGGCAAAGTGAACGTCGTCGTTTCGCGCATCGAGTTGGAATCAAGCATTACAGGCTGTTCGCGTTTCACGTCGGTCAGAAAAATGCCGCCGCGTCTGCCGACGATTGCCGGTTTGAAAACGAGCAGGCGATTCTGCATCAACTGCGCGTAACGCGGCGCGGAAAATTCGACATCCAAATCGAAACTCGCATCCGTGTGGCGGTCGTTTGATGTAACTTTAACGAGCTGTGCGCCCGTCGCGCCGCGCGTCAGCCAGCCTTCAATCGCCTGTTTATACTGCGGCGCGGACATTTCGCGCAGTTCGCGGCGGAAAATGGTCGAAGTTTGTCCGCTCGCTTTTTCACGAATCAAACCTTTGATTCCGCCTTCGGCAGTCAGGCTGACCTCGATGTTTCTTTCCAGCAAATCGGTATCCGGCGGCGTAACCGGCATTTTTATCAAACCGCCATTCTCGCCCGCTTCTATCAAAGCGAAACTGCCCTGCAAATAATCCGGCAAATCGCCAACCGGCGTGTACGGGTCGGTCGCGTCGAAAATCAAAAGCCGTCCGAGTTTCGGATGGTTTAAAATCGTCGGTGCTTTCGTTTCGTCGCCGACTTTGACGGCGATAATCGCGTGGTTGAACTGGCTTGGACTTGCCCATTCTTCGCGGACGAAATTCGGGTCGCCCGAATAAATCGCAATCGGATAGGCTTCGATTTTCAGGGCTTTAAGCATTGCGCGCATCAGATTCGCTTTATCTTTGCAGTCGCCGTAGCCGCGATTTAGAACCGTGTTCGACGGGCGCGGTTTCATCCCGTTGCCGTAGCCGACCCCGATGTCAATCGAGATGTATTGCAGATTTTGCACGAATGTTCCGACGGCGCGGATTTTTTCGAGTTCGGTTTTCGCCGCTCCCGTCAAATCTCTGGCTTTGGCGGCAACCGCGTCGTCCACAATCACCTGCGAATCGTTCATCGTGCTGCCCCAGCGCGAAACTGCCGTCCAGTCGGCAAAAGTGCGCGAAGCATCCTGCGCGGCGTTACCGGGCGCGTAATTGACGGCGATGCGCGGAGCTATATTTCTGACGGAAGGACTCATCGGTTCGGGCGGAATGGGCGCGAGATTGCGAATTTCCCAGACGTAGCTCGACCCGTTCACCTGCGGTTTTATTTCGGCGTAATTAAACGTCAAACTCGATGCTTTCCAGCCGGACGGCAGATTGAGCGTATAGCGCGATAAAATAACCGGCAGACGATTTTGAAAGGCGTGAATGTCCTGATAAAAAAGCGGACGGTCTTCGGTTACGACCGTGTAGCCGAAAACAACGCCGGCATCAACGTCGTCGGAAGCGTCAATTATCTTAATGCGTCCCTCGTTATAAACATCGTCCTGATCGGAAATCAAATCAAGAACATTTTTCTTGTCATATTCTCTGATCGAACCGTCCGGGCGAATCGTCCAGGCGTTGATGTCGCGCACTTTGCTGAAACTCATCAGATAAAAGGCGTGCGCGGCGGCGAGACCTCTGCCTTCGCGCGTCAGAATCTTGATGGCGTAGTTTTCCGTCGTAATCAACTTGCCTTCACCGTCGAGCGTAACTTCCTGCGAATCCTGCAGAACGACGGCGGGAACATCTTTGGCGTAAGCCGGAATTTGTCCCGCCGCCGCCTGTTTCAGCCACGCCGGAGCGTTGCCGTCGGCAAATGCGCTGGTCAAAAATAAAGTCGTCAGAAATGCCGTAAAAATCGAGCGAGAAAAAATAGTCATAAAAATCTCCGAATAAAGCTGTCGGCGAACGACGGAGAATTTGATTAAAATTCTCCGTCGTTCGCCGGATTTTTAGTTTTGTTTGAGGGTAATCGTATGCGTGTCGGCTTTGTGAAACGCATCGAACAAGCCTTTCAGCTGTTGATAAGAACCGACCGGGAATAATAAGCTATTACCGCCGCCGAAATAAAATTTGCGTTGATAGACAAGCGAATTTTTGGTTTTGTCATATTTAACGTCAATATTCAGCGAACTGATTTTTTGCGGGTCGGCAATCGGAGGCGGACGGTCGGCACTGTCGAGCGTGAAATTTTTCGGCAGTTCGATTTCCACATCATCATTTTCCGCCCACGGATATTGAAAATAGACATCATACTTGCGCGTCGCGGTCGAAAAAAGCGGATTTTCACCGTATTCAAAAAATCCGGGCTGTAAAAACAAACGCTTGCCGGTTTTCTGCGCGTAGTCAGGCACACGAACTTTATACTGAAAAACCACCGGCTTGTCGGCTTCGGCGATTTCGCTGATGGAAACTTCCGATATTTCCGCCGCGCTCATCCGCGATTTGATTTCACTTTTCAAATTCTCTTCGCGTAAGTTGACGGAATCATCATAATTACTCATTTTGAAATCCACCGCATTCTGTCCGGCATATTCGATTTTAACTGTCCCTTCGAGCGTTCCGTCTTCGAGGAGTTTGAATTTGCCGGTGCGCTTGGCAATGGTTTTTTCAACGCCGGAAAGCGGAGTCATCACCCAACTGTAGTTTTTCTCAGCGATCAGTATCGCCCAAACATTTTCCTCATACCAGACTAACATTCCGGCGGGCAAAAATTTCATACTCGGATTGTAAAACTTCCACTCCTCGCCGACTTTGACGGCGATTGCCGCCTGATGGATGAACGAATCGTTGGTCATATCCGGGTTGAAAAACATCTTGCTGCGATTGCCCGACAGCGCGACCCGCGTTTCCAGTCCGAGCGAACTAGCCATCGCGCCGAACAGCATATCAATAAACAGCGGACCGGCTGATTTGTTTTTCAGGACATCGGCGAGCGATTTGTTTTTCGGCAGTTTCGCCCGCTGTTCGTCGGTCAAAGAAGTGTCAAACGCCGTGTTTCGGATTTGCGTCTGGCAGAATTCATAAAGTTTTCGCAATTTCTCTTCGGGTGTTGCCGCCGAAGCCGTCAACTCCTGCGCCGTCTGTTTGATCTCCTTATCCGACTTGTTCATTGCCTTGACCAATCCCGAATACTCCGTCGAAACCGCGCCCCAATAGCGCGTCGGGCTGCTTGGGTCTTTAATGGAATAGGAGACTGAAAAAGCTGAAGCCCCGATTACATTTAAACTCGCGCCCTGCAAAAGCATCCACGGACGCACCATATCATTCGGCGGCATTCGCGGTTCTTCCTTAAAAGCCGGGACATTCGTCCGCTGCGCCAGATAAAACCCTTTATCGTCTTTGATAAATTTCGTATCGGTAAAGTTAAAAGATTGATAATCCGGCTCTCTTTTATTATACGGCTTGTAATAATAAGAAAGTTTTTGGACGGGAATTTCGCGCTGAAAAACCAGCGTCATTCCTTTTGCTCCGGCATCTTCGATGGCTTCGCGGTAACGATATTCGACGATCACGCCCGGTTCGATGCCGGGAACGGCGAACGACTTGGCTTTTATTTTAAGTTTGTCGGCTTTGACGATTTCGCGCTCGAAAATATCCTGTTTGGTGATTTCGACCGTCGAACCGTCCGGTTTGATGACGCGGGCGGCAAGGTCTTTGATTTTCAGTCCGCGCGTGAACGGAATGTCGAATTTGCTGTATTTTTCGCGTCCGCGTTCGGTGAAAATTTTCACGCGCACATAATGCCTGAGCGAAAGATCAGTTGAATCGCTGTCATCAAGACGAACTTCCCAAAAGATGGCTTCCGCATCAGCATCCGGTTCGACCTGCGGTGTTTTCATCTGAAGTTCGGCGGGCGTAACTTGCCGCCATTCTTTATCTTGAGCAAAGACGGTCAGTGAACAGACCGCGAACAGGCTTAAAATAGAAAGCAGGGTAAAACGCTTTCCGATATTTAAAAACATTTCTGGTACCTCTTAAGTATTAAATTTTTGTAAATAATTTTACTGCGAAACAAACGGTCGGTTTAGAACCATTTAGAAAAACCGCATTGAGGATGTGCAGCCATTTCAAGTGCGAAATTTTCCAGAGAATCTTATCCTAAACCGCCGGTTAAATGCAAAGGAAAACAGCGTTCAGACGAAATTTATTTTTATGCTATACTTGTCCGCAAAACGCTTTAATAAAAATTTACAAATATTTTCAGGAGACATTTATCCAAATGGCTGTCAGTTATCAGAAAATTCAGGAGCTTTTAGGCGACGATGCCGAAACGCTTTTAAATTACACTTCAAAAACCATTTCCAAAGACGTTTTACAGGTTCCGGGCGCGGATTTCATTGATCGCGTCTGGATCGCGTCCGACCGCAGTCCGAATGTTCTGCGTTCACTGCAAACACTGTTCGACAATGGGCGACTTGCGAAAACGGGCTATCTTTCGATTCTGCCGGTTGATCAGGGCATCGAACATTCGGCGGGCGCATCGTTCGCGCCGAATCCACAGTATTTCGACCCGGAGAACATCGTCAAACTCGCCATTGAAGGCGGCTGCAACGCGGTTGCTTCGACGTTCGGCGTTCTCGGAATCGTCGCTCGTAAATACGCACACAAAATTCCGTTCATCGTCAAAATCAATCACAACGAGCTTTTGACTTACCCGAATAAATTCGATCAGGTGATGTTCGGCACGATCAATCAAGCCAAAGATATGGGCGCGGTCGCCGTCGGCGCGACGATTTATTTCGGTTCGGACGAATCAACGCGCCAAATCGTCGAAGTTTCGCAAGCGTTCGCCTACGCGCACGAACTCGGAATGGCGACGATTTTGTGGTGTTATCTTCGCAATCCGGCGTTCAAAACCAAGGAAAAAGATTTTCACACTTCTGCTGATTTGACCGGACAGGCAAATCATCTCGGCGTAACGATTCAAGCCGACATTATCAAGCAAAAACTGCCGACCAACAACGGCGGCTTTAACGCGCTGAACGTCGAAAGCAGTTACGGCAAAACGAATCCGAAGATTTACACCGAATTGACGACCGATCACCCGATTGATCTGGTGCGCTATCAGGTCGCCAACTGTTATATGGGACGCTGCGGTTTGATCAATTCCGGCGGCGAATCGAAGGGCGAATCGGATATGGAAGACGCGGTTCGCACGGCGGTCATCAACAAACGCGGCGGCGGAATGGGTTTGATTTCCGGGCGCAAAGCGTTTCAGCGTCCGATGGCGGAAGGCGCGGAATTATTAAACGCGATTCAGGACGTTTATCTGGCGGAAGAAGTTACGATTGCATAAAGGTTAGAATCGTTTGTGTTGGCGGACGATTCCGGCTTCAAAACTACGCGCTTCAATTATAAATTTGCGGCGCGTGATTTTTATCAGTCAATCCTTTTAATAACCGAACAGACGAAATTTTATTTGTTAAAGTTTTGAATCTGTTTAACTGAGTGGAACGAAAACTAAACTAAAGGCAAAACCTTTAATAAACAAACTAGGGAGATAGGAAAATGAAAAACTTTGTATTTGCATTCTTTTTATTCGCGTTGAGCATCGGTTTCGGCGTAAACAGCGTTTCGGCGCAGGACAAAATGATGAAGAGCGACAACCCGATGGTCGGCGGCGCGGCGATGTATAAAAATAAAGACATCATTGACAATGCCGTTAATTCCAAAGACCACACGACTTTAGTCGCCGCCGTCAAAGCCGCCGGATTGGTTGACACTTTGAAAGGCAAAGGACCGTTCACGGTTTTCGCGCCGACTAATGCCGCTTTCGACAAACTTCCTGCGGGAACGGTTGATACATTAGTGATGCCGGAAAACAAAGCGATGTTGACGAAAATCTTAACGTATCACGTCGTCGCCGGAAATATGGATTCCAAGAAAATTGCCAAAGCCATCAAAAAAGGCAACGGCAAAGCGATGTTCAAAACCGTCGCCGGTGGAATGCTGACGGCTTCGATGAGCGGCAGTTCGCTTATTCTGACTGACGAGAAAGGCGGAACGTCAACAGTTACGATTGCTGATGTCAAACAATCAAACGGTGTAATTCACGTCGTTGACACGGTTTTAATGCCCAACTAACTTGAATTAGATCGGATTTACACAAGTCCTAAAATTAAAAGCGCGGTTGATAAAATTATCAACCGCGCTTTTCTCGTGATTATTTGTACTGACAAATTAATTTGGATCGGTGAGCGCGATTTTGTCAGAACCGTTCGCGGTTAGCGAATGGTTTAAGGTTATCAATGAACCCTCAACCGACAATCGTCAACCATTCGCTACCGCGAACGGTTCTGACTACTAAAAATTTCTAGATTATTGCTCGCTCATCTGTTTTTTCAACTGCACGATGAACGAGCGGACGGCTTCGGATTCGTTATTGTCGGGAAATAATTTCAAGAATTCTTCATAGACGGCGATGGCTTCGTTGTATTTTTTCATTTTTTCGTAAGCCATTCCTAAAAATTGGTAGAGCGTTACAGCATCGGGCGCACCGGCGAGCTGGACGATGGCTTTTTTGAAATACTGGACGGCGAGCGTGTAGTTTTCCGTCTCCGATTCGTAATCGCCTTCTGAACCGAAGCCCTCCGCTTTTTCTTTGTAAAGCAATCCTAAACCCGTGTTCGCTTCCGGCTGAACGCCTTTGCCTTCGGTGATGGCACGTTTGAAGGCGGCAACCGCTTTCGCTTCGTCGCCTTCGGAAACGTAAATCCTGCCTTCGACCGCCGACGCTTCTGCGTAGCCGGGACGCGCGCGGCGGGCGGCGGCAACGGCTTTCAACGCGCCGTCCAAATCGTTATTGGCGGATAAAACCCGCGCCAGTCCGAGATTGGCTTCGGCGTACTTCGGGCGCAAACTGACGGCTTTGCGATAAGCCGCAATCGCTTTTTCGCGGTCGCTGGAAGATAATCTTTCCGCTTCCTGAAAAGTCAGTTCGGCTTGATCGGTAGTTTTGACGAGTGCGATTTTGACATCGCCAGTCTGCGCGGCGGTCAAACTCTGTGAAACTTCCTTGAACCCGTCAGCGCGGACGCGAAGTTTATGCGCTCCGGCAGTAACCGGCGCAATCTTTAATTTCCCGGTCGCATCTGAAATTCCGCGCAAAACGTCGTCGAGCCAGACACTCGCATTCGGTTCGGTCAAAACCGTGACGGTTCGCGTTTGGGCAAAAGCGTTCACGGCGAAACATAAAATGACCGCCGTGATGAAAATAGAATTTTTATAACGCATAATTTTATCCTCTTTTTCGCCAGCCTGATTGATTTACTGTCCCGTCAATTTCGCTGACTATTCGCCGCTTTCGACGAATGGGCAAAAGACATCGAAAGATTTCGGCGCAATGTTTTAATATGTTTCAATAATACAACCGAAAAGATTTTTCGCCAAAGTTTTTCTTTTCAGGGCGGCTCAAACTTGCTTTTTTACGCCCGAAAACTATAATCATAAACTTATGGCTGGGTAGCTCAGCTGGTTAGAGCGCGGGATTCATAACCCCGAGGTCGGGAGTTCAAGTCTCCCTCCAGCCACCATATAATTTCCATTTACTGCATCATTACTCCATCTCAAACAGTTTTCAGACTGTTTTTCTTTTGCCTGAGAATTTTTTTTCACTCATCAATCAGCCTCAAAACAATTCAGTTTGACGGGTTTTCCATCTTATTGCCTTAAACGGTTCTCTTTGCCGCTTCCGAAATATAATCAGGCTAAAATTTTTATTGCAAATAAAAGTTTTTATGTGTTAAATTTTGTTGGTAGAGTATTTATTTTCCTGCTCTGAATTCCCCCAAGAATCTTAAACCCCGACATTTCCCTAATTATGTTTGATGCTTTTGAAGGCGGAAAAAATTTGCTGGTAATCGAAACCGACACAGCGAAACGCAAACTACTGTCCGCTTATTTTTCGGCGAAGTATAAGTGCGACGAGGCTGACCGAATGAGCGCGGCGGTGGAGAAAATCAGCGCGAAGGAATATGCCGTCGTGCTGACGGCGATTAATCTTTCCGGTCAGAACGGTCTCGAACTGCTGCCGTATCTTCAGGCACTCACGCCGCGCACGATACCGATTTTCATCAGCGACACCGAAACCGACGGCAACACGGTGAGAGCGTTCCGCGCCGGCGCGTTTGAAGTAATTCAAAAACCGTTTTCGCTGAAAAAAGTCGAAGATGCCGTCGAAAAGGCTTTCGGAGAATTCGAACTGGCTTTCTTAAAGGAACGCTATCAATATCATTTGGAAGAGTTGGTCGCCGAGCGTACCGCCGAACTCGACAAAGCTCTCGAAGCGGTCGAAAACTCATATCACAGCACGCTTAAAGCTCTGGTTCAGGCATTGGAGACGCGCGATTTAGAAACTCACGGACATTCGGAAAGAGTCGTTACATTCAGCCTGCGGCTCGGACACGAAATCGGCTTAGACCGCGAGGCATTGCGAAATCTCGAACTCGGCGCACTGCTGCACGATGTCGGCAAAATCGGCGTTCCCGACGCGATTCTGCGAAAACCCGCCGCGCTCACGCAGGACGAATGGGATAAAATGAAACTGCACCCGAATCACGGGCAGAATATCCTGCGAAATATCCCTTTTCTCTCGAACGCCGCGCAGCTCGTCGCGCAGCATCACGAGAAATGGGACGGCACCGGCTATCCGTTCGGATTGCGGGGCGAAGACATCAGCTTAAACGCCCGGATTTTTGCCGTCGCCGACGCTTTCGACGCGATGGTCAGCGACAGAGTTTATCGCAAAGGTCGTCCGTATGAAGATGCCCTCATCGAACTGGAAAGATGCGCCGGAACGCAATTCGATCCGCTGATTGTCGAAGCATTCAAAGTTATTCCGAAAGACGATTGGGAAATTTTGCGCCAACGCTCCGTAACCGAAAAACAGGAAGTTCATTCGTTCCAAGCCGTCGTCGCCGAACTCGTTTTTTCACGCCAGCAGTATGAAATGATTCATTAACACAGTCTTTCCGATGCCTCTGCGCCGCGCTTAAAGAATCAATAGATAAAAATTTTCACAAATGAAAATAAAATACTTGAAGCCGACGTGCGTCGTGTGTTAGATTAAAAATGTGGTTGGTTGTAAAACTCGCCAAAGCACACCGCAAAAAGTTTTTACAAATCGAATTTTTGAAAAACTTACAACTTCTTCCTTCAAATAACCAATACCAAGAGAGAAAAGTCAAAATGGCAGAAACGCCCGTTGTTATACACGAACATCAGTTCACTAAATTAAAATCCGTATTGGCGCGCATCTGCGTCGAATGCGCCGCCCGTGTCGTCCTGCTCGTTGACCGCGACGGTCAGCCGATTGCCTTTCACGGCGACATCGCCGGACTCGATACCACTTCGTTCTCGTCCTTAGCGGCGGGCAACGTCGCCGCGACGACGAGTATGGCGCAGCTGATCGGCGAAGACGTTTTCCCGGCAGTCGTTCACGAAGGCGAGCGCGAGAGCATCTATATCAGCGTCATCGGCAGAAGTCTGCTGGTCGTCGTCTTTGACGAGCGTTCGACCGTCAGTTTGGTCAAACTGCGAACCAAACGCGCCAGCTATGAAGTAGCCGCTATTCTGGAAGAAATCGCTCAGGATTCGATAAAACAAAGAGCCGAAGAAAGCACGTTTTTCACTGAAATCACCGACGACGACATTGACAGCCTGTTCAGCTAGTGGCGAATGGTAAGTGGTGAATGGCAAGTGAAAAACTTTGCGACACTCACCGCTCACCACTCACCACTCACCACTAAAAAAGATTATGACATTTATCAATTACGCTTCCCGCGAAATCAACTGCAAGATCGTTTATTACGGACCGGGATTGTGCGGAAAAACTACTAACTTGCAGTATATTTACGATTCGACCGCGCCGCAGGCAAAAGGTAAATTGATTTCATTGGCGACGGAAACCGACCGCACTTTGTTCTTCGATTTTATGCCGCTTGAACTCGGCACGGTGCGCGGTTTTAAAACGCGATTTCATCTGTACACCGTTCCCGGACAGGTTTATTACGATGCGTCGCGCAAATTGATTTTGAAAGGCGTTGACGGCGTGGTTTTTGTGGCTGATTCGCAGGAAGAACGAATGGACGCGAATATCGAATCGCTCTACAATCTCGAAGAAAATTTGTCGTCGCAGGGCTACGATTTGATGAATATCCCGTATGTTCTGCAATTAAACAAACGCGATCTGCCGAATGTTTCGCCGACCGAAGAATTAAGCTCGGAACTTTTACGCAAGGGCGAGCCGGTGTTTGAAGCCGTCGCTTCGCAGGGAACGGGCGTTTTCGACACGCTCAAAGCCGTAGCGAAACAGGTTTTGACGGAATTGCGAAAAGGTTAATTTACAATTTAACTTAAAAAAGCCGCTGAGTTTGTAACAAACTCAGCGGCTTTCGACTGCCATTCGGGGCGAGAAAATTTTATTTGTGCATCAGTACCGCGTCAACGACGTGGATAACACCGTTCGACTGCATTACGTCGGCAATCGCAACTTTCGCTTTGCCGCCTTTTTCGTCGGTGATGATGACATCTTTGCCTTCCATCGAAGCGGTTAAACTGCCGCCTTCGACGGTTTTCAGAGTTGCTTTGCCTTTGCCCGCTTCGATGTCTTTGGCGAGCGTCGCGGCATCAACCTTTCCGGCGACGACGTGATACGTCAGAACTTTCTTCAAAGCGTCCTTGCTTTCCGGTTTGAGCAAAGTGTCAACCGTACCTTTCGGCAGTTTGTCGAACGCTTCATTGGTCGGGGCGAAAACCGTGAACGGTCCCGCGCCTTTTAATGTTTCGACCAAACCGGCGGCTTTGACGGCGGCGACCAAAGTCGTGTGATCTTTTGAATTGGAAGCGTTGTCAATGATGTCCTTCGTCGCCAGCATCGGCGCGCCGCCGACCATCGGGTTCGACGAACTGCCGCCCGTATTGGCGTTACTCATCGTATTGCTCATCGAATTCGTGTTCGTCGAATTGCTCATCGTCATATTGCTGTTCGCCGCCCGATTTGCGTTTGAATTGGAATTCGTATTCGTCGCCGGCGTACAGCCCGTCGCCAATGCAACCGCCGCGCCCGCAAAAATTGTCGCTATAATGTTTTTGTTCATTTTACTGTCCTCAAAGTCTGTTTTCTCTTCTAAATTAATCGTGTCCTGTTTGAACACATAAATCTACGCGAACAGCGCGAAAGAAAAGCAATACGCTTGAATTTCGCAGATAACCAGTTCCCGTATGTCTATCGTATTCGTCATAACCGAACCGGCAGATTCAAAATCACCCGAAAACTATGATCGCGGCGATTCTATTTTTAATCGGATTTTCCGACAAAATCGTAAAAATATCGTTGCGGCTTGTTGATATTCGGCAAGCCGTTTAGAATTTATAATTTTGGACGGCAAATCCGAAATACTGTTTATGGTTCATTTAGAAGGAAAAAGGATTTTAGTAACGGGCGGCACGGGTTCGCTCGGACAAACTTTGGTCGGCAGGCTTTTGACGGGCGAGATGGGCAAACCGGCGCGGATCACGGTTTTTTCGCGTGATGAAGCCAAGCAGCATTATATGCGGCTCGATTTTATGCACAAAAAAACCGCAACCGACGACGTGATTTACGAAAATTCGCAGGACGTTCTGAATTTTCGCATCGGCGACGTGCGCGATTATCCGGCGTTGCTTTCGGCGATGCGTGATGCCGATGTGGTTTTTCACGCAGCGGCTTTGAAACAGGTTCCGTCGTGCGAATACTTTCCGTTTGAAGCCGTCCAGACCAACATTTTCGGCGCGCAGAATGTCGCCCGCGCCATTCGAGAAAACAAACTGCCAATCGAAACCGTTGTCGGCATCTCGACCGACAAAGCCTGCAAGCCGATTAACGTGATGGGAATGACCAAAGCGTTGCAGGAAAGAGTTCTGCTCGAAGCCAACCGCGATTGTCCCGACACGCGCTTTATGTGCGTCCGCTACGGCAACGTCATCGCTTCACGCGGCTCGATTGTGCCGCTGTTCGTCGAACAAATCCGAAAAAATCAGCCGATTACCGTTACTCTGGAAGAAATGACGCGGTTTTTGTTGAGTTTGAACAAAGCCGTTGACACGGTTTTCGCCGCCATCAAAGATGGCAAACGCGGTGAAACCTTCGTCCCGCAAGTCGCGGCGGCGAAAATCACCGATGTCGCCAAAGCGTTGATGGGCGAAAAAGATTTACCGATTATCTATACCGGCATTCGTCCCGGCGAAAAGGTTCACGAGATAATGGTGTCCGAAGAAGAATGTTTCCGCACCGTCGAACGCGGCGATTATTATGTGATTCTGCCCGTTTTGCCGGAACTGCGTGACGAAAAGGATTTCACGCCCGCGCTCGACGGTGAGTATTCGTCAAAGGATAAAAACATTTCAATCGAAGAATTGAAAACTTTGCTGACGGATGCGAGTTCAGAAATCTCCGCTTTTTTAACTAATGCTTAGAACGTCTTTTTTGACAATCGTTTGTTTTAACAACTAAAATGCCTCTTTGCCTGTATCTTCAAATCTTTAAAACGAGTAAATAAAATGAAAGTAGCAATTCTCTGCGGCGGACAAGGGACGCGATTAAGAGAGGAAACGGAATATCGCCCGAAGCCTTTGGTCGAGATCGGCGGTCGCCCGATTCTTTGGCATATTATGAAAAATTACGCGCATTTCGACGTGCGCGATTTCGTTTTATGTCTCGGCTATAAAGGAAATATGATCAAAGAATACTTCCTTAATTACGAGGCGATGAATAACGATTTTACGATTTGCCTCGGTGAAAAACACCGCGTTACTTATCACGATAATCATCAGGAACAGGACTACAACGTAACGCTGGCAAGCACGGGCTTGGATTCGATGACCGGCGGGCGCATAAAAAACATTCAGCGATATATTGACGACGAAACTTTTATGGTTACCTACGGCGACGGACTTTCCGACGTGAACATCAACGAATTGCTGGCGTTTCACAAATCGCACAATCGTCTGGCGACTGTAACGACGATGCGACCGCCTTCACGATTCGGAATTCTCGATCTGGATTCCGACGGAAAAGTAATGAACTTCGCCGAAAAACCGCAGACGAGCGGCTGGGCGAGTGCCGGATTTTTCGTTTTTAATCGCCGCATTTTCGATTATCTGGACGGCGATGCCTGTATTCTCGAACGCGAACCGCTGGAAACGCTCGCCGCCGAAGGTCAACTGATGGCTTTCCGGCACGAAGGTTTTTTCTACGCGATGGACACTTACCGCGAACATCTCTACTTAAACGAATTGTGGAATACCGGCGATGCGCCGTGGAAGGTTTGGAATGACTAATTTTTGGCAGGATCGCTCGGTTTTTATTACCGGTTGCACGGGTTTGTTGGGCAGTTGGATGGTTGAAGAATTAGTCCGGCGCGGCGCGGCGGTTACGGGTTTGGTGCGCGACATCGTGCCGCGTTCGAGACTTTATCAGGAAGATTGGGGCGGCAAAATCAACGTCGTGCGCGGCAGCGTCGAAGATTTGTCGGTTCTGGAACGTGCGATTGCCGAATACGAAGTTGACACGGTTTTTCATCTGGCGGCGCAGACTATCGTCGGCGTGGCGAACCGCGAACCGCTCGGCACTTTTGAAACGAATATTAAAGGAACGTGGAATGTTCTCGAAGCCTGTCGCCGCGTCAAAGGTGTCAGCCGCGTCGTCGTCGCGTCGAGCGATAAGGCTTACGGCGATCAGGAAATTTTGCCGTATGACGAAACCACGCCGCTGCAGGGCGAACATCCGTACGACGTTTCAAAAAGCTGTGCCGATTTAATCAGCCTGACTTATCATAAAAGTTACAATTTGCCCGTCTGCGTTACGCGCTGCGGCAATTTCTACGGCGGCGGCGATTTGAATTTCAACCGTTTAGTCCCAGACGCGATTCGCTCGACGCTGCGCGACAAACCGCTTATCATTCGCAGCGACGGCAGTTTTATCCGCGATTATTTCTACGTCCGCGACGGCGTACTCGCTTATTTGCATCTGGCGGAACAGATGGATCGCCCCGAAGTTCTCGGCGAAGCATTCAATTTCAGCAACGAAATTCAGGTTCCGGTTCTGGAAATGGTGCGAAAGATTTTGAACTTTATGAACAAGCCGCAGCTCGAACCGACGGTTCTTAATCAGGCGCAGAACGAAATCAAACATCAATACCTGTCAGCGGAAAAGGCGCGGCGACTGCTCGATTGGAAACCGAGTTACACGCTCGAACAGGGCTTGCTGGAAACGATTGATTGGTACACGAATTTTCTGACGACGGAAAATCAAAACGGTCAAAACTCGGCGAGCCGTTTTTGATCAATTTTACAAACCCGAAATGAATTGCAGATTCTGTCAAAATCCTTTGAAACACCAATTTATTGATTTGGTGAACAGCCCGCCGTCAAACTCTTTTCTGAAAACGGAACAGTTGAACGAGCCGGAGACTTTTTTTCCGCTGGTCGTTTTCGTCTGTGAAAATTGTTTTCTGGTGCAGATTGACGAATATCAGAAAGCGACTGAAATTTTCAGCGAAGACTACGTTTATTTCTCGTCTTTTTCAAAAAGCTGGCTCAAGCATTCGCAGGAATACGTCGAAATGATGTGCAGGCGTTTCGGTTATGACGAAAGCTCGCAGATCATCGAAATCGCCTCGAACGACGGTTATCTGCTCCAGTATTTTCAACAGAAAAACGTGCCGGTTCTCGGCATCGAGCCGACTCTCAGCACGGCGCAGGTTGCGCGGGAAAAAGGGATCGAAAGTTGGACGGAGTTTTTCGGAAAGGATTTAGCGCGGAAATTAAATGACGAAAACCGCCGCGCCGATTTAATTTTGGGAAACAATGTGCTGGCGCACGTTCCTGACATCAATGATTTTGTCGCCGGATTGAAGGGCGCGTTAAAACCGTCCGGCGTGATTACGATGGAGTTTCCGCACGTTTTACAGTTAATCGAAAACAACCAGTTCGACACGATTTATCACGAACATTTTTCCTATCTTTCGCTGTTCACAACGCGCCAAATCTTCGCCGCGCACGGTTTGGAGATATTCGACGTGCAGGAACTTCCGACGCACGGCGGTTCGCTCCGCATTTTCGCCAAACACATCGAAGATGAAACAAAAGAAGCAACGGAAAACGTCGAAAATTTACTGGCTAAAGAACAAACTGCGGGTTTGCAGAATTTAGATTATTATCTCGGTTTTCAGAAGCAGGCTGATAAAATCAAACTGGATTTACTGGATTTTTTAATCGCGCAGAAACGCGCCGGGAAAAAAGTGGCGGCTTACGGCGCGGCGGCGAAAGGCAATACGCTTTTGAATTACTGCGGCGTGAAAAAAGACTGGATCAATTTCGTCGTTGACGCTTCGCCGCATAAACAGGGCAGATTTTTGCCCGCGAGTCATATTCCGGTCGTCGCCGAAGATTTTATCAAGCGCGAACAGCCGGATTTTGTTCTGATTCTGCCCTGGAACATCAAAGACGAAATCGTCGAACAACTGGCTTATATTCGGGATTGGGACGGAAAATTTCTGACGGCGATTCCACAGGTCGAGATTTTTTGAACAGTTGATTTTTAATAATCCAATCAAATGATTTTTACCGAAACTAAATTAAAAGGCGCGTATATTATTGATGTCGAACGCAACGAGGACAAGCGCGGGATTTTTGCCCGCACCTTTTGCATTGACGAGTTTGCGGCGCACGGTTTGAATGCGCGGTGGATTCAAAACAACATTTCGTTTAACTTTCGGAAAGGAACGCTGCGCGGAATGCACTTTCAAACCGCGCCGTTTGAGGAAATAAAGTTAGTGCGCTGCACGGCGGGCGCGGCTTTCGACGCGATTATTGATCTGCGTCCCGATTCCGAAACCTTCAAACAATGGACGGCGGTCGAATTGACGGCGGAAAACCGGCGGACGATTTATATTCCGAAGGGTTTCGCGCACGGCTTTCAGACGCTGACCGACAATACCGAATTGCTTTATCAGATGAGCGAATACTACCAGCCGGAATATGCCAACGGCATACGATGGAACGATGCGGCTTTCGGCGTTAATTGGATGGAAACGGAAAATTTAATTATCAACGAGCGCGACGCTCAGTGGGCTGATTTTATTTAATGAAGCGAGTTTTATTAACCGGCGCAAGCGGCTATATCGGAAAACCGGCGATTGCTTCATTGCTTTCGCGCGGCTTTGAAGTTCACGCCGTTTCGAGCAAAGCAACAGATTCTTTTGACGAAGCGGAAAATTTGCATTGGCACTGCGCCGATTTATTGGACTCAAGCCAAACCGAAAAGCTGCTGGCTGAAGTCCAGCCATCGCATCTGCTTCATCTGGCGTGGTATGTCGAACACGGCAAAGTCTGGACATCGCCGCAAAATTTTCGCTGGGTCGAAGCGAGTCTGGCATTATTGAGAATTTTTCAAGCAAACGGCGGTCAGCGCGTCGTGATGGCGGGAACTTGCGCCGAATACGACTGGAACTGCGACGGAGATTTTTCCGAAACGAAAACGCCTCTGAATCCGCAGACGACTTACGGTGTCTGCAAAAACTCTCTGCGAATGCTTGCCGAAAGATATTCGCTCGAAAACGATTTGTCATTCGCCTGGGGAAGAATTTTCTTTCTTTACGGCGAAAACGAACCGCCTCAAAAACTGATTGCTTCTACTATTATTTCCCTTTTAAAAAATGAACCGGCGCATTGCCGCCAGAACAAGCAGATCAGAGATTTTTTATATGTCAAAGATGTCGCCGACGCATTTGCCGTTTTATTGGAGAGTGAGTTTACAGGTTCAGCGAATATCGCCTCCGGTCAGCCGATAACTTTAGGGCAAATTGTCGAAGAAATCGGCGGTTTGATTGGAAAAAGTGATTTGATTTCATTGGGCAATTTGGAGAGTTCGGCAAAAGAACCGCCGAAAATTGTCGCTGCGACCGAATTATTAAACGAGGAAATCGGCTGGCATCCGAACTTCACAATTCAGGAAGGACTCGGTGAAGTCATCGAGTGGTGGAAGACGGAAATAGCGAAGCAAAACAAATAAAACCGGAGATTGATATTTCAGAAAGGGAACAAGGTTTATCAGGAAAATGAATTCGACGAAAAACAGTATTCTTGCGAACTTCGCCGGACGTATTTTCACCGCCGTTCTGGGAATCGTTTTCGTTCCCGTCTATCTTAAATATCTAAGCGTCGAAATATACGGCATAATCGGTTTCTTCACCGGCTTGCAAGCGATTCTCCAGATATTCGATGTCGGTATTTCGCCGACCTTAAATCGTGAAATCGCACGGCTTTCGCCGTTTCCCGAAAAGTCTCAGGAACTTCGCAATCTTTCACGGACATTGGAATTTTTCTGTTGGGGAACGGCAATCGTCGTCGGCGTGGCGGCGTTTCTGGTGTCGCCTTTAATCGCTCATTACTGGCTGCAATCGGAAAATATCCCAGCCGAGACGATTGACCAATCGCTCAAATTGATGAGCGTCAGCTTCGTTTTTCAATGGGCGACGGCATTTTATACGGGCGGACTTTTAGGATTTCAGAAACAGGTTTTATCGAACACGATTATCGTTTTCGTCAGTATTTTTCGGTCGGTCGGTGCGTTTTTGGTGCTGGCTTTTATCTCGCAAACGGTGCAGGCGTTTCTTTACTATCAGGCGATTTCCGCATTGCTCAATGTTTTACTGGTCGGCATATTTTTCTGGCGAACGATGCCGCCCGCGACTTCAAAAACGAAATTTGAGTTCGCGCTGCTCAAAAACGTCTGGCGTTACGCGGCGGGAATTACCGGACTCGGTTTGGTTACGCTGATGCTGACCCAAGTAGATAAAATTGTTCTCAGCAAAATACTGACGTTAGAGCAATTCGGCTATTATACTTTAGCGGGCAATCTGGCGAATATGTCGGTCGGAATCATTACCGGCTCGATAGTCAGCGTTTATTTTCCGCAGTTTTCACAAATCGTCGCCCTGCACGACGAAACCGCACTGCGGCGGCTATATCACCGAAGCTGTCAGGTAATGTCGGTATTTTTGCTGCCCGCCGTTTTCGTCATCGCCGCGCTCTCCTGGGAAATTTTATTTTTTTGGACGCGCAACGCCGACATTGCCCAAAATTCGTATCTCGTTTTATCGCTGGTCGTTATCGGTTCGGGACTGAACGGATTGCTGCATTTGTATCACCACATTCAACTGGCTTATGGAATCACCAAAATAGCTTTTTGGCAAAACGTCGTCGGCATTCTTTTTTTAACGCCGCTGATAATTTTCGTTTCGTTTCGCTACGGCGCGGTCGGCGGAGCTTCGGCTTGGATATTTCTTAACATTCTCTATTTGTTCGTCGGGGCGCAAATCGGCAACCGCTATGTGATGCGCGGCGAGCTGACGGAATGGTACATCCACGATATTGGAATACCAATTTTGGTTTGCGCCGCCGTTTTACTCGTTCGGGTTTTAATGAATTTGCAGTTTTCCTCCAACATCGGAATAATGCTCGACCTGATCGTTACTTCGTCCGTAACATTCGCCGCCTGCGCTCTCGCAACGCGGACGACCAGAAATTTCATACTGCAATATCTGCCGCTAAGATTTAAGTCAAAATTAATAAGCCAATGATATTTTCCATTGTAAGAGTTATAATTCCATAGATGCCGCCGCAGAATTAAGCACCAGGTTATGCCAAAAATTTCGGTTTTGATACCGACCTACAATAACGAAATTTATATCGCGGATTCGATCAAATCCGTCGTGAATCAGACTTTTCAGGATTTCGAGATTATCGTTCTGGATAACTGCTCGACCGATAATACGGAAAAAGTCGTTCGGGAATTTTTAGGCGACGGCAGAATTACATACAGCGTCAACGAAGTTAATCGCGGCAGCATCGCCAATTTTAATAAGGGTTTAAGTTTGGCAAAAGGCGAATATATCAAATTTTTATTTTCCGACGATTTGTTGATGCCGGAAGCGTTGGAGGAAATGGCGGAGACGCTGGACGAAAATCCTGTTGTGTCATTGGTAACTTCGTACAAACAGCTTTTCGGAGCTTCCGACGCGCTTCTGAAACAACCTTTGCAGGAAGAAATCGCCGGTTACGAAGCCATCAAAAGCACGGTAACTTCATTTAATTGGATCGGCACGCCGACGAATGTGATGTTCAGGAAGGCGGATGCTGACGGTTTGGAATTTACCGAAGACTGGCAATGGTGGACGGATTTGCATTTCTGGCATCGTCTGCTGGAAAAAGGAAATTTGTATGTGATTCCGAAAGTTCTGTCGAAACTTCGGGAGCGTGAAACTTCGCTGACTAACGCCTGCATCAGCAGTTATAAAAATTATTATGACGAATACTATTACTTAAAAAATATCCGTGACAAAAATTTATTCGCGCCGTTAAAAGACGATGATGAATTTAAGTTTGTTTTGAGGCAGAACGCCAAAAAATGGATAAATTTGATGCGGGGTTTTATCAGAACGGGAAATTACAAGTTTTTGAAAAAAGCCCTGACCGCTATCAAAGAAGAAAACCTGATGAAGGAAAGCCTCGTGCGGACATTTAAGAAACTTCCCGAAAAAATCAACGGCGTTCGCACCAAGTAATTTTTGATAAGACTGTCGTCGTTTCCGCCGTTAGACAAAACCTCGTACAACATTTTGAAAATGGCTTGTCGTTGATATTTTAGGTCAGATTGTTTATGTTAAAAGTTGCAGGGAAACGCGGTTTTTATAACAGATAGTTGGGCTGCGCCGCGATTTTCGGTTAATCAGTTTTCCAATTCGTCTCACCAATAAAATTTTTAGTCAGACGATAAAAATGAACGCTTTTTGAAATGCCCTCAAAGAGCAAATGCGAATTTCAGATGAAACAAGATTCCCAAAAGCCGCTCGTTACCGTCATCATCCCGACCTTTAACCGTCTTCGATGGATCGGCGAATGTCTCGACTCGGTGCTGAATCAGACTTATCCGAACGTCGAAATAATCGTCGTTGACGACGCTTCGAGCGACGGAACGGCGGAATGGATAAAGTCGCAGCCGCAATATGAAACGGTCAAAGTTCACGTTCAGGCGAAAAACGGCGGTGCTTCGATTGCCAGAAATACGGGCATCGAAATGTCTCAGGGCGAATTTATCGCTTTTATAGACAGCGACGATTTGCTTTTACCGACTCACGTCGAAACCGCCGTCGAGACGTTTCAGAAATATCCGAAGCTCGGACTTTTCTGCTGCGATTCGACGATGATTGACGTTGACGGGAATGTTTTATTCGATGGCAAAACGTGGAATCAGACTTTGAGCGAGATAAAAAATTATCCGATAAAAACCGGCATTCGCCCGCTCGAAGACGTTTTTATGTTTCTCAACTGCTTTCCCGGATTTACCCTGCGCCGCGAGGTCTTCGATAAATTGGGCGGCTTCGTGCAGGAAGTTTTTCCGGCGGACGACTGCGATTTGATGCTGCGCGTGGCGGGCAGCAAAGAGTTTCAGGTTTTTTATTTTCACGAGCCGCTCTGCCTGCGCCGCGAACACGACGGGCAATGTTCGGGCGTGGAAAACTCGGTCAAAACCTGCGAGCGAATTCTGCACGTTTTGAATCTGACGCTGGAACGCAACCCGGAACTGCGCGACTCGAAAGCCGACATTCAGCACCGCCTGTCCGATTTGCAGTTCGAGATGGGAATCAGTCAGCTCAAGGACGGCAACAAAGTTTCCGGCTTAAGAGGTATCGTCCAGTCAATCGTTACCAACCCGGCGCAAATCGCCGCCGTCGGACAATTCGGCACGCGCCGTTTGAAGCGAATGGTCAAATCAAAATAATTTATGCTGCGGGCAATTTTGCGAAACGTCAGAAATCGGTTAGCGGTCAAAAACAAGCATACGTTTTCGATGGCGCAAAATAAAAATTACAGCGCGTTTCAAATCGGTGTCGGAACTTACGGGACTCCGCATATTGATTTTCACGATGCGGGAGCGACTTTGAAGATCGGAAATTATTGCTCGATTGCGCCGCGTGTTACCATTTTGCTCGGCGGCGAACACCATCACGATTGGGTCAGCAATTATCCTTTCAGTTTATTATTTGATGAAGCGAAAGATTTGCGCGGCTATCCGCTGTCCAAAGGCGATGTTGAAATCGGCAATGACGTTTGGATCGGCTATGAAGCCTTAATTCTATCAGGTGTAAAAATCGGCGACGGCGCAGTCATCGCGGCGCGCAGTTTAATTGCCAAAGATGTCGCACCGTATTCGATTGTCGGCGGCATTCCGGCGAAGCATTTACGCTATCGTTTCACGCCGGAAATAATCGCAGATTTGCAAAGAATAGCCTGGTGGAATTGGAATTTCGAGGAGATAAGCGCGGCGTGGCATTTAATTCAGTCACCGCAGGTTGAAGAATTCATCTTAAAATATAAGAATTGATTTCTGCTGAACAGGTGAAGCACTCATAAAAGAAATGCGAATTTGTTACTTTGCCGACGGGCGTTCGGTTCACACGAAACGATGGATAAGTTTTTTTGCCAAACGCGGCTACGAAATGCACTTGATTTCGTTCAAACCGATGACCGAACAAGAGGTTCTTGAAATGGAGCAAATCGGTGTGAAGTGCCACGGAAACGTCGGCGATTTTCATCTGAAAAAACTGTGGCTGACGTTAAAGGATTTACGAAAAGTGCGGCGTGTTTTAAGGAAGGAAAAAATTGATATTCTGCATTCACATTTTCTCGGCACAAACACCTGGTTTGCGACGATTTCCCTGTTTCGTCCGCATATTATTACCGTGATGGGCGGCGATGTAAAAGGAGAAACGTGGCAGCCAAACAGTAACATTCAAGAGCGAATACTTACACCGCTTGCCCTGAAAAGAGCTGATAAAGTTACTGCCTGGTCGAGTAAAATCGGCGAAATCGTCAGCAAATACCGAACCGATGAAAGCGCAATCGAAGTTATTCACGGCGGCATTCATTTAGAAGATTTTACGCCTGCGTCGAAGCCGGAACGATTATTTAAAAAATTAGAAATTCCTGAAAACAGCCGCATCGTTTTTAGCCCGCGCTTAGTTCGCCCTTTATATAATATTGACCAAATAGCCCACGCCGCCGCCATAGTCTGCGAAAATTCACCTGATACATATTTTTTGGTCGCTCTGCCTTCGATAATTCTGGACAAAGAATATACCGAAAAAATAAAAAGTATCTTTGCCGAAAGTCCGGCGCGTTCGATGGTTCGATATTTGACCGATATTCCGCACGGTGAAATCGCCGATTATTTTCGATTAGCAGATGTAACGGTTTGCATTCCTTCAACCGACGGAACGCCGATGAGCGTGTTAGAATCAATGGCTTGCGGAACTCCAACGGTGATCGGTAATCTGCCGGATTACGATGCCGAGTATTTTGAAAACGAAAAAACGGTTTTGACGGCTGACGTAAATAATCCGCAGTCAATCGCCGCCGCAATTTTGCGTTATCTGAATGAACCGGATATTGCCGCCGAAATCGCCGCCGAAGCGCGACGCAGAGTTTTGGAAAGCGGAGATTATGAATTTCAGATGAACAAAATGGAGAAAGTCTATCAGCAACTAATAAAATAATGGCAAATTTAGTCAGAAAAGTTCGCGCCCTCGTTGCCGCTCCGCCGACACCTTATTTCGTAACGGAACGGGCAAAGAATCGTTTGCAGTCGCTGATTGATTCGATGCCGCCCGATGCGGTTATTTTGAATGTCGGCGCGGGCAGCACGAATTTCGGCGAAAAAGTTATCAATCTCGATATTTTCGATTCCGGCACGACCGACGTGATCGCTTCGAGTCTGGAAATGCCGTTTGCGGACGAAAGCGGTGATTTGCTGATTTTGCAGGGTGTTCTAGAACACGTTTATAGTGCCGACCAGACGCTCGCCGAGTGTTTCCGGGTGATGAAAAAAGGCGGTTTGTTTTATACGGAAATGCCGTTTTTGCAGCCTTATCATCCGACACCGATTGATTTGCGGCGAACGACCGTGCCGGGAATTACGGAACTTTGCCGCCCGCTCGAAGAGGTCGAAAAAGGAATTCACACCGGACCGGCTTCGACCGTTACGTGGATTGTCCGCGAATTAATTGCCGGTCTGCTGGCGGGCGGCAACGAGCGAATTTTTCCGCGTGTCAACAGCATCGTCGGCTGGTTCGTTTTTCCGTTCAAATACCTGGATTATTGGTTTGAAAACAAACCTCATTTACACTGCATAGCCAGTTCGGTCTATTATATTGGAAGGAAAACCGACAAATGAACTATTGTCCGCTTTGTAATGCGACCGAATCCGAGCCTTCGTGGTTGGGAGCAACCGAATATCGCCAAAAGAAATACGACTATTTACAGTGCGGTTGCTGCGGTTCGCTCTATTGTTCGCCGATGCCTGATGACGAAACATTGGCTTTAATGTACGGCGACGATTACCAGCAGTTTTTTTCGATAGAAACCTGTCACAGCGGCGACGAAGGAATCAATCAAGTTCTCGAATCTCTAAAAAATCGTGAAAAAGGCGTGTTTTTCGATTACGCCTGCGGCGCGGGTGTGCTGCTCAAAGAAGTTTCCAAGTTCGGCTGGGAAGCCTTTGGATTGGAACTAAACGTCGAGACGGCGGAAAAATACAGTCGGCTGAATAATGTTAAAATCGTTTCGAGTTTGGAAGAATTGCCCGATGGTTTTCGCGCCGACGTGGTTCATCTGGGCGATGTTCTGGAACATCTGACCGATGTCAATTCGCAGTTTCCGCCGATTCTCGATTTGCTGAAAGACGGCGGGTTGGTCATCGCTCAGGGTCCGCTCGAAGCAAATTTTAATCTCTTCTTTTTGGGTGTCAAACTCAGCCGTCAGCTTCGCAACGCACCGAATTCGACGATGCCGCCGTATCACGTCAGTTTGGCGACCATCAAAGGACAAGCGGAGTTTTTCAATCGTTTCAATCTGAATAAAATAACCTTCGACGTTTTTGAAACCGCGCATCCCGCGCCTGAACGCATCGGTTTGGCGGATTTAAAGAGTCCGCGCACGACGGCGTTTTTTCTGCTTCGCAAAATCTCGCAAACCTTCTCGGCGATGGCTTCCGGGACGATGGGCAATCGTTATTTCTACGTCGGCATTAAAGGTGAATAACGAAGGGCGCAAATTGAAAATTATTCATCTGATTGAAGGACTCGGTTCGGGCGGCGCAGAGCGGCTTCTTTATACCAATCTCAAGTACTTTGATCACAATTCTATAAGCAGCGAAGTCATAACCGTTTTCAGTAAAGACGATTATTGGAAAAAGCCGATTGAAGAACTCGGCGTGCCGGTTACGAGTTTGAACTGCCGCAGTCTGCGCGACATCTTCGCCGGAGTCAGTCGTTTGCGAAGTGAAATCAGGCGAATCAAGCCGGATTTGATTCACACACATCTTTGGACGGCGAACATCATCGGCAGAATCGCCGGATTTCTATCGCGCATTCCGGTCGTCAGTTCGATTCACAATCCCGAATACGAGCCGGAAGTTTTCACCGACGCGGCGCAGTTAAATTCAAAAAAATTATTCATCGCCCGCAGTCTGGACGAATGGACGGCGCGATTCGGATGTCAAAAAATGATCGCCGTCAGCCGGTATGTGAAAGAAAGCGCAGTGCGGCGAATCAATTTTCCGGCGGAGAAAATCGAAGTTCTTTACAATCCGGTGGACGTTTCCGATCTATGTACCGCGCCGGAACGCGGGCGGCGGGAAATTCTCGAAGAACTAAAACTGCCGGAAAACTCGATTCTGCTTTTAAACGTCGCCCGCGTCGCGCCGCAAAAAGGCTTGCTTTACGCGATTCGGGCTTTGGCGGAAATCCGCAAGAAATTTCCCGAAGCGCATCTCATCTCCATCGGCGGCGCAGACGATGCGGATTGGTATGGAACATTACAGCAGGAAATCTTAAAAAATGGTTTAATTCCGTTCGTGCATATTTTAGGTTCGAGGCGCGATGTCAAAGATTTTTTGTATGCCTGTGATTTATTCGTTTTCCCTTCGATTTTTGAAGGTTTGGGAATCGCTTTGACCGAAGCGATGGCGACGGGCTGTGTCTGTGTGGCAAGCGATATTAAACCGCTCGACGAATTTGTTGAAAACGACGTGAACGGAATACTTTTTCCGCCGAAAGATTCAGAGGCTCTGGCGCGAACCGTTTGCAATTTGCTGGCGGACATTGAAAAATGTAAAAGATTAGGCGCGGCGGCGAGGGAAACGGCTCTAACAATTTTCCAACCGCAGCCGGCGGCTGATAAATTGACCGAAATCTATTTTTCGCTCGGCAAATCGAATAAATAGACTACAAAAATAATTTTCGTGAATCTTAAAACTCTTTATATTTCCTATTTCGGCATCCGCGAACCGCTGGTGCAGACGCAGGTCGTCGCCTACTTGCGCGAGATCGCCAACAACAGCGACATCGAAGTCCATCTGGTTACTTTCGAGCCGAATTTCAAGCAGGAATGGACGGACGAACAGATCGAAGACGAACGCCGTAGATTAGCCGCCGACGGCATCACCTGGTACTGTTTTCCGTATCACAAAAGCCCTTCCGCGCCCGCGACGCTTTACGACGTTTTCGTCGCGGCGAGGTTTATCAGAAAACTCGTCAGAGAAAAAGGCATCAATGTTTTGCACGCTCGCGGACATATTCCCGTTTTGATGGCGACGACGGCGAATCGCGGCGGAAACTGCCGCATTATTTTCGACATTCGCGGTCTGGTCGCCGACGAGTACGCCGATGCCGGAGTTTTCGCGCACAATTCGCCGCCCTATAAGGCGATGAAATGGATCGAAAATCTCGGCTTGCGAAAAGCCGATCAAACGGTCGTGCTGACTGAAAAAATGCGCGATTATCTAGTCGAAAATGATTTGATGAAAGCTGAAAAGATTGAAGTAATTCCCTGCTGCGTTGAATTTTCGAGAATCGAAAACAGCGAAATCCAGCTGCCGCCGACGGAAAGGTTCGAGTTGATTTACGCCGGTTCGGTCAGCGGTTTATATTTGCTCGAAGAAATGTGCGGCTTTTTTCTTGAACTCAAAAAACGAAAACCCGACGCTTTTTTCCGCATTTTAACGAAACATCCGGCGGATGAAACCGCCAAAACATTTCAAAAACTCGGCATCGCGGCGAACGATTTTGAAATTCTTTCGGTCGCGCCGTCGGAAGTCGGAACTTATATCAAACAGGCGAAACTGGCGATTTCATTTAGAAAAAGCACGTTCGCGCAAATCGCCGCCTCGCCGACGAAGATTCCCGAATACTTAGCCGTCGGCTTGCCGGTCGTTTCCAATTCCGGCATCGGCGACACGGACGCGCTGATCGAGAATGAAAGAGTCGGCGTGATCGTCGAAGATTTGTCCCGCGCCGGATACGCCGAAGCGGTTGATAAAGCATTGGAACTTTTGGAAGACAAAACTCTCTTTGACCGCTGCGTCGAAACCGCGCATTCGGTATTTGATTTAAAAACGGTCGGCAGAAATGGCTACCTGAACGTCTATCGAAAACTCTCGAACGAATCGAACGGACGGCAAAAAAATGCGGCGCGCATTACGACGAAGCAGGAAATATAGGATTTATTACGGGTCGTAATTTGAATCGAACAGCCTAACCTTGTAGAATTCGGAGAAGCAAATTTCGCAACTTTACTGAAACGGTCAGCAGAGAAATTATCTCAAAAAACATCGGGTAACAGTTAAAATCTTGCTCTTAAAAACATTTTTAATTTCTGTATGAAAGTTTTAGCCATCGTACCGAGTCTCTATGACATTTCGCCCGGTCAGCGGTACCGCATCGAACAATGGGAGCCTCTTTTAGCCGAAAAGGGCGTTGAGATTACTTACGCGCCGTTTGAAACCGCCGAACTGCGTGAAGTCTTGTATCAATCGGGACACACGATGCAGAAAATCAAGCGCGTGATGAAGAGCGTTCGACAGCGACGGAAAGATTTAAAGAACCTGAAGAATTTCGATGCCGTCTATGTTTTCCGCGAAGCCGCCGTTCTCGGTCCGGCATTTTTTGAACGCAAGATTCACGATTCCGGCATACCGATGATTTTCGATTTTGACGACGCGATTTTTACGGCTTACAAAAGTCCGTCGAACGGTTATTTGAGCTATCTGAAATTTCCGAATAAGACTGCTAACATCTGCCGTCTTTCAACGCACATAATGGCGGGCAATCCGTATTTAGCGGAATACTCGCGGCAGTTTAATTCCGCTGTAACGATTGTGCCAACGACGATTGACACGGACAAATATCAAGTGCCGGAAAACAGAGCGGCGAACGACATTCCCGTGATCGGCTGGAGCGGCAGCCACAGCACCGTTCAGCATCTCGACACTTTGCGCGAGACTTTGCAGGAATTGGCGAAACAGGCGAAATTCCGTTTGCGCGTGATCGGAACGCCGCATTATGAAATCGAAGGCGTTGATGTTGAAGCGATGGTGTGGCGTTCGGAAACGGAAACGGAGGATTTGAGATTGATTGACATCGGCGTAATGCCTCTGCCGGACGACCATTGGAGCAAAGGCAAATGCGGGCTGAAGGCTTTGCAGTATATGGCTCTCGGCGTGCCGACGATTTGCTCGCCGGTCGGCGTTAATTCGGACATTATCGGCGACGGCGTGAACGGTTTTTTGGCGGGAACGAAAGAAGAATGGATTGCCAAACTAAAACGCCTGCTCGAATCGGCTGAACTGCGACGGCAAATCGGCGCGGAAGGTCGGCGCACGGTCGAGGAAAAATACTCGGCGAAAGTGCAGGCACCGCGCGTTTTTCAAATTTTCACTTCCGCAATCGCCGCCAAGTCAGCAAAAAAATTTGAAGTCGAAAGTAATCAAACAAGTTCTTATAGCGTTTAATTTTGTCATTATCAGGAAACAGGAGAAATGGAGAAACATCATATTTTAGTTACGGGCGGCGCGGGTTTTATCGGTTCGCATCTGGTTGACGCGCTCGTCGAAAAAGGTCATCGCGTCAGGATTTTAGATTCGCTCGTCGAACAGGTTCACGGCGGCAAAGTGCCGGAGCATTTAAATAAAAACGCCGAGTTTATCCAAGCCGATATGTGCGACGCGGACGCGGTGCGGCAGGCTCTGGACGGGATTGACGTGATTTATCACAAAGCGGCGGAAGTCGGTGTCGGGCAGTCAATGTACGAAATCGTCCGCTATGTGAAAGCCAATGATTTGGGAACGGCGGTTCTGCTCGAAGAAATTATCAAACGTCCGCAGCAGTTTAAAAAATTGGTCGTCGCGTCTTCGATGTCAATTTACGGTGAAGGCGCGTATCGCAATCCGGCAACCGGCGCGACGGTTCACCCGCAAATTCGACCGGAAGAACAGTTGGCGGCGCAGAGTTGGGAAGTGATGGACGGCGCGACGGTTTTAGAACCAATCGGGACGACCGAAGAAAAGCCGCTTTTCCCGACTTCGGTTTACGCCGTCGGCAAACAGGATCAGGAACAATACTGCATCTGTGTCGGTCGCGCCTACAAAATCCCGACGGTCGCTTTCCGCTATTTTAACGTCTATGGAACCAGGCAGGCGTTGTCGAATCCATATACGGGCGTGTGCGCGATTTTTTCAGCGCGGCTTCTGAATAACGAAAGCCCGATGATTTTTGAAGACGGCGGGCAGACGCGAGATTTCGTTCACGTCAGCGACATCGTGCAGGCGAATCTGCTGGCACTCGAAACCGACAAAGCAAATTATCAAGCAGTCAACATCGGTACGGGTCGCCCGATTTCGGTGAAAGAAATCGCGCAGCTGCTGGCAAAAGGTTTGGGCAAAGACATCGAGCCGACGATTGTCGGCAAATACCGCGAAGGCGACATTCGCCACTGCGTCAGCGACATTACAAGAGCGCGTAAATTATTGGGTTACGAGCCGAAAGTGAATTTGGAAGAAGGGTTAATCAATCTGCTTGAATGGGTGCGAAATCAGGAAGCGGACGACCGCGTGGTAGCGGCAACGGCGGAACTCGCCGCGCATTCATTGGTGAAATAAATTCCGATGGCGATAAAACAAATCCTCAAAAATATTTATCGGCGAGTGCCGTTTAAGCGACAGGTTTTCACTATCGCCAAGACTTTCGTCACTCCGGGCGAGCGCGTCTATAAACATCTGCATTTTCAAGACGATTTCAGCGTTCGGGTTGATGAAACTCACTCTTTCAAAATAAAACACAACGGGCTGGAATTGGAGAATTCGCTTTTTTGGGTCGGGATGAACGGCGGTTGGGAAAAAACTTCGATGTCTTTGTGGACGAAACTCGTCAAAAACGCCGAAGTAATTTTCGACATCGGCGCAAACACCGGCTATTATTCGCTGGTCGCTAAATCCCTGAATCCGAATTCGAAAATCTACGCCTTCGAGCCGATTGCCGAAAGTTTTCACACGCTCGAATATAACAACCGGCTCAACGATTTTGATATTTCCTGTTTCGATTACGCGGCTTCCAACGCTGATGGCGAAGCGAAAATTTACAGTGCGCCCGACGATTTTTATGCCGTTACCCTGAACAAGGATTATCTGGACAAAAAAGATATTTCCAGCGTCCCGACGGTGATTAAAGTATTCAGGATTGATACTTTGGTGAACAAACTGAATATTGAAAAAATTGACTTGATCAAGCTCGATGTCGAAACTTACGAAGCGGAAGTTTTGGAAGGACTCGGCGAATTTTTAGATAAGTTTCGACCGACGCTGCTCATCGAGATTTTAAACGATACCGTCGGGCAGAAAATCGAGGCGATGGTCAGCGGGAAGGATTATTTGTATTTTAATATTGACGAAGAAACAGGCTCAATCAGACAGGTTGAACAAATCACGAAAAGCGATTTCTACAATTATTTAATCTGCAATCCAAAAACCGCCACCGACATCGGACTTTTAAAATAAAACTTTTGTTCTGTAAAATTTAAGACAGTATTATTCGGAGAAGATTTAATTGATATGTATATTTTGGGTTTGACGACGTTAGGCGATTCCGCCGCGAGTTTGATAAAAGACGGCGAGATCGTCGCGGCGGCGGAAGAAGAACGCTTTTCGCGCAAAAAACATCACTTGGGATTTCCATACAAAGCGATTCAGTATTGTCTGGACGAAGCCGGAATTACTTTGAAGGATGTCGCGCACGTCGGACTTTACTGGAAACCCTGGATTTTGCGGCATAAAGCGATGCAGGCTTTGAAAGCCGGTCTTATTTCGCCCGCGATGTTCAAGGCGCGGGCGGATCGCGGAGTCAAACAGGTCAGCGAAAGCTATCTCGGAATGTTCTGGCATCCGAAGCGTCTGCGTGAGCATTTCGGCGCGAGCGATTTCAAATTTCACTTTCTCGAACATCATCAAACGCACGCGGCGAGCGCGTTTTTCGTATCCCCCTTCAAATCAGCCGCGATTTTGACGTGGGACGGAACGGGCGAAGACACGACGACGCTGTTTTGTCACGGCAAAGACACGAAAATCGAAGTTCTTAAACGCATCAAACTGCCGCACAGTTTGGGACAATTTTACTCGGCGGTGACGAATTATCTCGGTTTCGATATGTTCGGCGGCGACGAATGGAAAGTGATGGGTTTAGCGGCTTACGGCAAGCCGGAATACTTTGATTTCTTTTCGCAAAAGGTTCTGACGACGAACGGGAACGGCGATTTTCATTACGATATTAAAGTTTTGGATCATCATTTAGCCAAGCACTATCAATTCCCCGAAGCAATTATCAAAGAACTCGGTGAGCCGCGCAAAAAAGGTGAGGAATTAACCGAGCATCATTGGAATATCGCTTCGAGCGCACAGAAAACCGTCGAGGAAACCGCGATTTACCTTTGCAAACAAATCAAGGAAATGACCGGCGAGGAAAACTTGTGTATGGCGGGCGGCGTGGCGTTCAATTCGGTGATGAACGGGCGGCTTTTTCACGAAACTCCTTTCAAAAATTTCTTTGTTCAACCGGCGGCAGGCGATGCCGGTTGCAGTTTGGGCGCGGCGTTGATGATCTGGCATCAGAAACTCGGCAACCCGCGCAAATTCGTGATGAATCATTCGTATTGGGGACCGAAATTTACCAATGAAGAATGTCAAAAAGTTCTGAACGAAAACGAGTTGAAATATGAAAATTTGCCGGACGAAACGCTTTTGCCGAAAGTGGCGAAGATGATTTCCGAAGGCGCGATTATCGGCTGGTTCAACGGGCGAATGGAATGGGGACCGCGAGCTTTGGGCGCGAGAAGTTTCGTCGCCGATCCGCGCCGCGCTGATATGCGGGAAGTTTTGAATGATAAAGTGAAACTGCGCGAATGGTTTCGACCGCTCGCGCCTTCGATGCTCGAAGAACACGGCAACGAAGTTTTTGGGGTCGAGCATCACGACCCGTTTATGATTACCGTCATCGAAGTCGCCGAAGATTACAAATCGAAAATTCCGGCGGTCGTCCACGTTGACGGCACGGCGCGTCCGCAGATGGTGAACAAGGAAGTCAATCCGCGCTACTGGAATTTAATTAACGAATTCAAAAAGCTGACGGGAATCCCGATGCTTTTGAATACGTCGTTTAATATCCAGGAGCCGATTGTCTGTACGCCGCAGGATGCCGTTAATACTTTCAAAAACGCTAACTTCGAGGCGTTGGTGATGGAAAATAATTTAGTTTTGAAAAGTGAAAATCCGTAATGGTTAATTACTTTTTATCCGTCTGCTGCGCGGTTCTGGCTTTCGTTTTTATCGTCGTTGCCTTCCCGGAAGGATTCGCGGCGGTAATTACGATTGTGGTTTTTTCCGCTATCATAATCGCCATCATTCGCAATCAAACCGAAGACGGCGATTATTTGCAGCAATTATTTCTCACCGGACTGCTGCTGCGCCTGACGTTCGGACTTCTTATTTATTCCCTGGATTTACGAACTTTTTTCGGCGGCGATTCCAATACTTACGACGGTATGGGATTTCGTCTAACGGAAATCTGGTTCGGCAATATACCCGGCGATGACTTATGGAGTGCGCGGGCGATGGCGACAACCGGGTCGGGTTGGGGAATGAATTATCTGACCGGATTTCTTTATATTTTTACCGGGCGCAACCTGCTGGCGGCGCAGTCGTTTTGCGGAGTGATGGGCGCAGCCACCGCGCCGATGGTCTATTTTTGCGCGAACAAAGTTTTTAACAACAAAAGGGTCGGCAAAACCGCCGCGCTGCTGATTGCGGTCTATCCGGCGTTCGTTATCTGGTCTGCCCAGCTGTTAAAAGACGGGTTGATTATTTTCCTGCTCGTGCTGGCGATGACGATGGTTTTGCAGCTGCAAAAGGAAATTAATTATTTCGCCGTCGCCGCCCTGATTTTTTCTCTTTTCGGGATACTTTCCCTGCGCTTCTATATCTTTTATATGGTCGCGGTCGCGGTCGTGGGAAGTTTTATCGTCGGCACGAGCAACACTCCGGCGGCGGTCGCCAGAAGAGTAATCGTGTTGGTGTTGATGGGAGTCGGACTGACTTATATCGGCGCGTTGAAAAATACCAGCGAGGACATCAACGAATACGCCGATCTCGAACGCATTCAAAAAAGTCGCGGCAATCTGGCGGAATCGGAATCCGGTTTCGGCAGCGATTTGGACGTTTCGACGACCGACGGCGCGATTTCAGCCTTGCCTGTCGGATTCACCTATTTAATGCTGGCTCCGTTCCCGTGGCAGATGAGAAATTTTCGACAGGCGGTTACGCTTCCCGAAATGATTTTGTGGTGGGGTTCGATACCTTTTCTGTTAAGCGGTTTGTGGTATACCGTCAGAAAACGTCTGCGAAATGCGGTTGCCATTTTGATTTTTACTCTGATGTTGACCATCGGGTATTCGATATTTCAGGGAAATGTCGGGACGGCTTATCGCCAGCGAACGCAGATTCAGGTTTTTCTCTTTATTTTCATTGCCGTCGGCTGGACGATTCACAGAGAGAAACAGGAAAACAAGCGTCAAAAAAGAGATTTTCAACGGCAAAGATTCCGAAAGAATTTTCAAAAGAGAGACCAACAAAGGCGGGAGTTCGATAAGAAAGATGAAAGCGAAAACGACTGATAAATTAATCGTACTCAAACGGATAATAATTTCTATTGATAATTTCTTTTTTCAAATTTAAATAATGTGTGGAATTGTCGGCATCGCTCACGCGGCTTCGCGCCCGGTCGAGCGGGAAATTTTAGAACGGATGAACGGGGCGATTCAGCATCGCGGACCTGACGACGACGGTTTCTATCTGCACGAAAACATCGGTCTGGCGATGCGGCGGCTGGCGATTATTGATGTCGCGCACGGCAAACAGCCGATTTATAATCACGACCGCACCGCCTGCATCGTCTTCAACGGCGAAATCTATAATTTCCAGGAACTCAAGAAAGATTTGGAAGCGAAGGGCGCGAAGTTTCGCACCAATTCCGACACGGAAACGATTCTGCATCTTTACGATTTCTACGGCGCGGACTGCGTAAATTATCTGCGCGGAATGTTCGCTTTTGCGATTTGGAACGAGCGCGAAAAATCACTGTTCATCGCCCGCGACCGTGTTGGCAAAAAGCCGATTCTTTATTCGCACCAGCCGAACGGCGATCTGATTTTCGGCTCGGAATTTCAAGCCGTTCTGCAATATCCGAATATCGGGCGCGAAGTTGACGCGGAGGCGATTGATAAATATCTGACTTTTTCCTGCGTTCCCGCGCCGCTCACGGCTTACCGCGAAATTCGCAAGCTCGAACCGGCGCACTGGCTCGAATGGAAAAACGGCGAGATAAAAATCGAAAGATACTGGTCGCCGGATTTTTCAAAAAAAATAGACATCAGCGAATCGGAAGCCATTGAGGAGACTTTGAAAATCCTGCGCGAAGCGACGAAAATGCGCTTAATCAGCGAAGTTCCGCTCGGTGCATTTTTGAGCGGCGGCGTTGATTCTTCGACCATCGTCGCACTGATGGCGGAAGCGAGCGCGCAACCCGTCAAAACATTTTCCATCGGCTTTGAAGAACAGGATTTCAGCGAATTAAAATATGCGCGCCGCGTCGCCGAACACATCGGCGCGGAGCATCACGAATTTATCGTCAAACCCGACGCGATAGAAGTTTTGCCGACTTTAATCGAACATTACGGCGAACCGTTCGCCGATTCGTCGGCGATTCCGACTTTTTACGTTTCCAAGGAAACGCGCAAGCACGTTACGGTCGCCCTGAACGGCGACGGCGGCGACGAAACTTTCGCCGGTTACGAACGCTATTTTGCGATTCAGTTGGCGGAAAAATATAAGAAAATTCCGAGTGTTTTGCGAAAATCTTTGATTGAGTTTCCCGCAAGTTTTCTGCCGACTCCGAAAGGACAGCACAGCCGTCTGCGGTCGGCGAAAAATTTTGTGCAAGCGTCTTCGCTGCCGAAAGCGCAGCTTTACCTGCGCTGGGTTTCGGCAATTAACGAAGATTTGAAGGCGGAACTTTACACCGAAGATTTCAAGCGAAAAACAGCGGCGCATTCGGCGGCGGGCGTTTTAAAACACTGGTTCGACAAGGCAAACGGCGCGGGCGCGATTGATGCGATGCTCCTTACCGATACGATGACGTATCTGCCGAACGATTTGCTGGTCAAGGTGGACATCGCTTCGATGGCGAATTCGCTTGAAGCCAGATCGCCGTTTCTCGATCATAAAGTCATCGAATTTGCCGCGAGCCTGCCGGAAAAAATCAAAGTGCGCGGCACGGAAACCAAATACCTTTTGAAGAAAGCAGCGAGCCGACTCGTTCCGAAAGAGGTTTTATACCGGCGCAAAATGGGCTTCGGCATTCCGGTCGGCTACTGGCTGAAAAACGAAATGAAGGATTTTATGTCGGAAGTTCTGCTGTCGGAAAAATCCTTCAATCGCGGACTCTTCAAACCGGAAGTAATTAAACGTCTGGTCAGCGAACACCTTGCCGAAAAACAAAATCACACTTATCCTTTATGGACGCTGTTAATGCTCGAATTGTGGTTTCAGCAAATGATTGATTAAGCTATACGAAATATGAATCAAACCGAAAAAGTGCGCGATTTCTTTGATGTCGTCTCAGACGAATATCGCGCGAAATATGAAAAGCGTCAGATTTTTCACAATTATTTTTTCAATCAAAGACTGGAAAAAGCGACCGAAGGCTACGATTTCAGCGGTAAAACTGTTCTCGACATCGGCGCGGGAACGGGCAATTTATACGATTACATCGCCGCCCGTAATGATGCGGTAAATTTCTACGCCTGCGACATTTCCGGCAAAATGCTGGCGCAAAGCAACATTCCCGCCGAAAACAGATTCGTCGGAAAATGTTACGAAATAGATTTTCCCGTCAAAGAATTCGATTATATTTTTATGCTCGGCGTAACGACTTACCTGAACGCCGAAGAAATGGCGAAGACGGCGGAGTTTATCTACCGCCATTTGAAGGACGACGGCACGGCGATCATCACATTTACTAATCGAAAAGGATTCGATACAATAAGCCGCACAATAAGCAAGAACCTGATTAAGTTATTTAAGGTGAAGAATAAAGTTATCTCGCAGTCATTCGAGATTTATACTTATTCGCCTGACGAGGCTGAAAATCTCGACAAAGACAAACTTCAAACAGACTCGATTAAATTTCTTAATCAGACCGTTTTTCCGTTCAACTATATTTTCCCTAAGACATCTATCGGTTTCGGAGATAAATTGGACGTTAAGCTAAAAAATAAAAATCTTTTGTCGCGCTTCAGTTCAGACTTTATCGTTTTCTATAAGAAGCATTCAAAGATCACCTAAAAATAATTCTTCGTCCTTGTAATTACAGGTTTATGGAGACAACCGAAACACCTTATATTAACCATTCACCGCTACAAAACGACTCCTTTTCCGGCGAATTTGAATTGACGGTTGTAATGCCGTGTTTGAATGAAGCGGACACGCTGGAAACTTGTATTCGCAAAGCTCAAAAATCATTGAGCGAACACCGAATTCAAGGTGAAATCGTCGTTGCCGACAACGGCAGCACTGACGATTCGATTGGCATCGCCGAACGACTCGGAGCGCGAGTCGTTCCCGTAGAAGCAAAAGGTTACGGCAACGCCTTGATGGGCGGTATCGCTTCCGCCAAAGGACGCTACGTTATTATGGGTGATGCCGACGACAGTTACGATTTTCTCGAAATACCGAAGTTTGTCGAAAAACTTCGTGAGGGTTACGATCTCGTCCAAGGCTGCCGTCTGCCGTCCGGCGGCGGAACGGTGAAAGCCGGAGCAATGCCGTTTCTGCATCGCTGGTGGGGAAATCCGATGTTTTCGCTGATGGTTAAAACGTGGTTCAAGTCTCCGATCAATGATGTCTATTGCGGACTGCGCGGATTTACCAAAGCCCACTACGAAAGTCTCGATCAAAGATGCACCGGAATGGAGTTTGCGACGGAGATGATTATCAAATCGAGTCTTTTCAAAGTGAAAATCGCCGAAGTTCCGATCACGCTGCACCCGGACGGCAGAAAATCGCACGCTCCGCATTTGAAAACCTTCCGGGACGGATGGCGAACATTGCGATTTTTTTTAATGTATAGTCCGCGCTGGCTTTTTCTGCTTCCGGGTATTTTATTAATGATTTTAGGCGTTATCGGGTTTTGGCTCGGTTTGGCTGGCGTTTCCGTCGGAAAAGTGGTCTTCGGACTACACACGGTTTTGTTCGGAAGTTTAGCGATTTTATGCGGCGTTCAAGCCGTTCTGTTTGCTATCTTCACCAAAACCTTTGCCGTCAGCGAGGGGTTGATGCCGGAAGACAAGCGACTGAATAAATTTTTTGAAATAATCAATCTTGAGCGCGGTTTGATAATCTCGTTTCTGATTTTGTTGTCTGGATTATTTTTACTGACAACGGCGGTTTATCAATGGAGTTTGGCAGACTTCGGCACTCTGGATTATAGTCATACGATGAAGTTCGTAATTCCCGGCGCAACGCTTTTTGCCCTGGGTTTTCAAACAATGCTCTCCGGCTTTTTCGTCAGTATTTTAGGTATGAAGAAAAAATGAAAATTATTAAATTTCCCGATACTTCCACTTTAACGAGCGAACAGGTTCAAACCGCCTGGGAAGATGCCTACACCAAATTTGAAACGCCGGAGCAAGAAATCAAAAAATTTGTCGGCAGATTGAATAAATTAGGTCAGCGAGAGTGGGATCGAAACGCTCAAATCGTTGATATTTTTAGTGGACGCTGTAACGGTATTCGTGCTTTGGAAACTCTCGGTTTTACGAATTTGGAAGGCGTTGATATTTCACCGAATTTGTTATCGCAATATCAGGGAAAAGCCAAACTTTACACAGCGGATTGTCGCCAATTACCATTTGAGGACAACAGCCGCGATATTATCATCGTTCAGGGCGGAGTTCATCATCTGCCGCAAATCCCGGAAGATTTAGAGCAAACTCTTTCGGAAGTCAATCGAGTTTTGCGACCTGAGGGGAAATTTATTTTGGTCGAACCCTGGAAAACACCTTTCCTGCAATTCGTCCATTTTTTAAGTGAAAGAAATCTTATTCGTCTGGCTTCAAAAAAATTCGATGCTTTTGCCACAATGACTCATTATGAATCCGAAACCTACTTTAATTGGCTTGCAAAATCAGAGGAAATTTTACGTTTGTTAGATAAAACTTTTGAAACAGCCTACCTTGAGAAAAAATGGGGGAAGTTACTATTTATCGGCAAGCCGCAAAAATAAAACAATGAAAATAAAAACTATATTTGTAATAACATATATTTTCATTGGGATAATTTTAGGATGGGTTAGTTTTTATTCCCGTCCGATGAAGGTTAATGAGGCGGCAAAATTCCATCAAACTTTGTGGGAAAATTTATCGGAACGGGGAAAATCCGGCAATAGTGAAGAGCCGTTAATCAAAATTCATTCGTCGAGAGTTTTATTTCCGGCATTAATGCAGATTCCGCAGAAAATCGGTTTATCTACAGAACAGTCTTTTTCTTTGGTCAGGTTAATAACGATAATTTTAGCTTTAATTTTATTTCACAGTTTTTTGTTGGAATGGTTTTCAGACGAGTTAGCATTCTGCGGAACGCTGTTTTTGGCGGCAACCGTCCCTTTGACGTTCAATCAATGGTTTGAACTTCCGACTGATTTTATCGAAATCATCGTTTTTACGCTGGGCGTTTGGGCAATTTATCGCGCTCAGTATCTTTGGCTCTGCCTGATTATAATTGTCGGAACATTCAGTCGGGAGTCCACGGCTGTTTTGCCGTTCTTTCTTTTTTTTGGGCTAGTCAGCCTAAAAGATTTCAAATGGCTTTTGCCGGTTGCCGCCGTTGGTTTCTCGTGGCTTTTGCCGCTTCTTTTCCTGCGCTGGTGGGTTGGAGCTTTCGAGGCACACGGCTACGGATTCGGATTAAGTCATAATTTACAAGGATTACAGGAGTTGTTGGTAAAACCGCATCCCTATAACAACTTTCTTTTTTGGATTTACCTTTTTGGAACTTTCTGGCTTTTGCCCTTCTTTAGATGGAAAAGCCAACCCGTGCTTTTTAAAAGACTCTTGATAAGTTTGCCGATATTTCTGGCGGTTTATATTTTCGTCGGCGGATTTTTAGATGAACCCAGAGAAATTGTTAATCTTTATCCGTTACTCGTTCCGGCAAGTTTGTTCGCCCTGTTTCCGAATTCATCGTTTATCAAAAACGATGAACCGAAGGTAATTGAAAGCACTTAACGAAAAACATTCGGATTTCGATATTTAGTATTTATGAAAGGAATTGTTCTGGCTGGCGGACTCGGTTCGAGGCTTAATCCGCTCACTAAAGTTACCAACAAACATCTGCTGCCCGTCTATAATCAGCCGATGATTTATTACCCGATTCAGACGCTGATTAACGCCGGAATCGAAGATATTATGATTGTTACGGGCGGCAATTCGGCGGGTGATTTTTTGAAACTGCTCGGCAACGGCAGAAATTTCGGCTTGAAGCATTTGAATTACACTTATCAGGAAGGCGAAGGCGGCATTGCCGATGCTTTGTCGCTGGTCAGACATTTTGCCGATAAAGAGCCGATCTGCGTTGTTTTGGGCGATAACATCATTGAAAATAATGTTCGCCGCGCCGCTGAAGATTTCAAAAAACAAGGCACGGGCGCGAAAATTTTACTGAAAAAAGTTCACGACCCGAACCGTTTCGGCGTTCCCGAACTGGACGGCGGTAAAGTTTTGCAAATTGAAGAAAAACCCGCCACGCCGAAATCCGAGTATGCCGTGATCGGAATTTATTTTTACGACGCGACGGTTTTCGACGTGATCCCGACGCTCAAGCCGTCGCATCGCGGCGAACTGGAAATCACCGATGTCAATAATCATTTCATTAACCGCAACGAAATGACCTGGAACGAACTTGACGGCTGGTGGAGCGATGCCGGAACTTTTGAAAGTTTATTGAAGACATCGAATCTGGTTGCTGAAACCGGAGCGAATAAACTATAAGCAGAAGCTAATAAAATTTGAATTGGAAGAAAATTTATGTCCGCTGAAACCATCATTAACATCACACCGGAAATGCTCGGCGAAATTCAGAATCGCTGGGATACTGCCGAACCTTTTCGCTACGTCGTCATTGACGATTTTTTGACCGAAGAATTTGCCGAAGAGATTTTAGCGGCGTACCCGACACCGCACGGCGGCGCGTGGGACAACACGATTTACACGCATCAGCGAAAAAAACTAACGCTCAACAAAAATTTTCCCGAACCGATTGGCGACTTTTTTCGGATGGCTGAATCGGAAGAATTTCTCGATCTCGTCTCGTCAATCTGCGGTATCGAAAACATCTTGCCCGATCCGGGTTTGACCGGCGGCGGGCTGCATCAAATTATGAACGGCGGTTATTTGGACGTTCACATTGACTATAATTTCCATCCGCGCACGAAACTTCACCGGCGGCTGAATCTGCTTTTGTATCTCAACAAAGACTGGAAACGCGAATATGAAGGCTATCTGGAATTTTGGGATATGGAAAATAAAAAGCGGATTGACAGCATCGCGCCGACATTTAATCGCGTGGTGATCTTCGAGACCAATGAGGTTTCCTATCACGGACATCCGCAGCCGCTGGTTACGCCAGATGACGTAACGCGCAAATCGTTAGCGGTTTATTATTACACCAGGGAACGTGATACAGTCGAAACGGCGACGGAACACAACACGATTTTCAAACAAACTTCGGGTTTGGACGGCTACGTCAAAACGTCTTTTTCCGCGCTGGCGGCGTTGGGCGAACGCGCCGCTTCGCAGGACAAAAAAGAATTGCTGGAAGGTTTGTCGAAACGACTTTACCGAAAAATTAAAGGTTTGCCGCCGGAAAACAAATAACCGGCGAACGCTTCCTTTAACCGAGATGAATTATAAAACTGTCAAACAAGATATTTTTACGGAAGGGAAAATTGCGGATGTGTTTGTTTATCCGTTAAAAAAATACGTTGACGAACGCGGCTGGCTCGCCGAACTTTTCCGGCACGACGAAATCGCCGAAGAATTCTATCCGGCGATGGCTTATATTTCCTTTACCGAACCGAATGTGCAGCGCGGTCCGCACGAACACACCGACCAGACGGATTTATTTTGTTTTCTCGGCGAAGGAAACTTTAAACTGCGGCTGTGGGACAATCGAAAAGATTCGCCGACTTACCGTTATGTAATGACGCTTCTCGTCGGCGCGGATAATCCGCAAGCCGTCATCGTTCCGAAAGGTGTCGCTCACGCTTACAAAAACATCAGCGCGACGGAAAAAGGAATGGTCATAAACTGCCCGAACCGGCTTTTTATGGGCGAAGGTAAAAAGGAAGCGATTGACGAAATCCGGCACGAAGACGACCCGCAGACGATTTTTCGGATAGATGATTAAGAGTCGAGAGTCCAGAGTCCAGAGTCCAGAGTCCGAAGTTGAATTCGGACGGAACGGATTAACGGAAGTTAAAACCTCAGCGATAAAAAAGCCGATCAAAATTGTTCGCATCATTGCGCGGCTGAACGTCGGCGGTCCGGCGCGGCACGTCGTCTGGCTGACAACGGCGATGCGCGACGGCGAATATCGAACGGCACTGCTCGCGGGGCGCGTCCCCGAAGGCGAGGAAGATATGAGTTATTTTGCCGACGCGCACGACGTAACACCTGTTTTTATCGAGGAAATGAGCCGCGAATTATCGCCGAAGGACGTGATTTCGCTCTGGAAAATTTTCCGCCAACTGCAAACCGAAAAGCCGGACATCATTCATACGCACACGGCGAAAGCCGGCACGGTCGGGCGCATTGCAGGATTTTTGTATCGTTGGCTGGCTTGGAAAAACGTCAAAATCGTACACACTTTTCACGGTCATATTTTTCACAGCTATTACGGCAACCTAAAAACCAATTTATTTTTAATCATCGAAAAAACGCTGGCAAAACTAGCGACCGACAAAATCGTCGTCATCAGCCGCCAGCAGTTCGCGGAAATCCACGAACAGTTCGGAGTCGGCAAAACCGATCAATTCGAGATTATTCCGCTCGGCATTGATTTGGATTCGTATGCCGGTTGGCGGACGAAACGAAATCTGCTGCGCGAGGAAGTCGGCGCGGGCGAGAACGACATTCTCGTTGGTCTCGTCGGCAGGCTGACGGAAGTCAAAAATCATTCGCTGTTTCTCGAAGTCATCAAACTTTGGCGGGAAAATTACTCGTCGCCGAAACTAAAATTCGTCATTATCGGCGATGGGCATTTGCGCGAAACGCTCGAAGCGGAAGCGGAAAATTCGGGCATCAGAGAAGATGTGATTTTTCTCGGCAACCGCAATGACGCGGACGTTTTCTATGCCGGACTCGATATTATTGCGCTGACTTCTTTGAATGAAGGAACGCCGCTCTCCCTGATCGAAGCGATGGCGAACGAGAAAGCCGTCGTTTCGACCGCCGTCGGCGGCGTGGTTGATTTGGTGGGGAAAGTCGAAGAACAAAAACAGGGATTTCAAGTTTGCGAGCGCGGAATTTCGGCGGCTTCGGGCGACGCGAAAGGCTTTTGTGAAGGCTTAAAATATCTGGCAGACGATGCCGAGAGGCGCGAAACATTCGGACGGCGCGGCAAGGAATTCGTCGAAATAAACTACGGCAAAAGCCGTCTCGTGAACGATCTGGAAAATCTTTATCGTCAATTAACCGGAAATTAAACGAGAATTCATTGATTTAAGAGCGAGTCTGTATTTTAATAGCTAATTGAACTTTTTTGATTAAATTGAGCTGAACCAAATTAGTTCAAACGCTGATGTGTCCAGAAAAATTGTAGTTTTGCCGATTGTTTTTCGTAAAATCTTCAAGCAGTCTCCCGGCTTGAACGGATTAACGAAATCGAAAACCTTCGTATGTTTCAACCCCCTTATAACGCCTTTTTTATCGCATTGATAAGTTTCGCGCTGGCGACCGCGCTGACCTACGCCGTGCGCGAGGCGGCGCACAAATTCGGGTTCGTCGCCAAACCGAAAACCGACCGTTGGCATAAACGCCCGACGGCGATGCTCGGCGGCGTGGCGATTTACCTGGCGACGATTGCAATTTATCTGATTTTCGTGCCGAAAACTTCCGAATCGCTGATTATTCTCGCGGGCGGTTCGGTGCTGTTTCTGGTCGGTTTGGTTGACGATATTTTGCAGGTCAAACCGTACCAAAAACTGATCGGACAACTGATCGGCGTGGCGATTATCATCGGTTTCGGATTGGTTCTGCCGTGGACGAATTCAGATATTCTGAATATCGCCATCACCTGTTTCTGGCTCATCGGCATCACGAACGCGATTAATCTGCTCGACAATATGGACGGGCTTTCCGCCGGTATCGCCGCGATTGCCGCCATCTCCTTAGCCGCCGGATTCAACGCCAGCGGACAAACCATCGAACTAATTTTTCTCTCGGCATTCATCGGCGCGCTGGTCGGATTCCTGGTTTTCAATTTTAATCCGGCTTCGATTTTTATGGGCGACTGCGGCTCGATGTTCGTCGGGTTCGTGCTGGCGGGTTCGGTTCTGATGACCGATGTCGGCGGTCGTTCGCGCGGTATCGTTTCGATTTTAGCCGTTCCCGCGCTGATTCTGTTCGTGCCGATTTTCGATACCACTTTCGTTACGGTTCTGCGAAAACTCTGGGGACGCAAGGCTTCGCAGGGCGGGCGCGATCACACTTCGCATCGCCTCGTCGCGCTCGGACTTTCGGAGCGCAACGCCGTGCTTTTGCTTTATGGAATGGCGATTCTCGCCGGAGCGATTTCCCTGTTCGTGCGCGAACTCGAACCGACGCAGAGCATCGCCCTGATTTTACTCTTTACGCTGATTTTAACGATCATCGGCGTTTATCTGGCAAAGGTTAAGGTTTATGAAGAACAGCAGGTAGAACTCGCTCTGCAAAATCACGCGGGTTTCGGATTTCTGCTGAATCTTTCGCACAAACGGCGGATTTTTGAAGTCGGGCTGGACGCGATTTTAATCGGGCTGGCTTATTACGCCGCTTATATTTTGATTTTCGGCGCGTTTGAAAACAGTGAGAATTGGTCGCTGTTCATCAAATCGCTGCCGATTTTGATTGTTCTCAAATTATTCGCGTTTCTCGTCGTCGGCGTTTATCGCGGCATCTGGCGTTACACGAGCGTCCGCGATTTCGTAACTTTTTTCAAAGGCGTTGTTTTAGGCACGGTTTTCAGCGTGATGGCGTTGCTTTTGATTTATCGTTTCGAGTTCTTTTCGCGCAAAGTTTTCGTCGTTGATGCAGTGCTTTTGTTATTGGCATTAGCGGGCAGTCGAATGGCTTTTCGCCTCTTCCGCCAGCTTTTGCCGACGACCGTCTCCGGCGACGAGCGCAAAGTTCTGATTTACGGCGCGGGAGACGGCGGCGAGATGGTTTTGCGCGAACTGAAAAATAATCCCGAATGGCTTTATCAGCCTGTCGGATTTCTCGACGACGACCCTCTGAAAAAAGGTAAAGTCATTCACGGCTTGAAAGTCTATGGCGGCAACGGTTCGCTGAAACAAATCTGCACGGAAAACGAAGTGCAGGAAATTCTGCTTTCGTTCCGCAAAGTTTCGCCGGAAAGATTGCAGGAAGTTAGGGCGATTTGTCAGGAAACGGACATTTCCCTGAAACGCGCACTGCTGAAAATCGAACCGATAGAGTACGAATAAAATAATTTTCACTGCTCAAATGATTAAATCCGTCAAAATTGAAACCGGCTGGCTTCGCGCTTTATTGATCGCGTCGTGTTTGTTGTTTTTGGGGATGATTTTTTTCTTCGTCAAATGGTGTTTCGCTTATACGATTGCCGCCCGCGCACCGGCTAAGGAAGTCGCCGAATGGTCGGTTGATCTGGCTCCGCAAGACCCGCAGACGCATTACGCGCTGGCGATTTTCGCCGAAAGAAACTTCGCGCCCGAAGATTTGGCGCAGTCGCTCGGAGAATACGAACGCGCCGTCGCGCTCGCGCCGAACGATTTTCGTCTGTGGCTCGCGTTGGGCAAAGCGCGTGAACGCAGCGGCGATGCGGCGGGCGCGGAACTCGCGCTCAGAAAATCTCTGAGCCTCGCGCCGAATTACGCGCAGGTGCAGTGGACGCTCGGCAACGCGCTTTTGCGGCAGGGAAAAACCGCCGAAGCATTTGCGGAGATCACGAAAGCGGCGGAAAGCGATCCGAATTATCGAACACCGGCGGTCAATACCGCGTGGCAGATTTTCAACGGCGACCTTGAGAGCGTGCGGCGCAATCTCGGCAATTCAGTAACGGTTAATTTTGCGCTGACATCGTTTTTAGCCAGACAGAAACGCTTTGCCGAAGCCGCGCAGATTTGGAAAAGTCTGCCGGTCGAAAATAAAAGAACCGAGTATAAAGCCGACGGCGAACAACTGCTCGGAGCGATGCTGGCGGAGAAGAAATATCGTGAGGCTCTGCAAATTCAGCAAAGCATCAGCGACCGCCCGGAAGCCGAAAATTTCGCGGTCGGGAAAATTTACAACGGCGGTTTTGAAATGTCGCTGGCGCGTGAAAATACGCACGTTTTCGACTGGCAAATCGCCGACGGAACGCAGCCGCAGATCGGTCCTAATGTCGAACAGAAACACGGCGGCGCGACGAGTTTATTTTTTATTTTCAATTCTTCCGACGGCAGGGATTTCAGGCAGCTTTCGCAAATTGTCGCCGTCGAATCGAACCGCCGATACTCGTTCGAGTTTTACTATAAATCCGAATTGAAAACTTCCGCCACGCTGCGATGGGAAATCGCCGATGCAGCGGACGGCAAAGTTTTAGCCGTTATCAATCCGATTATCGCCAGTGCTGACTGGACAAAAGCGGAAGCAGATTTTACGACGACCGCCGCGACCGAAGCCGTCGTCATTCGGTTGCTACGCGAAGAATGTAAATTATCGCTTTGCCCGGTTTCGGGAAAAGTCTGGTTCGACGATTTTCAGTTGAAATAAAATGTCCGAGTCCCTGCAAAAAGTTGATTACGCCGACGACGAAAAGGGCGCGTTGAGCAGCGGAGCCGTCTTCGTTACGCTCTGCGCGATGCTCGTCGTCTCGACCGTCGCCTTCGGTTCGGTTGACGTTTGGGCAATCGGGGTCAACGCGGTTTTCGCGGGACTGCTGCTGATTTTTTGGACGATCAACGCCTGGGTCAGGCGCGAATTTCAATTCAACACAAGCGCGCTGCAAATTCCGGTTCTGGGTTTGATCGTCATCGGTTTGATTCAGCTTCTGCCGCTGCGAAGCGCGGAATTTTCGACCGCTTTGCTTTCGACACCGGCGACTCGTTCGCTTTCGCTCGCCCCGTATCAGACGCGATTGATGATTATTCAACTCGTCATATTTTTTATATTTTTCGCCGCCGCGCAGACTTTTATTAATAACGAAGAACGGCTGCGCCGGATTGTCGTGATGATTATCGCGTTCGGTTCGGTGATGGCTTTCTTCGGTATTTTGCAACAGCTTGCCAGCACGGACGGGATTTACGGCTTGCGCCCTTCCAGTCAGGCGATGCCGTTTGCCTCGTTCGTCAACCGCCATCATTTCGCGGCGTTTATGGAAATGACCGTCGGCTTAACGCTCGGCTTGCTGTTCGGAAAAAAAGCGGTTAAATCCGACAAGCGATTTTTTTTGCTAATCGCAGTCGTGGTGATGGGAATCGCCATCGTTCTTACTTCTTCGCGCGGCGGGATGCTCGGACTTTTGGCGGTCATCGTTTTCGTCGTAACGATCAATTTGCGGCAGAAGGCGGACGATGAACCGGCTGCCGACACCGAAATAAACACCAAATGGCGCGGAAAAATCATTTCCATCGGCGGCGCACTGCTTTTGATTTTGGTTTTACTCGGCTCGGTTTTGCTGCTCGGCGGCGATGAGTCGCTGATGCGCGGAATCGGGATGGCATCTGCCGATGATGTCAGTAACGGCAGATTTCACTTCTGGCAAATCGGTTGGCGCGTTTTTCTCGATCATCCGATTTTAGGCGCGGGATTTGACGCTTTCGGAACGGTTTTTCCGAATTACGATTCCAGAAACGGAATGTTTCGCGTCGAACAGGCGCACAACGATTACCTGCAAACTCTGGCAGATTCGGGGATTTTAGGATTTGCCTGCGTTGCAGCTTTTATTTTTCTGCTGTTCAAAAAAAGCCGCGCCGTCGTCGGCAAAAATTCAGATCGTTTCGGACGGGCGGCGACGACGGGCGCATTAGCGGGCTGTTTCGGAATTTTGATTCACAGTTTTTTCGATTTCCCGCTTCGCACTTCTTCCAATATGTTTTTCTTTTTGACTTTGGTCGTCATCGCCACCAATCTCCTCGCGCCGCGAAAAGTTTCCCGCCAGCGGCGCATCCAATAACCCCGCAGAAAATTTATTAGACGCATTGGGATTTATCTGTTAAGTTGAAATTACCAGATAAATTTTTATTTTATAAAGCATAGTCGCTGAAATACGTTCCGTATTGAGTCTATTCTTTTTTAACGCAGTATGAAAAAAGAATCGGTTTCGACTAAACAGTTCGAACAATCGAGAAGAGCGAATCTCTTTGCAGTGCCGGCGAAAACTCGTCCGGCGCAGCAACGCCCCATTTCCGAAGAAAACTTAAAAGTCATTTACGCGGAAATTCGCCGCCAGATAGACAAAGGATTTTCCGGCGCGGCGGAAAAAATCATCACCGCCGCGCTGGAAACTTATCTTCACACGCCGGAAAATCAGGCGAAACTGATTTGTCTGCTGTCTTATATTTACGAAACTCAGGGACGCTATAAAGAATCGCTCGAAGCGGTTGAAAAATACGACGATGAAGAACTTTTAAGCAAAATCAGTTTGCCGACGCAGATTTCCGTCATCACGCAGCTCGCCATTTCCTTTAACAATACCAACGATTACCCGAAGGCGGTCGCGCTTCTGAATTACGCGCTGGAAGAAGCGACGGCGGCGAATCTTAACCAATCGCTCGGCGCGATTTATGTAGCGTTTTCCCGCGTCTATCGGAAACTGAACGAATGCCCGATTGCCCGCGACCACGCCGAAAAAGCTCTCAATTACTATCGGGAAAAAGGCGACTGGCGCGGGATGGCGGAAAGCTATCAGGCGATTGCGCTCAGTTATCATCAGGAAGGCAATAGCGAAAAATCGCTGGAGTTTTTCGATCTGGCGATTAAAATTATCGGCGACCGTTCCGCGCCGTTTCTGCTCGGCAAACTTTATTCCGATATGTCCGGCGCGTACTGGTTTCTGCGCCGACCGCAGGACGGCATCGCCTGTCTGGAAAAATCAATTAAATTTTACGAGCAAACCGAGCATAAAATTCAGGCGACCGCCGCTTATAACAATCTCGGTCTGCACCTGGTAATGCTCGGCGAATGGAACAAAGCCGAAGCCGCTTACAATCGCGCTCTCGAATTAGCCACCGAAGCCAATCACGTTCACGTCGCCGGCATTCTTGATTCATTGGGCGAGCTGAAAATCCTGCGCGGCGAACTCGTCGAAGCGCAGGAAATGCTGGAGCGCAGCGTGAAACTGGCGGAAGAGCGCAAAAAGGAATGGTATGTTATCCAATCGCTCCGAAATCTGGCGCGGTGTTTTTTGCTGCAGGGGAATCTCGCCGAAGCGAAGGCGAAAGCGCAGGAAACGATTGGAATCTGCAAGAGCATAAACGAACGGCAAATCGCTAATATGGCGAAACTCGTGCTGGCGGAAGTTTATCTCACGGAAAATAAATTCGTCGAATGCGAAACGGAACTGGCGGCGATTGAAGAAACCGATCCGTCATCGGATTTTTTCGTGTTGGGAAATATTCAGCGAATTCGCGGTTTAGCGGCTTTCAGGCACGCGGACAAAGAATTAGCCGTTCATCATTTCAGCCGCAGTCTGACGATTTTTGAAGCGGCGGAAGATGTCTATCACACCGCGCTGGCGAATTGTCTGATCGGGAAAACGCTCGGCGAAAATCAGGTCGTTCGCGCCCGCAAACACTTAACCGTCGCCAACGAAATCTTTCGCAAATTAGATGTAAAATCGCTTTGCGCCGAAACCGGGCAGTTGCTCGGAGAACTGAAAACCGTCGGAATTCCCAAAAAACAGTTAGCGAGTGCGGGTTCACAGCTTTTAATGCTGCGTCTGGCGGAAGCGACGGCTTCCCGCGAACTGATTTTCCGCGAACTCGTCGCCATTTTGCAGCAGGAAAGCCGCGCCAATAAAATCATCATCGCCGAAATGAACGAGCAGAAAAACTTCTACCCGTTTATCACGCACGGCTACGTTCCAAACGAAAGCGCGGAACTCGTCGCCAAATTTCAGGAAGCGAGCCGCAAAAACGCCGCCGAAAATTTCGCCAAATCAAGAAATCTGAAAATTTTCAATCTCCGTGCGCCGAGTTCGACACCAGCGATTTTGCTTATCGCTCCGGCTTCGAGCGCGGTGCTGAATGACGGCAGTTCGCTCCAGCCGCTGCTGCGCGTCGTCGAACTCGGAATGGACGTTTGCGCTCTGCGCGATAAAGACAAATTTCATTACGCCGAGCAGGACACGAGTCCGTTTACTTCCAACAGTTTGATGCCCGGATTTATCCACTCTTCGCCGGCGATGACATCCCTGGTCGAAGAGGTTTATAAAATCCGTTCTTCGGACGTAACCGTTTTGGTAACGGGCGAATCGGGAACGGGCAAAGAATTAGTTTCACGCGCTATTCACACGATTTCGAGCCGTAAGGATAAAGTTTTCGTTCCTTTCAACTGCACCGCCGTTCCGAAGGAATTAGCCGAAGGACATCTGTTCGGTTACAAAAAGGGTGCGTTCACGGGCGCGTTCAACGATTCGCCCGGAATGATTCGCGCAGCGGACGGCGGAACTTTATTTTTGGACGAAATCGGCGATTTGCCGCTCGATGTCCAGCCAAAAATACTGCGCTTTTTGCAGGAAGGCGAAGTACAGCCGCTCGGCGAAAAGCAGCCGGTCAAAGTTGACGTGCGAATCATTGCTGCCACAAATATGCCCCTGGAAGAAAAAGTCGCCGACGGCAGTTTCCGCGAAGATTTATATTATCGCCTGAACGTCATTCGCCTGCGCGTTCCGCCGCTGCGCGAACGGCGTTCGGAAATTCCGCCGATGGTAAATTATTACATCAACCAATACTCGGCGCGGTTCGGCAAGCGCGACGTAACCATCACGCCGCAGACGATTGATTTGCTGATGGTTTCCGATTGGGCGGGCAATGTGCGCCAGCTTTGCAACGAGATTCAGCGCGTCGTCGCCCGCGCCGAAGACGGCGAGCAAATTACGCCCGAACATCTCTCCGCCGATCTCAAACGCAGCGCACAGCCGATCATTTCATTCGCCGAAAACGGCAACATCAAACCGATTGCCTCTTACGACGGCGCGTTTGCTTCATTCAACATCGGAACGCCGAGCGGCACGCTCGAAGAAGCCGTTTCCGAACTCGAAACGCAGATGATCAAAGCCTCGCTCGCCCGCCACCGCTGGAATATCTCGCGCGTCGCCAACGAACTCGGACTCACCCGGCGCGGTTTGTATATGAAAATCGCCCGCTACGGAATTGAAAAAGCCGCTTGATATTACGACTCTTGCGCTATAATCTAAAATCTCGACGTTTGCCCCCGAATGAAGAAAGCGAATCCCCCAAAACGAGATTTACGTCCGACGCTGGTTTTTTTGAACGGCGATTTGCTTTCCGTTCCGATTCCTCTGGAGCGCGAAGAAGTTATCTTAGGTCGCGCTGTCGCCGCCGATGTGCGGCTCAACGATTCAAAAGTCTCGCGCCGTCACGCCTCAATCCAAACAATTATTAACCCTGAAACTAATGCGTCCGAATGCGTCATCACCGACTTGGATTCGAGAAACGGGACGCTTTTGAACGGCGAACAAATTACTCAGGAAACTTTACAGAGCGGCGATAAAATCAGCATCGGCGATTACCTTTTGCGCTTTGAACTGCTCGACGACATTGACCGCGAATATCATTTGCAGATTCGCCGCCTGCTGTCGCACGACGATCTAACCGGACTGCTTTCGAGCCGCTCGTTTTTTTCCGAGTTACGTCTGGAAACGAAACGAGCGAAACAGGAAAAACGGGTTTTCTGCGTTCTGATGATGGACGTGGACTTTTTCAAAACCGTCAACGACACTTACGGGCATTTAACGGGCAGCAAAAATCTGGAAGAAATCGCGTTCTGCATCACCGAAACTCTTCGCAGCGGCGACACGGCGGCGCGTTTCGGCGGCGAAGAGTTTGCCGCTTTTCTGCTCGACGCGGAACTCGCGCAGGGTTTAATTGCGGCGGACAGAATTCGCGCCGAAGTCGAGAAATACGGGTTCAGCGTCATCAAACGCGGCAAAGTGTCGGAAACGCACCGCATTACCATCAGCATCGGTGTCGCGGTTTTTCCGAACGATTCGCGCGACCCGATTGAACTTATCGAAATGGCTGATGCCGCGCTTTACCGCGCCAAACGCGAAGGCAGAAACCGCGTCTGCGCTTATCAGGATTTGACCGGCGAAGACGATCATAAAACTCTGCCGCCGCGCCGCGATTAACTTTTTGCAACTTTTCCCTGAAAATCAACGTGAAAGACGTGGTTCAACACGCGTTTTTTTACGGCTCTGAAAGTTCGCCGCGCCGTGAAAATTTACAGATTTAAAACGGTCGGACAACAAATGTCGTATAAAGGACAATCTAATTCCTTCGTGTTAAACTGACGAATTGATTTCGGTTTTCAGTTTCGGGTTAAAACCTGAAACTGGAAACCGAAAACCAGAAACCTAAAAAAGTGATAAATAAACTCAATCTTTCCAGTCATCCGTTTCGCAACCGGACGTTGCCGTACCTGCTCGCGCTGCTGCTTTTGGCGTTCGCCGTCGCGGGCGCGGTTTTATCGTTCGTCAGCCTGCGTCGAACGACCGCCGATAATGAAATCGCCAAAGCCGACGTGGCGCGGATGGACGCGGAACTCAAGGAATTAAAAGACAAAGGCGCGGCGGTTCAGCAACAGCTCACGCCCGAACAGCAATCGCTTTTGATCGCCGCGCACAAGCTCGTCGCCAATAAATCGTTCGGTTGGTCGCGCCTGTTCGCCGATTTGGAATCGCTCTTACCGGGCAGTGTTTCAGTGTCGCGCATCGTCGTCGAAAACGTCTATCAGGACAACGAACAGACCAAAGCCGAACTGGAATTCGCCGTCCTCAGCCGCGATTATCCGGGCGTAATGACGATGATCGAAAAAATGAATAATTCGGGAATTTTCCAAGCCGAGTTGCGCGGGCAGGATTTGCAGAAAACCGACAGCATCACATACACCGAATACACTCTGCGCGTGATTTACACGCCGCGTTCCGGCTACAACAATGCGCCGACCGATGTCGCTCAAACGCAGGGAGGAAACGCTCAATGAACGAAAATCCGAACGATTTGAATAAACCGATTGCAGAGCCGGAAACCGTCGTCAACGACTATGGCGCGACGAAAGATTCGGCGGTCGTCGTCGAAGAAGCGAACCGCACCGTTCTGCTGACTGACAACGAAACCATCGTCATCGAAAAAGAACCGCGCATTGATGTAGTGCCAAAAAATCGTCCGCGAAAAATCTACGCGGGAATGTGGGGACAAGCGGAAATCGCCACGGTCGGTTTGGGAATGCTGGCGGTTTTAGCGGCGATTCTGTTGTACGTTTTCGTCGTGCTGCCCGCCGACAAGGAACTCGAAGCGAACAGGAAAAAACGCGCCGAGATGGAAACCGAATTGCTCTCGACGCGCAACAAATACGGCAATATCGAGGATGCCGGAACGCGGGCAAAGGACGTTTGGGCAAGCGTTAACGATTTTGAAACGAGATTTTTGCGAAATCCTCTGCTCGATAAAACTTCGCTTTATCAAAGATTGAATGGACTAATTGCCGCTTACAGTTTGACGAACACCAGCGGACCCGATTACGCGCCGTTGGAGATTGCCGAGACGCAAAACGGCAATCGTCAGGAAAGCGAATCGGAACGCGGCAGAGAAAAATTCCAGAGCCTTTTTCCGGGCGTTTACGTAACGACGACGGTCGAGGGTTCGTATCAGAATCTGCGCCGCTTTATCAGGGAAATCGAAACCAGCGACCAGTTCGTCATCATTAGTGCCATCGAATTTCAACCGGCGGAAACCGAGCAGAAAATTGACCCGTCGAAACCGCCGCAGCAGCAGCAAATAATTAATAATATCAAAGCCAGTCCGATGATTCCGGGCGGTGTCGCGCAAAATCCGACGTTCACGACGACCGTGCCGGAGACGGCGGAAACGCAGCGTCAGCGCGGCAAGATGCGCGGCGAAATCGTCAGTTTAAGATTGGAAATGGCAGCGTATTTTCGCCGTCCGACGGTTCAGCCGACGTTGACCGGAACTCAACAGCAATAATCGAAATGAATTTATTTGAAGGAAAATCTCCGGCGGAACGCAACAAAATCATCGCGGCAAGCGTGCTTGGCGTGTTGGCGGTGCTGGCTCTCGGTTACAGCATTATCGGCAATCCTTTCGCGTCGAAAAAGAAAACGACCGTTACCGTTTCGACGACTCCGACACCAAAATCATCGTCAGCCGCGACTTCGCAAACGGCTTCGCTGCCGAGCAATGCTGAAAGGGATATTGTTTATGCGACCACGCCGATTGACTATGTTCCGGGAAGATTCTACGCTCCTGACGCGGGCAGGAATATTTTCGCGTTCTACGAACCGCCGCCGCCGACACCCTGGGTTCCGACTCCGACACCACAACCGCCGCCAGTCGTTATCGTTACGCCGGTGCCGCCGCCGCCGCCGCCGCAACAGATTGGATTTATCACGCCGCAGAGCGTTTACGCCGGTTCAAAAACTTTTCGTCTGGAAGTCAACGGCGATAAATTCACGCCGGATTCGCTGATTTTCTTGAACGGCAGTCAACTGCCGACGACTTATATCAGTCCGCAGAAACTCGTCGCCGATGTGCCGTCGAATTTTATTTCCGGCGCGGGACAGCTTTTTATCATTGTCCGCACACCCGACGGCAAACTTTATTCAAATCAGGTTTCGCTCAACATTCAGGCTCCGCCCGTTCCGCAGTTTCAGTATGTCGGAATGATTGCGCGGCAGAAATTCAACAACGACACGGCTTATTTTCAGGAACAGGGCAAACCGACACCGTTCGGAGCGCGACTCAACGATGTCGTCGCCGGACGTTTTCGTTTGGCGAGTATTTCCTCCGTCGAAACGGTTTTTGAAGACGTTAATTTAGGTTTCAAACACCGGCTCGCGCTGCTGCGTCCGGCAAACGGACAGACGGCGGGCGGCAATCCGGGCGGCGCGGTTCAGCAAAATCCGGGTTTGAACGGTCCGGGTCGTTTCCCGGCAGGCAAAGGCACTTATAATCCGACCGACCTGAACTCGCAGCCCGCGACCATTCAGCAGGGCGACTGTCCGCCGGGAATTCCGTGCGAAAATATGAAGATTTACACGCCGCCGCAGCCGCAGCCCGAAAAGAAAGATGAGGACGATGACGGCGACAACAGGAGATAATTTCGCAAAGGTAATGCCGCTAAACCGCCAATCGCCAATCATAAATCGCCAATCCGAAGCCGGAATGACCCTGCTCGCGGTGATGGCGTTTCTGACTCTGCTCGCGGTTGCACTGCTCGCGGTTGCGCCGACGATTCAGCAGGGTGTTCAGCGCGAAAAGGAATTGGAGACGATCCGGCGCGGCGAAGAAGTCGCCGAAGCGATTAAATTGTATATGCTGGCGAACAACGGCAGATTGCCCGATTCAATGGACAAACTGCTCGAAGGCATTCCGCAAGGCACGAAAAAACGGCAGATTCTGCGCCCGTCGGCGATGATTGACCCGTTGAGCGAAGACGGCAAATGGCGTTTGATGGAATTTAACGGCAAAGGATTCGTCAATTTCGGGCGGCGTGTGCAGATTTACAATAACGGCTTGCTGCCCGCTAATCCCGCGCCGGCGCAATATTTCGACCGCTACGCTTTCGGTTTGGTCAATAATGTTGACACGAAAGGCGACGAAGATTTGAAGGAAGATTCCGAAGAAGAATACGAAGTCAAAACCGACCAAACGCCGTTCATCGGCGTTGCCAGTCAAAGCCGCCGCCGTTCGGTCATCGCTTATTACGGCATCGAAAATCACAGCAAATGGATTTTTACGCCGATGTTTCGCGGTGTCGGCTCAAGCGGTGTGAACGGCGCGGGGGGTAATTTCAATCCCGGTCGCAATCCGCCGCGAACGCCCGCCGAAAGTCTGACTCCTCCGGGCAGATAATTTTTAAAAATCAATTTCTACTTTGGTAAAGTTTGTGAACTTTTTTGCAAACCGAATCGTTTTTTGTGATTCTAAATAAAGATTATGCAAAACGATTTGGCGACGAAAGAAAACACAAGCGGAATTCTGATAAAAGAAAAGTCTGTCGAACTGATTTCGGAAAACTCCGTGAACGGCAATCACGCGCTCACACCGACAAAAAACCTGCCGATTGCAAAACAGATTTCCAACGAGCAGCTCATTGCCGAAGAAAAATCTTTAATCGAAAAAGAAACCGAAATCGAGAAAAACTATCAGGGCTTTCGCGGCTATCTGCGACTTTACGAAGTTTCAAAAGTCATCGGCACACTCGCGCTCTACTTATATCTCGACCAATATGATCTACATCACGCGCAGCACGAAAAACACGCCGCCGCACGGCTCGACATCGCCCGCAAATTAACGTGGTTCGCGGTTTTAGGCGAACGGTTTTATAAAATCAGGCTCTGGTTTTTTCATCAGTTTATGCTTCTGCTGCGCTATTTTTTCATCGGCAGCGAAGCGAACAAAGAATTAAATCACGAAAAACAAGCTGTCTGGCTGAAAGACAAACTGATTCATCTCGGTCCGACGTTTATCAAAATCGGGCAGTCAATGGGAACCCGCGCCGACCTTTTGCCGCTGCCGTTCGTGAAAGCGTTAGGCGAATTGCAGGACAACGTGCCGAAGTTTCCGAATGAAATCGCGTTTGCCCGCATCGAAAAAGAACTTGGGCGTAAAATCAATCAGGTTTATCAGGAATTCGATGTCGAACCGATTGCCGCCGCGTCGCTTGGACAGGTTTACCGCGCCAAACTGTTCACCGGCGAAGAAGTCGCCGTCAAAGTTCAGCGTCCGAATCTGGTAACGATCATCAAAGGCGACATCGAAATACTGCGAAAGGTCGCAAAATTCGCCGAACGCTTTCCGTCTTTGAACGAAAACGCGGATTGGGCGGGAATGCTGCGCGAATTCGACGAAACGATTCACGAAGAAATGGATTACTCGGCGGAAGGCAAAAACGCCGAACGCTTTACCGAAAATTTCAAGGAATGGACGAACGTCCACGTTCCGAAAATCTATTGGAACGCGACGAGCGGAAAAGTTCTGACGATGGAATTCATTCACGGCACGAAAGTTACGTCGCTGGACGAACTCGGAAGGCGCGGCGTGTCGCCGGAAAAAGTCAATCGGCTTTTAATCAGAACTTATTTGAAACAGCTTCTGGAAGACGGATTTTTCCACGCTGACCCGCATCCGGGCAATCTTTTGGTGATGCCCGACGGACGGCTCGCGTTTTTCGATTTCGGAATGGTCGGCAGAATCACGCCGCAGCTGCAATCGAAAATGATTGACGCATTTTTCCACGTCGTCGCCAAAGACCCGGCGGGAATCGCACAGGATTTAATTGACTTAGACTTTATGAAGCCCGGTTCAAACGCTGATTCCGTTCGTCCGGTCGTCGAAAAAATGTTCGAGTTTCATCTTAATCTGAAACTCAAAGACGTGAATTTCAAAGAACTGACTTACGACTTAGCCGACGTAATGTACGATTACCCGTTTCGTCTGCCGTCGAATTTCACGTATATTATGCGGGCGTTAATGACGCTCGAAGGCATCGGCATTATCACCGACCCAGAATTTAATTTCTTTGAAACGGCGAAACCCTACGCCAAAGAATTTATGTTCAAACGCGAAGGCAAGGATTTGCGAAAACTTTTGACCGACAAACTTTTGGGACGCGACACGCCCGACGGTAAGATTGATCTGGATCGAACCTGGAAGCTGGCGAAGATGGCATTCAAGACGGTTTTCAATACGAAAAAGTAAAATTGATGGAAAATTCCGTCGAATTGCTGTAAATTAACGGTTATGAATAATTCTGACGAAACATTAAAGAAATCGCCGGACAACGACGCGGTTTTACAAGCCATTACTGAACTGTCTAAAACGGTCGGCGCGATTTTTAACGATGTAACTAACCTCTCCGACAGATTTGGTAAACTGGAAACTAGATTCGATAGATTTGAGGACAGGTTTGATAGATTAGAGGGCAGATTTGATAAATTGGAAAATAGATTCGATAATTTGGAAAATAGATTCGATAAATTGGAAAATAGATTCGATAAGTTAGAAAATTTCGTAACCGTTCAATTCGACGCGGTGCAGGAAGGAATCGCTTATAACAGCGCGAAATTCGACCGGATGGAAGCGAAGTTTTTCGATGTTCGTTCGGATGTTTCCAATATGCGAGCCGACGTTAAAGAACTCAATCAAGCGGTTCGTAAAAGAGAAAAAGAATTAGTTCAATAAAGCAAAACGTCGGCGCATTTTGAAATTCGAGCCGACGTTTTTTTGTTTGGCATTATCCCTTCACCGAACCCTCGCCAAGTTAAAAGTAATAGCCGCGTTTCGCCGCATTCAGTTGGAAGTATGAAATTAATTTTTTCGATTTTAACCGTTCTGACTCTCTGCGCCTTGCCGTGTTTCGCGCAAACCAAAATGACTGAGAAAATAAAAATCGCGCATCTCAAAGAAGATTTTTCCATCAGTGAACTCGAAAACAAATCGTGGAAACAGGCGCAGGAAGTTACGATTACTAAATACTGGTCAGGCGAAAACGCACCCGCCGGACGACATTTCAAAGCGAAACTTTTATGGTCGAACACGGCATTTTACGTCCGATTTGAAGCGAACCAATCCGAGCCTTTGATTGTTTCCGACACGCCGAATTTAAAAACGAAAACGCGCGGGCTTTGGGATCGAGACGTTTGCGAGATTTTTCTCGCGCCGAATCGAAAAGAGTTTCGCAAGTATTTCGAGTTTGAAATCGCGCCGAACGGTGAATGGATTGATTTGGGAATTCACCAAAAAACCGATGAGCGCATAACCGATTGGCACTACAATTCGGGAATGCAGTCCGCCGCGAAAATTGAAAAAGATAAAGTCATAATGGCGATCAAAGTCGAATGGAAAGCCTTTGGTGCGACTCCGAAAGCGGGCGACGTTTGGCTTGGAAATATTCTGCGCTGTGTCGGCAAAGACCCGACGCGCGGTTATCTGACGTGGCAGCCGACTTTGACGAAAGAGCCGAGTTTTCACGTTCCCGAAAAATTTGGCGAGTTCGAGTTTGTAAAATGATGATATTTGTCGTTTTGACAATTCTCGGTTTCGCCGCGATGGAGTTTTTTTCCTACCTCGTTCACCGCTTTTTGTTTCACGGCATTTTGTGGCAGATTCATCAAACGCATCACAAACCTAATAAATTTCCGCTTGAACTGAACGACGTTTTTTCAATTCTTTTCGCGCTGCTTTCAATCGGTTTGATGATTTCAAAAAACGAAATCGCGTTTCCAATCGGTTTGGGAATTGCGATTTACGGTTTCGTTTATTTCATCACGCACGACTTTTTTACGCACCGCAGATTTTTGCCGTTCGGCTCACAGAATAAATTTCTGATGACGATTCGCGCCGCGCATCAGCGGCATCATCAATCAATCGAAAAACACGGACTCGAACCATACGGGCTTTTTATTTTCGATTACAAAAAATTTCGCCGCAAATAAAAAAGGACAGGATAAAAAATCCCGTCCTCTTAAGCTCTCAAAATCCTTTCTTATTTTGCCACCGTTTTAGTTTTCGCCTCTTCAATGATTGGCGTTTCCATAATGAGCGATTGTTTGTTTTTCACCATATTGGTAAAAGTTTTCGCGGCGGGCGCAAGTTCGACTTCCGATGTCAGAATGCGCGTAACTCTTTGCGGCAAAAGGCGCGGCGCGAGTCCGGCAATCGTTTTGGTTAAGGAAACAATGTCGCCGCCGCCGTCCCAATTTTCTCTGACGACCTGTTCGTCCGTTTGATTCAAAAGCCGCAACAGAACCAGCGCGACCAGATAAATATCGTCAACCTGCCCGATAAACGGGAAAATATCGGGAATAAAGTCGAGCGGCGAAATGACATAAACAATCGCGCCGACGAGCAGAGCCTTTTCCGTCAGCGGAACGCGCTTGTCAGCCATCATTTTCCCCAAAAGTTTGACCATATTCGGCAAGAACATCAGCGCGTTTTTAAGACGGTTCTTCGATTCGGTTTTCTCGCGGCGCGTCAATTTCGTGTCGTTCACTTTTTGTAAATCGCTCATAATTTTTATTTCCCTTTAATTTAGTTCAAGTCTAAAAAATGTCGTGCGTTTGAGCAAGTTTTCCGACGAAAAGTTGTCCGGCATTTAATATTTACCGCGCATCATTTATCATTTGATTTTCCGAAGATTGAAACATTTATGATTTTACAAAAAATCCGTCAGAAAGCCGCCGAAAATTTACAGCATATTATTCTTCCCGAAGGCGAAGATGCGCGCACCGTCCGAGCCGCCGAAATCTGTGTCCGCGAGCGTATCGCAAAAATCACTCTGCTCGGCGATGAAGAAAAAATCCGCCAAGTGGCAAGTGCGGTAAACGCCAATTTGAACGGCGTGGAAATAATTGATCACCGAAAATCAAACGATTTCGCCAAAGTCGCGCAGTTTTATCACGAACTGCGCCGCGCCAAAGGAGTAACGCTCGAAGAAGCCGAACAAACCGTTAAAGACCCGCTTTATTTCGGAAATCTCCTTGTCAGATTGGGCAAAGCCGACGGTTCGGTGGCGGGCGCGACGAACACGACGGCGCATACGGTCGCTGCCGCCCTGCGTTGTGTCGGCGTTCGCGCCGGATTCAAAACGGTTTCGTCATTTTTTTTGATGGTTGTGCCTGACGGGAATTTCGGCGCGGACGGCGCGATGATTTACGCTGATTGCGGCGTGGTGATTGACCCGGACGTTTCGGAACTCGCCGAAATCGCCATCGCTTCGGCTGATTCGTGCCGCGCTCTTTTAAGCGTCGAACCGCGTGTGGCGATGCTTTCGTTTTCGACGAAGGGCAGCGCAAAACATAAATTGATTGATAAAGTCGTCGAGGCGACGAAAACTGTTAAAGCAAGAATGCCCGAATTGGAAATTGACGGCGAGATGCAAGCCGATGCCGCTTTAATTCCTTCGGTCGCCGCCTCAAAAGCCGCCGGTTCGACCGTCGCGGGACGAGCGAACGTGTTAATTTTTCCCGATTTGAACGCCGGAAATATCGCTTACAAATTGACGGAAAGATTAACCGGCGGCACGGCAATCGGACCGATTTTGCAGGGATTGGATAAACCGTGCAACGATCTTTCACGAGGCTGCAAAGCCGAAGACATCGCCGATGCGGTCGCAATTACGGCAGTTCAATCACAGGCACGCAAGCAACTCTGACAATCCGCGCCGCTCTCCGCGAAATTTAACAACAATGCTTAAATCGTCGTCAATATCGCCGAGTTTGCCGCCAGAAACGGAAAAGTTGATGTCGGAAACAGAAAAGTTGACATCCACTTTTCTGTTTCCGACATCAACTTCGGCAAGATTTACTTCAACCTTGTCGAAATTGCCTTCAACTTTGTCGTAGATGACATCAACTTTTCTGTTTCCGATGTCAACCTTTCTGTTTCTGACATCAGATTTTCTGTTTCCGACATCAACTTTAGAGTTTCTGACATCAACTTTTCCAAAGTTGATGTCAACTTTTCCGTTTCCGACATCAACTTATTTTGAATCTGACGCATTAACCGCCGCATTTCCCTGCTCATAAGACAAAATCGTGCCGCCAAAACCGACCGCCCAACCTTTGCCGTTGATGAAAATGACTTTTTCGAGGTTATGCTTGGCGTTAGAATTTTCGATAGTCCAAATGTTTCCTGCCGTCGTTGAGTGAAGCATTGTTCCTTCGTTGCCGACCGCCCAACCTTCTGCCGTATCGGTAAAAAAGATGCTTTTCAAATCTTTGGCGATGTTCGATTTTTGTTCTCGCCAGACTTTTCCGCCGTTGATGGTTTGGTAGATTTTCCCTTCCGCGCCGACTGTCCAACCGGTTTTCTGATTGATAAAAAAGACCGAGTTGAGTTTGGCGTTCTGCTCGCCGAAAACGGAGGCTTTCGTCCACGTCAGACCGGCATCTTCGGTGTAGAAAATCGCGCCGCCCGCGCCGACAATCACGCCGTTCCAATCGCCGGTGAAAAGACCGTCGGACAGTAAAAATTTGGCAGGTGACGGCTGCTGTTTCCAAATTTTTCGCTCATCACTCATCGCAAAAAACGCGCCGTTTTCGCCGATTGCCGAACCTAAATCGTATTTGTTAAAGAAAATTTTCGTGATGCGTTTGCGTTGGTTGTTGGTGAACTCGATACGTTCCCAGGTCGCGCCGCCGTCGGTGGTTTTCAGAAGATAAGAGGGCGAATTTTTGCCTAACGCGAAAAGATCGCGTTCGCCCAAAACCCAGCCGTTCTGCTCGTCCGTAAAATAAACCTGCCGGAAATTATCATTGGTCAGATTTTTATTTTTCGTCCACGTCGCGCCGCCGTCTTTGGTCGCCAGAAATGTTCCGTCGCTGCCGACGATCCAGCCGGTTTGCGCGTTCAAAAAATAAACATCGTGCAGCCACGCCAAAGTGTTTGATTTCTGTTTCGCCCAACCGGCAAGCGCAGTTTGAGAACAGGCAAAAAGCGCAAATAGTACAAGAAAATTTCTAACTGATTTCATAATCGAATTAAATCTAAACAGAATGGACAGGATAAACAGAATATTTTTTGAATTTTTATCCTGCTAATCCTGTCCATTCTGTTTGAAAATTTCAGCGAATTAGAAAGGACTTCCCAACAAAAGGCGAACTAAACTGACTTTATCGAGTGCCTTGAAAACCGTGTCAACGGTAAAACCTTTGCCGGGAACGAAAACCTGATCGCCGGGAGCTAGGTAAATCATCGGGGCTTTGCCGTTTTCGATGGCGGCTAAATCTATGTCCTGCCGCGTTAGATTTCCCTGCGCGTTGAAACGGACGAGCGCGACTTTTTTGCGGTTGCCTTCCTTCAAAACGCCGCCCGCTTCCGCGACGGCTTCGGACAGGCTGACTTTTCTGTCCATCACGCGAATTCCCGGAGTCGTAACTTTGCCCATCACGCTGTATCGCGCCGACATCGCTTTGACCAAAGTTACGGTAACTTTCGGTTCGATGATGTATTCGTCGAGCTTTTTCGTGATTTCGTCTTCGATTGCTTCGAGCGTTCTGCCGCCGACGAAAACGCCGCCGCGAATCAGCGGGTATGAAATCCGCGCCGTCGGCGGAACGGTGATGTTTTCCTTGCAGTAATCCGGGCATTGCCCGAAAACTTCGACCGCGATAACGTCGTTCGGTCCGAGGCGGTAATCGGTCAGATAATTGTTGTAATAAGAAATAACGGCGGCTTCTTCAGAAGATAAATTTTTATCGTCCGGCTTTACGTTTGCAGTTTGAACTTCGGTTTTCGGCGCGTCGGTTTTCGGTTCGACTTGATTTTCCGGTGTCGTTTCGCCGGTTTTCAAAGTCTCGTCGGTTTTAACTTTTTCCGTCGCATCTTTCGTCGCTTCCTGCCGCGCAATTTGAGCGGGCGTGGCGGTCGGCGCGGTTTCCTGAGCCGCTGCGCCGCCGGCGAAAATCAAACCGCCGAACAATACCAAACCGATGTTTCTAAATGATTTTACTGCCTTCATATTTCCTTCTCCGTCCAGGCGATAAAAACGCCGATTAAATGACTTTATCCAGTTTTCACAGTCAATTATTACTTTTGCCTTTTGCCTTTTTACTTTTACCTTTCATTATCTTCCGCGACCGAATAAAACTGTTTTCACGGTTTCAAAGACAATCACCAAATCCAAGGCGAGGCTTTGATTCTTGATGTAATACAAATCGTACTGCAATTTGTTCCGCGCATCTTCGACCGACGCGCCGTACGGATATTTAATCTGCGCCCAGCCGGTCAATCCGGGCGCGGTCAAATGGCGGTGTTCGTAGAACGGAATTTCTTCCGCCAACTGCGCGACGAAATGCGGGCGTTCGGGGCGCGGTCCGACGAAGCTCATTTCGCCTTTGATAATGTTCCAGAACTGCGGAATTTCGTCCACGCGGATTTTGCGAATGACGCGCCCGACCCGCGTCGTGCGGTCGTCGTCGGTCGTCGCCCAAATCGGTTTGCCGTCGGCTTCGGCATCGGTTTTCATCGAGCGAAATTTAATGACTTTTATCACTCTGCCGTTTTTTCCGACTCGTTCCTGTTTGTAGAATATCTCGCCTTTAGAATCGAGTTTGATTAAAACAATCGTTAGCAAAACTATCGGCAGCGAAAGCGTCAACCCGATCAACGCGAGCAGACGATGAACGACTTCGCGGAAGAAAATCGAAAGGCGCGTATCGCGGCGGCGACCGTCGAAAATAAACCACGACGGACGCACCATATCGAGATGAACTTGTCCCGTCACGCGCTCGAAAAACGACGTGCATTCTTCGATGTCAACATTGCCCGCCAGACTCATTTTCAAAAGCGTCTCGGTCGGAAACGAACCGCGCCGCTCGCGCACGGCGATTACGATGCGGTCAATTTTTTCCGCTTTGACGATTTCCGCTAAATCAAAGGTCGAGCCGAGAATTGATTTTCCGGCGATTTTTTTATTCGGGTCGGTGCCGTTTTCGGTAACAAAACCGGAGATGCGATAACCCGCATCGCGGCGTTTCAAAGCCGCTTGCGCCGTGTCTTCGGCGGCGCGTCCCGTTCCGACGATCAAGATTTTTTCGCCGATTTCCGGGTGTCCGGTCAGATAGTGAATCATTATCCGCCAGATTAATAACAAAGTTAGAACAATGACTACCGAAAAGATCGAAACGCCGCGCCCGATCAGCAATTCCGGCACGAAATAAAACAGCAACGCCAGCAATGCCCAGGCGATGCCGAGAGCCTGCACGAGCCGCAGCATCAACTCGCGCCGATTGCCCATCACGGTAAAATCGTAAAGGTCGTAGAAATATAAAATCAAAAGACAAACAGCGGTCGCCAACCCGATTTTCAGCCAGCCGCCGCGCTCATTCAGTTGATAGTCAGAGCCGTCAACTCCGAGCCGCGCATACAAAGCAAGGATAATCCCGCCGTAGATAATTGCCGTATCAGCGAGAATCAGCCAAACCGTGCGCGGTGTAAATCGGGATGCCGACATTTTTTTAAGTTACGAATTTCAACCTTTTCTTCCGTAATAACCGTAATTATAATGCGATTCGTCCATCACGTCTTCGCTTTCGTTTAAGACTACGCCGAGCATTCTTTCGCGCGGCAGGTTTTCCAGCACGCGGTCGAGCTGCGAATAGCGTGTGCGTCCGGCGCGGACGACGAGCATTGCGCCGTCGGCTTGGTTGATTAAGACGGTCGCGTCGGTGAAAATTCCGAGCGGCGGCGCGTCAATGATAATGTAATCGAAAATCTCGCGGGCTTCGCGTAAAATTTCCTTAAATTTCGGACCGGAAATCAGTTCGGCGACATCGCTGCGGGCTTCGCCGCCGGGAAGCAGGTGCAGTCCGGCAGGTTCGAGTCTGATGATTGATTCGCGCAGCGTCGTGCGTCCTGACAGAATATCCGACAAACCTTTATCGGTTTCGATTCCCAAATAATCAGTTAAGCTCGGCATTCGTAAATCGCTGTCAATAATCAAAGCCTTCACGCCGTCGGTCTGCGCTAAAAGCCAGGATAAATTCAGCGCGGTAACGCTTTTTCCTTCGGACGGATTGACGCTGGCGACGACGATTGCCTGCAATTTCTGCCGCTGGCTTTTGTGCAGAACCTGCGTTCGCAGGCTTCGATATTCCTCGCAATAAGTCGAATGCGGATGGGTGATAGCGATCAGGCGCGGCTCGACGCGATCCGTTTCAATGTCCCACGATATAAAATCGGGAGACGGTTTTTCAACGGTTCGCGTCGAGCCAACGGCGTTCAAAGTTGCCCCGGCAGTATTAGTCGTTTCCAAATCAGGGAGTGCCTTCCCGATTACAGAATCTGACTGCCCATTGAACGCCGAAGCTGTTGGAGTTCCAATCTTCAAATCTATCTCGGCAAAATCCGGCGCGTGGTTGATTCGTCTGCCGGTTTTTTCAAACGGAACGACTTTCGCCGTGCCGTTCGTTTCGATTTGATCGGTTTGCTCCGTTTGTTTTTTTTGTAACGCTCTTAGAATGCTCATAAGACTGGTTTCTGGTTTCTGGTTTCTGGTTTCTGGTTAGTTTGGAAAAACTAGAAACCAGAAACCAGAAACCAGAAACTTTTAGTTAAATTTTCCGAAGTCGTCGATTTCCAAATTTAGATTGTCGTCGAAATCGTCGAATGAGTGTTTATGATCGCCATTTCCGTTTCCGTTGTGAGCAACGGTTTCAGGCTTTTTTGGCATTTTTTTGGCTTCCGTGCGGTCGTGATTTTTCCAGAGTTCTTCACGCGCTTCGGCGGTTAGAACTCCGCCCGACGCAGATTTTTCGACCGGCTTGGAGGTTGCCGCCGCGATTTCGTTGCGCGGCAGTAAATCGAGATTGTCGGCGACTTCTTCGACGACGGCGCGACCGATGATCGAATCGCCCGCCGCGTAAGCCGCCAGCAGAGCGTTGTCGCAGACGTTGTTAATCTGACGCGGAATGCCTTCGGAACATTGGAAAATAAAATCAATCGCTCCCGGCGTGAAAATATTCGGCTGGTCGCTGCCCGCAATCAGAAGCCGCTCGGTGATGTAGCGTTCGGCTTCGTCAACAGTCGGCAAAGAGTGCATTTTGCAGCGCAGAGCGACGCGCTGTTTCAGTTGGCGCAAATTCGGCTGATTCAATTTTTCCCTGAGTTCCGGCTGTCCGGTCAAAACGATTTGCAGATGCTTGGCGTTATCCGATTCAAAATTCATCAGCAGACGGATTTCTTCCAGAACGTAGTCGGAAAGTTCGTGCGCTTCGTCAATAATCAAAACGGTTCGCAAACCGCGTTTATGTCGGGCTTCGAGAATCTTGCCCATTTCTTCGAGCAGTTCGGCTTTATTCGTCCAGTCCCGAATGCCGAGCATCTGCGAAACGTGGTGATAAAATTCTTCAATCGAGAGACGCGGATTGAAAATATAAGCCGCCAGCACCGACGAATCCAGGCGGCGCAAAATCCATCTTAAAGCGGTCGTCTTGCCCGTCCCGACTTCGCCCGTCAGGACGATCAAGCCTTTGGCGTTTTCCAAACCGTAATAAAGGCTCGCTAGTACTTCGTTATACGACGGCGTGAACACGATAAATCGCGGATCGGGCGTTAGCGTGAACGGATAATCTTCTAAACCGAAAAATTCTTTATACATAATTTTTTTGGTTTCTGGTTTCTGGTTTCTGGTTTCTAGTTGAGAAACCAGAAACCAGAAACCAGAAACCAAAAACTTTCTAGGACACCACTCGCTCGAACACGCGCGAGGCTTGCAGAACCATTACGATCACGGGAATCGCGCCGACGGCGACGGCGAAACCCGCTAAAACTTTCAGCCAGTAGGAACGCGACCGCCACGTTTTTTCGCTGTGCGAAAGCAGCGGCGGAACCGATGCCAGAATCGGCAAACCCGTGTAATGCTTGGCATCTTCGATGTTTTGAATTTTCAAAACACGCGGCAGTTCAAAAGCCGCCGCCAGAAAAAATCCGAGAACCAAACCCAAACCCGCACCCAATGCAGTTAATAATCCGCGTTTCGGCGCGACCGGAGACGACGGCAGATTTGCCGCGTCCTGAACGCGAATCGTTTCGCCCTGCGCGTTTTTCTCGCGGTCAACCTGCTGCTGCGCGTCGTTGAATTTTTTCAGACGGTCTTCATAAGTCGTCCGCACCGATTGATACTGATTATTCACGCCTTCGAGCGCGACTTTGACGTTCGGAATCTGGTTAATTTTCGCTTCGAGAAGCACGATTTGTCCGGCGTTTTGCTGCAATTCCGTATTCTTGTATTGCATCTGCTGGTCAATCTGCGTGATTTCACTCTCGGCTTTCTGTTTTTCGATTTCCAGATTCTGCTTTTGCAAATCGGCTTTCCGTAAACCTGACTGACTGGCTTGCTGAACACGCTTCTGCGAATTTTTCGACAACGCCGTAATTTCGTCTTCGACTTTATCAATATCGTTCTGAGCTTTGATAACTTCCGGGTGTTTTTCCTTGAAACTGAGTTTCAAATTTTCGAGTTTTGATCTCAGTTCCGCGCGTTTCTGAACAAGCTGCGCGTAAGCGGGCGTGTCTTCAATCTGCACGGCGTTTTCAATCGCCTGCTGCGTTTCTTTTTCACCGAAGTCTTCGATGATTCGCGCCTGACTGTTGAGAGCGCGAATGCTGTCGCTCAATCTGCCTTTCTGCGTCATCAGCGATTCTTTTTCTTTGGCAATCGTGTCTTCGCGCTGGCGCAAACCCGATAATTGAGCGATTAAACCCTGCGCCGAATCCGGCAGCGTTTCGACGTTCTGCGTCATAATATCGAGCCTTTGTTTTTCCAAAGCGTCGAGACTCGTTTTCGCTTCTGTAAGCTGTGTCTGCAAAAATTCGCTCGTAACTTCCGCCATATCCGTCGAAGCCTTGACCTGTGCATTGACGTATTTTCCGGCGAGTTCCGCCGTTACATTTCTGGCGGCTTCGGGCGAACGGTCGCGGTATGTGATTTTGAAAGCCGCCGTTTTGCGGTCTTCGTCGTTCTTTTCGGTTTCAACGACGATGTTTTTCGACATCTTTTCGATAATCAATTCCATCGGCGTTCCGGCATCGCGTTCGAGCTTGAACAGATTGTATTTGCTGATCATCGGCTCTAACGAATTGCGGCTCAGGATTTCCGTGTTGATCGTTTGCAGACGCTGCGATAAATCTTCCTCAGTCAGCGGCGCAATGACTTTTACGGAAATCGTCGGCGGCTTGACCGTCAAAAGAGTTTTCGATTCATAGACGCTCGGCAGTTTGTTGACGACGTAGCCGATTGCCGCCGTCATCGTAATAATCGGCAGAATGATTAACCATTTACGGCGTTTCAACATTCCGATGAATTCGCCCATCGTTCTTTGTCTAAATTCTACGCTCATCTTTTTCCTTTCGATTAACCGACGGTTTTCTCCAATAATTCCTGCGATAAATTACGCGCTTTCGCCGCCATCACTTCGTTCCATTTCAGAAACCGCCGCAAACCGACCGCGCCGCCAATCAGCATCGCCGCGAAAATCAAAACGCCGAGCGGTTCGGATAAAAAATCGAAAACCGAATTTTTGATTGCCGTCTCCATTAAAAATAAAACCATCATTTCTTCCACCTAATTAGGATTCCGTCTTTTCTTTAACCCAGTCTTTTACAAACTACCCGCCGAATCTGAATTCGGCATTACAAATTTGCCAGTAAATTTCGTGCGTCCTGAACTTCTCTCTCGTTCAGACTGTTCGCGTTTTGCAGGGAAACTTCGACTTCGCGTTTCGCCGAAAATTTGTCGCCCGCCGAAGCGAGAGCCATTCCGAGCCGCAGGCGATAAGCCGAATTTGCCGCCGTGCCGTTTTTCGCCGCGTCCGCTTCGTCGAGCGCGACGGCTTTCTTGAACTGCTCGATTGCCGGAGAATAAAGTTCCTTTTTGAAATAAACCCAGCCGAGCGTGTCGTAAAAACCGGCGACCGTTTGATTTTTGTTGACGACCGCCTGCGAGAGTGTCAGGGCTTCGTCCAAATTTCCCTGATTATTGGAAATCAGCCACGCCAGATTGTTTGCCGGAATCGGCGAACCGGGTGCGACTTCCAAAGCGCGGCGATAATTTTTCTCCGCTTCCGAACTGTTATTTCGCGTATCTTCGAGCATTCCGATTAAAGTGTAAATCGCGCCGGAAGGTTTCTTTTCGACGATTTTTCGATACTGCTCGATTGCCGCGTCGGTTTCGTTTCGCGCCACCAGCATCGAAGCATAGGACGAATAAGCGGGCAGATACGTTTCGTCAATCTCAATCGCCTGTTTCAGTTCCGCTTCGGCGGCTTCTTTATTATTCTGCGCCGTATAGATATTTGCTTTTAGGTAATGCAGCGCAGGTAGAAAATCGTTTTGCGCGGCGGCTTCGATGACTTGGTTGACGCGATTGGTTGCCGACTCAAATTGTTTTTGTTTGATAAAGATATTGACCAACCCGTTGAGCGCGTCGAAGTTTTTCGCGTCCGCCGTCAAAGCGCGTTCGTAAAGATTGGCGGCTTCGTTTAAATTCTTTTCGACGACGGCGACTTTCGCCAGATTAACCATCGCGGCTGACGAATTCGGTGAATAATTTTGAACCGTTTGTAAATCGGCGCGGGCTTCTGTCGTCTTGCCGAGTTCGAGATTCGCCAAACCGCGAGCCGTCAGAGCGCGAATTCGCAAATCCTGCAACGTCTGCGCGTCGGCTTCCTGATTCGGGTAAGAACTCTCCGCCGCCTTCAGCAATTCATTGGCTTGCCGCAAAGCCGTTTCCGGTTCGCCGTTGGCAAAACTCGCCTGAATTTTCAGCAGCTTGGTTTTCAAAAACGTCGGGTGATATTTTTCCAGATCGCCGATGAACGCCTGCGCCTGTTCGATTTGTCCGAGTGCGAGCCGCGCCTGCGCCATATAAAAAAGCGCGTTTTTCTGCGTCGGCTGTTTTTTCAAAACGCCTTCCAAATCCTTCACGGCTTCTTCGGTTTTATTATCCTGTAACGAAACGCGGGCGCGAAGCATCAACGCTTCCGCGTCGGTGTCGTTGATTTTCAACAGTTCGCCGATTTGTTCCGAAGCCTTCGCGTTTTCCCTGCGTCCTAAATAAATTTCGGCGAGACGATAACGGGCGCGGGCATATTCGGGTTTTTCAGTGATGATTTCGCCGAAAAGACGAATCGCGTCGTCTTCGCGTCCGGCGGCGGCGTAGAAATTTGCCAACTGCAAGCGGCTTTCGGGACTGCTGCCCTGCAACTCGACGATTTGTTTGTAAGCGTTTTCGGCGAGATCGAATTTTCTCTGCGCCAAATAAAATTGGGCGAGCGATTCGCGGGCTTCGATGTTCGACGGTTCGACTTCCGCCGCTTTTTTATACTGCGCTTCGGCTTCGGTCGGACGCGACGCAAAACTTAAAAATCTGCCGTATTCGAGATAGCCGACGGCGGCATCGCGGTTGACCGAAATACCTTTTTGAATTGCCTGTTCAGCGTCAGCCGGTTTGTTGATTTTGATGTAGTAGCGGGCGAAACTCAGATGTGTTTCCGTACGGTTCGGATTGATTTGGAGAGCCTGATTCAGAACGTCTGTAACTTCCTGTTCGCTTCGTTTCTGCGCGGCGAGCAGGCTGGCTTTCAGAACGTAACCTTCGACGAAATTAGCATCGCGGGCGAAAATATCTTCGATTAGTTTTTCGGTTTCGCCGATGTTTGGCGGATTGGAAATTAAATAAAAAGTTCCGAGTTTGGCTTTCGCTTCGAGATTTTCCGGCGCGAGCCGAACGGTTTCGCGCAGTTCGTCGAGCGTTTCACTGTATTGTCCGAGATTTTCAAAAGCGCGGGCTAATCCCCAATGCGCGTCCGCCGAATCTTTGTCAATGTCGTTCGCCGCGCGAAATTCCATCATCGCGGCTTGAAACTGCCTTTGGCGCAAATAATCTTCGCCGCGCTGAATATGTTTTTGTCTGGATTGGCTGCTGCACGCGGTGAGCGCGATGCCTAAGAAAAAGGCGAACAGCAATAGAAATTTTGATTGAAAAAACCGGCACTCTCTCATATTTTTAAGACACTTTTCCCTGATAAAATTTTCTGCTTCGAGTTTGAGCGGTCGGGGCATTGACCGCTCAAACTTCTTTCCGAAATATTTTTGTTTTATCTTGACGCGGCAAAGGGCAAGTTCGCCGCGCAGATTATCAGGAAAAGTAAATTTTCAAACTACTTGAAATCGGATAAAGCAAATTCCCGATTTTTATCAGCCGCCCGTTTGACGGCGGCATTTCAAAGAAAATAGCAATCAACTCGTATTTTCAGAAAATTTTAAGTTAAGGCGTTTTGAAAGTTGAACTTCCGGGGAAAGTTTGGAGAGTCGTTTCCAAAACTGCTGAAACTTTTGACTTATGTTTAACACTATCGAAGAAGTGCGATTATACTTATTTTCCGATGAAAAGCAAGCCGGATTTTAGTCAGGAATAAAATCGGAAAGCTGATCGGCGGCGTTGGCTGATAAATCAATCGCAGCGGCAGTCGCCTTCGGCTCATCGCCGCCGACCGCCGTCATCACGCGCACCATCGCGCCGTCGCTTCTTCGGCGCAGAACACTGTCCCGAATCGTGTTGATTTTGTCGGCGTATTCACTCGCCGTCGCGCGTCCGCGTCCCTGATACCAATAAATCAAAACCTCGCTGTACACGCCGTTTTCGATGATGAATTTATTCGCCGTGAACGATTTTCCCGACGGCGTTTTAATCTCGACAAATTCCGGCTGAATCATTACCCAACCCGCACCGGGAAGACAATTTTGCGGGCTGTGATAAGTCGCGCCCGTCCGCTGCGAGGCGTAATAGCCGATGTATAAATTAGCGATTCGACCGTCACGCGCCGTGTATTCGCGCTGTGTATATTCGGTCGTGCGAAGAATTGATTCGGTTGCCGCATCGAATTTCACTTCGTTTCCTTTCTGCCGCCAATCGCCGAGATTTGCCGATAAATTTGACAAAGACTGTCGAGCCGTCGAAACCTCGCCGCGCTGTTCAAACCAGTTAATGAAAACGCCGCCGATGATTAGAACGCCGAGCAGTAAATAAATTCGATTTCTGGTTTCTGGTTTCTGGTTTCTGGTTTCTGAACTTGAGATTTCAAATCTGGAATCTGGAATCTGGAATCTGGAATCCGAACGGCGTTGAAATTTCTTTAGAATCAAATTCAATCCTAACAACAAAACGAGCGCGGCGACGTAAACCAGCCAGCCCGAAACTTCGTGAAACGTGCCTTCGGCGGCGCGTTTGCCGTATTGATAAGTTAAAACGCCCGTTCCCGTAACCCGCGCCGCGTTGGTGAAAACGGCAATCGGAATCGCCGCCAGCATCAGAACGATTGCCCGCCAGAAATCGAAGTTTTTCAGAAAGTCGAAAGTTTTACTTTCGACTTTCTGATTTTTCGAGCGCGTGAAATAAGCCAGCACGAGCGCGAGCGTCATCAGCGTCATCAATGATCTAATTCCGCTGCACGCTTCGACGACTTCGAGCGCGACGATCTGCGTCGCGCCGTCGGGCAGTATTTCAATGACATTTCCTTTGCGAACCGACGGAACGCCGAACAGACGAATTCCCCAAACCGCCATCTGCGAAGCGTAAATTTGCAGCGGAAACGCGATTTTGTTAAAGATTATCTGCGGAATCGGAATCGCCAGAAGCAGCAAACCGAACGGCACGGCGAGCGATTTTAAGATTTGCCTGCCGAAAAAATAAACGACAATTCCGGCGAGCATTACCACTAAAGAAATTCTCTGCGTGAACAGTTCCGCACCCAAAGTTCCGCCCAAAAGCAGGAAAAGCGCGAATGTAATCAAGCCGAAACCGGCAAAGATTGATGGCTTCGACACGGCTTTTTTTAAGTCATCGAATTCCAGATAAACGATGTAACCGATGACAAACGGCACGAGCAAACCGTGCGAATAATTTTCGTCCGTCCACCAATCGAAACCCAATTTCGCCAGCACCGTCGCATAAACGAACGCCAAAGCCGCCGCGATTAAAAACGGTTTCCACAAACTTTTGAAATTTACGGCAGACGAATTCATCTGAAAATCGAAAAGGAAGGAAATAGAGAATCGCGGAAGATTTCCGCGTTCGTTGTCAATTATACGAATTTACGGGACGAAAACTCAATGAAATTATTTTTGCCGACTCAGTATGAAATCGGCGATTTCGCGCAGAAGCAAAGTTTCTCTGCTAATTTTTCCCAATTCACCGCACGCTCCGGCGTGAACGGCTTCGGCTAATTCCCGCGCCTTTTCCAAACCGTACAGCGAAACGTAAGTTGCCTTTTCCGCCCGCGCGTCTTTGCCCGCCGTTTTGCCCAAAGTTTCGGTCGTCTGTGTCGCGTCTAAAACATCGTCGGTGATTTGGAACAGCAAGCCGAGCTTTTCGGCGTAAATTGTTACGGCTGCCAAATCTTTCGCCGCGCATTCGGCGATGATCGCGCCGCTGTTTGCCGAGACGGAAATCATCGCGCCGGTTTTGTTTTGATGAATGTTTTCGAGTTCTTCGACGGAAATTGATTTGCCTTCGGCTTCCAGATCGAGCTGCTGACCGGCAACCATTTTCGCGGCAGATTGAGCTAGTTCGGCGATTAATTTGATGCGGATTTTATCGGATAAAGAATCGTCTTCGGCGATTGCCTGAAAAGCTAAAGTCTGCAAAACATCGCCCGCTAAAATCGCCGTCGCCTCGTCAAATTTTTTGTGGCAAGTGGCGCGACCGCGCCGCAGATCGTCGTCGTCCATCGCGGGCAAATCGTCGTGAATCAGCGAGTATGTATGAATCATTTCGATTGCCGCCGCCGTTTTCAAAAGTCGTTCGCGGCTCGCGCCGAACATTTCGCCGACCGCCAAAAGAAGCGCGGGACGGAAGCGTTTGCCGCCCGCGAAAACGCTCCAGCGCAATGCCGCGTGCAGATTTTCGGGCGCGGTTTCCTCGACCGGCAAAATCAAATCGAGCGCGGCATCAACCGTCTTCGTACATTCGGCGAAAAATTTTTCGAGTTCGTTCATCAGGGAAATTGTATTTAGCTTTGAGAAAGGAAACAAGCCGAAGGCGGCGCGGATAGTTTTCCGCCCGTAAATGTAGTAGGCTAAGGCGAAATATCCGGTAACAGCTTTAACCCAATCTAAAATTAAATAAGGAAACTGGCGCGATGAGCGAAGAAAACAAAAAACTTTCCGAAGACGCTTTTGAACAGGAAATGCGAACCGATCTGGACGACGACACGCCCGATAAACCGAAAGGTTTGGCACTGCATACGAAGATTTTTATCGGCTTAATCGTCGGCGTGGTCGGCGGTATTATCGTCAATCGCATCGCCAAAGCCGGCGGCGCGGAGTCGGTCGCGTGGGTTGACTGGACGATTAAAAATTTCACCGAACCAATCGGGCAGTTGTTCTTGAATCTGCTTTTGATGATCGTCGTACCGCTCGTTTTTTCGTCTCTGGTCGTCGGCGTGGCGGGCATCGGCGACGTTCGCAAATTGGGGCGCATCGGTTTGAAATCTTTCGGTTATTGTCTGGTTATTTCAGCGATTTCCGTCGTCATCGGTTTGACTTTGGCGAACACGATTCGACCGGGCGAGCGGATTGATCCGCAAATCGCCGAGCAGATGAAAACGCAGTTCGGCGGCGATGCGGCGAAAAGGGTCGAAGACCAGAAAAAAACCGAATCCGCCAACACCGATTCGGCTTTGATGCAGGTCGTCAAAACGATTGTCCCGAAAAACGTCTTCAGTTCCATCGCGTCGGAAAATCCGAATATGCTGCACCTGATGTTTTTCGCCCTGATTATCGGTGTGGCGATTACGCTTCTGCCCGAAGCGGTCGCCGCGCCGTTCGTGCGCGGAATGGGCGCACTGTTTGAAATAACTTCAAAAATAATCGAGATGATTATGAAGTTTGCGCCATATGCCGTCGCGTGTCTGATTTTTACGAATATGGCGCGGTTCGGCATCGAGCTGTTAGGCGCGCTCGGCTGGTTCGTGGCGACGGTGCTGCTCGGTTTGGCAATCCATATGTTCGGCGTTTATTCGCTGTCCGTCTGGTTTCTGTCGAAAATCAATCCGCTCGAATTTTTCCGCCGCATTCGCACCGTGATCGTTACAGCGTTTTCGACTTCTTCGTCGAACGCAACCTTGCCGACCGCCCTGCGCGTTTCGGAAGAAAACTTAGGCGTTCCGAAAGAAATCAACAGCTTCGTTCTAACCGTCGGCGCGACGGCAAACCAAAACGGCACGGCACTCTACGAAGGCATCACGGTTTTATTTCTGGCGCAGTTGGCGGGCATTGATTTGTCGCTCGGACAGCAGTTGATGGTCGTTTATCTGGCGATTCTCGGCGGTGTCGGGACGGCGGGCGTTCCGTCGGGTTCGATTCCGTTTATCATCGGCATCTTAGCGATGATCGGTGTGAATCCCGCACTGATTGCGATTATTCTCGGCGTTGACCGAATTCTCGATATGTGCCGCACGACTCTCAACGTCGTCGGCGATTTAACGGCAGCGACTTTCGTGGCGCGAAGCGAAGGATTCGAACTTTTGAAGGACACGAAAAATGTTTAAAATGCTGTGCTAATCGGTTAAAATTTTCGAGAGGTGAAATTTATGACGAATTACCAAGCGATGCCGCAGCCGCGCCGCCTTCGTTTTACAGTTGACGAGTATTACAAGATGTATGAACTCGGAATGCTTGAGGATTTCGAGAAGTCCGAAATTATCGAAGGAGAATTGATACAAAGAATGGGAATTGGAGACCGACACGCTTTTGTAGTTGATAATTTAACCCGCATCTTCATTAAAAACTTGTCAGATGATGTTTTGGTTCGCGTCCAAAATCCCGTTCGATTATCTGACTACAACGAACCCGAACCGGATTTGGCATTGGCTGATTTGCGTAAGTTCGACGGCAAACGCCATCCGCGCCCGGAAGAAGTGATTCTGCTCGTTGAAGTTTCCGATACGACCGTCAAATACGACCGCGATAAAAAATTGCCGCTCTATGCGGAAGCCGAAATCCCTGAAGTTTGGATTATCAATTTACCGAACGAAATCATCGAAATTCACAGTCAGCCGAGCGTCGGCTTATACCAGTTCGTAAAAATTTTTAAGCGCGGCGAAAACGTAAAATCGGAAGCGTTGCCGGAGTTAGATTTAACGGTTGATGCAATTTTAGGTTAGAACAAAGAGGTTTTCAAAATTATGTTCCCAATCGGCGACGACAACAGCGACCGCACGATTACGCCGTATGTTAATTACGCGCTGATCGGCATTAACATTCTGGTTTTTCTGCTGCTGCAAAGAATCGGCTCGAACGACGAATTTACTTACGCCTTTTCGCTCGTGCCGAAGGAAATCACGAGCGGCGTTGATTTGAGCGGATTGATAAACGTCCTGAACGCGAACGGCAAAGTCATCGGGCAGATTCCGCAGTATTCGACACCGCTCGGCGTGTATTTTAATTTCCTGAGTTCGATGTTTATGCACGGCGGTTTTATGCACCTGTTCGGCAATATGCTGTTTTTGTGGGTGTTCGGCGACAATCTGGAAAATCTGCTCGGACACATTCGCTACGCCGCTTTTTATATCGTCTGCGGTTTCGCGGCGGCGGTCGCGCAGATCGTGATGGACACTGATTCGGTGATTCCGATGTTGGGCGCGTCCGGCGCGATTTCGGGCGTTCTCGGCGGTTATATCCTGCTGTTCCCGCAAAGGCGCGTCCGGGCGATTATCTTTAATTTTTTAACGGAAGTTCCAGCGTACATCGCCGTTGGCATCTGGATCGTTTATCAAATCGTCGTCGGTTATTTTTCATCAGCAGAGTCGGGCGGCGTGGCTTATGCGGCGCACATCGGCGGTTTTTTCGCCGGTTTGGTTTTGGTCAAACTGTTCGCTATCGGCAGAAAAGTTTGATTCTGAAATCAAATGTTATTTCGGCTCAGTAAATCATAAAATTGTGTTCGAGAAACCTGACGACGCTAATAGCTTTGTCATTTTTGATCGCCGATTCAAATTTCATTCCTTTCGCTGCTTCGACGAAGTTTTCAGTCAAGCCGTAAGGCAAAGTGTGAACCGGAAAGACGAAGCGAACTTTTCCATCCGCGCCGAATTCAACAGCAATTACTACTTTTCCGGTAATGAAATTATTTCGCGCCTCGTCCGTGTAGTGCGCCCGTGGTTTGGAGACGATTTTGAGCGGCGTGTCATATAATTTGTCTAAATCTTTGTCTTTAAAATCTTCCGCTTTTTCAAACGCTTTGCGGGCTTGCTTATTATTTTTCGTCCGAGCGTAAGCCATTCCTAAAAATCGCCACGCGATGCCGTCTTTTTTATCAGTCTGCGTCGCCTTTTCTAAAATTTCAATCGCCGCCGGATAATCGCCCTTTTCGTATAATTCAATTCCCCGTTCGCTCTCGGTCTGGGCGGAAACGAAAACGGAAAAGCCCAAGACCGTAATAAAAACCGCGACAAACTTGAAAAATATAAACTTCATAATCTATCCTTACCTAAATTGTAAATGATTAGCTCTCTCTGAAATAAAAACCGTGAAAATTTCTCTTTCGATTGTATCAGCTCAAAAAAAAGTTTATGAAATTCACGCGGCGTTTTTCTCGCTGTTACTGTTAGCGTTTGCCTGTTTCGGCTTTCCGACAACAAGTGCCGAGATGTCTTCCGCACCCGCCGTTTTCTCTTATTCAGAACTGGAAATGCTTTACAATCAGGAAACATTGCCACCTGCGCTCGAAGCGAAATTAAATTTGCTGCTGACCACGCCGTTCGTGGATAATTCTTTTCCAAACACACGCCCGTTTTCCGAATCGCCTCGCTTAGGCGAATTTTTGCGCGTCGCCGAATGGAATATCGAACGCGGTTTGGAATACGACGCGCTCGAAGCCGTCTTTAGCGACGAAGCGAAATTTGAAGCGATGCTGGACGCGAAACAGTTTCCCGGCGGTACGGATGAACGCGCCGAAGTACTGCGCGAAGCCGCAATGCTGCGCCGTGCGGACGTGATCGTTTTGAATGAAGTTGATTACGGAATGAAGCGCACCGATTATCGTCGCGTCGCCGCCGATTTAGCCGCGAAATTGCAGATGAATTACGCTTTCGGTGTCGAGTTTGTCGAACTCAGTCCGGTTCATCTCAGTCAGAATCCGAAAGCCGAAACCGATGAAGAAAAACGGTTGAGCGAACTGATCAAAGTTGATCCGGCGCGTTATAAGGGTTTGCACGGAGTCGCCATTCTCAGCCGTTTTCCGCTTGAAAACGTGCGGCTCGTGCCGTTCGTCAACAAGCCGTACGATTGGTACAAAAGCGAGAAAAATGGGACGAGCCTTTTGGAGAAAGGAAGGCGCAAACTTTCGGAAAAGATTTTTCTCGAAGAAACTCTGCGCGAAGTGCGGCGCGGCGGACGGACAACTTTGCTGGCGGATATTGTTGATCCGAAATTTCCCGGCGGTCGCGTTACTATCGCCGCGACGCACTTGGAAAACCGCACCAAATCGAAAAACCGCGTCAACCAACTGCGCGAACTGCTCGGCACGATCAAAGACATCAAAAATCCGGTCATCGTGGCGGGCGATATGAACACTTCGAGCGAGGATTTAACGCCGACCTCGATTCGCCGCGAAATCGTCAAACGCTTCGGCAAACCCGGTTATTGGATCAGAAAAGGCGTGGTTTACGCGCTCGGCTTCGGGTTGTTTGAAGACGTGATTCTCGACGGCATCACGTTCTGGCGCAAGCAGTCCGACCCGACCGTGCGCCACGTTCCGATTCTGATGCCGAACCCGGAACGCAAATTTTTCACGACGCTCAAAGATTTCCGTTTCGCCGACGGCGGCGCGTTCGATTTTCGCGGCGACCCGATACATTCTTACAACGAAAAAGGCGGCACGCTCGCCAATTCCAACGAGCGCGGCGGCAAAGGTTTCGTCAACACTTATCAGGTCAAACGTCCCGTCAAATTCATCGGCAAATACAAGCTCGACTGGATTTTCGTCAAACCCGCCGAATTGAAAAATCCCCGCGACAAAAAAGGTTCATATCGCTTCGCGCCGCACTTCGGACGCACATTCACCGAAGTCAATGAAATTCTCAAAAATCACATCTCCGATCACCGCCCGATCATCGTTGATTTGCCGCTCGGCGAGCCGTCTGAACTGAAACGATGACGCTTAAAATGTTTGTGCCGAAGTCAAAAAGTTTGCGCGGAAGCCGACGAGCCTTGTGCCGGAGCTAAAATGTTTGTGCCGAGGACGACAAAGGCTGTGCCGCTCTCAAAAAGTTTGTGCCGAAGCCGACGAAGGCTGTGCCGGAAACGACAATGTTTGTGCCGCTCTCAAAAAATTTGCGCCGGAGACGACCGCCGATGTGCCGAATCATCAATTTTTCAGGCATAGCTTAAACCTTCCTTGATTGCCTTGCGTATCAACAAAACCTAAAATCAAATAAAAGCCGAACACGAGTTTGAGTTTTATAATTTCCGAAAATTAGAAAGGAGTTTATGATGTTTTTGAAGAGAACGATTGTTTCCCTGTTTGTCCTCGTTTTTATTATGACGACTACACTTTTTGCACAGAAAGGCGAGAAACTGCCGCCGATTAAATATACCGAGATAACGCTGAAAAACGGCTTGCGGGTGATTATGCACCGCGATTCGTCAACGCCGATTGTCGCGGTCAACGTCTGGTATCACGTCGGCTCGAAGAACGAAGTTGTCGGGCGCACCGGATTCGCGCATTTGTTCGAGCATATGATGTTTCAAGGCTCGAAAAGCTACGATGCCGATTATTTTACGCCCTTGCAGGAAGCGGGCGCGAATATCAACGGCTCGACCAATTCCGACCGCACGAATTATTACGAAGTCGTGCCGTCGAATTTTCTCGAACTCGCGCTGTATATGGAAGCCGACCGGATGGGCGGACTGCTCGACGCGATGACGCAGGAAAAACTCAACAACCAGCGCGATGTCGTGAAAAACGAACGCCGTCAGCGCGTTGATAATCAGCCTTACGGCACTGCCGGCGAACGCATCGGCGAGATTATGTTTCCGAAGGGTCATCCTTATAATTGGTCGGTGATCGGTTCACTCGACGATTTATCCGCCGCGTCGCTGGAAGATGTGAAGGGATTTTTCCGGCAGTATTATGTGCCGAACAATGCCTCTCTGGTCATCGCCGGTGATTTCGACGAGAAACAGGCGAAGCAGTGGGTCGAAAAGTATTTCGGTGGAATCGCCAAAGGCGGCGGCATTACGCGCCCGAATCCGGCGAGACCAGCGTTGGACAAAGAAACCCGCGTAACGGTCGAAGATGCCGTTCCGCTGCCGCGTGTTTATATGGTTTGGCACAGCGTTCCGCAGGGCGATAAGGACGAAGCCGCGCTCGATATGCTCGGTTCGATTCTTTCCAACGGTCGCGGTTCGCGCCTGCAAAGCAATCTGGTTTACGAAAAGAAATTGGCGCAAAATATCGGAGCGTTTAACGGGACGCGCGAAGTTGCCGGGACGTTTCAGGTAACGGCAACCGCCAGTCCGAACAAAACTCTGGAAGAAATCGAACGGGAAATCAACGTCGAAATCGAACGCCTCCAAAAAACTCCGCCCGCTGCCGACGAATTATCCCGCGCTTTGAATCAGGTCGAATCGGGAACGGTTTTCGGCTTACAGAATATTCTCGGCAAAGCCGATTCGCTTAACAGCAACGCCGTGTTTTTCGGGAAACCCGATTTATTTCAAAAACAGCTCGACGAGTATCGCAAAGTTACGCCCGCCGACATTCAGCGCGTTGCCAATACTTACCTGGTAAAAAATCGTTTGGTGATGAGTTTCGTTCCGCGCAAAGGCGATGCGCCGAAAATGAACGCGGCGGCGAATAAGCCGACTTCGGTCAGCGATGATAAAAAGAAAGCCGCGCCGGACGGCTCGAAGTTGCCGAAAGCCGGAGCTGACCCGAAATTTAATCTGCCGCCGATTGTGAAATCGAAACTTTCTAACGGCTTGGAAGTCTGGACGGTCAATCAGCCGGAACTGCCGATTGTTTCGATGAATATGGTTTTCAAAACCGGCGGCACTTTTGAACCGGCGGCGAAATCCGGCGTGTCTTCGATGACGGCGACGCTGCTCGACGACGGCACGAAAACGCGCTCGGCACTCGACATCGAGAATCAGTTACAGGCAATCGGCGCGTCGCTGAACGCCAGCACAGGCTGGGATTCGACCGGCGTTTCGCTCTCGACGCTGACGAAAAATCTCGATCCGGCACTTGATATTTACGCGGATGTTATCGTCAATCCGACGTTCCCGGAAACCGAACTGGAAACGGTACGCCGCCGCGCACTCGTCGGATTTATTCAGCGCAAATCAAATCCGAACGCGATTTCGAGCGTAGTCTATGACCGCGTTCTCTACGGCAAAGATCATCCGTACGGCAGACAATTATCGGGCGACGAAACGAGCATCAAAAATCTTTCGCGCAATGATTTGGTCAGCTATTACGAATCAACTTATCGCCCGAACAACGCGATTTTAATCGTCGTCGGCGCGGTCGAAAGCAAAACGCTGATGCCGAAGCTCGAAAAAGCATTTGCTGACTGGAAACCGGGAACGGTGACGAACGGCACGCTGCCCGAAGCGAAAATGCGCGAAAAGGCGGGAATTTATCTGGTTGATAAACCGAATGCGGCGCAGTCGGTCGTCTCCATCGGACAAATCGGCGTGTCGCGCGATAACCCGGATTTCTTTCCTTTGCAGGTTTTAAATTCGACGCTCGGCGGCTCGTTTTCGCGGCTCGATATGAATCTGCGCGAAAGCAAGGGTTATACTTACGGCGCACGTTCGAGCTTTACGATCCGGCGCGGTGCCGGTCCGTTCACCGCCGGAGCCGACGTGCAGACGGCGGTTACGAAAGAGTCGGTGATGGAATTTATCAAGGAAATCAAAGGCATTCGCGGCGAAATCCCGATTACCGCGCAGGAACTCGAATCGAACAAACAGCGCATTATTCGCGGTTATCCGCGCGGTTTTGAAACGGTCGGACAAATCTCCGGTCAGCTTTCGAATCTAGTCGTTTACGGTTTGCCGGATTCGTATTTCAACGAATACATTTCCAAAGTCAACGCCGTTACTTTGGAAGACGTGAACCGCGTGGCGAACAAATACCTGACTCCCGACAAACTGGCGATTGTCATCGTCGGCGACAGAAAAACAATCGAACCGGGATTAAAAGAACTCGGTTACGATTTGCAGATTCTCGACACCGAAGGCAATCCGGTCGAGTAAGAAGAATCAATTCAGGCGGTGCGAAGGAAGTTCTGCGCCGCCTGAATTGATTCTTAAACGTCTCCGAATTGAAATTTACTTTTCCGCCCAGTCTCTTTATACTCTATAAAATCCGCTTCCGAAAATAGGTGTGAATAATGAATTATAAAAATAAAATTATCAGTTTCTTTTTAGCAGTAATGATTGCCGCCATCGGCATTTCGTGTAACAAAAATACGGCGGCAAACGGCAATCCGACCAACAGCGGCGGTGGAGCGATCCCCGCGAGTGGCGGAGCGATTCCCGCAAGCAGCGCAACTTCGCCGACCGAAGCCTATAAACAATTATTCGCCGCCGTCAAAGCCAAAGACACGCCGCTAATCCTTTCGTTGATGACCAAAAACACGCTCGGCTTGGCGCAGTTTAACGCCGAACGGCAGAAAATTTCGATGGAGAAATCCGTCGAGAACGGTTTGGTCGCTCCAACGATGTCCGACACGCTGACCGAAATCCGCGACGAGCGCATCAAGGGCAACAACGGCGCAATCGAAGTTTTCAATCAAAAGGAAAACCGCTGGGAAGATTTACCGTTTCTGCTGGAAGACGGCGGCTGGAAACTCGCCATCGGCGATTTATTTCAGGGTAAATTTGAATCGCCGGGTAAATCGAAGGGCGAAATCGAACGCGAAGCGACGAACACGATGCCGATGCCGGTCAACGGCGTAACGAAATTTCCCGATTTACCGAAAAACGTCAATTCGATGACTTTTCCGGCAAATTCGGACGCACTGAAACCGGACAAAAAAGATAAATCCGTTGAAGTTCCGAAAGAGGAAAAACCGAAAAAATGACGGAGAGAGGACAGATTCAGGAAATCTTAAAGCAATACGGGAAACACGGCTGGATTTTACGCCGTGTTTTGCTTTCTGCGCCGACGACTGAAAGTTTATCGGGCGAGATGTTCGGAAACATTGAAATTACCAAGTCTGATTTTGATGCGCTATGGTTTTCGCGTCCGGCGGCAAACGGCGGCGAAACGTGGGAGTTGCGGACGATTTCCACTGCGCCGTTCGCGCTCGTCGAAGTCTTTACCGACGAGGACGAAGAAGCAGTCCGCGATGAAATCCGAAGGGAAATGGAAACGCAAATGGCACAAAAGGCATCAAAAAGCGTTCAGCAAAATACGGGACATTGACCTTTAAACTTCGATTTACAAATTCCCGCTTTTATTGCAAAATTATTAGATTGAAATGACGATTAAAAATTTCGGTGCGCGAGTCGTAAGTGTTTGGGAAGGTTTGCGCCCGTTGACAAAAAAAATGCTGGTCGGTGCGCTGGCGACCAATAGCGGCAATTCGACGACCACAAACGGAACTCAGAAATTTTCCTACGATGTTCACGCCGAATGGGAATTGAGCCGCTTATTGTCCGCCCTGGATGAACAGGCAAAGGACGCGGAAATCCGCGAAGATGCTGACAAACTCCAGGAAATAAAGCAGTTGGCAGCAGCCTGCGCGAAGGTTTTGCAGGCGCAAACCGCGTCGGCGGAAGTTTTCATTCAACTGGCGACGCGCACCGTCAAACGCCACGATTTCAACAATCTCGACCGTTTAGCCGATATTCTGGCGACGAGATTTTCAGCCGGCGAAGTCGCGGAAATCGTCCGGCAAACCGAACTGGCACAGATTCGCGCCATCGCTTATGAAACGCTGGCGACGATGCCGCTCAATAATTTAGTCGCGCTGCTCGACGACCAACTTTACTTTGAAATCGCCCGCAACGCCGTCGAACAGCAAGCCTTCGAGTTCGACAACGAAGACGCGCAGCAGATTCTGGAACAGTTGGAAGCGGACGAAATGAACGGCGAATAAATCCGAAAAGAAAGATAAACAGTGAGAAATGAGAACGAAAAACTCGATTCTCATTTCTCATTTTTCATTTCTCACTCAATTTTTTATGAAGGAAGTTACCATCGTCTGCGACGGTTCGAGCCTCGGCAACGGCACAGGAAAACCACGTGCCGCAGCGGTCGCCGTTCTCGGTTATCGCGGCTACTGGCGGGCGTTCGGCGAATTTTTGGGCGAAGCCACGAACCAGCAAGCCGAAATCGCGGCGGCAACTATCGGGCTGAATAAGTTATCTGAACCTTGTAAAGTTCGTATTCTCAGCGATTCTCGTTACGTCGTCGAAACGATGAGCGGTAATTTTCGCAAAAAAGCGAACCTCGAATGGTGGGCAAAACTCGATAAAGCCGCGCAAAAACACCAAATAAAATGGGAATGGGTCAAAGGACACGCCGGACACGACGTGCAGGAAGTCGTTGACACGCTGGCGCGAACGACCGCTGAAAAAGGCAAAGTTGACGAGAAGTTTTTCGACGAAAAAGTCGCCGAAATCGGAGTGAAGGAAATTTAATTATGGTGAATGGTGAATGGTTAATGATGAATGAAGAGCGAAAAGCGGAAAACAAAAGTTTCCGTTTAGGTTTTTCATTCAGCATTTACCATTCACCATTCACCATTTTGCTGCTGATTTTATTCGGAGCAGCAATTACCGCCTTCGCGCAGAAGCCGACAAATTACGGTTGGGCGTGGCAAAATCCGCAACCGCAGGGCAATACGCTTTACTCGATTCACTTTGCCAAAGATAAAATTTCCGGCTTTGCGGTCGGCGCGGACAACACTATTCTCCGCACTGAAAACGGCGGGTTTAACTGGCAGAAACAGCGTCTGCCGTTCACCGTTACGATCTCCGGCATTTTCGCCAAAGACAAAAAAAACGCCGTCGTCGTCGGCGCACGAGGCACGATTTTTTCGACCGACAACGGCGGCAAAGACTGGCGGCGCAGCGTTTTGGAAATCAAAGATCATCTCTACGGCATCGCTTTGACGGGCGAAAATTTCCAAACCGGCTGGGCGGTCGGAACTTACGGGCGCATTTTGAAGACCGAAGACGGCGGCACAACCTGGAGCGAACAAAAAGCCGGAACTGAAGAACAGCTTCTCAAAGTCGCCGCTTTCGACCAGAAAAAAAGCGTTATCGTCGGAATGAGCGGAACGGTTTTGACGACCGACGACGGCGGCGCGAATTGGAAACTAAATCATCCCTGCGGCGGTTCGCTGATGTCCGGCGCGGCGTATCTCTCGGCGGAAAAAATTATCGCCATCGGTTACGGCGGCTGTGTCGCGGCGAGCGGAGACGGCGGCGTAAATTGGAAAAAAATCAATCTTTTCAGCCGCGCCGATTTTCTTTCGCTTTCGTTTGCCGATGCTAAAATCGGCTCGATGACCGACGCGAACGGAATGATCTGGCTGACCGGCGACGGCGGCAACACCTGGCTGCCGTTCAACGTCAGAACCAATCCGAAGTTGGTCGCCCTATATTTCGCCGACGATTTTACGGGTTGGGCGGTCGGCGATAACGGCTTGATTATTCGCACCGACGACGGCGGCTACAGTTGGCAAAGGCTTTCCGACGGCGCACGCGAAGACGTTAACGATTTGACTTTTCTCGACCGCGAAATCGGCGCGGCGGTCGGCTCGAACGGCAAAATCTGGATCACCAACGACAGCGGCAAAGACTGGCTGCCCGTTTTTTCAGCTACTGAAAAAAATCTAAACGCGATTAGTTTTATTGATGAAGAACACGGCATCATCGTCGGCGACGGCGGCACGATTTTGCGAACCGGCAACGGCGGCGCAAGCTGGGGCAAAGGCGTTTCGGGCGTTTCGGAAGATTTACTCGGCGTTGACTCGATCAATGAAAAATCTGCGGTCGCGGTCGGCGCGAACGGAATGATTTTGCGCTCCGACACGAACGGCGCATACTGGGAACCGTTTGAATCGGGAACGCGGGCGTGGCTCGAAGACGTAAAGTTTTTCGATGAAAAGCGCGGCATCGTCGTCGGCGATAAAGGAACGATTCTGTCAAGCGGAGATGGTGGTTTGACGTGGAAAAAAATTAAAACCAATCTCGACAAAAACCTTTATGCACTTAGTTTCTACGACGATAAAGTCGGTTTTGCCGTCGGCGCGGGCGGCACGATTCTGCGAACGGCGGACGGCGGCGAAACGTGGCAGGACGTGGAATTTGCGATGGAAATCAACCTCTACGCGGTAACGGTCTATCGGCGTGAAGAAGCGATTGTCGTCGGCGAACAGGGCGCGGTCTGGCGAACGGTTGACGGCGGCAAAACGTGGGAAATGCAGCCGAATATCACGACGAAAGCTCTGCAAGCGGTCGCTTATCGCGGACGCGAAGAACTATGGATCGCGGGTCGAGGAGGTTCGATTCTGAAACGAACCGATATGCTTTCCACCGTCAAAACAACTGTCGGACAGAAACTTCCGCCTGTGCTGAAAATCGGCGGAAAAAACCCGAAACCGCGTACACCGCTCTTGACGATTGCCGACGACGGCGACATTCCGGCTGCCGCCCCGCCGAAAAAGGATAAAGATAATTAACGCCGAACCGTGATCGCAATCCATTCGCCGTCGCGCTCGACCGAGTAATTCGTAGTCTGAAACTTGCTCAACTCATCAATCATCAACGCTTCCTGTTCACGCAAAATTCCCGACAAAACCAAAAACTTTTTCGCCTTTTTTAGCAGCAACGGCAAAATCGGAATGATGACTACCGGCATAATGTTCGCGCAGACGAAATCGGCTTCGGGCGTTTCTTCGGAAATCGAACCGACAAAAAAATCAATGCCTTCGACCTCATTCAATGCCGCGTTTTCTTCGGCAATCTTTATCGAATTCGCGTCCGTATCACAGCCTGAAAACGAGTGGAGAGTCGAGAGTCGAGAGTCGAAGGCAGAATCACTCTCGACTCTCGACTCTCCACTCTCCACTCCGAGTTTCACCGCTGCAATCGCCAGAATTCCCGTTCCCGTGCCGACATCGAGAAAGCTCATTCCGCTTTCGTAATTTTCGCCAATCGCCTTCAAACAAAGTTTCGTCGTCTCGTGCGTTCCCGTGCCGAACGCCATATTCGGCTCGATGCGGACGACGATTTTATCCGTGTCTTCGACGTTTTCCCAACTCGGCGCGATGATAAATTTTTCGGTAACGGTCGGTTTCCAATGCTGTTTCCACTCGAAAAGCCAGTCAACATTGCCGATTTTCCGCGACGAGATTTCACGAATCGCGTCGGGCGCGAAATCGTAAATCCGCAACGCTTCGCTCAGTTGATCTCGAAGATTTTCTTCCGCTGGCAGTTCATTGAAATATCCGACGACGGTTAAAGTTTCCGCCGGTTTTACGCCGAGATTATTGATCTCCGTGCCGAGCGCGTCGAGTTCGTTCAAACCGAATTCGACCGCTTCCGAGGCTTCCGACAAAACGGTGATTTGATAAGCGTAATAATTTTCGTCTCGATTAGTCATAAACTCCGATGTCGTCCAAATCACGCGCCCGGTTGCGCCAGTCTTCGACGACTTTCACGAAAAGTTGGAGAAAAACTTTTTTCCCCAGTAGATTTTCGATGTCCACGCGGGCTTCCGTACCGATTTTTTTTAGCTTGATGCCGCCTTTGCCGATGATGATTCCTTTCTGCGAGCTGCGTTCGACGTAAATCGCGCAATAAATTTTCGTTTTTTCCGCATCGGTTTCGTCGAATTTTTCGGTAACGACCGCCGTAACATACGGAATTTCGTCGCCGGTCGTCTGCAAAATTTTTTCCCTGACCATTTCCGCAACCAAAGTTCGCATCGGCTGATCGGTCATTTCGTCCTCGTCGAAAATCGCTTCGGCGACGGGCAGATGTTTAACGATTTGCTTTAAAAGATTGTCAATCGCTTCGCCTTTGAGCGCGGAAATCGGGATGATTTCCGCGAAATTACATTCTTTGGAATACCATTCGATCAGCGGCAGCAGCGTTTTTTTATCGTGGATTTTATCAATTTTATTCAGCACTAAAATCGCCGTTTTACCCGATTCTTTGACCAATTCCAAAACGAACTTATCGCCATTACCCGTCGAAACCGAAGCGTCTCGCAGCAGCACGACAACATCAACCGATAAAATCGCGTCGTGAACCGCCGCCATCATTCGCCGATTCAAAAGATAGCCGGGTTTGTGAACTCCGGGCGTGTCTATGAAAACGATTTGTCCGTCCGCGCTGGTAACGATGCCCTGAATTTTATGACGAGTGGTTTGCGGTTTGTTGGAAACGGCGGCGATTTTCTCGCCGACCAGATGATTTAGAAGCGTAGATTTGCCGGCATTCGGACGACCGATCAAACCGACGTAACCGCTGCGGAAATTTTCAGATGTCATTCAGTAAAGTTAGCAGAAAAGGGGGAATAATGGTAAATGGTGAATGTTGAATGAAAAAAACTCTTTCATTCAACATTCACCATTATTTACTGTTCTTTGACTAATCTTTCCCGTGCGGCGAAGGCTTCGTTGTATGCGCCGTCGGGGACGTTGCCGACGGCAATGGCGGCTTCGTAGATTTTAATAGCGTAGCTCGTGTCGCCCGCGAATTCGTAGATTCGCGCCAACGCAACATACGACAAGGAAATCAGCGCGGCATCGGGTTGATTGGTTGTCGGGTCGGGATATTTTCTGGTCGTCAAAATCGCCTTTTCGTAAGCGTTTTTGGCTTCGAGCAGACGTTTGTTCCGCGCCGTTTCATCGGTTACGCCGACCGCCGAAAGGCTGGCGACGCGCCCTTGCGAATAATAAATTTTGGCTTCATTCGGAAATTCGGCAGCGAGTTGAGCGAGTTGCTTTTCAGATTCCGCATAGTTTTTCGAATTCGTGAGTCGGTCAATCGCCACCAGTTTCTGCGTTACCGGATTATCAATAACGATTTCCTGATTGCCAGCGTTTTTGCGGCGTACTTCGCGGGCGGCGAGCGCGGATTTTCTGGCTTCGGCATATTGCGCGAGACGATTCGTTTCCTTCGTCGCGTCGAACGCGAGAAGGTATTCGCGCATCGAACCGGCGACATCGAAGCCGGAATCTTCCAAACCTTTCAACTGGTCGGCGAAATAAAACGACAGTACCGAGCCTTTTTCATACGCTTCGGAAAGCTGTAAAGCAGTTTCGTTGGCAATCGTTTTCTTGAACGCATCGAGTTCGGCGGAAACGGCTAATTTTTCCTTTTCCGTTTTCATCTGGTCAATCTTTCGCCGCGCCTGTGCCGTTCCGATGCGCGTTTTTTCAGATTCGATTTGTCTGGCATCAACCGCCGCGACCAGCGAACGCGACACGGCGAGAAAAACATCGGGCGAAACGTCAGGATTCGATTTGCGGCGTTCGTCGAGCAAACTTTTAATGCCGTCACGCACGGTTGAAATTTCTTTATTGTTTCTCAGCACCAGCGGATCAATCACAAATTGCAGATAAGCGCGGCGCACTTCCGAAACGCTCAAATTGGTTGCGGGCGGCACAATCGCAAAATAATCGTCGCCGATGTTGCGAAAATTAACAGTTTCCTTCGGCGCGAGCATTTCCGGCACGATGTAAAACCGTCGGCTTCGCTCGCGCAGTTCGGTTTTTTCCAGATTTTTCTTGCCTTTTGAATCTTTAACCTGCGTTTTAATGCGGTCAATATAAGTCAATTCCGGGCGTGTGTGCAGATAGCCGACTAAATCGGCAACCATTTTCGCGGTCGAAGGTCGCATCGCGTCGCCCGTCGCCTGATATTCTTTAACGTAATCGTCGAGTTTCGTTTTCAAAACAGCGCGGTAAAGTTCGCGTACGAGCGGCGCGAAATCTAAAACTTCAAGCAAATCTCCCGGCAAATCCGTTTCGCGCAAAGGGTCGGAAAAATCCGGCGCGGGCGCGAGCGTGTAAGCCATCGAAATAAACGGCGAAATGATTTCGGCGTTGGTCGCCTGCGAATGACGGCGTTTGTACTGCTCGATAAAAACGACTAATTTCCGCCGCAGTTCGGGGCTGACACTCTGCAAATCCGCCTTTAATTCCTGCCGGAATTTTTCGCCGCCCGCCGTCAGAGGCGTGTCGAGTCCGGCGGCTTCGAGCGATGCCATTACGACCATCACACGGCGGTCGGGTTCGATGCGGACACCGTAATTTGTTAAATCGAAGCCGGTCGGCGTTTGCGCGAAAACATTGGCGGAAAAAATTAAAAAAGCGGCAAGCAGTAAAACTATCTTCATTGTCTTATTAAAATTAAAAAAAGGATTGTCGAAAACTTGAACGGCAAAGAGCGCAAAACAAAAAAGGAAATTAAAGGGAAATTAAGCGTAATTTCGTTTTCTGGTTTGCGTCTTTGCTTTATTAAAGATGTTTTTTGAAAAGCGAAAGATGTCTCTCGCCGGAAAAATCAAAAGAGGATAAAGGAATCGAAAATTTCCTTTATCCTCAAATCTTGAATTCACAAAAAGCGTTTTAGTTGAAACTGCTCAGGGCTTCCGATTCGCTTTCGTAAACGTCGAACACGGTCAGCAATTTGGTAATCGCCAGCAAATCCTGAATTTTCTGTGTCAAATTAAGCAGTCTCAAACTGCCGCCTTCTTTATTGACGGCGGTAAAGCTGGAAACGAGTTCGCCGATGCCGCTCGAATCAACATAACCGACGCTGCCCAAATTGAGCAGAATTTTCTTTTTGCCTTCGCCGAGCAGTTTGCGAATCGAAGTGCGAAGCGCGACGCTGCCTTCGCCGATGGTTACTTTGCCGTCCATATCGAGAATTGTAATATCGCCCGCCTGACGTTCCGTAATGTTAAGTTCAGCCATTTTTATCTCCTAAGTTTTGGTTTTTAAAGTTCGTTTGATTGCAGATTTTAGACTAATTCACCTGTAAAAGTCCAAGTTAAAGATTGAAACTCATCGTTTTTTCAGCATTTTCACTATCATACCGCCGTCGGCGTGATTAGACCATTCAACTTCGTCCATAAACGAGCGCATAAATAAAACGCCGCGTCCGTTCGCTTTCAGAAGATTTTCGGGATTCGTCGGGTCGGGAATTTCTTCGACCGCAAAGCCCGCGCCGAAATCTCTGATGGTGATTTCAAAACCTCTCTCCGAATTTTCAAACGTGATTTCGACGTTCTTTGTTTCGTCCAATTTATTGCCGTGTTTGACGGCGTTGGCGACCGATTCGCGCACTGCCATATCAATCGCGTAACGCGCTTCTTCGCCGAATCCATTTTGTTTGGCGAAATGTTCCGCCGCTTCCGCCGCTTCCTCGACCGATTCGAGACGGCTTGGTAATTTTAGTTCTTGGTTTTCCACGCTTTAATAAAGTTTTGTTTGTAAATTAGCCGTTTTCACAAGCCGATGTCAACCTAAAGCGCGTTTATAACTTATCGGGATTTTTAACCACGCCGATAAACGGCAGATTTCGGTAACGTCCAGCGGCATCGAGACCGTAACCGACGACGAATTTGTTCGGAATCGAGAAGCCGCAGTAATCAATTTTCAAATCTTTTTTGATGCGCGGTTCAGGTTTATCAAGGAGCGTGGCGATTTTTATCGAATTCGCGCCGCGTGAGCCTAAAATTTCCAAAAGACGAAACAAAGTCAATCCGGTGTCCACGATGTCTTCACAAATAATCACGTCCTTGCCGCGAATCGGATTCGTCAAATCTTTCAAAATCTCGACATCGCCCGAAGAAATCGTCGCGTCCTTATAACTCGAAACCGCCATAAAATCTATTCGCAATTCCAGATCAACGACGCGAATCAAATCTGCCAGAAAAATGCACGATCCCTTCAAAATGCCGATAAAGACTAAATCTTTGCCGGCATAATCGCGGGCGATTTCCGCGCCGAGTTCCTTCACGCGCCCGCTGATTTCTTCGGCGGAATACATAACTTCCAGATTTGAATCGGTAAATTCGGTTGTCATAAATTTGATTGAAACGCTTTTTGGAAATACTATTTGAGCAGAAGCGAAACGTCAAACGGCTCGAAGAAATTTATGGCAGAAAACAAAGAAACCCGCGACCGCGTGCGCGAACTCGTCAGACAGGTTCTGGCGACCGTGCCGACCAAAGGCGAAACGGTTGAAAAATCGCCTGAAAACTACCCGCAGCGCGTCGTCGTCAATTCGATAAAAGAAGAAATCGGCAAAGAATACGACCGCGACGAATCGGCGAAGAGTCTAATTACTGAAGACGATTTGCGCGGACTAAACTTCGGCGCGAAACTGCGAATTGCCGAAAACGCGAAATTCACGCCGCTCGCCGACGATATAATTCGGGAAAAGCAAATCGTTTTGATTAAAAAATTTTCACGGCGCGGCGCATCGAAAGTAAAATCAATCGCGCTCGGTTGCGATCACGGCGGATTTGAGTTCAAAGAACAATTAAAAAATCATCTGGAAAAAGGTAATTTTCAAATCCGCGATTTCGGCACGAATTCCAAAGACGCGGTTGATTATCCCGACTTCGCGCACGCCGTCGCCAAAGCCGTTTCGGAAAAATACGCCGATGTCGGAATCATCATTGACGGCGCGGGAATCGGCTCGGCGATGACCGCCAATAAAGTTCCGAATGTCCGCGCTGCCGCCTGTTATTCGGTTCAATTAGCAAAAAATTCACGCGAACACAACGGCGCGAATGTTCTGACTCTCGGCAGCGGGCAAAACAGTTTTGACGAAGTAAAGTCAATCGTCGAAGCGTTTCTAATGACCGATTTAACCGAAGACCGCCACAAAAAGCGCGTCGGGAAAATCGAAAACATCGAAAAGCAATACATTAAGCAGTCACACAAAATAGATTTTATCTTTTAGTTCTTTGAAATTCACTTT
>CAXTKJ010000012.1:0-56733 GCA_964244835.1 uncultured Pyrinomonadaceae bacterium
CAGCCGTGATTGCGCCGCGTCTTTCACGGCTGAAGCCGTAACTCTGAACGCATCTGAATTTATTTTTGAAGTTTCGCCAGAGTCGCTTCACACTGCGCGGATTTTTGTGAAACCTGATTCAATCTGTAATCGTTTTCGGGAGTCAATTTTACCTTCTGCGCCAAATCCTGCCAGATACCTAAACTCTTTTGATAAGTAATTTTGGCTTCGGTCAAACTCTCGGTATCACGGCGCGACGAGATTTGCGCGTCGGCGATGCCCTCGTAAATTTCTGCCGTTCGCGCCCATTCTTCGGGCGTTTTGTCCGGCGCGGAATCAGTTTCGAGTATCGTCAAGGCTTGCCGGTAATTTTCCAATGCGCCGGCGGCATTCTTTTGTTTCAGTAAAATTTTGGCAAGCGTCTGGTAGGTAGCCGCGACATTGCTTTTGCCAAGTGCGAATTTTTTGTTATTCGCCGACAAATCGGCATAAATCGCCGCCGCCTGTTTTGATTTTTCCATCGCCGCGCCGAGATTATCGGTTTGAAAAAAGGCATCACCGAGCGCGGTCAAGGTTTCCGCCAGCGCGTTTTTTTTGCCCGCGTTATTCTGGTCGGCGGCGACTAAAGTTTCATATCCCGCAACGGCTTCCGACAAAATTTTTTGCGCGTCCTCGTTTTTTAAGAGATGCAGCAAAGTCATCCCGATTTCCTTCTGAGCGCGGGCGACCGCTGTCTGCGCGATGACGTTTTTCGCGTCCGCCGCGAAGACTTTTTGGCGAATCTCCAAAGCCTTTCGATAATTTTCGACCGCTTCCTCATAATTCTGCATATCACGCGTAACCGAACCGAGCGAGCCGTAAGTGAAAGATAAATCGAGCTGCGCCAACACATCGTTCGCGTCTTCCGCCGCGCTTTCCGCGTCCAGCACCTGCGCCTTCTGGAAAAGTTCCAACGACTGCGCCAATTCGTGTTTAAGTTGCAAAATCGCGCCGATTGATTTGTAATTCAAAGCAACATTGCGGCGATTTTTTTTATTCGACGGATCGGCGGCAAGGATTTTTTGATATATTTCGAGCGATTGCCCGTAATTTTCCAACGCGCCGTCAAAATCATTTTTGCCGCTCGAAACCATCGCCAGATACCACCAGACTTTGGCTAAATCCGCTTCCGTTTTCACGTCGTCCGGCTGATTTTCCCGCACTTTTGAAAAAATATCGAGAGACTTTCGGTAATACTTTTCCGTTTCCGGCAAATCGCCGGTATTAAAGATTTGCTGCCCGTAATCGAGATAGAGATGCGCCAGCATTTTTTGATCTTCCGGGTTTGCCGGATTCTCAAAAACGAGTTTTTCCTGAATTTCGACGGCTTTGCGGTAACTGCTCAAAGCCGCGTCGGTTTTGCCGAGATTCGTCGCGTCGCTGCTGCCCTGAATATCGCCGACCTTGCGGAAAGCGGCGACGAGTTCGCGCTGTAAATCCGGCGGATTATCGCTTTCCTGCGCCAGATTGTCGAGGTATTTGAGCGAATCGGTCACGAGTTTTTCGCGCACGGCGGTCGCTCCCGGCAGACCTTTTATCTGGTCGTGATAATCGAACAAAACCGTGTGCGCCAATTCGCGGACTTGATTAAACCGCTGTTCGGCGCGGTCGCGTGCTTGTTTGGCAACGATGGCTTGCCAAGCCGTGATCGTCGTCGCGGTCAGCAGCGTCAGCGCGATCAAAGAAGCAGCGAAAACTCCGGCGCGGTGGCGCGTTACAAATTTTTTGAGCCGGTAAGTTTTCGTGTCGGCGGTCGCCGTCACCGGCAAACCCGCGAGATGTCGGCGAATATCTTCGGAAAATTCCTGCACCGAAGCGTAACGTCGTTCGGGTTCTTTGCGGAGGGCTTTGAGGGTAATGTTATCCAAATCGCCCTTTAGAGTGCGGAGTGCGGAATGCGAAACGCGGATTTTTTTTCTTTCAGCGGTTTCCCGATTAGCGTTTTCATCGGTGTCAATCGCGTCGTTTGTAATTCCGCGTTCCGCATTCCGCGCTCCGCAATCGCTCGGACGAACCGGCTCTTTCGTCAAAATCGCTTGGATAAATTCTTCACGCGATTCGGTTTCGATGATGAACGGACGCTGACCGCTGAGGAGTTCGTATAAAACCACGCCGAGCGAATAGACATCGCTTGCCGTCGTGATGTTTGCGCCGCGCAGTTGTTCCGGGGACGCATATTCGGGTGTCAGCAGACGCATCATCGTCGCCGTCGCTTCCGCTGTTTCCGCCGACCAATCGGGATTTAACAGTTTGGCGATTCCGAAATCTAATAATTTTGGCATGCCGTCATTCGTAACTAAAATGTTTGACGGTTTAATGTCGCGGTGGACGACGAGATTTTGATGCGCGTATTGGACGGCGGCGCAGATTTGGCGAAAAAGTTTCAATCTTTCTTCGGTCGAAAATTCGTGCGCGTCGCAAAACTTCGTAACGGGCAAACCTTCGATATATTCCATCACGAAATACGGCAAACCGTCGTTCGTCGTGCCGACATCGAGTAATCTTGCAATGTTCGAGTGTTCGAGATTGGCGAGGATTTGCCGTTCCATCACGAACCGTTTGAGAACGGCGGCGGTGTCCATTCCGCGCTTAATGAGTTTGACGGCGACCGTCTGCGTGAATGATTCGCCCGAATGTTTCGCCAGATAAACCGCGCCCATTCCGCCGCGCCCGATTTCTTCTAAAAGTTCGTAATCGTCAATCCGTCTGCCAATATTCGCGTCGTCCGCCAAACCGATTTCGACCATCGCGGGTTCGGCGATAAACCCGCCCGCGTGTTCGTGCGCGGCGACTAATTTGTTAATTTGAACTCGTAAATCTTCGTCGCAACTTTCTAAAAAAGACGCACGTTCTTCGGCGGGCAAATCAATCGCCTGATTAAAAGATTCTTTTAATTTTTCCCATTCTGCCGCGTCCATAAAGTTGTCCTTATTGATATACGCGCAATCGGTGAGAAAAACGGCTCACAAAAAGAAATGCGGAGTGCGGAGTGCAGATCGCGGAATTTCAAAAGCCGTCTGATTTTTACTCCGCATTCCGCATTCCGCACTCCGCACTCAACTGCTGATAAAGCCAAGCGCGGGCGAAAGTCCATTCGCGTTTGACAGTCGCGGGCGAGATTTTTAACACTTCCGCCGTTTCTTCAATCGTTAAGCCGCCGAAATATCTGAGTTCGATTATTTTGCTTTGTTTAGCGTCAATCTTTTCCAATTCCTGCAAAGCCAGATCAAGCGCGATGAGGTTTTCGTCCGTCTCGACCGAGATTTCCGGCGCGTCTTCCAGAGAGATTTTTTCGCCTTTGCCGCGTTTGTCGGCGATGTGTTTTCGCGCATTGTCGAGCAGAATGCGCCGCATTGCCTGTGCCGAGAGAGCGAAAAATTGGGCGCGATTTTTCCAGTCAACCGAGCGTTGGTCAATCAATTTCAGATACGCTTCGTGAACGAGCGCGGTTGTTTGCAGCGTGTGTTCGCTGCGTTCACGGCGTAGATAGTTGTGCGCGAGACGGCGCAGTTCGTCATAGACGAGCGGCAAAAGTTTGTCCAACGCCTCGCGGTTGCCGTTTGAATACGCCTCCAAAAGTTTGGTTACTTCATTCATTTTCGATCCGGCGGTTTCCGCAACTTCGATTTTATAAAACGCAAATTCGCTGACGTGATTGAAATTTACGGAGTGCTGATTTGTCTGAATTCCCTGCTCGAATTAAATCGCCAAAGCTAGAGCCGGAATGACCTTCATTTACGCGGCGGCATTTCTGAATTTTTCCGGTGTGAGCCGATTATAAACCAATTTGCGCGTAAATAGATAGAGGCAAAATTTCAGAAGACAAACGCGGGAACGCGGAATGAAAAAATTCTGAATGTTAATTTTAATAACTTTCGTTTCAGCTTTGAAGGATTAAAACAAATGTCGGGCAAATGAACCGAATTTTCGGGCAGTGCCGACAGCAATAAAAAAGATAGGAGAAATATTATGAAAACATCAAAAATCATCTTCGGGATAATGACGTTAGTCGCCGTGTTTGCAATTTACGGCTCTGTCAATACAGTCCCGGCGCAGGAGAAATTAAAAGTATGTAAGCCTGCCGCCGACCAAACTTATTTTGTTGATTCCGGTCAGTCGGTGACGGAAGTTCATCCGGGCAGTAACGGCGGCAACGGCTATCAACTGAACATTATCGGAACGGACGTTGATAAATTTCAACTGGTTCAGGAATCGTATATGACGACCATATCGCTAATTTCCGCTAGTAACACGCAGGCTAAATGGCAGGTTTTTTTCGCTCCGAATATGGGACGAACCGTTTCTGTTGTCAGAATGAAAGCCCCCGACTGCACCGGGCGCGTAATCAAAGACTATCGTTTGACCGGAAGCGTGAGACTGCTCGATCAATAATTTTTTTTCGGCAGAATCATACGATTTCGGATGATTCTGTTTTGTCTCCATTCAAACAAACTTCCCCTGAGAAAACATTATGAAATTCGGACACAGTTTAATTTTATTCGCCGCCGCCATCTTTTGTTCGTGCGCTGCACCGACGGTTTTTTGCCAGACGGAAAAGCTCGGCATCGTCAAATACACGCCGCCGAAAAGTTGGGCGAAAACGCCGAAAGAAAATGTCGTCGCGTTTAACGAATACAACCAAAAGACCGGCGGATTCTGCATCATCACGCTTTACGGCGCGACCAACGGCACGGGAAATCCGGCACGGGATTTTGCGCGGGAATGGAAAAGATTAGTAATGTCCAATCTCAAAGTCGAAGCCGATCCGACGACCGAAACGCAAGTTGACGGCGAATGGACGATGACGGCGGGCGCGTCGGCGGCTGAAATGGACGGCGGCGGCAAGGCTCTCGCATTTCTGAGCGTTTTCAGCGGTGGCGGAAAAACCGTCAGCGTTCTCGGCATTTTTAACGAGCAGTCTTATTTGCCGAAATTAGAGGCTTTCGTCGGCAGCGTCGAGATGGACAAAACAATTACGACAGCAAATAATACGACCCCAAGTAATACAACTTCAAATAACCAAGCGACTTTCGACAGCGACGGAAACCTTGTCATCCCGCAACCGACGCGACAACTGACAACTGCCGATTTTGCCGGTGTCTGGATTGATGGTCCGAATCGTATGACGACGGAGTATGTCCATAGCGGCAGCGGCAAAAGTGCCGGTAGGGACACGACCGCATTTGAGGTCAAGAACACGTTCAAAAGCGATGGAACATACAGCAGTTTTTTTCACTCGGTGCGAAAAAAGTATGAGACGGAAAGTGACACTGAGATCGGACCATACTCAATCAACGGACTTCTTCTATCTATGCAAAGAAATGACTATTCGGGAAAAAGTATATCAACAAAAAAATGGGTTATTCGCGGTTGGTTGGAACTACCTTCGATGACCGTCTTAGAACTTGCCGGACCGTGGTATAACAATGCAGAAATTCCCGAAGTCAATTTCACGGACTTTGGTCCGAACAGCAAATATCGTGGCGTAACAAAATGGATTCGCCTGAAATGATAATTTGACCGTGTAACCGATGGAAACCATTCGCGGACGGAAAGCCAGTTTTCTTTAAATGAAAGTCAGACCGGCTTTTACTCTTAAAAAGAGATAGAAGCATTACAAAATATGTGATTCGCGGCTGGCTGGAATTGCCCGACATAACAATTTTAGAGATTGCCAGTTCGTGATTAGACGATCAGGAAATTCACGGAAAAATGTTCACCGACTTCAGCGAGAGCAGCCGCTTCATCCTGACGACGAAATGGGTTCGCAAAAAATAAATTTCCTTAATCGCCGACGAACGATCTGGAAAAGCAAACTAAATCGTCGCGGAGTTGAGCCGATTCGTTCGATATTTGCGCGTAAATAGGTAGAGAAAATTTTAGGAATCGCGTCCGACGACCACACGGTCAACGGCAGCGAAAAAAAATTATGAACAAGCAATTTCACATCGGAATATTCACGTTATTTTTACTTCTGTTCTCGGCGACGACGAGCGAAGCCGTCAATTTTACCGTTACCCGTTCGGACGACCGCAACAATGCGACGTGCGTTATGGACGATTGTTCGCTGCGCGAAGCCGTCAAAGCGGCGAACGATCTGGCGAACGACGACACGATTGTCTTTGCTGCTAATGTTGCGACGATTACACTAACGAGCCATCTTCAGATTTTCAGCAACGGGACGCTCACCATCAACGGCAGATCCGCCAACGGTTTCACGATTAGCGGCGGGAATATCGGACGAATTTTTACCATCAGCAACGCGACCGTCACCATTACCGACGTAACGCTGATCGGCGGCAGAGGCATCGGAACCGGCGCGGATAACGGCAGAGGCGGAGCGATTTACGTCAATCAGGGTTCGCTGACGCTCGACCGAATCTACTTCAACGGCAACGCGGCAGCCGCGACCGGCGGCGGCGTATATTTTTTCGGCGGAACCGATCATCAAATCCGCAACTCGACTTTTTTCAACAACACGGCGGTCGCCTGCGGCGGTTTTATGAACGATACAGGAACGCTGATCGTCGTCAATTCGACTTTCTCCGGCAACGCCGCGACCGGCACGACGGGCGGAGGTTTTTGCAGTTCCGATAATACGCTGGCGCAAACCGGCAGAACGACCATCCGCAATTCCACTATTTCCGGCAACGCCGCCAATCAGACGGGCGGCGGCATCTATCACTCCGGCGGAACTCTCAACTTCGGCAGCACGATTGTTGCCGCTAACTCGGCGGCATCGTTCGGTCCTGAAATCAACTTTGCGAACGGCACGGTAACATCGGCGGGCAATAATCTGGTCGGCGATTCGGCGGGCGATTCGACCAATACGAACAACCCGATAACCTATCTCGCCGGAGGGCTTTTCGACATCCGCGACACGCCGCCGCTGCTCGGAAGTTTGAGTATCAATAACGGCGGACCGACTCCGACTCGTTCCCTTGCTCCGAATAGTCCGGCGATCAACGCGGGCAGCGGTGCGGATATTATTCAGCCGCCGTTTAGTCTGTTCAACGACCAGCGCGGATTTCCCCGTTTTATCGGTTCTTCTACGGACATCGGTGCGTATGAATTTAATCCGAACGCGCCGGGAAGCCTCGATACGAGTTTCGGCAGCGGCGGAAAAGTTACCACAACCCAGAGTTTTCCGATGCGGGCGAATGCCGTCGCCATTCAATCCGACGGCAAAATGGTAGTAACGGGCGGCAGTGTCGGCGGCGCGAACAACGTCGGTTTTATCACCGTTCGCTACAACACCGACGGTTCTTTGGACACAAGTTTTGGCAGCAGCGGAGTAGTCAGGACGCTGGTCAACAATCTACCGTTCAACGAAATCGGTCGTTCGATTGCGATTCAGACGGACGGGAAAATCGTGATCGTCGGTCAGACGGATATTTCTAACAACGGCAGTTTCTTTGTAGTTTTGCGCTACAACTCGAACGGTTCGCTCGACACGAGTTTCGACGGCGACGGAATCGTCACGACACGAAAACCGGGCAGCATCGGCTACGAAAAAGCCTTTTCAGTTGCGCTTCAATCCGACGGGAAGATTGTCGTCTCCGGTGAAAGTGCCAGCCCGTTTCCCGGAGGTTTTGAAACGATGGTCGCCCGCTACAATCCGAACGGTTCGCTCGATGTGAGTTTCGACGGCGACGGCATAGCGATAACACCGCGAATGACCAATCCGAACGCATCGGGAAATACCGAGACAAATTCAGTAGCGATTCAGGCGGACGGAAAAATCGTGGTCGGAGGTGAAGCCTGGAACGGTTCAAAAACCGTTTTCCTCGCACTTCGATACAACGCGAACGGCTCGCTCGATACGGGTTTTGACGGCGACGGAATGACGACCACCGCTATCGGCAACGGCGAGGATTTTGCCAGATCGGTGGCGATTCAACGCGACGGAAAAATCTTGCTGACCGGCGTGAGCGTTAATAATGCAACCGAGCGAATCGGCATTGTTCGCTACAACACCGACGGTTCTTTGGACGCGAGTTTTGACGGCGACGGCAAAGTTACGACGCAAATCGGTACGACCTCGCAAGGCAAATCCGTCGCGGTTCAATGGAACGGCAAAATCGTCGTCGGCGCGATTGCCGACAGCGGTTTTACGATTGTCCGCTACAAAAGGGACGGTTCGTTAGATAACTCGTGGGGCGCGGGCGGAATCGTCGCCACCGATTTTGAAGTATTCTTTGACGCGCTTCAATCTGTGGTGATTCAACCCGACGGTAAAATCGTCGCCGTCGGGACGACCAACCAAAACAGCAAATTCGCCGTGGCGCGTTATCTGGGCGATCCTGCCGCTAATTTCGATTACGACCGCGACGGCGCAAGCGACATTTCAGTTTTTCGTCCGTCCGTCGGCAGTTGGTATTTTTTGAGCAGCGCGAACAATTCGGCGAGCGGTTTCCAATGGGGAAACTCGACTGACAAACCCGTTTCAGCCGATTTTGACGGCGATCTGAAAACCGATTTAGCCGTCTGGCGCGGCGGCGCGTTCGCGTATTTCTACATTCTCAACAGTTCAAATAACACGTTCCGCAGCGAGCAGTTCGGACAAACCGGCGATGATCCTTCGGTTGTCGGCGATTACGACGGCGACGGCAAGATTGATGTCGCAGTTTATCGGAACGCGGCGGTCGGCAATCAAAGCTACTTTTACTATCGCGGAAGCCGCAATAATCCGGGTAACATCATCACTTTTGTTCCGTGGGGCGCGAGCGGCGACGTTGCCGTGCGCGGCGATTACAGCGGCGACGGACGGCTCGACCCGACGGTTTTTCGACCGTCGAACGGAGTCTGGTATTCGCTGAATTCAGCCGCCAATATCTCGACCGCGACGCAGTGGGGAATCGCTTCCGACAAACTCGTTCCCGCCGATTATAACGGCGACGGCAGAACCGATTTCGCGGTTTTCCGCAACGGACTGTGGTGCATCCTGCCGAGCAATTCGACAGCGGCGCAATACTTTAACTGGGGAAATTCGACTGACAAACCCGTTCCCGCCGACTATGACGGCGACGGACGCGCCGATGTCGCCGTCTATCGTGACGGAACCTGGCACATTCAACAAAGCACCGGCGGCACTCGGAGCGTCTTGTTCGGGTTGTCAACCGACATTCCGACACCGACCGCTTATCTGCCATAACGCAGACAACCAACAAACCTTTCAGGACTAAATAATAAGGAGTAGAAATGAAACATTGGGTTAAAAATGCACTAACACTCGGAATGGTTTTATGTTTGATTCCAACCATAATTCCGGCGGTCGGAACAACCGGCAAAACTGGTGCTTTAAACACCTCACGACAGCCTGCCGCACTTGGAAAATTAGCGTTTTCAAACTTGAGAGTTGTTTCCATAGGTATCAACGAATCTGTTCAAACCGTTAATGCGGACGGCTCAGGCGGAACGACATTAACGCAATATCCGCCTTCCGCGACACAACCGGCGTGGTCGCCGGACGGAACAAAAATCGCACATAACGCGGGCGGTGATATTTGGGTGATGGACTCGGACGGCAGCAACAAAACTTTTCCCATCAGCACTTTTATGGTTGACGAGCGAAATCCGTCGTGGTCGGTAACGGGCAAAATCGTCTATGAACGCGACAGTCAAATTTGGGTTGCCAATGCCGACGGCTCGAATCAAACGCCGTTTCCCGGAATTTCCTTGGCGACGGCAAGTGCGCCCGCGTGGTCGCCCGACGGCTCGAAAATCGCTTTTACCGACGGCGGAGAAATTTATGTGATAAACGCCGACGGAACTAATCAGCGGCGCGTCACCACCAATTCGACGACGGATGCCGACCCATTTTGGTCGCCCGACGGTTTGAAAATTATTTTCAGCCGTGCGGCGGCAGGCATCGCGGTTATCAACCTGGACGGAACAAATGAAACAGGTCTTTCGACGGGAGACGACCGTGAGCCGTCCTGGTCGTCGGACGGAACGAAAATCGCTTTTGTCAGAAAAAGCACGAGCGTCAACGGTGTTTATTTGATGGATGCCAATGGCGAAAATCAGGTCAGGATTGTTGCCGATAATCAACAACCGGGTATCGGTAGAACTGAAAACAATTCTCCGGCGTGGCAGCCGGTTGCCGCCGCGCCGAATACGTTTATCATCGGCGGGCGCATTACACGCGACGGCATCGGGCTAAATAACGTCACGGTTAATTTGACCGGCGCGGCGGCGGCAACCGTGACGACCAACTCGCTCGGATTTTACCAGTTCAATAATTTGACCGGCGGCAATTACACGCTCACACCGTCGCTGGTTAATGTGACTTTTACGCCGCCGAGCCAGACTTTTACCAACTTAAGCTCCACTCAAACCGCCAATTTTACGGCGACCGGCGGCAGCGGTTTTTGTCAGGGAGCGTTTTGCTATCCAATCGGCGGGCGCATTACACGCGACAGCATCGGGCTAAATAACGTCACGGTTAATTTGACCGGCGCGCCGGTCGAATTAACCGTGACGACCAACGCGCTCGGATTTTACCAGTTCGGTAATATGACCGGCGGCGGCAATTATACGCTCACGCCGTCGCTGGCTAATGCGACTTTTACGCCGCCGAACCAGACTTTTACTAATTTGAATTCCACTCAAACCGCCGATTTTACGGCGATTGGCGGCGGCGGTTTTTGTCAGGGAGCGTTTTGCTATTCAAACGGTAGAATCGCCTATAATTTCAACTTCGGAGCGGCTAATTACAAAGTCGCCACGATTAATCCCGATGGAACGGGACAGACAATTATCACGGGGACTAACACGCAGTCAACTAACGATTCCGAACCGTCGTATTCGCCGGACGGCGCGAAGATAATTTTTGTGAGAGGTGGAATTTATCGGATAAACGCCGACGGCAGCGGCATTACTCAACTAACTACGGGAAGCGATACTTATCCGTCTTATTCGCCGGACGGAGAAAGCATCGTGTTTGTCAGAAATCAAAGTATTTTTAAAATGAACGCCGACGGTTCTAATCAGACGCGGTTGACCAATCAAACCGGCGATAATCATCCGGCTTTTTCGCCGAACGGGTCAAAAATCGCCTTTACCAGAGCAAACACGATTCACACGATGAACGCCGACGGCACGAATCAAACTCAATTAATAACTGCGGGTTCGATTATGCCGTCTTACTCGCCGGACGGAAGAAACATCGTCTATTTGGGTGGCGGCGGCGTTTCTGTGATGAACGCGGACGGGACAAATCGAGTTTTAATACAGGTCGTGAGCGGTTTTCCCGCCAAACCGTCTTATTCACCGGACGGCACGAAAATTCTTTACACGAATGCTGCTTCTATCGGTGCCTCACCCCGAATCTTTACAATGAATACCGACGGTTCGGGAGCGACCTCTCCAGACTTCGGCTTCACGGCGGATTGGCAGCCGATACGCCAACTGCGCCGCACCGAATTCGATTTTGACGGCGATTTAAAAGCTGACGTTTCCGTCTTTCGCCCGTCAAACGGTTTCTGGTATCGCCTGAACAGTCAGAACAATTCATTCAATGCCGTGCAGTTCGGTATCGCTTCGGATAAACTCGCGCCCGCCGATTACGACGGCGACGGCAAAACCGACATCGCCGTTTTCCGCGAAGCCGCGTTCGGTTATTTTTATATTCTGAATTCTTCCAATAATACCTTTCGCTCTGAACAATTCGGAACCACCGGCGACGTTCCCGCCGCCGGCGATTGGGACGGCGACGGACGTGCGGATTTGGCAGTTTATCGCAACGGGCAAACCGCCGGAGCGCAGAGTTATTTCTTTTATCGTCCGACGGCGACGGCGGGCGTTGACTTTCGCACATTTTATTTCGGCGCGTCCGGCGATAAACCTGTCAGCGGCGATTTTGACGGCGACGGACGGCTCGACCCGACGGTTTTTCGACCGTCGAACGGAGTCTGGTATTCGCTGAATTCAGCCGCCAATATCTCGACCGCGACGCAGTGGGGAATCGCTTCCGACAAACTCGTTCCCGCCGATTATAACGGCGACGGCAGAACCGATTTCGCGGTTTTCCGCAACGGACTGTGGTGCATTCTGCCAAGCAATTCGACGGCGGCGCAATACTTTAACTGGGGAAATTCGACCGACAAACCCGTTCCCGCCGATTACGACGGCGACGGACGCGCCGATGTCGCGGTTTATCGTGACGGAACCTGGCACATTCAACAAAGCACTGGCGGCACTCGAAGCGTGTCATTCGGAGTGTCAACCGACATTCCGACACCGACCGCTTATCTGCCGTAAGGCAAACAATCAACAAAACTTTTCAGCACTAGATATAAAGGAGAAATACTATGCAGACCAAAGAAACTATTTTCAAAAGCATCTCGTTCGTTTTAATTTTCTGTGCGACGGCTTTTATCGTCGGAGCGCAAAGCATCAGCATTCAACAAAACAGCGATTACACGGCTGGCACGGCGACTAATACGCCACGCTTTGCCGTCGGCGATGTCAATAACGACCGTTTGCCGGATTTGGTAACGCTGAACCCGAACCAACTTTCGACCATCGGACCGATCAGCGTTTTTCTGAACAACGGCGCGGGCGGTTTCGGTGCGCCGATCAATATCATTGACAACACCGGACTCAGCGTGCAGGATGTCGTCATCGGCGATTTTAACCGCGACGGCAATGCGGATTTGGCAATCGCCAACAGCGGCATTGCCAACGGCATCAACATTCGTCTCGGCAACGGCACGGGCAATTTCCCGACCGGAACTTACATCGCCGCCGAACGCGGTTCGCCCGTTATCGCCACCGCCGATTTTAACGGCGACAGCAATCTCGATGTCGCCATCTGCAACAACGTCAACGAACTGCGCGTTTTGAACGGCAATGGCGCGGGCGGTTTCGGCGCGGCGGCGAGTTTTGCTACCGCCAACACCTGTCAAGATATAGAAACCGCCGATTTCAATGTTGACGGCAGACCCGATCTCGCCGTTTCGATGCGGCTCGCTCCGGCGGCGCAGGGCGTTCAGGTGTTTCTCAGCAGCGGCGCGAGTTTCAACACTCCCGTCAATGTTACGGCGAGCAGCGCGACGACGATGATAACGGCGGATTTTAACCGCGACTGTATTCCCGATTTGGCGGTCGCGGCGTTCGCCAGCACTGCCACCACGCCTGTTTATATTCTGCTCGGCAACGGCGCGGGCAATTTCACTTCGACGACTCTGACCCTGACTAATTTTCCGCGTTATATGGCGGTCGGCGATTTTAACCGCGATAAAAAAGTTGATTTGGCGATTCGGCGCAACTCGACCGTCGCCGGAGCGAATAATCTGACGATTCTTCCCGGCAACGGCAACGGCACTTTCGGCACGGCTTTCGAGCAGTCCATTGCCGTTCCGACCAGCACGACCGAAATGCAAATCGCTGCGATTGATGCCAACCGCGACGGCAAGGACGATTTAATCATCGGCAGATTAGGCGGCTTTCTGCTGTATCACGGCAACAGCGCGTTATTCACCAAAACCGAAAACGATTTCGACGGCGATCTGAAAGCCGACTTGAGCGTTTTTCGACCGTCGAACGGTAATTGGTATGTTAACAATTCGACGAGCGGCGTGAGCGCGGCGTTATGGGGAATTGCAGTTGATAAACCGGCGGCAGCGGACTATGACGGCGACGGCAAAACCGATCTCGCTGTTTTCCGCGAAGCCGGTTTCGGCAATCCGGCGTTTTCATATTTCTTTGTTCTGCGAAGCTCGAATAACACGCTTCAGCAGGAACAATTCGGCAGAACGGGCGACGTTCCCGTTCCGGCGGATTACGACGGCGACGGCAAAGCTGACCCGGCGGTTTATCGCGGCGGCACGGGCGCAGGAGCGCAGAGTTTTACCTTCTATCGCCCGTCGGCGACTGCCGGAGTTGATTTCCGTACTTTTTATTGGGGAACGACCGGCGATGTGCCGGTGCGCGGCGATTTCGACGGCGACGGCAAGGCGGACGCGGCGGTTTTTCGACCATCCAACGCCGTTTGGTATGTTTTGCAAAGTTCCAACGGACAACCGCTTTATCAGAGTTGGGGAACGGCGGCGGACAGAAAAGTTCCGGCTGATTACGACGGCGACGGCAAAACCGACTTCGCCGTCTTCCGTCCGACCGATAACACTTGGTACATTTCAAACAGTGCGGGCGGCACATCGTCGTACCGGCAATGGGGCGCAAACGGCGACGCGCTCGTGCCTGCCGATTATAACGGCGACGGGCGAACGGAAGTCGCCGCCTATCGCGGCAGCGAAGGAAACTGGTACATTCCGCAGTGCGGCGTGAACAATCAGGTGGTTCAAAAATTCGGCGCGTCCGGCGACACGGCGATTCCGTCAACTTTGAATCCTTAAATGTTCCGAACTCAGGCGAAAAGCCGCACGAAGTCAGGGCGTAATTTTTACGGCTGTTTCGTGCGGCTTTTCGCTTTTAGGCTCGCCGGAATTTTCTTCGCTTTCACTGCTGTCTTTAGATTGTGCTTGAGTTTTTGAACGTATCGTGTAAAATTGACATTAAAGTAAGGATTCAAACAAATCGAGTCCGAATGAAATTTTTAATTCAGGAGAAATATAAAAAATGTCAGCAGTAGCAGCACCAACCGTTGAAATGGACGTAACGACGGCGGCGATTAACGAAATCAGAGGATTTATGACGAGCGAGGACGATTTGCCGGAAACCGCCGGTCTGCGCGTGCGCGTCGTTCCCGGCGGATGCAGCGGTTTTCAATACAGTCTGAACATCGAAGAAGAATCGCGTAACGGCGACTTCATCCTCGAAAAAGAAGGCGTGAAACTGTTCGTTGATATGTTCAGCGCACAGTATCTGAACGGCATTCAGATTGACTATACATCGAATATGATGGGTTCGGGATTCACGTTTGAAAATCCGAATGCAACCGGCGGCTGCGGCTGCGGAACTTCATTCTCGGCGTAGTTTTTCAGAAAAATCTTTTTTAAAAAGACGGTTTGTAAAAGCCGTCTTTTTTTATTTTGCCGGTATAAATTTTTGGTAGTAAAAAATATGCGAGTCAAGAGTAGAAAATCAAAATATTAAATCTTCTCCCGGTTTTACTTTGCGTCTTTGCGCCTCGGCGGGAAACCGCTTTTGTTTTTCCCGCCAAGGCGCAAAGACGCAAAGTAAAAGAGTTAAGCAAATACAAATTTTCTACTCTTGATTCGCATAAAATGTAATGCTCTAAAAAAATAACTTCGGAACAGGTGAAAAGTTGATTCGCCGCCGAACTTATCACCTCTCACATTTCACTTATTCCGAATATTCATAATTGAACAAATCATTACTTTTTGTTCGCCGCCTCACTTTCCATCAGCTTAATCTGCCTTCACGCCGTCAAAAATTTGCCCGTCGCAATTAAATATCGTAAAATACAGCCACTTTTAACGAGCATTTCTTAAAAATCGAATTTGGTTCCGGCATCTGAAGGCGAGCGATAAAAATATTTCGACCATCGTCATTGAAACGAAATTCAACTGCCGCGTCGTTTTGAACGGCGATAAAAATTAATTGGAAAGTCCCAGAGAATAAAAATTCAAATTATTCTTTTAACCGCTTGCGAACCGCAAGACCGCTGATAGGAAATAACAAAATGAAAGCATTAAAAAAATCCCAAAGATGGCTTTTTCTATCAATCGCCGCCGCGCTTTTGATAGTTGCCGTAGTCAAAACAATGAATGTAGTTGGAGCAAACCAGCCGACGGAATTGAAAATTAACCGTGCAAATAACGAATTTGTTTTAAGCGCGAGTGAGTTCGGCGATTTTTATCGCACGGCGCGAACGGTTTCCGATGCACGGGCGATAGATTTACCCGATTCAACGACGAAAGTTTTCGTCTGGAACGAAGCGGGCGATGACGGAAACAAAATTTCTTTTTACGCTGTCAGCCTCGACGGAAAAACGATGGTGAAAATTCAGGATACATCTTTCGAGATGAAACTGCGCTACGCGAAATTTGACCCGCTCGTCGCAGTTCCGGCAACACCCGAAAATTTGACAGCGCGAAATGCGGACGCGGGCGACGGCGTTTATATCGTTCAGTTCGTTTCGCAGCCGCTCGATGAATACCGCAATCAAATCGCCGCGCTCGGCGGGAAAAATTACATTTATCTGCCGAATCATTCGTATCTTTTTCGGATGAATGCGGCAACTCGAAACGCGGTAGCAAATCTGCCGTTCGTGCGCTGGGTCGGACGTTATCAGCCGGCTTATAAACTCGAAGAATTTTTGAACGAAGGTTTGGCGAACCGCACTTTACAGACGGCGCGTTACAACATTATGGTTCTCGAACGCGGCGCGGAAATGCAGGGCAGACTCGCGGGTAATATCCGTTCGTTAGGCGGCAAAGTCGAACAGACCGCAAAAGAAGGTTTCCGCATCGAAGCGACGCTTTCGCCCGAACAACTGCTTGCCGTCGCTAACGACGAAGACGTTCTGTTCGTTGATCGCTGGAGTCCGCCGGAAAACGATATGGACATCGTGCGAACCGTCGGCGGCGCGAATTTTATCGAAACCACTTTGGGATTCAAAGGACAAGGCGTTCGCGCCGAAGTGATGGACGGCGGTTTTGTGCAGAATCATACCGATTTCGTTTCCGGGCTGACTCCGATTATTCACGGCACCGCGCCGAGCGTTCTCGATCACGGCACGGCGACATACGGCATCAATTTCGGACGCGGCACGACCAACGCCGCCGGACGCGGAATGCTGCCCGAAGCGCAGGGGATTATGGCTGATTACGACAGTCTGACTAATCGCTACACGCACACGGCACAGCTTAATCAGGAACCGTATAAAGCCGTCTATCAATCGAACAGTTGGGGAAATGCCGTAACAACCGCTTACACAACGCTTTCGGCGGAGATAGACGACATTCTTTTTCTCAACGATTTCTGTCTGCTCAATTCGCAGAGCAACACCGGCAACCAAACTTCGCGCCCGCAGGCGTGGGCGAAAAACGTCGTTTCCATCGGCGGCATTCGCCATTTCAATACGGCGAGTTTTACTGACGACCGCTGGCAGAGCGGCGCGAGCATCGGACCGGCGGCTGACGGGCGCATCAAACCGGAACTGGCGCATTTCTACGATTCGGTTTTTTCGACTTACGGCACGACGACGACGAGTTACGGGCAATTCAGCGGCACGAGCGCGGCGACTCCGATTACCGCCGGACATTTCGGAATCTTTTTCCAGATGTGGCACAATGGTCTGTTCGGCAATCCGACCGGCGCGACGGTCTTCGACAGCCGCCCGCATATGACGACCGCCAAAGCGGTGATGATTAATACCGCCGTGCAGTGGGATATGACGATTGCCGGAACGGATATTACGCGGGTTCGGCAGGGTTTCGGTCGCGCCGATTTGACGAATCTCTACAATCTCCGCAGTAAAATGCTGATCGTGAACGAAACTGACGTGCTGACTAACTTTCAATCGAAATCTTACAGCGTAACCGTTCCGGGAGGCTCGACCGACCCGCTGAAAGTTACGATGGTTTTCGCCGATCCGATGGGCAGTCCGTCGGCGACGCAAACCAGAATCAATGATTTATCGCTCAAAGTAACCGCGCCGGACGGCACGATTTACTGGGGCAATAATGGTTTGCTAACCAGTATGTGGTCGGTGGCAGGCGGCAGATCAAACATTATAGACACAACCGAAAACGTCTTCATTCAAACTCCGGCGGCGGGTAACTGGACGATTGAAGTCGCCGCTTCCGAATTGGTGCAGGACGCGCGGACGGAAACTGCCGGTGTCATTGATGCCGATTACGCGCTGGTGGCGAGCGGTATCGTCGCTTCGACTCAAGCCGCTCGCACACGATTCGATTTTGACGGCGACGGCAAAGCCGACGTTTCTGTTTTCCGTCCGTCAACGGGAGCGTGGTATTTACAGCAATCAACCAATGGATTTACCGGAATGACTTTCGGCGTTTCCACCGATAGATTAGTTCCGGCGGATTACGACGGCGACGGGAAAACCGACATCGCGGTTAATCGCGGCGGAGTTTGGTATCTACAAAGAAGCACGGCAGGATTCACCGGCATTACGTTCGGCGACGGCAGCGACGTTCCCGTTCCGGCGGACTATGACGGCGACGGAAAAGCCGACATCGCGGTTTTCCGTCCGTCGAATGCGACCTGGTACGGACTAAACAGTTCCAACGGGCAGTTTTTCTTTGCCAACTTCGGCGTATCAACTGATAAACCCGTTCCGGCGGATTACGACGGCGACGGCAAAGCCAATTTCGCCGTGTTTCGACCGTCAAACGGAACTTGGTACACTTCAAACAATCCGGCGACCAATTACGGCGCAATTCAGTTCGGAACTGCTTCCGACAAATTAGTTCCGGCGGATTACGACGGCGACGGTAAAGTTGATGTCGCGGTGTTTCGTCCGTCAAACGGCACTTGGTATATCAACCGCAGTCAAGCCGGATTCGTCGGCATCGCGTTCGGTTTGGGAACTGACATTCCCGTTCCGGCGGACTATGACGGCGACGGCAAAGCCGATGTCGCCGTCGTCAGAAATGGCAACTGGTATTTGAACCGTTCGCAGACGGGCTTTACCGGAATCGCTTTCGGCGCGAGCGACGACAAATTCGTTCCGAATGTTTTTGTTCCTTAAATAGTCTCCTGTCAGGCGGAAGCCCGCGCGTGAGCAAGGGCGCAATTACTTAATCGTTGCGCCCTTGCTCACGCGCGGGCTTCCGCCTTGGTTGATCCCGTAGGACGGCAAGACATTTTTCCTGTGAAAAATTATTTTTGGAACTTGCTATTTATTAAACCTTTACTTTAAGTAACCATAAGGAAAGCTCGGAAGGCAGGAAACAAACGGAGAAGAGTCGGCGGCTTTGAAGAGAACGGGCAAACGCTCGCTCTCTTTATTTTCACAAGGCAAATGCCAACTCTTTGACGGGTATTTTCGACTTCGATTTAACTTCATCACACCTTAAAAATTTCCGACCCTCGCCGGAAAAAGATTTTACGGTTTGCAATTTTCGTTTGCGTCGGTAACAATCTTTTTAGTTCTTAGTTAAAAATAATCCGAAAATTTAATTTTTTCAGCCTGAAAATCTCCGACAGGATTTACAGGAAATTTGGTTATTTTAACTGTTTTTAAAAATAAGGCGGCGTTTCAAAAGTCGTTTTATTCCGAAAATTTCCCAGACAAAATAAAAATCTACAATTTAGGAGTTTGTGCCGATGAATGTTTGTAAGTCTTTGTGTTTTTCCGTTTTCGCCGTGCTTGTTTTTTCCGCTGCCGCGTTTTCGCAAGTGCCGCAGCCGCAGCGTCCGCGAGTCGTGCCGGTTAAAACCAACGAATCGCAGCCGATTAATCAGCCGCCCGTGAACACGCCGAAAAGACCAACGCTTACCAACCAGATCATCGTCCAAACCGCTCCGCCGCTCGTCAAAAAAACCGGTTCATCACAGCCGCTGAACGCACCCGCCAACGCCACTTTTAATAAAAATTATTACACCGCATCATTCAGCCAAAAAATGCTGGCATCAATCCAATCGAAAATCGGCATTCCGTATCGCTACGGTTCGACCGGACCGAAATCTTATGATTGTTCGGGTTTTGTGTGGAGCGTTTTCAACGAAGCGGGATTTTATTTTGAACGCTCAAGCGCGAAAACTTTGTGGGAAAATTCCGCGCCCGTCGAAGGCGATGCGCGGTATAAGTTCGGCACGCTCGTCTTTTTCAACCGGCTCGGACACATCGGCATCGTCGCTGACGCGGAAGGTTTTTATCAGGCTTCGTCGAGCAAAGGCATCACTTATTCAAAATTCGACGGCTACTGGGCAAAACGCATCGTCGGCTATCGCCAACTGCAAACGCCCGATGTGCAAAAGTGAATTGTGAATCGTAAATCGTAAATCGTGAATTCGGCATTGATAATTACGATTTACACTTATCCGAGGAAACCCGGTCGCGTCTGCTGATCTTTAACTTCCCAGACAATCGCAATTTTTTCGATGGCGACATACGCCGTCCGTTCGTTTTCGTCGCGCAGATAGAGAATGCCGTCTTTTGCCTCCACGACATCGCCGCGCACGTTCGTATTTGTGCCGCAGGAAATATCAATCTTTTTTCCGGTCAGTTTTTTCAAAAATTCTTCCATTGTTATTCTCCGCCTTGATGCCGACATTTCAGATGTCGGCTTTTTTTTATTTTAAATTAGATTCGATTATTCTGCGCCGCCGTTCTGCCCGCCGCCGCCCAACGGCTGATTGCCGGTTCTGATTTTGTTTCGACGGAAACGGATTTTTGCTGCTTGCCGTTTGCCAAAACCGCCGCGATAATTGCCAAATCACGCATCGTCTCATCTGCCTTTTTCGCTTGGCGGCGTTCGTTAAATCCGCTGATAAATCCGGTGTCGAGATCGCCCGCGATAAAAACTTCGTCTTCGACGATTTCCCTAAAAAACGGCAGCGTCGTCTTTATTCCGCCGACTTCGTACTCCTGCAAAGCGCGGCGCAAACGGTCAATCGCTTCCGCCCGCGTTTTTCCGAAAACAGCGAGTTTGGAAATCATCGGATCGTAATAAATAGAAACTTCCGCGCCTTCGTAAACGCCGCCGTCATCGCGCACGCCGTTGCCTTGCGGAACTCTCAGCCGCGTGATTTTTCCCGGCGACGGCAAGAAGTTATTTTCCGGGTCTTCGGCATAAACGCGGCATTCGATGGCGTGATTTTCCCATTTGATTTCTTCCTGCGTGAACGAAAGTTTTTCGCCGAACGCGACATTGATTTGCTCGCGCACCAAGTCAATTCCCGTTACTAATTCAGTTACCGGATGCTCTACTTGCAGGCGCGTATTCATTTCCAAAAAATAAAATTCGCGCGTTTCATCCGACACCAAAAATTCAACCGTTCCCGCGCCGACGTAATCAACGGCTCTGGCGACTTTGATCGCGCTTGCGCCCATTGCGTGGCGAAGTTCTGGCGAATTTATCGGCGACGGACATTCTTCGACGACTTTTTGATGGCGGCGTTGAATCGAACATTCGCGCTCACCGAGATGAACGTGATTACCGTGTTTGTCTGAAAAAATCTGAATCTCGATATGACGCGGACGAACGACGGCTTTTTCGACGTAAACCTCGTCGTTGCTGAAAGACGCGAGAGCTTCACTTTTGGAATTTTCATAAGCCGATTTCAAATCTGCCGCGCTCTGCACGAAACGCATTCCTTTACCGCCGCCGCCCGCCGCCGCTTTCAACATAATCGGATACCCGACTTCCTCGGCGATTCTTTGGGCTTCCTCGAAAGTTTCGAGCGGTTTGGTCGTTCCCGGCACAACCGGCACATCAGCCTCAATCGCAATTTTACGCGCCGAGATTTTCCCGCCCATCGCGTCCATCGCGTCGGGCGAAGGTCCGATAAAAACGATATTTTCCGCCGTTACCTGCCGCACGAAATCAGCATTCTCCGATAGAAAACCATAACCCGGATGAATCGCTTCCGCGCCCGACAGTTTGGCGACTTCGATAATTTTTTCGCCGCGCAGATAACTCTCAGACGACGGCGGCGCACCGATCAAAAAAGCCTCATCCGCCATTCTAACGTGCAGCGCGTCACGGTCGGCTTCGGAATAAACGGCGACGGCTTTGATGCTCATATCGCGGCAGGCGCGAATCACGCGACAGGCGATTTCTCCACGGTTGGCGATCAAAATTTTCTTGAACATAGATTCTTTACAACTCGGATTTTACTCAAAAAAATCCTCATCGCTGACGATTTCAAGATTCGGCAAAAACGGCTTGAAATTTTGAAAATCGTCAGCATCTTTCGTAACGATATAGCATTTGGCAAGCGTCGCGGTGCGGGCAATTAAAGCATCGTTTTGGAGTTGGTGCGCGTGCTGTAATTTCGGAATCAACCCGTGCGAAGCGGATTTATCGCCGAAACGCAGACGGCGAATCATCTTTGCCGTCTCCCACCAATCGGTTTTATTCGGAGTTAAAAGGGTATCTTCTTTTTCGTGAAACTTTCGCCATTTTTCGTACAAGTCTAAATCATCAGTAGAAATCGTCGTTGCCGTCAATTCGTATAAAACCACGCTCGAAAAAGACATTTTAATCACCAAATTCTCGCGCTCACTAAGGACTTTCGAGTATTCCACGAAGATATTTTGGTCGAAGACGAAAGATTTAAACTTTGGCATTTTTTTGTCTGTTAAGAGCTTCCATCGCTTCCTTAAATGCCTTCATCATTTCTTTTTCTCGTTTCGTGTATCGTTTCTTCGGTTTCAGAGTGTCAATAATCGGAATTTTCTTTCCGTTACTTGCTTTGTTTCCGTTCGATTTTCCCGTTCCGTTTTTCGATTCTTCAGCTTCTTTCATCGCTTTCACCTCGCCGTCAATTATAACACGCCGCTTTTAATCCAAAATCGAATTGCCGTGATTTTTCGGGTCGAAACGCACACCGACTTTCGCGCCTGCCGCGTATTTTAGAGGATTTTCGCGCTGCGTTTCGGTTAAGATTTCCGATGATTCAAAATCAACGCCCTGAATGTTGTATTGATAATAAGCGACTTCCTCGCCGCTTTCGGAAACTTCGCTGTCAATAATTACGCCGTCGGTGATTCTGCCTTTGGTTCGCAAAAATTCCTGACGTTCGGCTTCCGTGCCGACCCTTTTTTTAGATTTGAAAATATCGAATAAACCCATTGCTCTAATCCATTATCAAAGGCGGTTTGTTATATTTGGCGCGTAAATCATTGACCGCCGACAAAACCATCGGGCGGTTTATCAGCTTTGCTTCGAGCGGACGTTTGCCCGGAATATCCATCATTATCAACCCCAGAAGAATCGTCGGAACGCCGGGACCGGGCGTGAAAATCATCACGATTCCGGCAATAATCAAGAGAAATCCAACGGTGTTTTTGATGATGAAAGTCGCCCAGCGGCGCGAGAAATGTTTGTCCGAACCAATGTCCTTAACATAAGTAGAACTGAAATAATCCGCCGGAATTTTTATCATTCCGATCACGATCAAGCCGTAGCTGGCGACGAACGTGATAACCATAAACAGCACGCCCCAGGCGACTCGATACCACGTCAGCGATTCCCAGAACTGTAAAATCCATTGCCAAATTTCTCCTAGCCATTCCATAAAATAATCGGTGGGTTGATAAACTATTTACCTTCCGCCGCGTCCATTTTTTCAAATTCCTTCCAGATGAAAAACATTCGATGAATAAATGTCCAGAGCGAGGCGATTGCCAGAACCCAAAGCACCTGCGGCATTCGATTGGCGAGGAAAGCGTCGGAATTCGGAACGGTCGAAAGCGCGCCGATAATCAATAAAACGATGCGTTCCGGTCGCTGCAAAAAGCCGACGTTCGCCTTGACTCCGAAACCTTCCGAACGCGCCGTCGTGTAGCTGACCATCACCGAGCCGATCAAACCGACTCCGGCTAAAAAGACGTTCAAAAGCGAATGTTCCGGTCGGTTTCCGGCGTAGAAAATGATGATTCCCAAAAACGAAACCATATCGGAAAGTCGGTCGAGCGACGAATCTAAAAACCCGCCGAAGCGCGTCGTCTTGCCCGAAAGTCGGGCGACGTTGCCGTCGAGCATATCGAACAGATTAGCGACGATCAAAACGATTCCCGCCCAGAAAAATTCGCCGAATCCGAAAAGAACGCCGCAGCCGACATTAATGCAAACGCCGATTCCCGTCAGAATGTTCGGATGAATCCCGGCAGACGCGAGTCCGCGCACCATCGCGTTGATGATTCGCATTGCCCCGCGCCCGATACTTGCTCCAAACATTTTTTTGAGTGGTGAGTGGTGAGTGGTGAGTGGTGAGTTGAAGAATGAAAAGTTTTCGGCTTTTCACTCACCACTCATCACTCACCACTCACCACTAATTTTACTGTTCGTGAATCGTTTTCAACTTTTTAAGCTCGAAATTGCGCGAACCTTTCGGCGTTTTTACTTTAATTTCGTCGCCTTCTTGCTTGCCCATCAAGGCTTGTCCGATTGGCGAAACGGTCGAGATCAAACCGTTTTCCGGTGCGCTTTCTTCAGAGGAAACGAGCCGGTAAGTAATATCTTCTTCGGTGTCCAAATCGAACAAAACGACGGTTGAACCGTAGGCGGCGCGGTCGGTCGGGATTTTCGATAAATCAATGGATTCGACTTCGCTCAGGCGTTCGCTCAACTGCACGACCCGCGCCATCACCATTTTTTGACGGTCAACTGCGGCTTTATATTCGGCATTTTCCTTCAAATCGCCGAATTCCCGCGCTTTTTGAATTTCTTTCGGCAGCTTAAAACGCAGTTCGTTTTCGAGTTCTGCGAGTTCCGCCTGTATTTTTTTTCTGATTGCTTCCATATTCTTGGGTTTCTGGTTTCTGGTTTCTGGTTGGTATCTCGCATAACCAGAAACCAGAAACCAGAAACATTTATAACTTTCCTTCCTTCGGTGCAGCGAACGAAATGCCGATGTCGCGGGCGGTTCTGACTAACTGCCCGTCAACCGAGACGGTTTTGATGTTGGCGACGGCATCGGAAAGCGGCACATTGACAACGATTCCGGCTTGCAGGGCGACCATTTTTCCGGTCTGTCCGTTGGCGAGAGCGCGGACGGCACACGCGCCGAAATTTGTTCCGAGCATTCGGTCGAAAGCGTTCGGACTGCCGCCGCGCTGAAGATGTCCGAGAACGACGCAGCGAGCTTCCTTGCCGGTCATCTGTTCGACTTTTTGCCGTACTTGGTCGCCGATGCCGCCGAGACGCGGCGCGGAACCGCCGTCGCCGTAATCTTTGTAGATTTCGGATTTTCCGACTTCCAACGCGCCCTCCGCGACGACGATATTGGTAAAGCGCGAGCCGCCTTTTTCGCGGGCGTGAATTTTCTGCACCATTGATTCGTAGGAAAACGGAATTTCGGGAATCAAAATTACGTCTGCGCTGCCCGCGAGTCCGGCGTGAAGAGCGATCCAACCCGTATTTCTGCCCATTACTTCCAAAATCATCACGCGGTCGTGCGATGCGGCGGTCGTGTGCAGACGGTCGAGGGCTTCGGTCGCAATATCAATCGCCGTCATAAAACCGAACGTCAATTCGGTCGCCGCCAAATCGTTGTCAATCGTTTTCGGAACACCGATAACGGGAATGCCGCGCCGGTGAAATTCTTGCGCGATTGCCAGAGTTCCGTCGCCGCCGATGACGACTAAGGCTTCGATTTCGAGTTTCTTTAAATTTTCAATCGCGGCGCGAATAATCTCGTCGGGAAAAATCGTTTTGCCGTCCACATAAGAACAGAAATTTCCCTTGTTGCGCGTCCCCAAAATCGTGCCGCCGCGCGGTAATAATCCGCCGACGCTTTTGGTCGTCAGCTTCATTATCTTCAAATCGCCGATCAAGCCTTCAAAACTGTCTTCGATACCGACGCATTTCATCCCGAACTCGCGCACCGCCGTTCGTACCGCCGCCCTGATGACGGCGTTCAACCCCGGCGCGTCGCCGCCGCCTGTAACAATGCCGATTTGTTTATACATAAACTATTGATTGAATTATTCTACTCTAGGAATCGTAAAAACCGGAAAATTCCGAAGAGTAAATTTTGCTGGGAAATTCGCCGCTTGTAAAGTTGGCGGCGGTTAATCCTTCGATTAAATAAAAAATCGTGAACGAATCTTCATTCACGATTTTTTATCTATTTTCGATAACAGCCTATTTATTCGCCGTAAAAGTTCCCGCCAGTTTTTTGGCTTCGGGAATTTGTTCAATCGCCTTTAAAACCTGCGGATCAGTTTCGAGCAAAACCTGCTGTCCGGCTTCGGTCGAATAATTGGCGGTGGCTAGTTCTTCACGCAGACGCGATTTGGCGTAATCAAGCTGGCTGTTGATATTCTCCACCGTCAAACCGTTGTCCTTGTCCGCGACGACGAAGGCGCGAAACGCTTCGAGCATTTTATCGCTGATTTGAAAATCTTCCGCGCCGACCGTTTGATTGTAATTCTGTTTGTCGGCTTTCAATCCTTCAAAGCCTTTGATTTGTCCGGCGGCGACTTGGCGCACGAAATAAAACGCGGCTTCGTTTAATCTGAAACGCAAAGGCGTAAAGGCGAGCGCGGCGGCTTTGACATCCGGTTCGATGCCCCGTCCGCTGTTGAAAACTCTGCCGTTGGCGGTCGTTACCGGACTGGCGACGGGTTTCGGTTTATCGTCCGCCGCGTTGCCGTCTTCGTCCTCTTCGCCGTGATGCGTGTAGTAATCGTAGATCGAACCGTTGGAATAATCTCTCTGCAAAGAGCGTCCGTATGGCGTGTAATATCTCGCGGTCGTCAGCGTCAAACCCGTTCCGAGCGGCAGTTGGAAAAGTCTCTGCACAAGACCTTTGCCGAAACTGTCGCTGCCGACGACGACACCGCGACCGTAATCCTGAATCGCGCCCGCAACGATTTCCGAAGCCGAAGCCGAGCCGCCGTTAATCATTAAAACGAGCGGAAAATCTTCGGTTTTGTTGCCGACTGCGCGAAGTTCTTTAGTCTGCGGATAGCCCGACCGACCTTTGACCGAAACGACCGTCTGACCTTTCGGCACGAAACGACTGACGATTTCGATGGCTTGCGGCAATAGTCCGCCGGGATTGCCGCGCAAATCCAAAATCAGCGATTTCATTCCCTGTTTTTTCAATTCGGTCATTGCATTGTCGAGTTCGTCCGCGCTGGTTTCCTGAAAACCGCCCGTGAAACCGACGTAGCCAACGCCGTCTTTGAGCATAAAATAATTGCGAATCGAAGGCAGCGGAACGCCGCCGCGCACGATGTTGAATTCGAGCGGCTTGGCGGTTCCGGCGCGTTCGATCTTCAAATTAACCGAAGTTCCCTGTTCACCGCGCACGTTTTTGGAAACTTCCGCGCTCGTGTATTTTTTCGCGTCTTTGCCCGCGATTTCGATGAAGCGGTCGCCGTAACGCAAACCCGCCTTGTCAGCCGGCGTGTTCGGAATAATTGACTGTACGTAAACGCCGTCGCGGTGCTGAAGAATCGAAACGCCGATGCCGTAAAACTGCGAGGACTGATCTTCGTAAAGTTTGCGAAACTCGTCGCGGGTGAAAAACGAAGAATGCGGGTCGAGCGTGAAAAGCATTCCCTGAATCGAAGTTTCCGAAACTTTTTCGTGGTCAACTTCGCTGACGTAATTTTTATCAATCACGTCGAGGGCTTCACGATAATCGCCCGAAACCTTTTCCGGCGAAATTGCACTATCCGCCGAAGAAGTCATCGGCAGCCTGCCGAAAATGCCGCCGACAATCGCGCCGACGATGACTAATAAAATTGCAATATAAACGAACTTTCTGCTCATTAAAACTACTCCCGAATCAGGTGAAACTATATCATATTTTAGTTGTCGAAAGTGAGCGTCAGGTTGTCGGTCGGTTAAATTGAGAAATGAGAAGTGAGAAATAAAAGCCGGTGATTATTATTGACGCATTTCATTTTTCAATTCTCATTTCTCATTTAATTTACAATTTGCCGCCAAAAATTTACTATTACATTTTGTAAAAATAATGAAAGCCGATTTATCCATCATTGTTCCCGCCTACAACGAAGAAGCGCGACTCGGCGAATCGGTCGGGAAAATTCTCGCTTATTTGAAGCAGGAAAATCCGAACGGCGAACTGATCGTCGTTGACGACGGCTCAACCGATAAAACCGCCGAAGTCGCCGAACGTGCGTGCGCCGCATTTCCCGAAATCAAATCGCAAGTCATCCGTTACGAGAAAAATCGCGGCAAAGGCTACGCCGTCAAAACCGGCTTGCTCGCCGCGTCAGCCGACATCGCGCTTTTTTCCGATGCCGATTTATCAACGCCGATTGAAGAAACTGCAAAACTCGTCGAACCGATTGAACGCGGCGAATTCGACGTTACATTCGGCTCACGCGCCCTCGACCGAAGCCTGATCGGAACGCATCAACCGTGGCGGCGTGAACAGGGCGGCAAGGTTTTCAACTTCATCGTCAAAACCTTAACCGGCTTGCCATTCTGGGACACGCAATGCGGTTTCAAGGCGTTCAATATGACGAAATTTCGTCTGCTGCTTGATGTAATGCAAATCGAACGCTTCGGTTTCGATGTCGAATTTTTGTATGTCGCCAATTATCGCGGCTTGCGCTTGAAGGAAATTCCCGTCCGCTGGAATCACTGCGACGGTACGAAAGTCAGCGTTTTCCGCGACAGCCAGCGAATGTTCAACGAAGTCCGCCAGATTCGCCGCAATGCTAAACGCGGAGTTTACGACGGCAAAAAACTTAATAAGGGGTAAATTCAGTTGAAATCCAATTCATAAGGAGATTACACAATGAGCAACTTAACCATCAACCCGAACGCGGACGAAACTACCGCCGGTAACGCGGCTTACAAGGCAAACCTCGAAAAATTTATGATCGAAGCCAAAGCTAAGGAAAGCCTTCCGTTAGCGATTCTAGGCGGTCTCGTCGCCTCAATCGTGGCAGGAATTATTTGGGCTTTAATCAGTTATGCGACCCGAATGCAAATCGGTTTTATGGCAATCGGTGTCGGTTTTTTGGTCGGCTACGCGGTAAATTTTTTCGGCAAAGGTTTCGGAAATTCCTTTGGCGTTATCGGCGCATTGTTTTCGCTGTTCGGCTGTTTGTTCGGCAATTTACTGGCAGTCATTATTTCGGCGGCTTTCACGGAAGGCGTGCCGGTAACGGCGATTCTCTTGGCTTTTATAACTTCGCCAAGCGTAGTTTTAGAAATTTTCGCCGAGACTTTCAGCCCGATAGATTTGCTTTTTTACGGAATTGCCATTTACGAAGGCTACAAATTTTCGATGCGCCATCTCAGCGACGAAGAATTCGCCAGTCTGCAAAGTCCGACAGATGCGCCGACAGAAAATAAACTGTAAATAATCTTATGACCGCTAAATTAAACGTCAACATTGATCACGTCGCCACGATTCGAGAAGCGAGAAAAACCATCGAACCGAGCATTATCACCGCCGCCGTAATCTGCGAACAGGCAGGCGCGGACGGCATTACGGTTCATATTCGTCAAGATAGAAGACACATTCAAGACCGCGACATTTCGCTGCTGCGCGAAGTCGTTACGACTTACTTAAACGTCGAAATGGCGACGAACGAAGCGATGATTAAAATCGCCGTCGAGAAAAAGCCCGATGCGGTTTCGCTCGTTCCCGAAAACCCGAATGAAATCACGACTGAAGGCGGTTTGGATGTCGCCGGAAATTTCGATGCGGTGCAAACGGCGATTACGCGATTAAAAGACGCAGGCGTTTTCGCCGCCGTGTTTATTGACCCGGAAGAAAAACAAATCGAAGCCGCAAGTAAAGCGGGCGCACAGCAAATCGAACTCTGCACGGCGGAATATGCCGAACTGACCTTATCGGCACGAGCGGCGCACGGCACGGGCGCGGAAAAAGCGCGAGCCGAAATCGAACGCATTACAAACGCCGCCAAATTAGCAAAGGATTTAGGTTTGATCGTCGCCGCCGGACACGGTTTAACTTATCGCAATGTCGGCGCACTCGCCAGAATTCCTGAAATCACCGAATTCAACATCGGACACAATATCATTTCCCGCGCCGTTTTTACGGGACTTTATCGCGCCGTCGAAGAGATGATGGCGGCAATTAAAGTTTAGATTCAAGCTAAGTCAAAATCCTTTTTCTGTTCCAAAAGCAAGATTTAGAGAAGATTCAAATTTAATATACGGAACAAATGGCAGAAACCCGCGCGTCAGCAAGGGTGCTAAAGATTGAACGCTTCCGCACCCTTGCTGACGCGCGGGTTTCTGCCTTCAAAATGTAAACCGTATATCAATCTCAAATTTGCTCTAATTTTGTTCCCGCATCATCGAATTATTTCCCCAACTCGATTGCATTACGAAATTCAACGCTTCAATCTGCTCGGTTATATTTAACACCTGCGCCGGAAAAATATAATTTTTAGCACTGACGTTGAAAATGTAAGTTTCTCCGCTTTCGACATTTTCAAATTGGAAATATCCGCGTGAATCGGTCGGGGCGGTTCGCGTTATGCCGTATTGATCGGTCATTTCAACCTGCGCCCGCATAATGCCGCGCTTGCCGTCGGTTACTCTGCCGGAAATCGAAACCGGAGCGGCGGTCGGCGAGAAAACTTCAACCGCACCTTTATCAACCGCGCCGTTCAGAATTCTGGGATAGCCACCTCCGCGCGCGTCAGTCGTTAAAGCCGCCGCGCTGAACGGATCGGTCGCGCTTGAATTGACACCGAGATTGATCGCCGGACTGTTCGGCATCAGCGATTGCGTCGGCACGTTTCCGCCGTTATCTGAAAGCGTCAACAACATCGGATCAACGCCGATGACATCTTTTGGCTGCGACATACTGGCATTATTGTAGCCGGTCGTGTCTTCGACGAGATTGCCGCCGAGCGAGGTCAGATTGCCGCCGGGACGCACAAAAATATCGCTGCCGTTAATGGCGATATTATCAGCGAAAATGCTGTTTCCGATATTGCAGACTGCCGCTGATCCGCAATACAATCCCGATCCGCTGATGCTGTTCGCGTTGCGATTACCGGCAACGGTCGAGTTTCGCATATAGAGCGAACCGTTGATATTTACCGCGCCGAGACCTTCGGAAAAACTTGCAGTGTTGTTGCTGATTGTCGTGTTTGTAATATAAGCAACCGCACTGCCGAAATCCACCGCAGATGTTTGCGGAGCGATGTTATTGTTAATCGTCGAGTTCATAATTCGCACGACATTAACCTGCTCGGCAGAGATTCCGCCGCCGCGAATGAAATCGGAATTCGAAACCGAATTGTTGCGAACGATCATTTGGTTAAGCGTCAGACTGCCGCCGAAAGCGAGGAGTCCGCCGCCGCCGAACGGTTCGGATTGTCCTGCGCCGTTGCCGTTCGCAATCGTAAATCCGGTCATCGTAACATTAGCGTTGTTCAGGCGAAAGACGCGGCTCGTATTACTGCCTGACACTATCAGCGTATCTGAATTCAGAGTTGGATAACCGGTGATATTTACGTTTTGGTTATCAATGGCTATTTCCGAGCCGACTGTCATCGTCCCGAAAACATTTAAAGCAAAAGTTATCGTATCCGTTCCCGGGTCTTGTCCGGCGGCGTAAACGGCTTCGCGCAAAGAACAATCCGTATCGCAGACATTGTCATTGCTGTTTGTCAGTTTCGAGACGATTAAAGTCGCGCCGTTCGACTGATCTTCAAACGAACCTTTATCAACCGTGCCACCGACAATTCTTGGAAAACCCGTCCCGCGTGCATCGTTCGTCAATGGCGTTCCGAATGTATGCTCGACGGCTAAAGAATTTACGCCGTTGTTAATCGCCGGACTTCCGGCTTGCAGCGGATGCGTGTCAATCGGATGTCCGCCCTGACCGGAATTGATCGGTGCGACCAGCGGATTCAAATTTACGGCATCTTTTGTTTTATTAAAAATGCCGCCCGGAATCGTATTCGTATTGCCGATCAGATTTCCGCCGACCGAAACTAAATCCGCGAAAAATAAAATATCCTGCCCGGAATCGGTCGCCGTATTTTGACCGACTATCGTATTGCCGAGATTTGTGTAATTATTGTCGCCGATGTTCGGATTAAATCCGCCAAAGGCAACGATGCCGCCGCCGTTTTTGGCTTGATTTTCAACAACCGTGCAATTTCTCAAATAGAGACTGCCAAAGTTGGCAATCGCGCCCCAGCCATTGGCATCGGGATTGATTACACGATTGCCCCTGATCGTCGTGTTTGAAATATGCAGAATCGCACCGTTATAAATTGCCGGTGCGCTTCGTGCCGTATTGCCGGTAATCGAAGAATTAACAATGATCGGGTTGAATGCGCTGTTGCCGCTGAAACTGATTGCGCCGCCGCTGCCGCCCGAACTGTTTCCGCGTATCGCAACCCGATCCAGAAATAAAACACCGGAGTTCCTGACCTCGATTGAGCCGCCGCTGTTACTAATTCCCGAACCGTTGCCGTTGCCCTGCACGAGAATCATATTTTTCAATCTCAAATCGCCGAACGGCTGAATTAGAAAATGTCGGCTGGTGTTGCTTCCCGAAATAAACGCGACGTTCACTCCGTCCAGATTACCGTCAATCGTGAGGCGTTTATCAATCACAATATCGTCTCCGCCAAGCGTAAAAGTCTGTCCGATCAGATTACTGTTAAAAACAATCGTATCGTCGAATCCGGCAACGGCGACCGCTTCTCTTAATGAACAATCGGCATTGCACACGCCGTCGTTACTGTTGGTTGATTTCGTAACCGTCCAGGTCGTCTCCGCATTGATATTGATCGAACAAAAAATAATTGTAATAGCCAGAATAATAATTGATTTTGTTTTACTCATTGTATAATTTTTCCTTTTTATCGCCGTTCTTTTGCGGCTCTGTTAAGAAATGCGAAAGTTTGGCGGAAAAACTATCATCCGTTAATAATTTTTTTTGACTTGAACTGAATATGCTAAATTTAGACTGATTTTTTTCTGATGAAAGTCGAACGCTGGAAACAAATTGACGAACTTTTCGATGCCGTTCTGGAAATTCCGAACGAACGGCGCGATGCTTTTTTGTCGGAAAAATGCGGCGGCGATGCGGATTTAAAAAAGGAAATTCTCAGCCTTCTCAAAGCGCAAAAAGCAACTGACGCTTTTTTGGAAAATTCGGCGATGAATTTGATGGCAAAGGAAATCGCCCATAATCAGACGACCGTCGTTGATTTTTCACTTTCCGGTAAGGAACTCGGCAGTTACCGCATCGAACGCGCCCTCGGTGCGGGCGGAATGGGCGAAGTTTTTCTCGCTTACGACACGAAATTAAAGCGCAACGTCGCGCTGAAAATCTTGCCTGCCGAATTTGTTTCAGATGGCGAGCGCATTAAAAGATTCGAGCGCGAAGCCAGAACCGTTTCCGCTCTGAACCATCCGAACATCGTCACGATTTACGATGTCGGACAAACCGACGGCATCAATTTTCTCGTTACCGAATACATCGAAGGCAAAACCGTCCGCGAAATAATTAAAGAAAAACCGTCGTTAAGAGAAACGCTTTTGATCGTTTCGCAAACCTGCGAAGCTCTCGCCGCCGCACACGCTTCTGGAATTATTCACCGCGACATCAAGCCGGAAAATATAATGATGCGCCCCGACGGATATGTAAAAGTTCTGGATTTCGGTCTTGCCAAACTCAATCCGCAAGCCGAATCAATTCACGTCAGTCTGGCAAATTATACGCGGAAAGGAATGATTATCGGCACGCTCGCCTATATGTCGCCCGAACAAATCAGCGACGACGCGATTGATCAGCGCACCGATCTCTGGAGTTTGGGCGTTGTTCTTTATGAAATGCTGACGGGCGTAAAACCGTTCCAAGCCGAATCGAAACAAGCTATTTTCAACGCGATTTTGTCGGGCGAACCGACGGCGGCGACTAGCTTTGAAACTTCTCTGCCCATCGAATCAAACAGAATTTTAGAAAAGGCTCTGGAAAAAGATAAGGAATTTCGTTATCAGACCGCTTCTGACTTTCGCGCCGATTTGAAACGGCTGCAAAAAACCATTGATTCGTCTTTTTCGTTGTCGAATTCGGGGCTGGAATCACCAAAAAAACCTGCCAAAAATTTCGCACCGAAAGCGGCAATAGTCGCCGGAATTTTAATCCTGCTCGGCGGTTTGAGTTTTATCGGCTGGCAGTTTTTTAGAAAAAAGAGCGACGCACCGAACTGGCTTCAGGCGAAGAATTCGCAGTTGACCGACGCTTCGGGTTTGGAAGGTTTTCCGAGCCTCGCGCCCGACGGAAAAAGTTTTGTCTATTTCGGAATGAACGGCAAAAACACGGACATTTTTTTGCAGCGCGTCGGCGGCAAAAACGCGACGAATTTGACCAAAGATTCGGCGGCGAACGATACGATGCCCGTCTTTTCGCCGGACGGAGAAAACATCGCTTTTCGTTCGGAACGCGAGCCTGCCGGAATTTATCTGATGGAAGCGACGGGCGAAAACGTCCGCCGCGTTTCCGACACCGGCTTTCATCCGTCGTGGTCGCCGGACGGCAAACGGCTCGTGGTCAGCGATAAAGCCAGCACGATTCACACTTTTCACACGCTTCCGAACAGTTCGCTTTGGATAATCGAAACGGCGACGGGCGAGAAAAAATCTTTGCCGACCGGCGGCGATGCGATTCAGCCGAGTTGGTCGCCGAACGGTCATCGAATCGCTTTCTGGTTTGTCGCCGAAGGACGTTTGGGCGAGATTGCGACGATTGCGGCGGATGGCGTATCAGAACCCGTTGTCGTCGCGGAAAATGCGGCAACCGATTGGAATCCGGTCTGGTCGCCCGACGGAAAATTTCTGTATTTCGCGTCCGACCGCAGCGGCAATATGAATTTTTGGCGCGTGGCGATTGACGAGCAAACGGGAAAAGTTTTAAGCGAACCGGAAATCGTACCGACACCTTCCAAATACTGCCGTCATCTGACTTTTTCGCACGACGGAAAGATTTTGCTTTACAGCAATTACGACAGCTTATCGAATTTGCAAACCGTCAATTTCGATGCGAAAACGGGAAAATTAAAAGGCACGATTACAGCAGTTACGAGCGGCGACAAGGAAGTCAGTTCGCCGCATCTTTCGCCCAACGGCAAGGAATTCGTCATTCGTTCCGTCAATCGAACGCAGGAAGATTTAGTGATTTTCAACCGCGACGGCACGAACTGGCGCAAACTGACCGACGACAAATTTCTCGAACGCCGTCCGCGCTGGTCGCCCGACGGCAAGCGCATCGCTTTTCAATCGAACCGCACCGGAAAATATCAAATCTGGACGATTAACGCCGACGGCTCTAATCTCGAACAAATGACTTACACCGACGGCGAAGGAGCGAGCGCGCCAACCTGGTCGCCCGACGGCAAACAATTAATTTACACCGTATTAAAAAACAGTCGCCGCGTCCCATACATCATCAAAACCGATAAAAAATGGCGCGAACAAACGCCGGTAAAACTTCCGCCGTTCGACGAATTCGCCGTGTCGTTTGAAGTTCACGATTGGTCTGACGACGGCGATAAATTAGTCGGCGTGTTTCAAAACGAGCAGGGACAGATTCGCGGCATCGGCATTTTCTCATTCGCTTCGGCGGGATATACGAAAATTTCCGCCGACGGTTTTTATCCGGCGTGGCTCAAAGATAATCGCCGTTTTATTTTCGCCGACGCTGAAAACGGCAAAATTTTTCTCGGCGACGCGCAAACTAAAACAACCACCGAAATCTACGCCGCTCCGACCGGCGGAATTCAACACGCTGACGTTTCAAATGACGACCAATTTTTGTATTTCAGATATTTCCAAATCGAATCGGACATCTGGATGCTCGACGCTTCAAACAATCCGTAGATGGCTTGAGTGTCCGGCGATTGATGTTATAATTCAAAAACTTTTATGAAAAGCACCGCGCCAAAACCCGTCAAAGATTTACTCGCCGAACTCTGCATCGCGCCGAAAGAATCCTGTCGCCGCTGAATTCCCTTTCGCAATTTTTACGTTAAATTTTGAAATTGGTTTATTCATTAACCGATTTCAAGCTGTTTTCGTTTATGCTATTGTTTCAAAATATATTAATTTTATGCTGAAATTTCATAACACTTTATCCAACCAACTCGAAGAATTTCATCCGCTGAACGAAGGCGAAGTCAAACTTTATATCTGCGGTCCGACGGTCTGGAGCTTCGCGCACATCGGTAATTTTCGCACGTTTGTTTTCGGCGACATTTTGCGGCGTTACCTGAAATATAAAGGCTACAAACTAACGCACGTTTTTAATTTGACCGACGTTGACGACCGAATAATCAACGAGGCGAAAAAAGCGGGCAAAACGATTGACGAATTTACCGCGCCATTTATCAAAGCGTTCTGGGAAGACTTCGACGCGCTCGGATTGGAACGTCCTGAGATTACACCGCGAGCGACGCATCACGTCGCGGAGATGATTGCGATTATCGAAACGCTGCTCGAAAACGGACACGCTTACGAATCGGACGGCTCGATTTATTACCGAATTTCGGCGTTTAAAGATTACGGCAAACTCTCGAAAATCAACTTCAAAGGCAATGTTTCCGGCGCGTCGGGCAGAGTTGACACCGACAAATACGACAAGGAAAACGCCAACGATTTCGCGGTTTGGAAGTTGGTTGATGCAGGAGAGCCAACCGGCTGGGAAGCGAGTTTCGGGCGCGGTCGTCCGGGCTGGCACATCGAATGTTCGGCGATGGCGATGAAATACTTAGGCGAAACCTTTGACCTGCACGCGGGCGGCATTGATTTGAAATTCCCGCATCACGAAAACGAAATCGCCCAATCCGAAGGCGCGACCGGCAAAATTTTCGCCGAAACGTGGCTGCATTCGGAACATTTAATGGTCGAAGGAAAAACGATGTCAAAATCGCTTGGGAATTATTATACTTTCCGCGATTTAATCAAAAAAGATTACACGGCAACGGCGATTCGTTATTTGCTGATGAGCGTTCCGTATCACAAGCAGTTGAATTTTACATTTGAAACTCTCGACGGCTCGGAACAAACGATTGAGAGACTGCGCGATTTCAAAAAGCGTTTGCAGGAATCTGTTTTGCCCGACGGCATCAACACCGATTTGGAGACGAAAGTGCGCGGATATTTGGGCGATTTTGAAGCGGCGATGGACGATAACTTAAATACTTCTGCCGCGCTCGCCGCGCTGCACAATCTCGTGCGCGAAGTGAACACGGCAATCGCGCACGAAACGCTCTGCACCGAAGATCGTTCGTTCATTCTGCACTCGCTCGATAAATTCGATCAGGTCTTGGGAATTTTCGGCGAGATGAAAGAGGAATTTTTAGACGCGGAAATCGAAGCGTTGATCGAAGAACGACAGGAAGCCAGACGTAACCGAAACTTCCCTCGCTCGGACGAAATCCGAGACGCACTTTTGGAAAAAGGCATAGTTTTGGAAGACACGAAAGACGGCGTAAGATGGAAACGGAAATGAGCAATCAAACAACTATTCAAAAAACGGAAAAAGGCTGGATCATCGAACTGCCCGATGAATTTACCGAAAGCATTGGCGTTGAGAAAAATTCAATCGGGCTTTTAGGCTACAAAGACGGCAAAATCGAGGTCGAAGTTTTGCCGCCGCCGTCGCCCGCATTGGAAAAATCCGTTGATCGTATTTTCAATAAATACAAAGATGCGTTCGAGGAAATGAAAAGACTTGGCGATTAAATCGGTCAGATATACGAGCTATCCCGAAGCCGTCGCCATTCATCTGCTTTTGATGAAGTTGGTCGGCGAAACGCGCTTCGGCGTTGATCATCGCTCACTAATCGAATCGGCATTGGCGCGTCCGCAACAATCAGCAATGTATGAAAACGCCGATTTAATTCGTCAAGCTGCCACGCTTTATTTTGGTCTGATCAAAAATCATCCGTGGCTCGGCGGCAACAAACGCACGGCAACGGCGATAGTTGACGATTTTCTTCAACGCAATGATTACGAAATCAAAGTTTCGCAGCGGGAAATCGTTCAAATGGTTTTAGCAATCGAAGCGGACGAATGCGACATTGATGAAATCGAAAAATGGCTGCGCGAAAAAACTTTTCCCGCTTCAGATTAGATTTGCTTTTGAGAAAGGCATCGTTTTGGAAGACACGAAAGACGGCGTAAGATGGAAGCGAAAATAAATTTCTGAGAGATTTCACTAAAACCAAATAAAATTATGGCGGAACATTTAATCGAAATTGGGAAAGCGGAAAACGATTTACTCGACTGCGCGGCGTATGTGGCGGAGAACGTCAAAAATACGGACGGACACGCGGCGGCGATGGCGGAAATCGTGCCGCGTTATTTGGAAAAGGGCGCGGTTGATTTGGCGGCGGAACTCGCCAATACGGTTGACGACCCGTTCACACGCGACCGTTTGCTATTGCGCGTGGCGGAAAAATGCGCGGCAGTAGGCGACGAAGATTACGCTTTTCAAATAATCGAAGCCATCGAAGAAGGCGCGGCGCGAGACGAAGCGCGGGAACATATCGCCGCGCAGAAAGCCTTGAAAGGCGATTTCGCGGGCGCATTCGAGATCGCCGGAACGCTGCCGCACGCCGATTACGCTTTTGCCGAAATCGCCGTCCGCCAAGCCGCGAGCGGTGAGGAAGCGGACGCGCTGGCGACCGTCGAAAAAATAGATTTCGCGGGCGCGAAAGTTTCCGCTTTTCAAACGCTCGCGCTGCTGAAGCTGGAAAAAGGTGATTCGGAAAAAGCCGTTTCGATGCTCGACCGGGCGGCTGAAGCGGCGAACGACATCGAATTTCACGAAGAGCAGATTCGCGCTTTGACTGACATCGGCAGTCATTATCTCGAAGCGAAAAACAACGGCAAGGCAATCGAAATTTTTGACAAAGCGAAAGCGTCCGCCGAAACGCTCGACAGCATCCAGAAGGATTCGTTTCTCGGCAGCATCGCGCTCGGATTTCTGCAAGCCGGAAGTTTGGAACTCGCTGACCGTGCGCTCGATTTAGTTAATGACAACGTGCAGATTTCCTCGACGCTCGTCGGTTACGCACGGGAATTCTGGCGGCGCGGCGAAAAAACGGAAGCCGTCGAAAGTTTGGAAGAGGCGTATTCGATTTTGAAATCGCAGCGCGATAAAGACATCCGCGACACGCCGGCGCGGGTCAAACTTTGGGCGGTAATCGCCGTCGAATTCGCCCAATTTGAAAAGCCGGAACGCGCCTTTGAAATCGCGCAGGAAATTCCCGAAGAAAACGCGCACACTTCCGCGCTCGCCCAAACCGCGCAAATCTGCATCGCACGAAACGAAGACGAATGGGCGAAACAAGCCGTCAACGCGATTGGCGACGATTCGCAAAAAACATTGGCACTGCTCGGCGTTTCGGATGCCGCCAATCGCGCCGGGAAACGCGATGAAGCCGTCGCGCTGCTGAACGAAGCTGCCGTGTACGCCGAAACGGTTGACCGGCTCGGCGTACGTGCCGAGGCATTCGATGAACTCGCCCGCCGTTATCACGCTTTCGGCGACACGGAAAAAATGCGCGAGATGTTTTACGAAAATCTTTCGACGATTATCGAGATTCGCTCAGACAGCGACCGAGCCGCCGCGCTCGCAAAAATGTCCGAATTTTACGAAGCAAACAAACTCGACTTAACCGACGCGGAGCGCGAAATGATTTTAAGGATAATCGCTAAAAGCAATGCTTGAATCATTCTAGAGCAAGTTCGTATTCAGTAGAGGGTAAAAAAGTAGAACAGGCTGTTAGCCTGTTCAGCCGCCGCGAAGCGCACGGCGCGGCAGGCTAACAGCCTGCCTTACATTAACCCCGAATTTGCTCTAAAATTCGAGTCGAAAAGTTTTAATAAAAGCCCGCACGAAATATATTTTCACATTTCGTGCGGGCTTTCGCTTGTTAAAATTTCGGCGTTCGGGAATAAACGACGGGAATTGCGGCATAATCAAAATGTCGGCGATTATTGCCGCCAAATCTAAAAATGTTCGGCAGCGGCGCAGAGCGCGAAAAAGAATGGGCGGCTTTTGAAGCGGAAGCGATGCCTTTAATGGCGGACGTTTTTCGTACGGCGATGTGGCTTGTCCGCGACCACGAAACCGCCGAAGATTTGACGCAGGAAACTTTTGTGCAGGCATTGAAATCGTTTCACCGCTACACGCCCGGAACGAATTGCCGAGCGTGGCTCGTAACGATTCTTTATCATTTGAACAGCAAGCGGCGGTATAAATTGGGCAAATTGAAAATCGTCGAAGACCCGGAAGAGCAAATCGCCCAAACCGTCGCGTTCGAGCCGCCGATTCCCGAACGTCTGACCGATGAAGAGATTTTGCAGGCTCTCGAAAAACTTCCCGAACAGTTTCGCGCCGTCGTTGTGCTGACCGATGTCGAGGAATTTTCTTACAAGGAAGTCGCCGAATTATTGCAAACGCCGATTGGAACGGTGATGTCGCGGCTGCATCGCGGGCGCAGATTGCTTCGCCAACAGTTGACGGAACACGCCCGAAAATTCGGGATTGCCGCCGAAGGTTGAGATAAAAAATATCTTTTTCAAGCGGATTTAACCACATAGAAACATAGTGAACATAGAGAAACATTTGACAAAAAGCCGTCGGCATTTATCAGCGGATTGTCCGGCGGACGAAAAAACTATGTGAGCTATGTTTCTATGTGGTAAAAATCTAATAAAGTTATGCGTTGTCAGGAATTCAGGGAAATTTTAGATTCGTATCTCGGCGATGAATTATTGGTCGAGACGAATCACGAAGTCTTAAAACATCTGGAAAATTGTCCGGCGTGTCGTGGGGAATTGTCGGCGCGGCGTGATTTGCGAAGTCAGTTGCGCTTTGCGGCGAAAAACGCGCCCGACGTGCAGATCAATCCGGCGTTTGCCAGACGTTTGCAAAACGATTTGCGGGAAACGGCACTGCGCCCGACGTTTCTGGAAAGATTTAAGGCGCGTGGTTATTTCGGCAACCCGGCGATTTTAGCGACGGCGTTCGGCTTGTTTTTATTAGTGTCCGGCGGCTGGTTTTTACTCCGTTCGACATCTGCGCCGATTGATTTTTCACAATCGAATCAATCAAACAACGCGGCGCGTCCGGCGGAATCGCCGATGATGCAAGCCGTCCAAATCGCCTGGAGGGAAATGACCGAACACGCGGTCGGCGATCATCGAAACTGCGCTCTGAAATTTAATTTAGCCGAAGACCCGATTACGCTGGACGAAGCGGCGGCGCGTTACGGAAAATATAACAAGGATTTGGACAAAGCCGTTTTTACGCCGTTAAAAGAAGCGTTCGGCGAAAAAAACCTCGGCAAGATAGAATTTCTCGAAGCGCATTCGTGCGTTTTCGACGGCAGACGTTTCGCGCACGTCGTTCTGCGCTACCGGGAAAAGACGATTTCGGTTCTCGTAACCGACACGGATTTGCCGCCGGAAAATGGCAATATTTTCAATAAACAGTTTGATGAGACGATGCGCGTCGCCGGATTTCGCACCGCGCACCACGCCGTTTTCGTTGTTTCCGATTTGACCGACACGGAAAATACAACGATTGCCGAAGCGATTTTGCCGTCGGTCAGCGGTCATATCGAACGAATCGGCGCGTAGTTTTTAGGAGAAAGGCTTTATGGCAAAAGTATTGGAGAAGAAACATTCGCTGGCGACGCGCTGGCTGCATTGGATAAATTTCCCGCTGCTTTTTTTGATGATTTACAGCGGGATTTTGATTTATTGGGCGAACGCGATTTACAGCGTAAAAATTTTCGGCTACGAATTATTTAAATTTTTTCCGGCGTGGTTTTACGAGATTGCCAAAGTGGATTTCTGGGGTGTTAAAATTCCTGATTACCTGCCCGAATGGTCATACGGTTGGACAAGCATTCCGTTTCGTCTCGCCGAAGGACTTTCGCTGCATTTTTTCTTTATGTGGTTCTTCGCCGTCAACGGCGTGATCTACGTTTTATATTTAATCTTTTCGGGCGAATGGCGCGGAATGCTGCCCGTGCCGGGTTCGTTCAAACGTGCCGCGCTCGTAACTTTGCACGATTTACACATCGTCAAAAAATTGCCGCCGCAGGGAAAATACAACGACGCGCAGCGCATCGCTTACACCGGAACGATTCTGCTCGGCATCGCGGCGGTCGTTACCGGATTGGCGATTTATAAACCGTTGCAGTTGTCTTGGCTGACGAGTCTTTTGGGTGGTTACGAATGGGCGCGATGGGAACATTTTTGGGTGATGATTTCGTTCGTCGCGTTTTTCGTCGTCCACGTCGGGCAGGTCATTCTTGCCGGTTGGAGCAATTTTCGTTCGATGATCAGCGGCTACGAAGCGGTTAAAAGCGACGGATTGCCCGCTTCGGTCAGCGAAGAAGGAGCGAAAATATGAGCATGGAAAATAAAGAAAAAGATTCGGAAGTTTTAGTCGAAAAGGTTCGTGAACTCGAAGCGGCGAAAAAAGCCGACGTGAATGATGATCAAGAAAACACGGCGCATATCCTAAAAGAAAAACGCGATTTGACCGCGCCTTTGAGCGAGACGGAAGCGAAAAAGTTTATGGCAAAACATTCGCGCCGTTCGTTTCTCATCGGCGGTGCGACGGCGATTGCGGGTATTTTCGGCTATCAATGGCTGCGAAAGCCGGACAATTTTTCTATTTTCCAGAAAGGCTTTCGATTTAACGAAGCGGTCAGTCAAACATTTTTCGGCAGCAACGATCTCGCACCGGAATTTCCGAAAGACCGCGCCGGAGCGCGAAGCAACGGTGGTTTGGGTTTGGGCGAAGATTTCGATGTTGCAGATTGGGATTTGCAGGTCGTCGGTGTGGCGAACGCCGCAAACTATCCGCAGTATTTCGCCGATATTTCCTTCGGCGGCGAAGACAACGCGCCGCGTTCGATGGACACGCCGCCCGCGCCGAACGTGCCGGTCGCCGGTCTGCTTTTGAGTCTGAACGAAATAAAATCTCTGCCGCGAATCGAGATGACGACCGAGTTGAAATGTATCGAAGGCTGGAGTCAAATCGTCAACTGGACGGGCGCGAGATTTTCCGATTTCGCCGCCAAATTCGCGCCGCCGGAAAATACTAAATACGTTTCTTTGGTTACGCCTGATCGCGGCTATTACGTCGGTTGGGATATGCCGAGCATTATGCACCCGCAAACTTTATTGGCGTATGAAATGAACGGCGCGCCGCTCGAACCGATTCACGGCGCACCGCTGCGATTGGTAACGACGACCAAATACGGCATCAAACAAATCAAACGCATCGGACGCATCGAATTCACCAACGAACGTCCCGCCGATTACTGGGCTGAACAGGGTTACGATTGGTATTCGGGACACTAGAAAAGGATGAGGGATGAAGGATGAAGGATGAATTTAAAACGCTTATCTTATTCATCCTTCATCCCTGCCATACATCGTTCGTCAGTAAATCTTCGTAAGAATCGCGTTTTCTAATCAATTCAACTTCGCCGTTTTCGCGGATTAAGACGATTGCCGGAAGTTGTCTGCCGTTGTATTGAAACATTTGCGCGATAGAATATGCGCCGCAATTCAGCAACGCTAAAACTTCATTCGGCTCGACGTTTTCGGGCAAAAGACGATAATCAGGCAGACGATTTTGTCCGTCAATGTCAAAATAAACATCGCCGCCGTCGCACAACGGTCCGGCGACTTTATACGGCGCGTCGTGTGCTTCTCCGGCGCGTTCGGCGGAAATTAGATGATAGTACCATTTGTAAGTTTCCATCGAAAGCAAAAGATTAAAACCGGCATCGGTCAAAAGCCAAACGTCAGTGGAGAGTCGAGAGTCGAGAGTCGAGAGTCGAGAATTTTCCGCGCTTTCTCTCCACTCTCCACTCTCCACTCTCCACTCTTCCAAAGGTCTTTCCTTCCGATTTCTCACACTCGTCAGACAAATTCCCGCGTCCGCGATGACGCTTCTGCCGGGTTCTAAAAGCAGTTCGATGTTTTCTAAAAGATGCGCGGCGTTTGAGGATTGCGCGGCTTGTTTGACGACCTGCCACGCATCGCGCAAAACTTCGTGCGGTTCGAGCGTCGCGCTGAAAAGATTGCGCTGATCGTTATTAAATTGCTGTTCGTGCGATTTGTCGAGTAAATAATTAACGGGAAAACCGCCGCCGAGATTCAAATGCGAAAGCGTGTGTCCAATCGCGTAAATTTCACGCAAATTCTCAAACAAAATTTTCAACGCTTCGCCGTAAGGCGCGGATTTCGGATTCTGTGAGCCGATATGCAGATGAATGCCGCACAAATTTAAAAATTCGTCGTCCGATTTCCAACGCCGAAACGCCGTCAACGCCTCATCAGGCATCATCCCGAATTTGGAAGTTAAAAGCGCGGTCTGCAAACCGTGCAGCGTGTCGCTTTCGATTTCGGGAACCAATCTTAAAGAAACATTGGCGCGTTTGTTCAACCGCCGCGCCACTTTTTCAATCAATTCGATTTCATAAAACGAATCGGCTTGAATCGCGTAAATTCCCGCGACAATCGCTTCTTCCAATTCGGTTTCGGTTTTGCTCGTGCCGTTGAAAATAATCTGTTCGGGTTTGAATCCGACTTTCAAAGCCTTGAAAAGTTCGCCGCCGGAATTGACTTCCAAATCGCTGCCCGCATCTTTGACGGCGCGAAGAATCGCCATATTCGAGTTGGCTTTCGCCGCGTAGCAAATTTTCAGAGAACAATCAATGACTGTTTCGGCTCGTTTTAATCTTTCGATATTGTGCCGGATTCGTGCTTCCGAAAAAATGAATAGCGGCGTGTCGAAACGCTTTGCCAAATCAATCGCTGACGCGCCGTTGATGTGTAGTTGATTGTTTTCAACTTCCAGAAAATTCTCGATTGTCCAAGCCGGATTCATATCAGATATTAAACCGCAAACGAGGCGGACGACGCAAAGCGCAGAAAAACGGCTTATCGAAATCGAATCCTAAAGGGGCAAGAATTCGATTTCGATAAGCCGTCCGTTTCAAAGCGGGTTCTCCCGGATTGCGCCTTGAAATTTTTATCTGACCAAATTCAGCGGCAGCGGAAAATCACTGCTCGCGCCGAATGTCGTCGCCCGCGAAGCATTCGTCGCGCTCTGGAAAATATACCAGGTTCCATTTGAGCGTCGGAACACCGCGAAATCAGTTTTGCCGTCGCCGTCATAGTCAGCCGGAACGGGCAGATCGCTTCCTGCGCCCCATCGAAACGCCCGCGTCGTGCCGCCGCTCTGCGCGACATACCACGTTCCTTCATCGCTGCCGGAAAACCGCTGCACGGCGTAATCGGCTTTGCCGTCACCGTCAAAATCGCCCGCGAAGATCGCGTCGGTGTTCGCGTTGCCCCATTGTCTCGACTGAAATCCGCCGTCGGAACTGCGGCGCACATAAAAAGTGTTGTTCGCCGGACGATAAACCGCCGCATCGAGTTTCGCGTCGCCGTCAAAATCGCCGTAAATCGGTGTGTCGCCGCTCGTTCCCTACTGGATGCCGACGAAATTTGTTCCGGGCTGCGACGACGGGCGATAGTAGAAATAACTCTGCGCTCCGCCGCGATAAACGGCTAAATCGGCTTTGCCGTCCGCGTCCCAATCGCCGGCGAGCGTCGGATTATCGCCGCTCGTGCCGAACTGTTCGGCGCGAAAGGTATTATTCGATGAATTCAGGATGTAAAAGTTAGCGAACGCCGCGCCGCGCCAGACGGCGATGTCGGCTCTGCCGTCGCCGTCGTAATCCGCCGGAACACTGACATCCGCCGACACGCCGAACTGCGTTGCATAGAAGCCGCCGGTCGTTTGATTTAAATACCAGGTTCCGTTCGACGGTCGGTAAACGCCGACATCAGCGCGTCCGTCGCCGTCGAAGTCGAACTGCGTGGCGACATTCCGCGCTTTCAGGCGCACCAGATGAAAATCGCCGAAGCCTTCGCCGCCGCCGAAAAGAATTTTTCCGTCCGGCTGCAAAGTAAAGTCATAAGAGCGCGGATCATTGGTATTTGAGGTCGGAACATTGTTCACTTGAACGCGCCCGCCGGTTCCGAAAGTGCGGTCGAGCGTTCCGTTCGCTTCGTATCGCGCCAGCACCCAGCCGAGCGGTGACAGATAACCGCCCGCGAGAATTTTGCCGTCCGGCTGAATCAGAACTTCGGTCGCCACCGCGCTGCTGCCCGCCGGAAAAACCGTGTTGATTCTGCCGAATTCGCCGAATGTCTGGTCAACCGAACCGTTAGCGTTGTAGCGCGTCAAACCGAATCCGCTGTTGGCAAAACCGCCGTTAGCGGCAATGATTTTGCCGTCCGCCTGCACCGCGATTTCGTTGATAACGCCGCCCGGATTGTCGGTCGCCAGTCCGCCGTCAGTGCCGAATGTCGAATCCAGAGTGCCGTTCGCGTTGAAGCGGGCGAGAGCCGCCCGTTTTTGAAACGAACCGAGCGGAATCGCCGCCGACCCCGCCGCCAAGATTTTTCCGTCCGGCAGCAGCGCGAGCGAACGCGGTTCGGAATCGGAACTGTTATCGCCGGAAAACGCTACTGAAACTATGCCGTTAGTGCCGAATGTCGAATCGAGCGTACCGACGGCGTTGTAACGCACCAGCGTAAATAATGTGCGATTGCCGGCGATTCGTACGCCGTCGCCGCAGAGAACGATTTTGCCGTCCGGCTGAAGCAGTGCGTCGAAAGCGGAGTTGTTGCCTCTGGCATTCGGAATCGGCGTAACGATGCGCCCGTTCGTCCCGAAAGTCATATCGAAAGTCGAATCGGCGTTGATTCTGACGACGATGAAGTTACGATATTCGCTGTCGCCGACCAGCACGATTTTGCCGTCCGGCTGAATCAGAACTTTTCTGAAAATACTCGTCCCGAAAGGACTTCCCGTGGACGGGTCAATTAAGTTGACAATAAAAACACCGTTCGTGCCGAAAGTTCCGTCGAGCGAGCCGTTAGTGTTATAACGGGCGACAACTGCCCTGAGCGAACTGGGCGCGGGACCTTGACCGGCAACGACGATTTTGCCGTCCGACTGCACGGCAACCGACCGAATCGCGTCGAAACTGCTGCCGAGGTCGGTGATTACTCTGCCGTTCGTCCCGAAAGTATAGTCGAGCGCGGTTTCCTGCGCGGCGACGGTTTGATTAAAAACTGCTGACAGCACAACTAAAAAGCATATAACGATTAATATCGGTTGATTTTTCATTTGATTTATTTCTGAAAGTTTATTTTCTGACTGACGGTAGATTTCTTTTTTACTAATTTTCTCCGAGAACCTTTTCGCCGACCACTGACCGGCTTGAAATTATAAGTTCGACTCTGCACGACAGGTTTTTTGTTTTTTTGTCTTATTTTCGGTAAAGTTTTCTTACGAAATTCTTTGCTCCTGCATACAACGCAAAAGTCGGCGATAAAAAAGGTCAGAAGAGGCTGAAAAACTTTTCTGTAAAATTTCAGTTGCATTTTGTTCGCAATCAGGCATCGAAGTTCGTCAGCTATGGCAAGCAATATCACGCAATTATTAAACGATTACAAAGGCGGCAAAAAGGACGCGCTCGACGAACTTTTTCCGCTCGTTTACGGCGAATTGCGAAAACTCGCCGCCAGCCGGATGCGTTCGGAACGCGGCGACCACACTTTGCAGCCGACCGCTCTGGTTCACGAAGCGTATATGCGCCTGATCGAACAGCATTCCGCCGATTGGCAGAACCGCGCTCATTTTTTCGGTTTGGCGGCGGAAATGATGCGGCGCATTCTGGTCAATCACGCCGTTTCGCACAACGCCGAAAAGCGTTTCGGCAATCAGACGCGGCTGGCTCTGGACGAGATTGTGGATTTCACGAAAGGTTCGGATATAAATCTTATTTCGCTCGACGAAGCATTGGATACGCTCGCCGAATTCGACCCGAAACAGGCGAAAATCGTCGAACTAAAATTTTTCGGCGGCTTGACGAATGAAGAAATCGCGGAAGTAACGGGCGTGTCCGATTCGACCGTCAAACGCGAATGGCGCATCGCCAAGGCTTGGCTGCACGAACAACTTAAAGGATGAGGGATGAAGGATGAAATCTGTCTGAATCAAAAATCATTTCGGATTTTGTCGCCAACGGCGACCAACAACATAGCATAGGGTTAAGTGAGCGATAGCGAACGCAACCCTATGTCAATTTGAGCGTCTTATCGCTCGCCGAAGGTGAGCAACAATCCGGCGATCTGTTTGACACTTTCAGCGTCGGAAGATTCATTCATCGTTCATAGGGTTGCGCTCGCTGCACTCGCTTCACTCTATGCTGTATTGTTCGTCGCTTTCAGCGACAAGAAGCAAACTCTAAATTTATGGATCCTGAACGCTGGCAAAAGGTCAAAAACATTTTCAACGAAGTCGTCGAATTAAAAAACGCCGACCGCGCCGAATACTTGAATGCCGCGATCAACGGCGACGACGAAATGCGCGTTGAAGTCGAAAAATTGCTTGCCTCCGACGAAGACGCGCGGACGACTTTTAATCGTTTTTCCGTAATCCCGCCCGAAACTGTCAAAGATAAAATCGGCAATTATCAAATCATCAAAAAAATCGGCGAAGGCGGAATGGGCGCGGTTTATCTCGCCGAACGCGCCGATTTAAAGCAGAAAGTCGCGCTGAAAATTATCCGGCACGGCGCGGATTCTGACATTATTTTGCGGCGTTTTCGGCGCGAACAGGAAATTCTCGCCGCGCTCGAACATCCGAATATCGCGCGCTTGCTCGATGTCGGAATGAGCGCGGACGGCGTTCCTTTTCTGGCGATGGAATACGTCGAAGGCGAAGATTTAACGACATTTTCAAACGGTAAAAATTTAACAGTCGCGGGAAAATTAAACTTGTTTCGCAAAGTCTGCGAAGCCGTCGCTTACGCCCATTCGCGGCTCATCGTGCATCGTGATTTGAAACCGTCGAATATCATCGTCAACCAAAAAGGCGAACCGAAATTGCTCGATTTCGGCATCTCGAAACTGCTCGACGAAGCCGAATCGGAATCGAACGAAAAAGGTACGGTTACGTCGTTCGGAATGCTCACGCCGAACTACGCATCACCCGAACAATTTCGCGGCGAAACCGTTTCGACGGCAACCGACGTTTATTCGCTCGGCGTGATTTTATACGAACTTTTAACCGACCGTCTGCCTTACGATGTGAACAGCCGGCGGCTCGACGAAGCGGCGAAAATAGTTTGCGAAACGAATCCGCCGCGACCGTCCGAGGCAGTCAACAGTTATGAGTTATCAGTTATCAGTCAGCAGTCAGCGGATAATAGATTGACCGATGAAAATAAAGGTCAGACGAACGAAAATCAGGCGAAGACCAATCCAAAATCCAAAATCGGCAATCCAAAATTATTAAGAGGCGATTTGGATAATGTGATTCTCAAAGCGTTGCGAAAAGAACCCGAACGAAGATATTCGTCGGTCGAAAAGTTCAGCGACGATCTGCGGCGACACCTTGAAGGTTTGCCCGTTTCGGCGCGTCCCGATACTTTTTCCTATCGCGCCGAAAAATTCATTCAGCGCAACCGCGCCGCCGTTTTCGCCGGGTTAATAATACTTTTGACGTTAGTCGGCGGCATCGCGGCGACTTCGTGGCAGGCGGTTCGCGCCGAGCGGCAGAGAGTTTTAGCGGAAAAGCGTTTCGGCGAAGTTCGACAAATTGCCAATAACGTCATTTTCAAATACTACAAGGAAATTGAGAATCTGGAAGGCGCAACCAAAGCCCGAAGTTTGATTATTTCCGATGCTGCAACTTACCTTGAAAATCTTAATACGACCGAAGGCAACGATCCCCAGTTGAAAAATGAAATCGGACGCGCTTTTGTGAGATTGGCTGAGATTCAGGGCGGAAATGCCGAAGCCAATGTCGGCGACAGCCAAGCATCGCTGCAAAGTTTTCGGCGCGCCGTCTCGTTGCTCGAAGAAGCGTCCGCCGCGATGCCGAGCGATAATTTTACGCTCGATTTGATTAATGCTCTAAACCGATACGGAATGCAGTTGGTGCGCGATAAAGATTACAAAGGAGCGCAAGCACAATTTAACCGTGCCATCGAATTGATCGGCGGAATCAAAGACGAAAAAAGTTTATCCGCTAAAAGAGATGACGGTTCGAGTCCGATTTTGGAATTGGGTGTCAGTCTCTTGAGTTTGTGCCAATCTGTTCCGAGCGGCACGGAAGAAGGCGAAAGCGTTTATTACTGCGAACGCTCGCGCGACGTTTTTCAAAACGAATTAAACAAAACTCCGCCAACCGAAGAAAACAAAAGCGCACGTTTTGATATTTATCAAGGACTAATCGCCGCCGAGCAGCAGTTAGGAATTTCTTACCTGATTTTGGCAGATGAAATGAGTGCGGAATTTGAGCCGGAAAAGCAAATCGCGCTTTACAAACAAGCCCAGCCGTTTCTCCAAAAATCCATTGATTATGCCAAAGAATTGATGGCGGCGAACCCGAACGACGAACGCCTTCGCAATCAGATTTTATTTTCGACGCTTTACGAAACGACCGCCCGACGCGGCGCGGGCGATGCGAACGGCGCGCTGCAAATTCAGATAAATCTTTTGGAAGAGGCAAAAATATCCGCCGCCAAAGATGCAGAAAACGCCGAACTTCGTTACGATGTTTTTCGCGTTTCAGACCAAATCGCCAAAACTTACGCCGCGCAGAAAAATTTCGATAAATCTTTGGAAACTTATGCCGAAGCTGAAAAAATTATCAGCGAAGTAATCGCGCTCGATGACGGAAACGCCGAAGCTCAAACGGATAAATTTAACTTGATTCTGCAAACGGGCGAAACGGAAGTCGAAAAAGGTGAATATTCAATCGCTGAAAAAACCTTTCAGCAAGCATTAAATTTTGCCAAAGCCGCCTCACAGTTAAAAGATTCGCCTTACGAATTTTATGCCGACGGCGTTTATCAGGAATATTTGTCTTTGCTCAAACGAACGCAAGCCGAAAAAAACGCTCAGATGCCGAAAGCCGAACGGCTGAAACTTTTAGAGCAGGCAAAAGCCGGTTATCAAAAGGCGTTGGCGATTTGGCAGGAGAAAACCGAAGAACTTGAAGAATTCGGTGTAAATGCCGAGAAAATAAAAGATACGGAAGCTAAAATTACACAGTGTGAAAAATCGGCGGGGAAAATAAGCGCAGATTAACCTTTATTCGCCGAAATCGTTTTCCGTTCCGGCGTTTATCTCAACAATACTTGAAAATGCAGATCGAACGATGGCAAAAAGTCAAAGAAGTTTTCAATCACGTCATTGAACTCGACGCGACGCAGCGAACTGAATATTTCAGCTCGCTGAACGATGAAACTTTGCGCCGCGAAGTCGAAAAACTCATCGCGGCTGATGGGGACGCGAAGACGATGGCGGATTTGTTTGCACGGGAAAGTTCGGTCAATCTTCCGCCGACCCAATCGTTCGTTGACCGGCAAATCGGCAATTACAAAATTATCCGCGAGCTTGGGCAAGGCGGAATGGGCGCGGTTTTTTTGGCGGAACGTGCCGATTTGAAAAAACAGGTCGCGCTGAAAATTCTCAAACACGAATTCGCTTCCGTCGTTCTTCTCAATCGTTTTCAAAACGAACGCGAGATTTTAGCCGCCCTCGAACATCCGAACATCGCCAGACTTCTGGACAGCGGCACGACCGGCGACGGCACGCCGTATTTCGTGATGGAATACGTCGCGGGCGAAGATTTACTGACGTTCTGCCGCGTTAATAATTTATCTTTTACCGACCGTCTGAAACTTTTCCGCAAAGTCTGCGCGGCGGTCGCCTACGCGCATTCGCGGCTCGTCGTGCATCGAGATTTGAAGCCGTCGAATATCTTAGTTACCGAAACGAGCGAGCCGAAACTGCTCGATTTCGGGATTTCAAAACTGATTTCCGAAACTGAAACGGCGCAGGAAAAAGGCACGGTAACGTCGTTCGGAATGCTCACGCCGAACTACGCTTCGCCAGAACAATTTCGCAGCGAAACCGTTTCGACGGCAACCGACGTTTATTCGCTCGGCGTGATTTTATACGAGCTTTTAACCGACGCGCTGCCATATCAAATTACGAACAAACGCATTGATGAAGTTGCCCGTGCCGTCTGCGAAACCGAGCCGGAACGCCCGTCGTCCGTCGTCATTCGTCCGCTGTCAGATGAGCCGCATCAAACAAACGAAAACAAAGGACAAAAAACAAAGAACGACGAACAAATCACCAATCCCAAATCCAAAATCGGCAATCCAAAATTCCTCAAGGGTGATCTGGATAACATTTTGCTGAAAGCATTGCGAAAAGAACCAAACCGACGATATTCGTCAGTCGAAAAATTCAGCGAAGATTTGCGGCGGCATTTGGAAGGCTTGCCGGTTACGGCGCGTCCCGATACTTTTTCTTACCGCGCCGAGAAATTCATCAAACGCAACCGCGTTTCCGTCGCCGCCGCCGCGCTCGTTTTTCTGCTTTTACTCGGCGGTGTCATCGGCATTTCGTCACAGTATATTCGCGCCGAACGGCAGAGAGTTTTGGCGGAAAAGCGTTTCGGCGAAGTGCGTTTGATGGCGAACAACGTCGTTTTTAAATATTACGACGAAGCCGACAAACTGACCGGTTCGACGAAGATGCGGCAGATGATGGTTACGGACGCGGTTTCATATCTCGACGGTTTGGCGCGTGATTCGGCGAATGACGAATCGCTGCAAAGGGAAATCGGGCTGGCTTACGTCCGCATCGGGAAAGTTCAGGGACGCGCCTTTTTCGCCAATCTCGGCGATACGAGCGGCGCGATTGAGAATTATAAAAAAGGCATCGCCCTGCTCGAACCGCTGATTGCAAAATCGGACGATACGAAATTTCAATGGGATTTCGTCAACGCGCTCGGCGAAACGGCTTCGGCGTTGCGGAGACAGGGCAATTTAGCCGAAGCGGACGATTATCTGAAACGGGCGACCGAACTCAACGAAAAATTTCTCGCCGCCAACCCCGACGACGCGACGCTTTTGGCGCGCAGTGCTTACAGCTATTATTTTATCGGCGACACTCTGCCCGTCGGTTTGGAAGCAAATGAAAATATTGCCGCGTTTCGCAAATCCGCCGCGATTGCCGAAAAAATCCTGAGCCGCGACCCGAAACATCCACGCGCCAACAACATCTATGCCGCCGCCATTCAGCGCATCGGCTTTCATCTGCTCGGACTTTCACGCAACGCTTTGGAGATGAACGACGCGCCGACCGCCGTGAAACTGCGCGATGAAGCGACGGTTTATTATCGCCGCGCCGTTGAACTCGGCGTGAAAATGGTCGGGCTTTTCCCGAACGATCAGCTTTACGAAGGAATTTTATCGGCGGCGAAAAATAACGAAAGCGAGTATCTGGTCGAAAACGGAGAATACGAAAAAGCTCTGCAAATCACTTCGGAAGCTCTCGGTAATTACGAAAACAAACTGCAAGCCGACCCGGAAAATCTCGAAAACAAACTCAATTTGACTTATGTTTACGCGAGCCTCGATACGATTTATTTGCGCCTGAAAAATCCGGCAAAGGCGCAGGAAAGTTATTCAAAAATGACGGCATTATTCGATGAACTGATTGCCCGCGACGTTGAAAATTTGGATTACCGCCAGAAGCGTCTGCAAGCCGTTTATCTCTACGCGGACGAACTTTTGAAAACGGGAAAAATCGAAGAAGCCAGAAAGATTTACACGGAAGAATTCACCGCCGCCGAAGCGAAAATACAGGAAAGAAATGCGCCGTTCGCCGTTTCGATGCGCGGCACGATGCTCGAAAAAACCGGCGACTGCGAAGCTGCGCTGCTTAAAAATAATTTATCGCCGGACGCGAAAAGCGAGATTATCAAAAGGGCGCGAACCGATTACGAACAGGCGTTATCGCTCTGGCAGCAAAGCGGCGGAGCGCAAATCTCGCCGGGAGTAACCGACGCTGACCGCATCAAAATCGTCAAATATAAACTCGCCACCTTGTCAGAACCGCCTGCGTGAGCGGGCGGGTCAGGCGTTGAAAAAGATGTTGATTATCAACGGAAAACCCGCCCGCTCACGCAGGCGGTTCTGACTATTTCAAACTCGTTCCCGCTTTATATTCGCCCAACGAAATCGGCAGCTTTCCTTTGAACGGAATTTCACCGACCAACGCCCACGCCGTCGCTTTTTGCAGACTCGACATATCGCCGTAAGCGACGATGTAAGTTTTCATTTCGGGAAAATTGTTCAGCAAATAAGGATTCCCAAAACTGAGACTGACAATTTTTTTATCAGTCTTGAGCAATTCGCGTAAAAGATTTGCGCCGGCTTCGGGAATGCCGACCGAATTTTTCGCGCCCGAACGAACGCGCCCGAAAAGTCCTGCGAGAACGATGTCAGCTTCGTTCGCTTTTTTTCGCGCCGCGCTGATTTCTTCCGCCGTCGAGCGTTCATCTAAAATTACGGATTCAAATCGAATGCCCGAATTCCTTAGCGTTCGTTGTAAAGTTCCGGCGGCAAAGTTGCGGTCGTCGCCGTTCGTGATGCCGAGCAGGAAAACTTTTTTATCTTTGGCGAGCGGCAAAACGCCGTCTTCTTTTTTGACGAGCGTAATCGCGTTTTCGGCAATTTCGTTTGAAAGTTTGCGCGATTCTTCGCCGGAAACGGTTTTATCAATCGGATCGAGCGACGTGATTTTATTTTTCTCCAAACCCAATTCATATTTCCACGCCAAGATTTTGCGAACCGATTGATTTAATCTTTCTTCGCTGATTCTGCCGGACGCGACCGCCGCTTTTATTCCTTTCACCGTCAAATCAACGTCCGCCGGTTTTTCCAGAATATCCGCGCCCGCTAAGACTGCGCGAACGGCGGCTTCGTCCTGATTAAAATAAATTGTCAAACCGCTCATACTCATCGCGTCGGTAACGATCAAGCCCTGAAAATTCATCTGCTTTCTGAGCATTTCCGTCTGCACGACGGGCGAAAGCGTCGCTGGCATCGTCGCCGTTTCCTTGACGATTTCCGCGCCCTCTTCGGCATCGCCCTGTATGAAATTTTTCAGCGGTTTGATTTCCGTCGGATCAATCTGCGGCAGAGCGATGTGCGCGACCATCACCGACGCGATTCCGGCATCAATCGCCTTTTGAAACGGCGGCAGTTCGACTTGATTCAAACGCTCTCGCGGTAGATTGATGATTGGCAGACCGCGATGCGAATCAACTGCCGTGTCGCCGTGTCCGGGAAAATGTTTTGCCGTCGCAATCACATTCTGGCTTTGCAGACCTTCGATAAAAGCCGCACCGAATTCGCCGACCATCGCCGGATTTTCGCCGTAACTGCGGACGTTGATTACCGGATTTTCAGAATTGTTATTTACGTCCAAAACCGGCGCGTAAACTTGTGTAATTCCCAGAGCGCGGGCTTCGCGCCCCGTAATTACGCCGACGCGCTTTGCGAAATCAGGATTTCCAGTCGCTGCAATCGCCATATTCCAGGGGAAATTTTCCGCGTCGCCGAAGCGCATTCCCACGCCGGTTTCCGCGTCAATCGCAATCAGCAAAGGCGTTTTCGCCGCCTCCTGCATTCGATTGACCAAAAAAACCGATTCGTAAATCGGCGCACCGAACAGCACGATGCCGCCGAGTTTATTTTCGACGATTTGCCGCCGCAATTCTTTGTATTCGTAACTGTCCTGATTTAAGTAGCGAGCGTTGATGCCGATGTGAACAAGCTGTCCGACTTTCTCATCAACCGACATTTTTTTCAATTCTTTGTCAGCCCATTTATAGGCTTTTTCTGTCGGGCTGAACTTGGCGGCTTGCGCGGAAACGGGAAGATAAAAAGACAAATTTAAAAGGCAGAAGATAAATAAAAAGACGGTATTTTTTTTCATTGGAAAATCAGTGTTGCTATAAGCATTACGAAAGTATGTGAACAGAATACATAAAAGTTACTGATAAAAAAAGTCGGCAAAGAGTTGCCGGAAAAAGCGGATTTTCCCGACAACAGCTTTTTGAAGAGTAAATTATTTGCAGCCTCTGCATAATTCAAATCAAGACGCACCAAGTCAGACCCGCCTGCGTGAGCGGGCGGGTTATTGCGCCGCAGCAAACCCGCCTGCGTGAGCGGGCGGGTCTGACACGCTCTCGAATTATGCACAGCCTTCAGTTATTTAACTTCGATTCTTTATTCTGAACGAAAAAACTTACTATCAGCGCAACGATGAGCGTCGTCAAACTGCCGATCAGAACATACCAGGTCCACGCGAGCGGTGTGAAAAATTTGATGTACATTATTAGTGCAATACTCGCCGCCATTCCCGTCAAAGCCGCCGTTTCGTTGGCGCGTTTGATAAAAGTTCCGACCAGAAAAACGCCGAGAACCGGACCGTTGAAAAGCGACGCAATCGAAAGTGCGTTGTCGAGAGCGGAACGATTTTGTTTCATTACGACGAGCGCGACGACGATTTGGAGGATGCCGATAATCAGAGTCAGCCAGCCGGAAATTCTCAGAAGTTGTTTGTCGGATTTATCTTTGGCAAACGGTTTGTATAAGTCGTTGACGAACGTCGCCGCGATAGAATTGAGCGACGACGAAAGCGCGGCGGCGAAGATTGCCGCGATGACCAAGCCGCTCAAACCCGACGGCATATGTTTCGTAATGAAATCGGGAAAAACCTGATCGCCGCCGCTGAACGGAAACGTCGCCGCGATGCCTGAACCGGCAACGCCCGCGTTGGCATATTCCGCCGCATTGTAAGGAGCGTAAAAAGCGAACAACAAAACGCCTATGAACAAAAATCCGATAAATTGTCCTAGCACGACTGCGCCGCTCGATAACAATGCTAACGAAGCGCGGCTCGGTTTGTCGGTACAAAGATAACGCTGAACTAAATATTGATCGGTTCCGTGCGTGGACATCGTTAAAAAACAGCCGCCGATTAAGCCCGACCAGAACGTATAAGTTTTCGTGAAATCTAAATTAAAATCGAAAACTTGAAACTTGTTAAATTGTTTTCCGAGTTCGACCGCGCCCGCAAAACCGCCGTCAATTTGCTGTGCAATAACGACCGCCGCCGCGATTGCACCACCGATGTAGATTCCCAACTGCACGACTTC
>CAXTKJ010000012.1:56743-70961 GCA_964244835.1 uncultured Pyrinomonadaceae bacterium
TTCGACCCAAATCACGGCTTCCATTCCACCGTAAAACGTGAAGATAATCATCACCACGCCGAGCAAAACGATTGAACCGACGATCACCGTTTCGACCGAAGCCGTCGGCACGAACGCGACATACACGGCAGCGAGAACAATCGCCGTTAAAAGCAGTCGAATGCCGTCGGCGATGTTCCGCATCACGACGAACAACGCGGACGCGAGCATTTTCACTTTCGAGCCGAAGCGCGTTCCCAAAAGCTGATAAACCGTCTGCAAATCGCCCGTGAAATACATCGGAATAAACAAAAGCGAAATCACGACGCGCCCGCACAGATAACCGAGAACGATTTGCAGAAACTCGAAATTGCCGTTTTTGGCAAACGCGATTCCGGGAACGGAAATAAACGTAATCGTCGAAGTTTCCGTCGCCACAATCGAAGCCGCAATCGCCCACCAAGGCACGTTGCGGCTGCCGACAAAATAATCTTCGGTCGTCTCCTGCTTCGACGAAAACCACACGCCGAACAAAGTTACGCCGATTAAATAACCGAAGATAATAATTAAATCTAAAGTTTGCATAATGGAAAAAGCCGTTTAACGAAGAGATTATTTTAATATAAGCAAATCTCTCGCTAAACGGCAATTTTTATAACTAAATTTTATCGTTGGCTATTTTAATCAACCGCAAAACTGATGTTGACGACCGCCGTTACGTCCTTGTCAATCGAAGAAGTGTCGCTGATGCCGCCGTCGGAAACTTCGGTCGAATCAGCGGCGGTGATTTGCATCACGCCCATTCGTGCCGAACGCACCGCGCCGATTTTATTGCCCGTGCTGGCGGCGATTTTTTCAGCGCGGGTTTTCGCGTCTTTCGCCGCTTCGCCGAGCATCTCGATTTTCAAGTCGCCGATTTGGGTGAACGAATACTGCGGCGAACCGGATTCGAGCAGGATTCCCTGATTGATAAGTTCGGTAGATTCGCGGGCGATCTGCGCGATTTTATCAACTTCGTTCGACCTGACATCAATCGTCTGCCGCAGCGAATAACCCGAAATTTCCGTTGATTCGCCGCCGTTTTCGTTTTGTTTGTGCAGTGTCGTCGTCGAAATCGAAGAAATCGTGATTTGATTTTCGGCGATGCCTTTGCCGATCAAATACTGCTTGACGCGCGGCACGTTTTCCGTCAGCGATTTATACGCTTCCGAAAGCTGTGGTGCTTGATAGGTAACGCCCGCGCTCCACGTTACCAAATCGGATTTGATGCGTTTTTTCGCCGAACCCGTTACCGTAATCGCCTCATCGCCCTTCTTCGAGTTGCTGTAAAACCAGCCGAAAATGACTGATGATAAAACCAATCCGATTGCCAATGCGACTCCGCCGTTAAATAAATAATTGTTTTTATGTCCGTTTAATTCCATATTTTTATAGCCTCTGCTGATATAACGAATTAAACGATATTTTTTGCGGCGAATTTACGCTGACAAGCACAGCGGACGGCTGTGGCAATCCACAACAAATCCATTAAAAAAAGAAAAGAGCGCGAATGACACTCTTTTCTTTTTTATCGAAACCAATTTCGACTTTGAAAGTTGTTACTCGCCAAACTCCTTCGCAAATAACTGGTCAACGCCGGTTCTCGAATAGCCGCTGTTAAAGGCATTATAGAGATCATCGTTGTTCTCCAGCGTGCTGCTGACCTGAAAACTCAAATCGCGGATTTCCTTAAAACCGTTATCAATGTTTTCAAGAGCTTCGCCGTCGTTCAGTTCGTTGATCAGATTTCCGATTCCCGAATTTGCCTGTTCCTGAGCGTATTCTTTGCCCTGTTCAAAACCGGCTTCGAGCAGATTGGAAGCTCCTTTGCCCAATACTTGACTTGCGCCCGGAGCGAAAGAGAAAGCCATTCCGGTGAACATTTCAACCGTTTCCTGACGGCTTTCCTGGCTGGCTTCAATCGAGTCTTTCTGATTGAGGGCGGCGGCTTGGACTAAACCGATCAGGCTGCCGGCGGTGCGGGCATCGTCGGCTTTGGTGCGTCCGGCAGTCGGTGCCGCCGTCGGATCGCCGTATTGACTGATGACTCTGACGGCTTCGCCCATTACCTGTTGGCGCAGCTGTCCCGGATCGCCTGAAAACATCGTCATTTCAAAAAACTGTCGCAACCCGTCGCTCGATTTTGCATCGCGCAGACCACCGGCTTCGTCGGTCATCCCTCGAATAATCGCGTCCGAATTATTGATAAAGGCTCTGGACAAATTATCCTTCAACGCCGGGTCTTCCATCAGATGCTCGAATTGTCCGGGTTTCATCTCGGAAAAATTCTTAACGATATTAGTGAACATCGCGGTATATTCCGGTCCGGTTCCGCTGGCGGCGATGGTCGCCGCGCCGTTGGCTAAGGCTCTGACATCAACGCCTTGATTGCTGTCGAAAAGTGCGCCTTCGGTGTCAGCCATCCGCTGGGTAAAAGCATTAACGGCATCAGTTTTGAGCGTCGTATTGCCGCTGCGTCCAATCAAATCGCTGATCCGCGCCGGGTCGCCGCCGAGAGCGTAGTTCGCAAAACCGTTTAATCTGGTTTGCTCCACCACGCCGTTGATAAATCCCGTGCGGTCGGCGGGCGACATTTGATCGTAGGCTTGCCCGACCGCCGTGCCGATGACATCTCTCTGCGCCGGCGGCAATCCGATAGCTCCGAGATTGTTGGCTTCATTTCCGCCCGCGTGAGTTAAAAGATTATTAAGATTATGACCGTAACTGCCGTCTTTCGAGTCCTGGTACAGACGACCGACTAACTGCCCGCCGGCTTGCGAACCGTAAGTAGTATTGAGGTTCTGGATTTCCTGCCCCAGAGCCTGTGCGCCCGCTTGCGGTCCGCCTCGTCCGGCTCCCCAAACACGACCGGAAGCATCGTTAAGCACATCCGTCGGCGGGGCGTTCAAGGCGGTATGCGCGGCGGTGGAAATGTTCTGGAGCGTCTGGATGTTCGTATGATAAGCGTTCAGATCGTCACGGGCTTCCAGACTTGCCGGATTCGTCGGGGTCGGCGGCACGGCATTACGCAGAGCGGTATCGGCGATGTCGGCGCGCTGCTGTAAATTATTGCGTGTCGCAACCGGATCGGTGAGCGGCGGAGTCGGAGTAGTTTTAAGTCTGTCAACCGCCGCCTGCGGCGTTAGATTGACGGCTGCCGGATTGGTCGGCGCACCGACGGGCTGCGTCCCGACCGGCGGGTTCGCCATCGGTGGATCGTTAAGTTGTCTGTTTAAGCCGGTTTTAACGATTCCGGTTTGAAGATTCCGCTCACCGACCCGGCTGTCGGCGGCTAAAGTTCGTACCGTCGGCTGAGTTTGAATACGCGGCGGTTCGGGTCTTCTAATCGGTTCGGGAATCCTGACCGGTTCGGGAATTCTTCTAGGTAATGCAGGTCTGACCATTTCTTTTCTCCTTAAAATTGTAATTCAGTTTATAGAACGAAAATATACCTTGCGGTATGTGATTAAATCCGCCTTGTTGAATCGGCGAATGATTTAAATTCTGTTGAATACAGTTTTCGGTGATTGTCGGAAAATGTTTCCTGAAGATACGGAGCAATTTTGAAAAAACAAAATAGGAAAAAATACTGTCGGTTTGAAAAATCTTCTGGATCAAGCGAAGTCAGCGGTTGCATTAAAAACCTTAGCAGATGATGTTTCCGCGTATTTATTACAAACGACTGGTTAAAGCGGCGACTGCGTTTTCGATCACGAAATTTGTTTCATTCAGAACTTTTTCCGCCTGTTCGCGGGTCGCGCCGGTCTTTTTAATGACGATGGCGACGCGCAGATCGCCGTTCGCATCATTCATCAAGTTTTGCGCTTCGGTTTCGCCGAGACTCGTTTCGCTCATTAAAATTCGCAGACTGCGTTCTTTTAATTTCGCGTTGGAAGATTTGACGTTCGTCATCCGGTTGCCCGTAACATAACCGAGCCGGATCATCGCGGCGGTCGAAATCATATTCAAAATCATCTTCTGCGCCGTTCCCGCTTTCATCCGCGATGAACCGGCAATCGCTTCCGCGCCGACGACTGGAATGATGGCGATTTCCGCTGTTTCGGTGAGCAGAGATTCGGGAACGCAGGCGATACAAGCCGTGAAACAGCCGAGCGATTTGGCGTATTCGACCGCGCCGATGGTGTAAGGCGTTCTGCCCGAAGCGGCGATTCCGATGACCGAATCTTTTTCCGTCAAACCGCGTTTCTGTAAATCCGTTTTTCCGGCTTCCGCGTTGTCTTCGCTCGCTTCGGTGGCTTTGTAAAGCGCATCGTAACCGCCTGCGATAATGCCTTGAATCAATTCGTAAGAAACTCCGAAAGTCGGCGGAATCTCGCTCGCGTCCAAAACGCCGAGCCGTCCGCTCGTTCCCGTGCCGACGTAAAATAATCGCCCGTCATTTTTTAATCGTTCAACGATTTTCTCAACCGCCGCCGCGATTTCCGGCAACATCTTTTCAACCGCTGACGCAACAATTTTATCTTCATCGTTAATCAGCCGAATCGCTTCGAGCGTTGAAACTCGATCAATGTTCGCGGTGCGCGGATTTTCCTGTTCGGTAATCGGAATCATTTTAATAAATAGTGAAATTATATGTGATGGTCTTCGATACGCTCACAGCTTTTCCGTTTTTTCGCGCAGGTGTGAATGATATTTTCTTAGCCGCTTCAACGGCATTTTCGCTCAATCCGTACGGCAAACCGCTGACAATATTTATTCTGCCTATTCTTCCCGAATCTAAAAAAGTAACCTTTAAAGTTACAGTTCCCGTTACACAAATTGTTCCGTTCTGTGTACTCGGATATGTGGCTCGCGGTTTGTAAAGAATTTTGACTGGAGAATTTAGTTTGTCTGTTTCTAGTTTATTTTTATTTTCAACAGAACTTTGAGCAAAAGACAAAGTAACAGAAAATAGAAAAAATAGAATTAATAGAAGTATTTTTTTCATCGGATTTTGTGTTAAGTTTGCCTTTGAAAATTTCAAACGTCAAGAAAATAATTGCAAAAATAAAAGCGTAGAGATTAAATTTCTACGCTTTTATTTTAAGAATTTATCAGTCACTCAATCCGCCGGAACGAAAATTTTACGATCAATTTTCGCCGGATCGCCGACGACGATGAAGCGGATATTCTTAATATATTTCTGCGAAACAGTCTGCACCTGCGCGGGCGTTACGTCGCGGATTTTGTCGAGGAAAGTAAAGGCGTTGCGCCAGCCGCCGCCGATCAATTCGTATTTGGCGAGTTCGCCGGCTTGGGCGATGTTCGATTGCTGGTCAATGTAATACAAAGTCAAAAAATGTCCTGAAACGCCGTCAATCGTTTCTGCATCAACTCTGTCGGTTTTTAGGTTATTGACTTCGTTAAGCATCACTCCGACGGCTTGGTTGGCATCAACCGCCGTAACATAGATATTGCCCGTGTTCGAGGCGGACGAGCCGAGTTCGGCGTTCGGCGCGTAGGAAAGTTGGCGTTTGTTGCGAACTTCCTGGTAAATGCGTCCCTGCAAAATCGTTACAGCAACGCGCATCGCGTAATAATCGGGATTGCTCAGAGACGGCGCATCGAAAACGCCCTGCACATAATTAGTCGGTATCGCCCGCGTCGTTACGTCGAGCGTCGGTTTGGAAAAATCGAGTGCGGGAAACGGCGCGTCTTTGTAATCGCCGCGCGGCAGTTTGCCGAGCGTGTTAGTTACCCGCGTTTTGATTTCCTGCGGATCAATATCGCCGACGACAACGAGCAGAAGGCGCGAAGTCTGCATCATTTTTTGGTGATAATCGCGCAAATCCTTTGCCGTAAATTTGCCTAAACCTTCAATCGTGCCGCGCACACTGTTGGCGTACGGATGATTGGCGTAAATCAAGCGGTCTTGCAGAATATTCAGATAATTATCATTATCGGTTTCCTGTTCGCGCAGTCCGGTGGCGATTTGAGCGCGGGCGCGTTCGATGTCTTCCTGCTCAAATGCCGGATTGAGCGCGATGTCGGTGAAAATTTCCCACGAACTATCAAAATTCTGGCGCGTTGAAACCATACTTAACGCGCTGTAATCGTTACTGACCGACGAACCGATGTCGCTGCCGGTGCGCGAAAGCTCGCGCCGCAGAGTTTCACGTGGAAACTTGACGCTGCCTTCTTCGGCAACGCTCAACATCAAATTTTCGATGCCCGCGTTTTTATCCGTCAAATTTCGCGCTCCGCCGCGAATGAAAATTCCGGCGGCAACCGTCGGCGCATTGGCGCGGCGTTTGACCAAAACCTTCAATCCGTTGACATCAAATTCCGTCACGAGCGCGGCTTGATCGGCGATGCTCGGCTTTTTCTCCTGAGCGTAACCGACCGCCGCCAAAGACAAAATTAACAGCGTGAACAACGCCGCTTTTCTACTGACCACCGACAACTGACGACTGACAACTTTCATATTATTTTCCAATCAAATCTTGCGGCGTGATGTTCGCCTGTTTTTGTGATTCCGCCGAAATCAGAGCGATGCCGATGTGCGGTTTGCCCTGAATATAAATTTCGGTGTAGCGATTAATATCGGCTCTTGAAGTTTCGCGGAGATTTTTATAGTAGCCGCGAAAATAATCAATGCCGGTCGAAGACCACCAGAAGCCGAGCGTGTGCGAATATTCGCTGAGTTTTTCGCGGTCGAACAAATCTCTCGATTCGAGAATCGTTTTCGCGCTTTCCAGTTCTTCGTCGGTGAAATAACCGGGTTTGTCGAACTGGGCGATTTCTTTATAAGCGGCGGCTAAAGCGGCTTTCGCTTTATCGGGAGTCGTAACTAAAGTCAGCGAAATTGGTCCGACGTTGCGCTGCGTGTAATAATTAATGTCCGCGCCGACTGTCAATCCCGAATCAACCATCGCCCGCTGAAAACGCGAATTCGGCTGCGACAAAATATACGAAAAAACGTCCGCCGCGTAAGTCGCCTTGTCGTCTTTACCGATGGAAGGTCCGTGCCAGCCGATATTGATCAAAACATTCTGCACCGGCTGTTCGACGATAAAACCTTCGCTTTTCGGCAGCGGCGGATGTTCGACGAGCGGAAATTCCTTGAACGGGTCAACTTCGCGCCGCTTCCAACTGCCGAAACTTTCTTCAGCCATTTTGAACACTTCTTCCGGCTTTACGTCGCCGGTAACGACGAGCGCGGAATTGTTCGGAACGTAATAACGCCCCTGAATCGTCCGCATTTTATCGGTCGTCGCCGATGTAACCGTTTCGCGTGTGCCGAGCGCATTTTTGCGCGTCGGGTATTTGTAGAAAAGTTTATCGTTCATCGTCCGCGACAGGTAGAAAAACGGATTCGATTCGTTGCGGTCAATCTCGCCGACGACGACCTGTTTTTCTTCGGCGAATTCCTGCTCGTCAAAAGTCGGAAAGCGCACCGCGTCGTTAATCAGCCGAATCGCGCTGCCGACATACGGGCTGGTCGTCGTGTAGAAATAATTGACGACTTCCTCGCGCGTCGTGCCGTTATAAATTCCGAGTTGGTCGGCATCTTTCAAATAAGTCAGGCTACCGATTTGTGATTTTAGCTGCAAAGGATTGACGCACATTCGCTTGCCCAAATCGGAAAGCGTGCCGCCGGAATTGATGACGTTTTCGCACTGCGAAAGCAGAACCGCCTGATTCGGCTTGAAAAACATATGTTCGTAAAGATGCGACAAACCGTTCAGTTCCGGCGGTTCGGTAAAAGAACCGTTGCGGACGGCGAGTTCGACCGTTACAATCGGGACGCTCGCGTCCGGCAGAACGATCACTTCCAGACCATTCGGCAAAACCTTGTTGAGATACGGAACAACATCGGCTTGTTTTGCTTTTGCCGGTGCGGTCGTCGCCGTATTTCGCGCCGGTTTCGCGGTTTGGGCGAAATTGGCGTTAGTTAAAATTGATAAAATAAGCAGCGAATTTAGAAAAAGTTTTTTCACGCAGAATACTCCGGTAAACGAAATTTAAGTTGTTGGTTTTACGCAACTTTTGCGATAAAGTTTTTACTGTGAAAAACTTTAACACAAGGAGAACCAATTTATGGAACGCGACAATTTGATGCACGGAGCGCGAACCGCGTTGAATCAAAACTCGGAAATGCGCGACTGGTGCGAAAATTATCTAAAGGACAAAGAAAAGGAAAACCACGCTGAAATGTCTGATGAAGAATTTCAAAAACACTGGCGTTATCATCGCCCCGAAATTATGCACGCAGGCGCGGCGGAGGCAGTTCAGGCGTGGAAAAATGAAAAAGTAAAATAGTGAAAAGGGGAAAGTTTTGATTGCATTTTCAAAACTTTCCCCTTTTACGCTTTGGCACTTTTCACCTTTTAGTGTTTTTAATCTTTCAATAGTCTCTCCGGCGCAGGTGTGAAGCCGTCCAGATTCAGCCGCGTCATTCCGCCTGCGTCAGAGAATTCTTTCATTTCAGCGCGTTTTTGCTCACGGAAACGAAAAAAAACGAATCCGACCACGATTCCTGTCAAGATTGCTATCCCAAGACCTCCGACAATCCACAAAACCGTGGCGATAAAAACTTCCGACAATCCCCTTGCCAGCGTTCGTTCGGCGCGTTTGAAATAAAAAGGGTCTTCGCCGAGCCACTGCACGTTTTTTTCGTATTTGATCTGGTCAAAAAGAGCGTTCGCCTCGCTTTCGTCCGTCGAATCGAACAAAAACACGGTGTAATTCCCGATTTTGCGGTAGAAAATCGTTTGTCCGCTTTCGGCTATTTTCTGTTGGATTTTCGCGTCGGCATCAACCGCCGCCTGCGGAGTTGAAAATTCGACGAGCAGTAATTTTCCCGAATCGTAAGGCGCGGTTACGGCTTCCGTACCGCTTTCATATTCGATTGTCTCTAATCCGGGACGAGTGCCGAGTGCATTCTGCATATCGTTCCGATTAAGAATATAAGTCGCACGATTTCGTGCGTTTTCCCAATCCGGCAGATGCTTGATTAAAACCGGAATGCCGTCGCCGTCGGAAACTTCACGGCTTTTGATCGGCGGCGCGGAATTATTTTGTGCGGAAATTCCGCTGAACGCCGAAAACACACAGCAAATCAGAATTAAAAATTTTATGACCCAAATCTTTTTCATCTCTAATAATTCCCCCAAACTCTCAGCCGATAGTAACGAATTGATACATATTCTATTGATATGTATCAGATGCGTCAATCTTTATACGCTTTGGTTTAAATCTGAACTTTGATGTGCGTCGAATATCAAAATATGCCTGAGAAAATGCAACTAAAAGACTTAAATCGCGTGAAGTAATATGTGTTTGTGATAAAAATCACTTGTGGCACAACAGTTGATGTATAGTAAAAGCGCGAGGGGGAAATTACAATGACAACGACAGAAACTTTAGAATATCCAATTTGGCAAGGAACAGACGAAACTAAAGAAAGCAAAAAAGGTTTCATCAAAGCGGAAGCAAAACTCGACGTGAAAACGGCGAAAGACTTTGAACTGACGCAAGCCGCCGCGAACGGCAATATGGTGGCATTTGAAGAAGTGTACAGTCGCCATCATCGCCGGGTTTATTCGATTTGTTTACGAATGCTGCAAAACGCGACCGAAGCGGAAGATTTGACGCAGGACGTTTTCATTCAGCTGCATCGTAAAATCGGCAGTTTTCGCGGCGATTCGGCTTTCACGACGTGGCTGCACCGTCTGACGGTGAATCAGGTTTTGATGCACTTTCGCAAACGCAACGTGAAGTTTGAAAAAACGACTGAAGAAGGCGAAACGCCCGTGCAGATTGTTCCGGGAACGGAAAACCAGTCGAGAATGCCGGTAGTTGATAAAATCGCTATCGAACACGCAATTGAACAGTTGCCGAATGGTTACAGAAATGTCTTCGTTCTGCACGATGTCGAAGGCTACGAACACGAAGAGGTCGCCAGAATTTTAGGCTGTTCAGTCGGCACGTCGAAATCGCAACTGCACAAAGCACGGCTTAAACTGCGGAAACTTCTGCAAAGAAAAGCTCCGCCGAGATTATTCGGAATTTAATTAAGCAATACTATCCAAAAGGCTTCTCAGTTTTGAGAAGCCTTTTTTTTTGCATTTCAGATCGGTTCTTTCGCGCCGCCAATCGGTTCAAACGACCAAAAATTCATTTCAAGCCACGCGCTCGCGGTCGAGAAAAACTCTCGAAATGCCCAATAATTCTCCCCCAGATATTTTCGCCGGTTCGCCGTAATGCCGATGCTGTCAACGCCGAGATTATTGCACAGATAAAGCGTTCTGGGCTGATGAAATTCCTGCGTTACGACGATGGCTTTTTCAACGCCGAAAATTTCCTTGGCGCGAAAACAAGTGTCGTAAGTTCGCCTGCCTGCAAAATCAAGACGGATGTCGTTTTCGGGAACGCCGAGTTTGACGGCGGTTGCCTTCATTGCTGTCGGTTCGTCATAATCGGCGTTCGGGTTGTCGCCGCTCATCAAAATTTTGTTGACGCGACCGGCGCGGTAAAGTTCGACCGCCGTTATCACGCGGTCATAAAGCGCGTCGGTCAACTCAGCGTTTTCCCTGACCTTTGCGCCGAGAACGATGGCGACACGCGGCGGTTCTTCCGTTTTGATTTCCGTAATCGAAGTGTATATTTTACCGGCGGCTTGCGATTGAACGTGCCGGTTGATGAGATAAACCGTCAGCATTCCGATTGCGCCGACGATGCCTAAAGTCAGAACGATTCGATAAAACCATTTCATAAAATTCTTCGGTTCGGCGGTTAAAATTTATCAACCGCTTCGACGATTCCGCAGCGCGGACACATCAGGGCGCGATTCGTTTTATCAACCCATTTCGCCAGTGCGGTATTTGAAAATCTCGGCTGTTTGCTTTCGGCTTCACCCTCGCTCATCAGCCGCGATTTTTTATCATCCGTATTTTTTTCAGCTTCCGATTCGCGTTCGCACGATTTGCAAATCCAGCCGAAACCGTCGTTGTAGAAATCGTTTAATTCGATTCGTGTTCCCATATAAAAACTCGTCTTAAAAATTGAAAAGGCGGCTGATATTTTATCAACATCAGCCGCCTTTACGATAATCGCTTTCAGACTAATTTCGACGCACCGGACGCTGCGTGGTTTGCGGCACGGGAATCAGTTTGACGGGAATCGTCTGCGTTTTGTTGTCACGGAAAACCTGAACCTGAACCGTATCGCCAATTTGTTTTTTGTCGAGGAAACGATAAAGGTCGTCCAAACTGTCCATTTTCTCGCCGTCAACGGCGGTAACAATGTCGCCGATCACGATGCCGCCGTCAGTTCCCTGCGAAATGCCTCGAATACCGGCGGTTTTCGCTGCGCCGCCGTCTAAAGCGTTGCGAACGAGCAATCCGTTTTCGACCGGCAGACGCAAGCCCTGTTCACTAAGCTGCGAAACGCTGATTAAATTTGCGCCGAGTTTCGGGCGGCGTACTTCGCCAAATTGCAGAAGCTGCGGCACGACGCGCTTGGCAATATTCACGGGAATCGCAAACCCGACTCCGACGGAACCGCCGGAACGCGATAAAATCTGCGAGTTGATGCCGATCATTTTGCCGTATTTGTCTAACAGAGGTCCGCCGGAATTTCCCGGATTGATTGACGCATCGGTCTGAATCGCGCCTTCAATCGGACGGTCGTTGCGGGCGCGAATCGGACGCTGCAAGCCGGAAATCACGCCGGTCGTCAAAGTTCGATCAAGCCCGAACGGATTGCCGATGGCGAGAACTTTCTGCCCGACATTTAATCTGTCTGAGTCGCCGAGCGCGATGACCGTCAAACCTTCCTTCGGCGGTTCGATTTTGATAACGGCTAAATCCGTGTCCGGGTCGCCGCCGACGAACGTCGCCGGATAAACTTTATCGCCGCCAAAGCTGACGGTTAATTTTGACGAATTTTCAACAACGTGAAAATTCGTCAAAATATGTCCCTGCGCGTCAATCACCGAACCCGAACCGTTGCCGCTTTCCTGTTCGGATTCTTCACCGTAAAAGTTGGAAACCTTCTCACTCGTTTTGATAAACGCCACGCCCGGTGAAAGCGTTTTATAAACCTCGATGCTGTTCTGCTCGTCGCTGACGGCGGACGGTTCGGTAATTCCGGCGGGCGGCGCACTTTCCGCCAACGCCGGGTTTGCGCTGTCGCGGAATTGCCAGTTATTGCCGAAATTAACCAGACAAGCCGTTACTCCGACCGCGATAAACGCCGAAGCCAAAGCCAAAAATAAAATCTGTCTTGCCGATAATTGATAAACTGCTTTTTTCGTCATAATTCCTCTTTCCAAACTGAATAAACCTTAAAATTGTGATTCTTTGATGCCGAACTTTTGAAAGTGCGTTGCGTCTCTGAATACGAAAAAAAAAGTGTGCAAGTTTCAGCCATAGCCGCTGCTTGCACACAAAGAATTTGTAAAGAATTGTAAAACTTCCGGCTAACCGAAAAACGTCGAAGCCTCGTGCGACCATCTCGAAAAATCGTTAATGAGAGTTTCCGAAATAAATCCGAACGCTGAAAGCCCGGTAACAAAATGAATTCCCATCAGACTGATATAGAGAGCCAGCGCAAGCGTTAGCCCATATCGGGCGACGCGCAAATTTCCCCAATGCCACAAAACGATTGCCGCCAACGCGCCGATGCCGAGTTTAACTATCAAAAAAGGCGCGTAGCCGATGTCGAGCAAACCCGCCATCAGTTGATTTCCTTCTGAGGCAAACCCGTTGCGAACCCAGTAAATTGTCAGAACGGCATCTAAAAAATTCAAGGCAAAAAGAAGAAATGTTTGTTGGGAAAGTTTCATAAACATAGAAACGCGCTGCCAAAACTTGTTAAAACTTCTCTCTTAAACAACGTAACCCGCAGTCTGTCGAGACTGCGGGTTACGCCGGAAAAAGAAAAACAAAAATGAATTGTTGCTAGAATATACTCTCAATAAACTCTCGTTTCAAATAAATTTTTCGCAAATTTTATTTTTTTGTTTTCACGCTTCAGATGTTAATGTTGATTCACGTTAAAACCTTGATTTTCGATAATTTCAGACAACGATTAAAAGTCTGCGAACGTCAAAAATCCGGCTTTCGAAAAAAGATTTTGTAGTAGAAATCAAACTAAAAAGGATGGATGGAGCAATGAGAAAATTATTCAGTTTTAAGTTCGTGGCGGTGATGTTAGCGGCATTTTTTGTTTTCGGAACGGTTGACGGTTTGGCGCAGAAACGCAAGCCGGTGATTCGTAAAGCGACCGTGCGTAAAAAAACGACGACGGTCGTGCGTCCGACGGTCAAACTTTATACCGTCGAAACCGGCGAAAGATTTCGCGTACGGATGAATGAAACGATTACCTCAAAAACCGCCAGAGTCGGCGACCGATTTACGACGACCGTCACCGAGCCGGTTTATTCAAATACGGGTGTCGTCGTGATTCCGACCGGCAGCGTTGTAACCGGACGGGTTGATTCGGTAACGGCGGCGAAAAAAGGCGGCGATCCGGGTTCGATCAGCGCGACCTTCGTCGAAGTCAAACTGCCAAACGGAACGCGCCGCGCCATCAACGGTTCACTGACTGATCTGGACACGAAAAGCGCGAAAAGCGATAACGAAGGCACGGCATCCGGCGACGATAGAAAAAATGACAAACTGATCTTTATCGGCGGCGGCGGCGCGGGCGGCGCAGTTCTCGGCGGCGCGATTGGCGGCGGCAAAGGCGCGTTAATCGGCGCGATTCTCGGCGCGGGCGCGGGACTTGCCGGCGAGCGTCTGACAAAAGGCGAAGAAGCACAGGTCAAATCAGGGACGGAATTCGGCATTCAATTAAACCGCTCGATTTCCCTGCCGAAATTTAACGAAGGCGTGAATTAAAATTTATATTCAGACAAAAAAGCCGGACGATTTTGAAAATCGTCCGGCTTTTTCTATTTGTGGAAAAGTTCAAAAGCCATCTGCGCCGCCGCACTCGCAGGTTGCAAAACGGGTTGTGCCAGAAAAGCCTTCGGCGCGACCTTGTGAACAGTTTCGAGTAATGAATCGGTCAGCAGTTCGCCTGCCCGAAAAATACTGCCGACCGTTCCGACGGGAATTTTCTTGCGGTTAAGTTTCAATTTAGCCACGACGGCGTTGACCGCCGTGCCGAGTTCGATGCCCGCTTCTTCTAAAATTTCCAGCGCGACTTTATCTTTCGCCTGTGCCGCTTCGACGACCGATTTGGCAAATCC
>CAXTKJ010000012.1:70971-120042 GCA_964244835.1 uncultured Pyrinomonadaceae bacterium
GCGAATAAATCGCGGTCAAAAGATTTTCCGGCGTGGCGGCGCGAAAATAAATCGTTCCGGCTTCGCTCAATTTCGTCAATTCGCCGCGCCCGTCCGAAGCCTTGGCGATGGCTTGCAAACCGCGCCGCGCAATGCCCGCGCCGCCGCCTTCGTCTCCGGCGAGCGGTCCCCAACCGCCCGCGATTGCCGTCTCACCGAACTCGTTTTTGCCCAGACAAATCGAACCCGTTCCGGCGATAACGACCACGCCCGCTTTTCCCAGAGTCGTGCCGAACAGAGCGATTTCCGCATCGGTTATGACCTCGACCGTTTTGATTCCGAGTTTCTGCGCCAAACGCTCGCGGACGCGCTGGCGCAAATCCACGCGCCGCACACCGGCTAAACCGAAAACCGCCGCGACAATATCGCCGCGACTTTTATCGGCGGTTTCGGTCGCCGCCGTAACCGCCTGAAAGATATTGTTGACCGCCGGTTCGACCCCGACGCGCAAAGGGTTCGATGCTCCCGCAAAACCTTCGCCAACGACGTTTCGCTGCTCGTCAAAAAGAACGGCGTGCGTTTTGGTGCCGCCGCCGTCAATGCCCAGATAGATATTTTGAAAAATCGGTCGGCGTTTATTTTTGAGTGTTCGGCTCGGCATCTTTTAGCAAAAAATTTCTATTTGAAATCCTCTTCCAATTTTTAGCCAAACCCGACATATAATCAAATCTAAAAGATTTTATGCGAGCGATAAGCATTTGTAATTGCCGGAAAATGTTTTATAATCCTAAAAACATTTTCCTAAAACCCCTTTTAAAATTTGAACCGCTATGGAAATCAGACAACTGAAAGCGTTTCTGGCGATTGCCGAAGCGAAAACTTTTACCGCCGGAGCAAGGCACGTCAACATCACGCAGGCGGCGATTTCGATGCAGATTCGCCAGTTGGAAGAATCGGTCGGGCTGCCGCTGTTCACGCGCACACCGCGCCGCGTGATTCTGACCGAAGCGGGGGAAATGCTGATTAATCGCGCCCGCAAAATCATCCGCGAACATTCCGCCGCGCTTGCCGAAATCGCGGAAATTGCGGGCGCGGAACACGGACGACTGCGAATCGGAGCCGCTTCGGCGACCTTTGCGACGACGCAGCTGCCGACGATTCTGGAACACCTTAAAGATAAATTTCCGAACGCGCAAATTACCGTCGCTTCCGGCACGAGCAGCGCGTTGGTTGATAAAATTATGCACGGCGAAATTGATGTCGCGTTCGTTTCCCTGCCCGTCGAAACGTCGAACGTGCAGACCGATTTATTATTCAGCGACGAAATCGTCGCCATCGCCAGCCCGCAACATCCATTAGCAAAAGAAAAATACATCAGCGCGGCGCAGCTCGCGGGTGAATCGCTGATTTTAGGCGAAACCGGCGGCAACACCAGACGAATGATTGACGATTTTTTCGCGGCGGCAAACGTCCGTCCAAACGTCGTGATGGAACTTTCACGACAGGAAGCGATCAACAAAATGGTCGAAAACAAAATGGGTGTCGGAATGGCGGGCGCGAAACGCATCGCCAAAGAAGTACGCGAGAAAAAATTAGTTTCGTGGCTCATCGAAGGCGCGGAAATCAAATGGGATTTGGGTTTAGCCAAACTACGCGGCGGCTATTTTTCGCCGATTGCCAAAGAATTTGTCGAACTTTGCAAAGACAGTTTTAAGGAACGCGAAAAGGAATTAAAAGCGGGAAAATGAATCGAATAAGAATTACGAATTACAAATTACGAATTACAAATGGTCGGCAATCTATACGCCTCTGCGTCTTTGCAGCGATGTTTTTTGCCTTTTGCCTTTTGCCTTTTGCCTTGGCAAACGCGCAGGGTTTGCCGGTTGCCGCGCCGCAGACGGTTGGAATGTCGGCGGAAAAGCTGAATCAAATTGACGCGCTGGTGGAAAAGGACATCGCCGACAAAAAACTTCCCGGCGCGGTCGTCGTCATCGGACACAAAGGGAAAATCGTTTACCGCAAAGCGTTCGGCAATCGCGCGCTTGTGCCGACGGTTGAGAAAATGACGGTTGACACGATTTTCGATGTCGCGTCGTTGACCAAACCGGTGGCGACGGCGACGAGCGTGATGATTTTGGTCGAACAGGGAAAACTGCGCTTAAACGACACCATCGGCAAATTCTTTCCCGAAATCGCGGACGAGAACGCCAAAAAAGTTACGATTCAACAATTATTAACGCACGTTTCCGGCTACGCGCCCGATTTCGATCTGCGCGAAAAATGGACGGGACGCGACGGAATGCTGAACGCACTTTACAAAGAAAAACTGCGCCAGCCTTCGGGAACGAAATTTGTTTATTCGGACATAAATTTTATTGTGCTTGGCGAGATTGTCAATCGCTTTTGGGATGTTGCCGGAGACATCGGATTTCACGGTGGCGATAAGGATTATAAAGAAGATTACTTTGCAGATAGACTCATATTCAGCGAGTTGAATTTAAGAAATACATTTTTTATTGACAATGATATAACCAAACCAAAAAAGAGTGTTGAATTACTTGTAAAAGAAGAAGATTTAATTCCTCATATTGCGCCAACCGAAAATATCAAAGGACAAAATAGTTATCTCGGCTCAAAATTTGAAGGCGATGATAAAACAGGCAATCAAATTTTGCGCGGACAAGTTCACGATCCGACATCATTCCGAATGGGCGGAGTTGCCGGACACGCCGGACTTTTTTCGACCGGCGACGATTTAGCGAGATATTGCCAGATGCTTTTGAACGGCGGAATTTTGGACGGCAAGCGCGTTTTGTCGGCAAACACCGTCGCCCGAATGACCGCGCCGATTGTCGTTTCCGAAGACGGCGCGACGCGCGGACTCGGTTGGGATATGAACACGAGCTTTTCGTCGAATCGCGGCGAGCTTTTCCCGCTCGGCTCGTTCGGACACACCGGATTTACGGGAACTTCCGTTTGGATTGACCGCGTTTCACAAACCTTCGTCGTCTTTATGTCAAACCGCGTTCACCCGGACGGCAAAGGCGACGTAACGCCGCTTCGCGCCAAAATCGCCACCATCGCGGCTTCGGCAATCGAAGACACGCCCGTCGAAGCGATTCGTTTGGCGGAAGATATTTATTCCTCACAAATCTCCGCGCAAATCCCGGAATTCAGAAATCGAGTCGTGGCGGCTAATGCGCCGAGAATCGTCTTTTCCAACAACAAACCGCAAAACGTCAACGTCTTAAACGGCATTGACGTTTTGGAAAAAAACGGTTTCAAGGAGTTAAATAATTTGCGAGTCGGTTTAGTGACCAATCACACGGGAAAAGATTTGTCGGGCGCGGCAACAATAGACGTTTTGAAGAACGCGCCGAACGTCAAACTCGTCGCGCTGTTCGCGCCCGAACACGGCATTCGCGGCGAACTCGACGAAGAAGGAATTAAGGATTCAGTTGATTCAAAAACCGGATTGCCCGTTTATTCGCTCTACGGCGAGACGCGCCGACCGAAACAGGAAAACTTAAAAGATTTGGACGCGATTGTTTACGACATTCAAGATGTCGGCGCGAGATTTTACACCTATACGGCGACGTTGAAAAATGTTTTGGAAGAAGCGGCGAAAGCGGGCAAACCAGTCTATATTCTCGACCGCCCGAATCCGATTAACGGTTTGATCGTCGAAGGTTCGCTCGCCGACGAAGACAAACTCAATTTCATCGCCGCGCACACGATTCCCGTGCGCTACGGTTTGACCATCGGCGAACTCGGAATGATGATGAACACCGAACGCAAAATCGGCGCGGACGTGAAGGTTATCAAGATGGAAAATTGGACACGCGATTTGTGGTTCGACGAAACGAACCAAACTTGGGTAAATCCATCGCCGAATATGCGCTCGTTGACCGAAGCCACGCTCTATCCCGGAATCGGATTGCTCGAAACCACCAACGTCAGCGTAGGACGCGGAACCGATACACCGTTTGAAGTCGTCGGTGCGCCGTATATTGACGGGCGAAATTTAGCCAAATATCTCAACGAGAGAAACTTAAAAGGCGTGCGTTTCGTGCCGATCAAATTCAAACCGAACGCTTCGGTTTTCAAAGACGAAAACTTGGGCGGAATCAACATCATTATCACCGACCGCAACAGTTTTGAATCGGTCAAAACCGGCTTTGAAATCGCCGCCGCGCTGCGGAAACTTTACCCGAACGATTGGCAGGTCGAAAAGTATTCGCGCCTGCTCGTCAACGCTGAAATCTTGGAGAAAGTAAAAGCCGGAAACACGCCCGAAGAAATCGAAAAATCGTGGCAGCCTTCGCTCGAAGAATTCAAAAAACGTCGGGCATTATTTTTGCTTTATAAATAAACGGTTTCAAGCTATAACCGATTCCTGCAATATTAAATTTTTGTTACAACCTTGATTTGTTTGATTTTACGAACTTTGACGCAGATTTTTGTGAAATCAGCCATAACGGATTTTTGAACTTTTGTCCAAAAATCTAAATTTTTCTTATAGCTTGCCATTTTGATTTTTTAATTTTTGAAACTTGAGGAAAACCAATGAACAGTAATTTTAGACAAACGATGCTGGCGATGTTCGTCGCATTAGCCTTCGTGTTAGGCGTTGGCAGCGCGGCGACGGCGCAGGAAGTTACCGGAACCATCGTCGGAACGGTGCGCGACGCTTCCGGCGCAGTCGTTCCCGGCGCAGCCGTTACCATTACCGATCCGAGCAAAAACAATATCGTCGTCCGCAACATAACGGCAAACGACGACGGAGAATTCTCCGCCCCCAATTTACAAAGCGGCGTTTATCAAGTAACCGTCGAAGCCGCGAATTTCAAAAAAGCCGTGCAAACCGACATCAAACTCGATCTCGGTCAACGGCGAACGGTTGAAGTTACCCTCGAAACGGGCAATATCAACGAAACCGTAACGGTCGAAGCCGATCAACTGGCGGTTGATTTGCAGTCGGCGGCGAGCGGCACGATCATCAGCGGCGACCAGGTTCGTGAGCTTTCGATCAATAATCGAAACTTCACGCAGTTGGTGGCACTCGCTCCCGGCGTTTCGTCCGATCTTTCCGATCAGGTTTATGTCGGAACAACCAACCCGGAAGGACAGGCAAACACGGTCAATCTCGCCGTCAACGGTGCGCGTTCCAGTCAGAATACTTTTACGGTTGACGGCGCGGACATTACCGACCGCGGCTCGAACTTAACGATTCAGGCTTATCCGAGCGTTGATTCAATCGGCGAATTTCGCGTTCTGCGTTCGCTTTATCCGGCGGAATCCGGCAGAAGCGGCGGCGGACAGGTCAACGTCATCACCCGCAGCGGCACGTCGAAATTCAGAGGCAGCGTTTTTGAATTTTACCGCGATGAAAAATTGAACGCTAATAATTTTCTGGCTAATTCGCAGACGGTTCCGCAGTTCGGAAGAAACTCAGAGGGCGACGCTATTCGCGCACCTTTTAACTACAACAACTTTGGCGGAACAATCGGCGGTCCGATCTACTTTCTCAACTTTGGCGAAGGCGGTCCGATTTTCAAAAGATACGAAAGAACCTTTTTCTTCTTTTCGGAAGAGTTGAGGAAAGATAATCGTTTTGCCGCGCCGAACGCTGTAACCGTTCCCGATGCAAATTTGAAAGCCGGTATTTTCCCGATTGACGTTTGTATCAACCGGAATAACAACGCCGCCGAAACCTGTGCGGTCGGCAGTCCGTTCAGATTAACTGCCGGAACGCCGATTAATTCTGCGCTGATTAACCCGGTCGCGGCTGCTTACATTCGGGATATTTATAGTAAAATCCCCAATCCGAATACGCCGACGACAGCTAATCCGTATGGAGCAAGTTTTTCGCTGGCTAACAAATTCGATTTTCGTCAGGAAATCTTAAAAATAGATCATTCGTTTTCCGATAGGTTCGCGGTTTATTACCGCTTCCAAAACGACGATATTCCGTCGGAAGAAGGCAACGCGCTGTTTGCCAGCGGAACGGGTTTGCCCGGAGTTTCCAACACCGTTACCAATTCGCCGGGTAGAACGCATACGTTTCAGGGAACTTATTCGTTCACGCCGCAGACGATTCTGGAGCTTCGCTATACTTATTCCTACGGCGCGATTTTGAGTCAGAACGTCGGACTGCTGGCGTTGACGAATTCGAACATTCCGGTTACGCTGCCTTACCAAAATCAGAGAGACCGCGTTCCGACTCTGACCGGCAACGGTTTCACGGGTTTAGGAAGTTTCGGTCCGTATGACAACTTCTCGAACAAAAGCAATTACAATGCGAGTGTAACGCAAATCTTCGGCAGTCATACCACGAAATTCGGCGCGGTTTATTCGCTTTATCGCAAAAATGAAAACGCGCTTGCCGGAAATAATGAAGGTATTTTCAATGCTTTCAACAATACGGTAGCTTCCGGTGTAACAAATTCCACGCTCAATCAAAATCTGCAAAGATGGGCTAATTTCTTAGTCGGCAATGTCTTCACCAATGGCTTCACCCAAGCCAAATTCGACTACACGGCTGATCTGCGTCAGAAAGCGTTTGAAGCCTACGCGCAGGATGAATGGCGCGCCCGCCGCAACTTGACGCTTTATTACGGTGTTCGATATTCATTCTTCGGATCGCCTTGGGATAAAAACGGACGTTTGACCAATTTCGCCCCGGAACTTTTTGACCCGGCGCAGGCTCCGACCGTTACCGGATTGGGAACGCGCGTTGCCGGAACAGGCAACAACTGTAACGGCTTGATCGCCAACGCCCAGAATTTCACGAACGGACCGGCTTCGTTCAACTGCCGACCGACGGCTTCGCCCTACGGCAAGTTCGTTTATGACGCGAAGAAAAGAAATTTCGCGCCGCGTGTGGGTTTCGCTTTCGACCCGTTCGGCACCGGCACGACTTCGATTCGCTCAGGTTACGGAATTTATCACGAACAAGTCTTAAACGGTCCTTTGCTCCAAAATATCGGACTCAATCCGCCGTATCAGGAAACTACTATCGGCTCGAATTCGAGACTCGATAATCCGGGCGGTTCGCTTTCCGGCGCACCTGCCACGCAGAGTCTGCGGGCGATTCAGACCGATTTTAAAACGCCGTATATGCAGCACTGGTCATTAGACCTTCAGCGTCAGTTAGACAGTAAAACGATTGTGACGGTCGGCTATTACGGCTCGAAAGGAACGCATTTAATCGGCTTGACCGAACTGAACAGCATTCCGGTCGGTTTGGCGTTGAATTCAAACTGCATCAATGCTTATAACCAGACGGTGCGTTGTCAGACTCCGGGTTATGTTTTCCGAAACGCCGGCAGCAATACGGTAATCGTTCCGAACAACCCGAACGCCAATCAAACGACACCGACGACGGCGCAGTCAACGGATATTCTGATTCTCGATCAGCTTCGCCCGTATCGCGGCTACCGTTCGATTGCCATCGTTCAACCGCGCTACAACTCGAACTATCACAGTTTGCAGGTTTCCGCGCAGCGTCGTTTCAGCGGTGCTTCACAGTTCAATCTGTCCTACACATTCTCGAAAAACTTAACCGACAGCCAGAACGACCGCACGACGGCACCGCAGAATACTTACGATTCGAAAGCCGAAATTTCCCGTGCCGCACTCGACCGTCGTCATATTTTTACCTTCAACTATGTTTATGAAATTCCGTTTTTCGACAAACAAAACGATTTCATCGGCAAAGTTTTGGGCGGTTGGCAGGCATCGGGAATTATCGTCTATAACACGGGACTGCCTTTTACGGCAACAACGTCGAACTTCGATCCGGGCGGCACGGGAATTATCAATGCAAACCCGACTGCCCGACCGAATTTGCTTTGCAATCCGAACGATGGTGCGCCGAATACGCCGCAGGCATTTTTCAACGTAAATTGTTTTCAGGCAAATCCGGGTAACACCGATCTGACCAGTTATGCAAACGTCCCCGGCAATGCGGGACGCGGAATAATTTTCGGTCCGTCAACCAGCCGCGTTGATTTCACGCTGTCGAAAAACATTCGTTTCTCGGAAAGATTCCGTTTGCAGCTGCGCGGTGAATTGTTCAATGTTTTCAACACGACCAGCTTCAGAGGTTTCACCAGTTTGAACATCACCGCCGGTGCCGGAGTCTTCGGAGCCATCGGCAGCGTCCGCGATCCGCGAACGGCACAGTTGGCAGCGAAATTTAACTTCTAAATTTTCGCAGTTTGGAAATTATTCGCTCACGTCTTTAACAAAAGGCGTGAGCATTTTTTTGCTAAACTGAATTTTATGAAATCACTTTTGCTAAAAAACGCCGCCGCAATTTTGCCCGACCAAACGGTTAAAACTCTAAACATTTTTATTGAAAACGGAAAAATTCAAGAGTTTTCATCGGAAGCTAAACAATCAACAGTTGATGAAGAAATTGATTTATCCGGCACTACGCTTTTCAACGGATTTATAGACATACACAATCACGGCGCAGTCGGCGTTGATGTCAACACAGCGACGGCGGATGATTTGCGGAAGGTCGGGAAATTTTTAGCGAGCGCAGGCGTAACGGCTTGGCTGCCGACTTTCGTTCCCGATTCGGATGAGGTTTATCGGAAGGTTATCGCGGCGATGGACGAGGTGATGGAGACGCAGGACGACGAGGCAATCGCGCAGATTGTCGGCGTGCATTACGAAGGCGTTTTCGCTAACGAAAAAATGTGCGGGGCATTGCGTCCGCAGTTTTTCAAAACTTTCCGCAATGGTGATGAAGTGAGTGATTTGCCGAAATTAAAACGCGGCGTTCATTTGACGACGCTCGCGCCGGAAGTCGAGAACGGGATTGAATTAATTAGAGAGCTAAAAAAACAAAATTGGATCGTTTCCATCGGGCATACGCGGGCTGATGTCGAGACTTTGGACGCGGCGTTCGACGCGGGCGCGAGACATTTGACGCATTTTTTTAATGCGATGACCGGACTTCATCACCGCGAAACGGGTGTCGTCGGCTGGGCTTTGACGAAGGACGAGACGACGTTCGACATTATCGCCGACGGCGTTCACGTCGCGCCGCGTGTTTTGAAGTTCGGCGTGGAAAGCAAGGGTGTCGAAAGCGTTTCGCTGATTTCCGATTCGGTCGCGCCGACGGGTTTGGGCGACGGTGATTTTCAGCTTTGGGGCGAAAAAGTTTCCGTCCGTGAAGGTAAAACGCGGAACGAACGCGGCAGCATCGCGGGCAGCGTCATCACGATGCTCGATGCCGTCAAACAAATGCGAATGCTCGGATTTTCCGACGCGGACATCTCGAAAATGGCGAGCGCAAATCCGGCAAAACTTTTGGGTATTGAAAATTCACACGGCACAATCGAGATCGGCAAACGCGCTGATTTAGTCGCTTTAGATAAAGATGGAAACGTAGAGTTGACGATTATCAGCGGAAAGATTTGTCAGAACCGTCTGCGGTAGCGGACGGTTTGTTTTACCAATCGAGTTCTGATTTTCAACTAAAACCGTCCGCTACCGCAGACGGTTCTGACTTAAAGTTTCGAGATAACCTCGCGCTTGCGTTTCCGCGTTACCATAAAAACGCCCGCAAAGATCAACGCCATCGCGGTAAAGATTCGCGGTTTCCACGCTTCGCCTAAAATGAAAATCGCCAGAATCGTGCCGATCAGCGGCTGTAAATAAATATAAACCGCGACGACCGACGGTTCGACCCGCGCCAACGCCCAGGCGTTCCAGTAATACGCCATAATCGTCGGGAAAACGACGATTGCCGCCAGCGCGAGCCACGCGCCCGCGCCGATTTGCGAAAGTTCGACGGTCGAAAGCGAGTATAAACCGATTGGCACGTTGGCGATTGAGGCGAACAGAAACAGCCACGCGATTGATTTCAGCGCGCCGTAATGCGTAATCAATTTTTTGGAAACGGCGACATACGTTGCATACGACATACTGTTGAGCAGCACCAGAATATCGCCCTGCGTCGTCGCCGACGAAAAGCTCGCGTTCGCCGGATCAATCAGATAAACCACGCCGCCGCCCGCCAGAATCGTTCCCGCGACTTTCAAAACGGTCAATTTATCGTTGCCGATGATGACGCTGACGAGAATCGCAAACACCGGAATCATCACCGCGAGCAGTGAAGTATTCGTCGCCGTCGTCAGCGACAAGCCTTTGAAAAAAAGCAGTTGATTGAAAACCACGCCGACGCAGGCGAACAGCGCGAAATATAAATAATGCCTGCGTTTATCCAACTTAAACCCGCCGCCGAACCACTGCAAAAGCCCGAACGCCAACGCCGCGCCCGCCACGCGAAACCCGACAATCGCCAGCGGCGGAAACACCACGAGCGCGTATTTTCCCAAAATCGGCGCACACCCGAAAAACATCTGCACCATCAAAAGCGCGACGTGCGGCGCATACCCGTCATTCGATTCGGCTGTGATTTCTTCCGTCATAAAATAATCCCGTTTCGGGTTAATAAATCTTGAAAAGCAATGGAGCGCGGACGGCTCGTCCGCCAGCCGGATATACTTCGGCTGGCGGACGAGCCGTCCGCGCTCCGACTTTCAATCCGATTTCTTCCGTCATAAAATAAAGCTAGATGCTACCAAATCGAAACCGGCTTTGACAGTTGCACGGCGGGCGAAAAAAAGTCTTTGCAAACGGCGGTTTATGGTTTATTATTCCAACACACCGAACAAAATTTATGTTTCAACAATACTCGAACCGATTTTTTCAAAAAATAATCTTAATATCGTCATTGCTGCTGACCGTCTCATTGATCGGCTTTGGGCAAAGCGATAATGACCAAACACCAACTTGCGCCGACAATGATTACAAATGTCTGATTGCTGAACGTACGCAGTCAATAAACGCCGGTTCGGTTGATTACGATGATTTTTACGACAGAGGATATTACTTTTCGGAGCTTAAAGATTACGCGGCGGCAGTCAAAGATTTAACTCGCGCTATCGAGATTGATTCGACTCGGCAAATCGCTTACTGCACTCGCGGCGATGCCTATCTTAATTCGGAAAATAATGAGCAGGCTATCAAGGATTATGATAAAGCGTTAGAAATTGATGCGAACGATACCGATACCTATAACAATCGCGGAATAGCTTACACGAATAAAGGCAATCACCAACGCGCCATCGAAGATTTTACGACGGCAATTACCCTGAATCCGTCCGACGAGACTTTTTATTTCAATCGAGCATTTGGTTATGAGCAAATTAACGCTCCGGTTCAGGCGTTGGCAGATTATGACAAAGCGATAGAATTGAATCCGCAATATCCCGAAGCATATTACAATCGGGCAGATTTATATAAAGATCAAGGCGATTTTTATCAAGCGATTAAAGATTTTACAGAAGCCATTAAATTAAATCCGAACGACCCGGACGCTTATACGCAGCGCGGCATTGCGTATGCCAGATTGAATGAATTCAGCAAAGCTATTGCAGACTATACGAAAGCAATCAGGATGGAGCCGACGTGCGACATAAACTATTTCAATCGCGGATTGACGTACGATGATTGGGGCAATTATTCTCAAGCAATCAAAGATTACAGCAAAGCTATTAAACTAAATCCGGCAAATGCCGATGCTTACTACAATCGCGCCATTATTTACGAAACCTTAGGTAAAGCGGAAAAAGCCGCCAATGACCGCGCTAAATATCAGGAATTGAGCGAAAAACCTTAAAACGCCGTCGTTGTTGATGATTTCGCCGCCCGAAACTGTTTTTGCTGTTCCCGAAACTCCGTCAGACATTCCCGGTACGGAGTTTCGGGAATGTCTGACGAAGTTTCGGGAATGTCTGACGCGGTTTCGGGAATGTCTGGCAAGGTTTCGGGCTTCGTCCAGGCGGTTTCGGGAATGTCTGGCGGAGTTTCGGGAATGTCTGACGCGGTTTCGGGGTTCGTCCGTGTCGTTTCGGGAATAGTTGACGGAGTTTCGGGCTTCAACATCTTTAATTCGGGCATCGGAAACTTCAAATCGGGTGTCGGAAATTTGAACCGGGGCAAATAATACTTCAAGCAGGGCGCATTTATTCTATCTGAAAAGCGCGAAAAACTCTTTTATCACAAAGTTTCTCCGCCTTTCACACTCGGACACGGCTCTTATAAATAAAAAGAGAAATAAAAATAACAGGAGAAATTTAAAGATGGTATCGAGAAAAGACTGGTTGAAGAAAACTCTGCCGGAGTTGAACGTGATGTTCACTAATGTTCAGGGAAAAATCGCTGATTATAAAGTGCCTTACGGGTTGACGACGGCGTGGGTTGAACGGGTGCAGGTGATTTGCGCGACTTTTATCGCCGGTTATATGGGCGTGGTGCAGAGTCGGGCGACGATGAAGGATATGAACGAGTGGTTCGAGAATCTTTTGTACGGCGAACCGAAGGGCGCGCCCGCGACTGCGCCGCCGATCTTTGCGACGGTTTTGACGACGAACGGCGCGTTTATCGGTTTGATTGACGAGTTCCGCGAAATGATGCGGTTTTTTAAGGCAAATGCCGCTTACACGGTCGCCGACGGCGAAAATCTGATGATCGTCGCGCCAATCGAATCGGACGGCGACATCAACGATGCTGTGCCGGAATTAAAAGTGTCGGTGGATGTCAACAACGCGGTTTCGGCAGCGTACGTCAGGGAAAATTTCAGCGGTCTGGAACTGCATTGGCGCAAAGACGGCGAAACGCTCTGGCAGTTGGCGGACAAATCAACCGAAACCGTCATCACGTTCACGCCGCCGGGAATCACGCTGCCGCAGAAAATCGAACTGCGCGGCGTGTATATTTTGAAAAACAGCCGCGTCGGAAACTGGTCGCCGATGTACACCGTAACCATCGGCTGATTTTTGGGAGCGCGGACGGCTCGTCCGCCGGTCAACCGATAATCATTCGACCGGCGGACGAGCCGTCCGCGCTCCTTTTTGCAAAATTCGCCCGTTCCAAACGTCAATAACGAAATCGAATTATGTTAAATGAAGGCTTGGAAATTAAAGATTACACGCTGAAAACTTTCCTCGGCAAAGGAAGTTTCGGCGAAGTTTGGCTGGCGGAAAAGAAAATCGAGATCGCCGACAAGAAAGTTCCCTTCGCGTTGAAATTCATCTCCGGCAACGCCGCCGGAATCTCCGATTACGCGACCGTCAAACGTGAAATCAATACCTGGATTGACGCGAGCGGACATAAAAACATCGTCTCGGTGCAGGACGGATTTATCTACGACAACCTGTTCGTCATCGTCAGCGAATACGCCAACAACGGCTCCTTGCGCCAATGGCTGCGGACGCACGACGGGAAAATGGAAAGTCTGGAAAAAGCCGTCGAAATAATGGGCGGCATTCTCGACGGGCTGACGCATCTGCACGCGCAAAACATTATTCACCGCGATTTGAAGCCGGAAAATGTTTTGTTGAAGGGCGACGTTCCCTGCATCGCGGATTTCGGCGTGTCGAGAATCGTCGAAAACACTTCGCTGGAAATTTCTTCGGGGACGAACACTGCCGGTTCGCCGCTTTATATGTCGCCCGAATCGTTCGAGCGCATCAAGCCCGCGCCGCAGATAGATATTTGGTCGGCGGGCGTGATGCTGTTTGAAATGTTGAGCGGCAAAACGCCTTACGCTTCCGACACGATTCCCGGTTTGATTTACGAAATCGTTACGAAAGAACCGCGCTCGCTGCCCGCCGAGATACCGTATAGTTTCCATCGCGTCGTCAAAAAAGCTCTGGCAAAAGATATTTCCGACCGATACACGACCGCCAAGGAAATGCGCGAAGCCTTAATGCGGGCGTTGTATTCACAGCATACCGATTCGGCGGATTCCGTCCCGACAATAATCCAAAAAGAAGAGACGAACGCCGACGCATCGCAGATTCATCTGCTCGAAACACAGCCGATGACCAAGGACTTGACCGCTTCCGCAATCGGGCGCACTCAGGGAAATAAAAAAACTTTCGCCTTTATCGGCTTAGGAATAATCGCAATCCTGGCAGGCATAATCGGCATTTTCACGCTGTCGCGTTCTTCCGCCGACACGAACGTCAATCAAAATAATTCTCCCGCCAATCAAACGGCAGTCGCGGAAACGAATGTCAACGGCAACGCCAACAGCGTCGGCGTTAATTCCGCCGTTAATAATGCGCCGCCGGTAATCGAAAAAACAATCGAAAAAGTAAATCAGGAAAAACCTCCAACCGACAAAAAAATCGCGCCGACCAAAACGGAAATCGCGCCGAAAAAAGACGCGCCGAAGAAAAATCAGCCGCCGAAAAAGAAGGTTGATTTGGACGATTTGATAAATTGACGATTACGCGAATTATTATTTTGGAGCGTTAAGATGGAAAGAATGGGAAAAACGAATTTGCAGTTAATTTTAATCCTGATTTTGAGCGCGTCTTTCATCGCCGTAAATGTTTCGGCGCAGGACGAAGAGGAAAAAAGACCGCTTAATCTGAGCGTCGTCGAAAAGGCTCTGCGCTCGACCAAGACGACCGCCGCCAACAAGAACGCGCTTTTAATCGAAGGCGTGAAAACGCGCAAAATCACCTTCTGGCTGACCGCCGAAAACGAAAAGAAACTCCGCGCGTGGGGCGCGAACAACGCCCTGATCGAAGCCGTCCGCCAAAATCAGATGCCGATGTATCCGATGATTCAGAAGGATTTGAAAATGGACAAACCCGTCGAAGTCAAAAACTCGATTGGGATGGAATTCGTCCTGATTCCGGCGGGCGAATTCACGATGGGCTTGGACAAAAACGAAGTCAATTCGGCGGGCGGAATGGCGACCAGAGAAGGAATTCTGCCGCGCATCGTCAAAGTTAAAAACGAATTTTATCTCGGCAAATACGAAGTTACGCAGGCGCAATGGAAACTCGTAATGGGCAAAAATCCGAGCGAGTTTCAGGATTGCGGCGGCGATTGCCCGGTTGAAACGATCACCTGGAAAGACGCGCAAGCCTTTATCAAAAAGCTGAACGAGAAAAATGACGGCTATCGTTACCGCCTGCCTTCGGAAGCCGAATGGGAATACGCGGCGCGGGCAATGGCGACGACCAAATACTATTGGGGCGACGACCCGGACCGAAAAAACTGGCAGTATTACGCGCATTACACCCAATTTTTGCCCGCCAAAGTCGGCTCTTATCTGCCGAACGCCTTCGGATTATACGATATGAGCGGCAACGTCTGGGAATTCTGCGAAGATGTCTATCGCGTGGATTTCACGAAAGCGGGCGATGACGCGGCGGCAAATACTGTTTTAGGCGATGCCGACCGCCGCGTCGTCAAAGGCGGCGGTTGGGGACAAGGTTACGAAGAACTGCGAATCAGCAAACGCAACGACGTTTTCGTTGACAGCGCAGACCGAATCAGAGGCGTGCGAATCGCCGCGACACCGATTGACCCGTCAGCCGAACCGAAAACCATCACCGACGACCGTCTCAACGAAAAAGCCGTCAGCCCTCTGACAATCGCTTCCGGCATCAAAGGCGAAGTCAAAATCGCCGTCTTCGTTGACGAAAACGGCAAAGTCCAAACCGCCAAAGCCGTCTCCGGTCATCCGTTGTTATTAGAAAAAGCCGTCGCGCTGGCAAAGGAAGCCAGGTTCAAAGAAATGAAAGTTGACGGCAAGCCGGTCAGAGTGAATGGAGTATTAATCTACACTTTCAAATAAAAAAAAGGCTGAAAACTTTCAGCCTTTTCTTTTTGATTGCGCCGATCTTACTACGTCAAGACCGGATTTTCAGGCATTTGTTTGAATGTTCGCAAAAAGTCTGCGCCGTCAAACTGTTTGAAGAAACACCTTTTCGATTTCCTGCGAAACGGGAACAAACACGAAATAACTTTTCGGGTAAAGATAATCTTCGCCCTCGTCGTCAATAATACGAACGTAGTCGGAGCGTTCCGCTTTTTCGTCGGGTAAAACCTGATAAATTTTGCGCGTCGTCAAAAGCGCGTTTTCGGCGGCGTGAATGCAAACTGCAAACTTGTCGGGCGTTTCCATAAAGATATTTAATCAAGATACTGCTTGATACGCAAGAATTTTTTGCCGATGCCGTGCGCTTCAAACCAATGGATTTCCGCGAATCGAATCTCGCCGCTGCTCAGTTTTATTTGTGCGTTTCCTTTCAACTTTCGCCAGCGTCCTCTGCCGAATTCCTGTTGCAGAAAAGGCAGAATGCGAATCTTACTGCCGACAGCAATAATCTCGATGTCGGAGATGTTTCCGAGAATTTCAAAATCCATCTACATCAGCATCAGAATCGGATTTTCCAGCATTTGCTTAAACGTCTGCAAAAACTTCGCGCCGGTCGCGCCGTCAATCGCTCGGTGATCGCACGACATCGTGACGTTCATAATGTTTTTGACGACGATTTCACCGTTGCGGACGACCGGCGTTGGAGTTGACGCGCCGACGGCGATGATGGCGGCTTCAGGCGGATTGATGATTGCCGTGAACTCTTTAATGCCGAACATTCCGAGGTTGGAAATCGAAAACGTCGCGCCGGTGTATTCTTCGGGCTGAAGTTTTTTCTCACGCGCTCGTCCCGCCATTTCCTTGATTTCCTTCGAGATTTCCGTGATGCCTTTGCGATTCGCGCCGCGCACGACCGGCGTGATCAAACCGTCTTCGACCGCGACCGCCACGCCAATATCCGCGTCTTCGTAAAAGCGCACGATTTTGTCCTGATAGGAAGAATTAACCCAGGCGTGTTTCGTCAAAGCCTTCGCCGCAACTTTCACGATCACGTCGTTGACCGAAACTTTTTCGTCATCTTTGACCGTCTGGTTTATCTGCTTGCGAAATTCGAGCGCGTTGTCCATCTCGATTTCGACCGTCAAATAAAACGTCGGGATCGGTCCGATTGATTCGGCAAGCCGCGATGCGATAACCTGCCGCATCTTGGAAGTGTTTTCTTCACGATACGCGCTCGCACCAGCCGATTGCGGACTGCGGATTGCGGATTGCGGAGTCTCTTCCGCCTGACTAATAACTGTTGACTGTTGACTGATAACTGATTCAATGTCGCGCTTGATAATACGACCGTTCGGACCCGAACCTTTGAGCGATTTTAAATCAACATTATTTTCCGCCGCCATTCGCGCCGCAATCGGCGAAACGATCATTCTGCCGTTTTCCGGTTTGGAATCTGAAATTTGAGATTTGGAATTCGCCGCGTCTGCTTCCGCGCCTGGACGCTGCGCGTCGTAGCTGCGACCTTCGGTTTCGGCGACGTTTTTCTGCGCCGCGCCGTTTGCCGCGGCGGTTGATTTTGCTTCAGCTTTCGGCTCGTCAGGCGTTTTGGCTTCGCCTTTAGCGGGTTCGTCTTTTTGTTCCGGCGGCTTTTCCTCGCCCTGTTTCGCGCCCGCGCCGTTCGATGCCGCGCCGTTCAGTAGAGATGAGTAATCTTCGCCCGCTTCGCCGATAATGCCAATGGTTTCGCCGAGTTTGGCATTCGCGCCGTCGCCGACGACGATTTTCAAAAGCGTTCCCGCGTCGAGCGAGGTAACTTCCATCGTCGCCTTGTCCGTATCAACTTCGGCAATCGCCTCATTCGCTTCCACCGCGTCGCCTTCTTTTTTGAGCCACCGTGAAATCTGTCCTTCCTCCATCGTCGGAGAAAGTTTCGGCATTATAATTGTTTTCGCCATTTTATTTTTTATTATTCACAACAGTCATAAGGAACAAACTTTCCTTTGAAAGTGCCTTTGAATTTTACGTCTTTGATGCCAATGGTTGAATTTGGAATTGGCAAGCCAACTTTTTCAGGAACCATCCAATACTCCACTGTAAAATTTTCTTTGTAGCCGCCTTGCAAAATTGCAAACTCGGAAGTTTTCCAGCCTTTTCCAATAAGAGAAACATTTAAGCCTCTGATATGCGCTTCAACTTCACCATATTTACAAATCTTTCCGCAATAAAATACAAAAATGCCTTTGCTGTTCGGATATTTTTGCATAGCACTCCGCAGAGCATCAATGTACGCAGAAGCCATTTCACTGGTTCCATAAGAACCTGCCTGAACCAACTCCGCTTTTGGTTCAGTATCATTTTTATCTTGGGCAAAAGTGCTTTGACCAAAAATGATAAAAAGGAAAGCGAAAATCAATATGACGTTTTTCCAAGTCATAAATAACAAACTTCCTTGACCGCCGCGATGATTTTTTCGACGCTCGGCAACGCTAAAACTTCGAGATTTCGAGCGTACGGCATCGGGGCTTCGGCGCAGGAAATTCGTTTAACGGGCGCGTCGAGATAATCGAAAGCGTGTTCCATCACCTGATGCGAAATCTCCGCGCCGACTGATGCGAAAGCGTGCGATTCTTCAGCGATAACAAGGCGATTCGTCTTTTTGACGGACGCGACAATCGTGTCAATGTCGAGGGGCTTGATCGTGCGCGGGTCAACGACTTCGACGGAAACGCCTTCTTTTTTGAGTTCTTCCGCCGCTTTCAAAGCCTGCGGAACGGTGAACGAACGGGCGACAATCGTGCAGTCGGTTCCTTCTTTTTTTACATCGGCGACACCGAGCGGAATCGTGAAATCTTCATCGTCGGGAACTTCGCCTTTCATTCCATACATTGTTTCCTGTTCGAGGAAAATCACCGGATTATTGTCACGAATCGCCGATTTCAGAAGACCTTTGGCATCGGCGGCGGTCGAAGGCATCACGACCTTTAAACCGGGAAAGTTGGCGTAAAAGGCTTCGAGAGCCTGTGAATGCTGGCTTGAGACTTGATAAGCCGAACCGTTCGGACCGCGAAAAACGATTGGAACGCTGAATTGTCCGCCCGACATATAATACATTTTCGCCGCGTGGTTGATGATTTGATCGGACGCGAGAATCGAAAAATTCCAAGTCATAAACTCGATCACCGGACGCAATCCAGCCATCGCCGCGCCGACTCCGACCGCCGCGAAACCGAGTTCGGTAATCGGCGTATCAACGACGCGCTTATCGCCAAATTCCTTCCATAACCCGCGCGTAACTTTATACGCGCCGTCATATTCAGCGACCTCTTCGCCCATCACGAAGACGTTTTCGTCTCTCAAAATTTCTTCACGAAGCGCGGCGTTCAGCGCGTCGCGGATAGTTAAAACTGCCATAAATTTTATAAATCGTTTTCGGTCAAACCAGCTAACTTCAACAGATGCCGCAAGAGTCCGATTTTCAAATTCTGATTTTTATGAATCGGCAAGCAAAGCCTCGCATCATTGCCGCTTTTACCGTAAATATGATGACTGCCTTGAATTCTCAATAATTACCAGCCGTTTTTCTCAAGTAATTTAGCGAATTCTTTGCCGGAAATTGTTTTCATATCGCAATTTCGACAATTCTTTCGTTTGCAGTCATTTGTGTCGGCGAAATATCAACCGATAAACAACCTTCGATTGCTTCATATAAATTTTGAAGCAATTCTTCAAAACTTTCGCCCTGCGTCGCACAACCCGGAATTGCCGGAACTTCCGCCCAATATCCGCCTTCTTCCGCATCGTGAACGATAACCTTTAATTTCATTATTTCATCAATTCCAATTCTTTTTCTTCCGCCCAAGCCGGTTTCAAATTGTGATATAAAACATCCGGGTCAATATCCGCGCCGTTTTCCCAGACAATCGTTCCCATTTGTTCGTCAACTTTAACCGCTCGAAACGCTTGCGGACTATTTCGCAAAGATTCAAAAATTTTACCGCGTAAAAATGGTTCGAGATCAATTTCCCGCGTCGTTTCGTCGGTAAAATTAATCTTAACAACGTAATCGTGAAGCGGCTCAACCGATTTGATTCTCACTAATTTCAAACATTACTCCGCCATTTTCTCAATTTTCCAAGGAATATTTGTTTCAAACAAAATCTTGACCCAATCTTTATTTTCTATCTCTCCGAATCCGATTGAAAATTGTTCAGAGATAGAAGCTAATTCAATACCGCTGTAATTTTCACTATCAAACTTATCTCCCGAAATTATTTTTCCGGCAAAATAAAATTAGCCGTGATAGTTGTGTAAACCGTTTTCCATTTCGTAAACTTCGCTGACTTCATTTTCCTTTGTGAAATCAATTCCTACTTCTTGAAATAGTATTTTTACTTCTTCAGGAAAAATACTTTCCCTTTGTTCACGATAGTTTTTGCAATAATCGCAAGAACAATCATCGGCAGAACCTTTTGATTTCATCTCAAACGATTCTTGGGTCGCGTCAAGATCAACTTCAAACGTCCAGTTTCTAAATTTAACTTTACGCCAAGACATCAGTGAACAATTCGCTCTCATCAGGAAACGGACTTTCTTCGGCGAATTTCACGGCTTTGTCAGTCGCTTCTTTCGCCTGCTTTTCAATTTCTTCAAAATCTTTTTCGTCGAAAACCTTCGCTTCTTTCAATGACTCTTTGAACAGAAAAATCGGGTCGCGCTCCTGATACTTTTTGATTTCTTCGGTCGTGCGATATTTGCCCGGATCGCTCATCGAATGTCCCATAAAACGATAACAGCGAATTTCTAAAAGCGTCGGCAGAGAATCTTTTCTCGCTCGTTCTAAAGCACGTTCGGTGGCTTCGCGGACGGCAATGACATCCATTCCGTCAACGAATTCGCTCGCCATTCCGTAGCCTTCGGCTTTCTCGCTGATGCTCGACATTGACATCGCGCGCGCCTGCGATGTTCCCATTCCGTATTGATTATTTTCGCAAATGTAAATAATCGGTAATTTCCACAACTGCGCCATATTTAACGATTCGTGAAACATTCCCTGATTTAATGCCGCCTCGCCAAAGAAACACAAAGTCGCGCCGCCCGTTTCCTTATATTTCTGCGCGTAAGCCATTCCCGTGCCGACTCCGATTTGTCCGCCGACGATGCCGTGTCCGCCGAAAAATCCTTTTTCTTTCGAGAACATATGCATTGAGCCGCCTTTGCCTTTGACGTTGCCGCCGGATTTCCCGAACAATTCCGCCATCACCGCTTCGGGCGTGATGCCGACGAGCATCGCTTGAACGTGGTCGCGGTAAGCCGTGATGACGTAATCTTTCGTGCGGTCGGTCGCCAAAATCGCGCCGACACCGACGGCTTCCTGTCCGATATAAAGATGACAGAATCCACCGATTTTCCCGATGCGATAGACTTCGGCGCATTTCTGCTCGAACACGCGACCGAGAACCATCTGGTAAAGCATCTCGCGCAACACTTCCTTGTCGAGATTTTTAATCGAACTTTTCTGCGACTTCTTGCGGTCGAGATGCTCGCTGTGAGCGACTTTCGGATTCACCGTGTCGGTCGCCTTTTCGGATTTTTCCATTTTCTCGACGGTTTTCGCCGCGACTTTGTTTTTGGCGCGATGTCCGTTCGTTTCGGTTTTCGACTTGGCTGTTCGGGTGACTGTTTTCGGCAAAATTAAATCCTCCGCGTTTTTCTTTTGGAATAAAACAAACGCAATAACTAATTATAGTATCAAAACGTAAATTATAAGCGACGCGAAGCGGATTCTGCAAAAACGAATTAGCGGCTTAAATTTTCGGGATTTTTCGGTTTGGTGGTAAAATAGGCGTTTCAATTCAGCAGAGTTTTTCAAAAAAATGCAAACAACATTTCATTTTCGGCAGTTAAAACTTATTGTTCTTCTGCTTTTAATTTTTCCTGTCGCTGCGCTCGCACAGAATCCGACGAAGTGGAGTTTGGAATCAAGCGCGAAAGGAAAAGCGGTTAAAAAAGACGAAAGTTTCAAAGCTGATTTAAAGGCGGAAATCGAAGACGGCTGGCATCTCTATTCGACCGAACAGCCGACCGGCGGACCATTTCCGACGAAAATCACGCTGCCCGAAAATTCAAATTTTTCGATTGTCGGAACAATCGAAACGTCAAAACCAATCGTCAAAGCCGACTCGAATTTTCCCGTTGACGGCAAACCATTAGAGACGAAATATTTTGAAAAGCAAGCCGTTTTCACCGTTCCTCTAAAATCCTCAAACGATGCGAACGGCGACGATACAGCCGTCAACATTCGATTCCAAGTCTGCAACGATACGGTTTGCCTGCCGCCGAAAACCGTGAGAGTTTCGTTCGCGGGATTTGAAGATGTCAGGAAGAGTAGTCAGCAGACAGCAGACGGCAGACAGCAGACAGCAGACGGCAACCGGCAGGCGGCAATCGGCGGTCAGAATGCTGCTGAGAATGAAATCCGAAATCCGAAACCCGAAAGCCAAAATCCAAATGATTTGCCGCTCTCTTCCTTTATCTGGCTGGCAATCACGCTCGGCGCGTTGTCGCTTTTAACGCCGTGCGTTTTTCCGATGATTCCGATCACGGTTTCCTATTTTACGAATCACGCCGGAAATAATCGCGCCAAATCAATCAAACTGGCGACGGTTTATTCGCTCGGCATCATTGCCACATTCACGATTATCGGAATGCTGCTGGCGATTTTCGTCGGCGCGGCAGGCATCACGCTTTTTGCCGCCAATCCGTATGTCAATCTTTTGATAACGGCGATATTTTTGTTTTTCGCGTTCAATCTTTTCGGCGCGTATGAAATCGCCGTGCCGACTGGAATTTTAACGAAGCTCGACAATTTAACGCGCAGCAAAGAAGGCGAAGGTTCGGGAATCGTGGGCGCGCTGCTGATGGGTTTGACGTTTAGTTTGACGAGTTTTACCTGCACGTCGCCGTTTGTCGGCACGATTCTGGTTTCGGCTTCGCAGGGAAACTGGCAGATGCCATTGTTGGGAATGCTCGCCTTTTCGACCGTTTTCGCGCTGCCGTTTTTCGTTTTGGCATTGTTGCCGCAATACGTTTCGAGTTTGCCGAGAGCCGGCGGCTGGATGAATTCGGTAAAAGTGGCGATGGGATTTTTGGAAGTCGCGGCGGCGATGAAATTTATCTCGAATGTTGATTTAATCTGGAAATGGGGAATTTTCACGCGCCCGGTCGTGCTGGCAATTTGGATTGCGCTGTTCGGCATTTTAGCCGTTTATTTGCTGGGCAAATTTCAACTGCCGCACGACTCGAAACCCGAACGCATCGGCGCGTTTCGCCTGATGTCGGCGGTCGTCAGTTTAGCCGTCGCGTTCTTTCTTTTAACCGGACTTTTCGGCGCGAAACTCGGCGAACTCGAATCGTTTTTACCGCCGGATTTGGAAAATAACTCGGCGCGATTTAACGGCGGAAATGAAAATAAAATAAAGTGGATTGAAAACGATTTGGAAAAAGCCTTAGCGCAGGCGAAAGCCGAAAATAAACGGGTTTTCATAGATTTCACCGGCTACACCTGCACGAATTGCCGCTGGATGGAAGCGAATGTTTTTCCGAAAAAGGAAGTTGAGGTTTCAATGTCGAAATTCGTTTTGGCTCGCCTTTACACCGACGACGGGAGCGAAAATAATACGAAACAGCAGGAATATCAGGAAAAGAATTTCCAAACCGTCGCGCTGCCTTTTTACGCAATTTTAGAAGCGGACGGCAAGACCGTTTCGACGTTTCCCGGTTTGACGCGCAACACGCCGGAGTTTGTCGAGTTTTTGGAGAAGGCGCAAAAAAATTAGCCGCGCAACAGCGGCGTAACTTTTCAATTATTCGTTCTCGTTCGATTTCGAATAGCGGTCGGATTTTTTTTGTTAATATCCTGATGCGTGTGCGAAACCATTTCCGTCGCGGTGATGTAAAATAGCCCGCCGCACACCATCAGCATCACCACCGCGCCAACCGCAAAGATTATAATTTCCATAATAATTACACCCTTCGAGCGTTAAACTTAAAATACAAACCGAGCGTCAAAATAGAAGGCACCCACAAACCGACAAAAATCCCCGCGTCTTTTTGATTCGCGCCAAGAACTCCGAACCAGAGAGCAATCGAAAATAAAAACGAAATAAACGCCGCGCCTAAAATCAAATAATCAGATTTAGCAAACATAATTTTCCTCAATTTAACTGACTTCTAATAAAAAGCCGCCGCCCGCTTTTTTGTCGGCAAGCAGCGGCTTTTCAGTTTTCAAAAAGCGATTGACTTATGCGGTCGCCGTCGCCGAAGGCATCAAAACCGTGTCAATGATATGAATCACGCCGTTGCTCGCTTCGACATCCGCCGTCGTGACGGTCGCGTCGTTGATTTTCACGCCGCTCGTCGCGTCAATCTTGATTTCCTGACCGTTGACGGTCTTCGCGGTCGTTAATTTCGCCGCGTCAGCCGCCAAAACTTTTCCCGAAACAACGTGATAAGTCAAAATTCCGGCGAGCTTTTCTTTATTTTCCGGCTTCAGCAAGTCGGTTAAAGTCTCGCTTGGAATTTTGGCGAAAGCGTCGTCCGTCGGCGCGAAAACCGTGAACGGTCCCGTGCCTGAAAGCGTTTCCGCTAATCCGGCGGCAGTTACCGCTGCAACTAATGTTTTAAAACTTCCGGCTTCGACAGCCGTTTCGACGATATTTTTTGTGTTACTCATTTTTTTGTCCCTTGTAATTTTGTGTCCGTCTTTTCTGGAAACAGACACGGTTATGCAACCTTCGCAGACGAAAAGCGCACTTTCACCGACCGAAATTTCTGTCGGGCAAAAGCCTTTTAACGGCTGAAATGTTGCTGCTTTATTAAGATCAGATAAACCGGCAGATTCCGGTAAGACTGTAAAAGGAGTTTAAGCTGGCTCGATTTAGACTTGAGTCTGTGCTTTTGACGGTAGCTTGTCAATTAGTAAAATTTATTATTTGCGAATATGTAACATAAGCGAAATTAATCAATGCGCTGAATTGTGCGGGAGGAAAAAGACCGGAATTTTAGCGAGATTTCGAACACGGTCGTGAAAAATCTCGCCGCGCCGGTAGTGCGATATATTTTCTATTCGTTTTATCAGGGCAATTCGTGGCAAAATACTTTTTATGAAAACAGTCAGAGTCGAAAATCTAATCGAAGGCTTGTGCGTGATTCCCGAAGCCGAATTTAACTGTGAAAACGTCTATCGTTTTCTCGCCGAAAATCCGGTTGACGTTGATTCGATTTCCCGATACTTCAACTGGAGCGAAAATTTTTATACGCGCAACCTGATTTTCAAAAACGAGCGTTTCGAGATGATGGCGATTTGCTGGAATAAAGGACAGGTTTCCAAAATCCACAACCACGCCGACCAGATGTGCTGGATGACCGTTCCCGTCGGCAAACTGCGCGGACAGAATTTCCGCGCCGTCGAAATTGACGAATCGAAAGGCTTTTGCAAACTCGAGGAAACCGACCAATTCAACCTTTCCGATTGTTTAACGGCGAAAGTCGAACTCGAAGAACCGATTCACCAAATCTTAAATTTGCCTGAATTCGACGAACCCGCCGTCAGCCTGCACATCTATTCCAAACCGTTCGACAAATGTCTCTGCTACTGCAAAGATACCGACACTTTTAAGGAAGTAAATCTTTGCTACACGAGCGTCGAAGGCATATTGTGCAGCGGCATAAAACTTTAAAAATTCATTGCAGATGAAACTAAACGGCATAACTCGTTTGATAATCGTCGGTTCGATTTTTGCCGTTTATGTTTTGCTCCGATTCCGGCATTTGACCGATTCGTGCCTCTGGTTCGACGAAATATTTTCCGTTCACGCCGCCGAGCATTCCTGGGAAAGTTTATTCTGGTTTGTCGCGCAGGATTTAATTCACCCGCCGCTGTTCTACGTTCTGCTCAAAATCTGGATTTTAATCGGCGGCGAAAGTTTGTTTTGGTTAAGATTTTTCCCCGTTTTCTTTTCGATTCTCGCGGCTCTTCCGTTCGCGCTTTTGTGTCGTCAACTAAAACTTTCGTTTCTAACTTTTGCCATCGCGTTCGCTTTTTTCGCCGTCAACGGCTCCTGCATTAAATACGCGCAGGAAATCCGAATGTACAGTTTGCTGATGTGCGCCGGACTGTTTTCGCTGTGGCTTTTTCTGCGTTTCGTCAATATGGGCAAAGGTTTTCCGACGTTAATCGTCTTCAACATTCTGCTCGTTTATACGCATTATTTCGGCTGGCTGATTATCATTTCAGAAGTTTTGGCGGTGATCTTTTTAGCGCGTCATCGCCTTAAAATGATCGCGCTGATGTTCGGCGCGACGCTGATAAGTTTCGCGCCCTGGATTTACGCCGTTTGGGAAGCGTCAAAGATAAATTCAAACGTCGGGCAAAACATCGGCTGGATGTCGAAGCCGAATTTCGTTTCGATTTTCCAATTCGTGTTCGATCTGTTCGAGCCGATTTATTTCGAGCAAAGCAACAAAGACGCGCCCGCGATAATTTTGATAACTTTGCCCGTGATCGCCGTCGGCATCGCGGGTTTTGTTTTTTATTTCGTTAACCGGAAAAACGAAAGCGACATTGAAAAAAGAAATTTTCAAATGCTTCTCGTTTTCTTTTTCACGCCGATTCTGCTGGCTTTTACAGCGAGTTGGATTTTTCCTTATTCGATTTGGGGAACGCGCCATTTGATAATCGTTTTCGCGCCGTTCGTGATTTTAACGGCAATCGCTTTTTCAAAAATCACGCTCGAACCTTTGAAAATCGTGGCGGCAATTATGCTTTTCGGCTTGTCCGGCGCGGCTTTTCTTTTGCAAATGACACGACCGAAACCGAATTACATTTGGTGCGCGTGGGAAAATTTGGCGAATAATTTAGATAGAAATCAACCGGCGAAAATTTACGTTTTTGAAGATTTAGTCGCCTATCATTTCTGGTTCGCCCTGCGCGATTCCGACAGAAATTCTCAAGTCGTTAAAATCAACGGCATCGAAGGTTTAAAGGAAGACAAAGCCTATTTTCTGCCGCGCGGTTTCGATACAATTCAGACGGCGAATAATTTTGAAGGCGATGGATTTTTCATCGCTTTTCGGGATAAAACTTTCAATGAATTCGCGCCGCCGCTGCAAAATCTAAAGGCTCAGGGCTACAAAATCGGCGAACCGCAAATCGTCGAAGCGCAGGGCTTGAAAGCGTTTTTGGTCGAAGTAAGTCAGAACCGTTCGCGGTAGCGAATGGTTTAAGTTTCCCAAAAATAATTTCAGCAAATAATCTTTAACCATTCGCTACCGCGAACGGTTCTGACATTAGACAAAAACGCGCCGCATCGAATCAGGCATCCAATCATTCAAAGACTTTGAAACAGCATCCGCGCCCGCTTCGCGCAAGGCTTCGGCGGAAACCGTATTCGTGATGCCGAGCGTTTTCAAACCGGCGGCACGACCGGCGCGAATTCCCTGCGGCGCGTCTTCGATGACCAGACAATCGCCGTGAATAATCGGGTTGCCGCCCGTTCTGGTTCGCGCCGCGTCAATCAAATTAAAACCTTTGTGATAGCATTCCGGGTTCGGTTTGTGATTGGAAACGTCTTCTGCGCTGACGATGATCGAAAAACAGCCGCCCAGATTCGTCGCTTCCAAAACGAATTCGATTTCCTCGCGCCGCGCCATCGAAACGATGCCGAGCGCGAAATCTTTCGCCATTTTTCTGACGAAATTTTCCACGCCCTCAAACAAGGGAATTTCCTGCTCGACAGCCTCGCGCCACTTCGCCGTTTTCGCTTCGCGGATCGCGCCGATACGGTTTTCCGTCAAATCTTTGGCGGCGCGTTCGTAAGCCGACCGGATAAAAGTCGCGTCATCCATTCCCATCGAAGCGTAATACTGCTCTTCGGTCAAATCTATCTCTTCGCCCTTCAAAATTTCCTGATAGGCTTTCATTTGCAGCGGTTCGTCGTTAATAATAACGCCGTTAAAATCCATCAAAATCGCTTTAATCATTTTTTGGGTGGTTGCCTTATTTGGTTTTTTATAAAGTTTGTATTTTAGCTTTCAAAATCGTTAAGTCGCAAATGCAGATAAAGTTCCCTTTTATAAATCCCTAATAGGCAAATCGTCAATATACTCTTTCATTGCCTCACAAGTTTTTGCTAATTTTTCTTTCTCTTGTGAGGTTTCGACAGCTGCGTGTGCTGCGTATTTATTAAAAAGTATTTGGTTCACAAGTTCTTCTTTAATCTTATAATCTTTAGCTCGATATTTATAATCAATACTTTCTCCGTCATCATCAGAATATTGTTTTCTTCGATTTTCAAGCAATTCAAGAAGTTCATCACACTCATAAATAGCTGTTCTTTTCGTAATTGGTTTATCGGCATTACCAGCCATCATATTTTGCACATCACCTGTTTTGATAGACGAGTAACTATTTGATGTATTCGCTGAACTATTTTTAGATGGTTCTTTAATTTCTTCGCGCAGATTACAACTACAGAAAAAAATTGATAATAAAATTAAAGATAAATTTTTCATAGCTTTACTTTCATTGTAAAAATTTCGCGTCGAACATATTCCCGCGACTTAAAATACCGTTCGGATCAAAGGCTCGTTTGAGTTCCGCCATTTCATTCAAAAAGCGTTCGCCGTACTGCACATTCAAGTATTTCGATTTCAATTTCCCGATGCCGTGTTCCGCCGAAATCGTGCCGCCGAGCATTATCGCCTGCGCGATGAAACGTCCGTAAAGATGTCTGGCTTTTTCAGCTTCGATTGCATTTTTCGGCAGGATATTCGCGTGCAGATGATTGTCGCCGATGTGTCCGAAAATGACGTAATCGAGATGGCTTTCGTTTAATTTAGATTTGTAAAATTTCAGAAAATGCGCGAATTTATCATCCGGCACCGCCATATCCGTCCCGATTTTTTTCTGCCGATTTTTCACGACTCTTTCGTTCACCGACACCGGCAAGGCGTGGCGAAATTCGCGCATTTTATTTAAATCCTGCTCGCTCGTCGTGAACCACGAAGCATCAATTTCGGCGTGGTGTTTTTCCAACAATTCGTTCCACGCTTCAAACAGCACGTCTTCGTTTTCTTCGGTCGTTTCCTGTTCAAAAAAAACCGCGCCGCACATATTTTCCGGCGTTTCGGGAAATTTTTCTTTGATAAATTTCAGGGAATTCGCGTCGAAGTATTCCAACACCGTTGCGTTGATTTTATTTTGGATTTTAGATTTTGGATTTCGGATTTGATCTGAAATTTCAGATTTGAAATTTGAGATTTCCGATTTTTCATTTGAGTTTTGATTTAAAATTTCAAATTTCAGATTTGAAATTTGCTTTCTCGTATCAAATGCAATCGCTCTGGCTTCGCCGACAAAATTCAGCAAATCCGTTTCGTCTTTGAAGAAAACGATTCCGCTCAAAGAACTTTCCGGCTTTGGCAATAAGTCCAACTCGACTTCCGTGATGATGCCCAAAGTTCCTTCGCTGCCGATAAATAAATCAATCGCGTCGAGATTTTCCGACGTAAAATAGCCGCTTGTGTTTTTTCGCACATCGGGCTGTTCGTAAGTCGGCATTTTCGCTTTAATTTTCGCGCCGTTCGCCGTTTCAATTTCCAGAAAACCATTTTCGGCGAAAATTTCACCGCGCCGTAAATTTAAGATTTCACCGTTCGGCAAAACGATTTCCAATCGCTGTACATAACGTCTGGTCGCGCCGTATTTAAAACTTCTCGCGCCGCTCGCGTTCGTCGCAATCGTGCCGCCGATCTGACAACTCCATTCGGTCGGGTCGGGCGGATAAAAAAGTTTTTCGGCTTCGACCGCTTTCTGCAAATCCGTCAGCAGAACGCCGCTTCCGACGACGGCGAAATTGGCATTGATTTCTTTGATGCGATTAAATTTTTCAAGCGAAATGATCCAGCCGCCGAACGGAATCGCGCCGCCGACCGTTCCAGTTCTTGCGCCGGAAACGGTAACGGGAATTTTCAAACGGTTCGCCTCTTTCAGTACTTCGGAAACGTCCGCCGTCGTTTCGGCAATAAACAATTTCTCGGCGTGTCCGCCGGACAGATTGCTGGCATCAATTAAAAAGTTTTCGATCTCGTCGCGGCTCGTCTTGGTCAACATTACCGGCAATTATATCAATTCGTTTGGCGTAATGTATAACGCCGGAACCGCGCCGTCCGATTTGAAAAACATCGCGGACAAATCGCGCCTTCGGATTTGCCCGCCGATTTTCGCTTTACGGCTGAAGAAGAATTTCCGTTTGCCCGACGGCACTAAAAACCAAACTGCTAATATCTTCACTGGCAAACACCGCTTGCGACGCAAAAACATAACGCCGTGCCGCGACCGAGATGATATAAGTCTCGCCCGCCGAAACGTCCGTGAACTGGAAACCGCCGCGAATGCCGCTCAAAACGGTTTGTGAGTTGCCCTGCGCGTCAGTCAGAATAACGCGGGCGTTTCGCAAACCGCTGCCGTCCATTGTCAAAACCCGCCCGCTGACAGTAACCGGCGCGGCGGTCGGCGCGACGACGTTTGCCGTCCAGAAACCGCCCGCGACCGCGAACGGCGAGCCGGTCGAGCGCGTTCCGGCAATCGTTTGTCCGATTGTCCCGTCGAGCGCATAATTGCCGCCCGCCGAATTCGTGCCGCCGCCCGATGCGATGACGGACTGGTCGAGCGTGTAATTGCCGCCCGTCGCCACTTGCGCGTCAGCGTTTGTCGCGGCGGCGCAAAAGATAAGCGCGGCGGCGAAACAGATTGTTGTTAATCGAATTTGTTTGTTCATTGTCATATTCTCCTTATCAAAAATTTTATTATTGCTGTTGCCGTGCGGCGGATTTAATGTTCCGTTCAAAATAAATGCCGTAATTATTTCAACTAAAGTCAGGCGGATTTGATTTTTTTTATTTATTATTCGGCTGAAGCCCTGTTTTATTGTTTGAGCCATCCACTAGCTGAAGCTGGCGGCAATTCATAAAAACCGATTTTTGTTCAATGAATTGCCTCCAACTTTAGTTGAAGGATAGTTTTGAAAAAGAAAACAGGCTTTAGCCGAACAGTAAATAAAATCAAATCCTTAATGCTTTAGCCACAGATTTTTCGCGGCATTTATTTTTCAAAAGACACACAATCCGCCGTCGTTCGATTATTTTTTGATGACCGCGACGGTCAACTGACCGCGCACCAGCGGGTCGGAACCGCTGCTGACGTTGGAATTTGCCGAACCGCCGAAACCGTTTAAGGCTTTGACTTCAATCGTGTGGCTGCCCGCCGCCAGCGTTTGTCCGAGACTCAACGCCCAGTTGCCGACCGATCCCGGAAGCGGGAAGTTGCTGATGACGATTCTTCTCGCTCCGACTAACACGCCGTCAATGAAAACGGCGACATCAACGACCGAAAAGGAATTAACCGCGCCGCTGCTTTGAATGCCGCCGTCGGTGGAAATCAGCAGCGTGCTGTTCGCCGGAACATTGATGGTCTGCGTCAGTCCGGGAACGAGCGTATAACTGCCGCTCGCCTCGTTAATTAATAAACTTCCCGTGCCGTTTGCAGTCGTCACGCTTTGTCCTAAATTACTGGTATTCGTCAAGTAGTTAGCTGCCGGAACGCCGCCGAGTTGCGCCGCATTCGTCGCATTGGTCGCCGTGCCGTTAATTGCGCCGGTGACGGTTAAAGTGCCGCCGATTATCGTGTTGCGGGCGACGAAAAAATCATTGCCGACCGCGATGTCGCCGTTCGCCTGCAAATTACCGTTGACGATGCCGCCGGTGCTTCTGAAATACTGGTTTGCCGCTACGCCGCCGAGCTGCGTCGCGTTCGTCGCGGTTTGTGCGTTGACTGCGTTTGTGGCGTTCGTTATTGTGCCGTTGATTGTGCCGTTGACGGTTAGATTGCCGGGAATCCGCACTGTGTCAGGACTTCTTCCCAAGACGACGCTGTTGTTGTCGCTGACGACCGCGCCCGCGCCGACAGCCGTCGCAAAATTCAGATTACTCGCGGTGACGTTCGCGCCCGCGCCGATAAGGGTGTTGCCGGAGCCTGAAATATTTCCTTCACCCGTATCCGTGCCGAAGAATGAATTGTTGCTGCCTCCTTGATTTCTAAATCCAGCCCGATAACCGAAAACCGAGTTGGAGCTGCCCATGATGTTTTCCCGTCCGGCTTCAACTCCGACAAACGAATTGGCACTGCCTGTCGTGTTTGAAATCCCGGATGCTTCGCCGACAAAGACGTTTAGCATTCCGCTGGTAATTTCCTGTCCCGTTCTGAAACCGACAAAAGTGTTATTTGACGTTCCCGACACCGCGCTCAACACGCGGCTGCCGCCGATGTTGTATTGCGTTTCGACGTTGACAACATTGCCGAATGTGCCGATGACATTCAGATTGCCCGGAACAATCACCGTATCAGCCGGACGCACGACGGAATTATAAGTTCCCGTGACTTTGCCGAGAACAATGGTATCGTTCGTGCTGACGACGGAATTCGCGCCGAACGCGGCGGCAAAATTCAGATTGTTTGCGCCGACATCGGCAAAGTAACCGACAATAGTGTTGTTGCCGCCGATTGTATTGGTCAACCCGGAAGCCGCGCCGAAGAACGAGTTGCCGGTGCCGTCGTTGTTTCGTAAACCCGCGTCTGAGCCGACGAACGAATTGTTATTGCCCGACAAGTTGGCTTTTCCGGCTTCAAAGCCGACGAACGAATTGCCGCTACCACTTCTATTTTCAAATCCCGCCCCTCTGCCGACGAACGAGTTGCTGATGCCCGTCGTGTTTTGGAGACCCGCGCCCCACCCGACGAAAGAGTTGTTGACTCCCACCGTGTTGCTTCGTCCCGTCCCTGAGCCGAAAAACGAATTGCCGCCACCCGACGTATTCGCGGCTCCGGCTAGGATTCCGAAAAATGAGTTGCCGACACCCGTCGTATTGGCGGCTCCGGCATCGCGTCCGAAAAACGAATTCTGGATGCCGGTCGTGTTCGTCAATCCGGCGTTGCGTCCGAAAAACGAGTTATCGCTGCCCGTCGTATTTTTACCCGCGCTCTCGCCGAAAAACGAGTTGGAATTGCCCGCCAAGTTAGCGAATCCGGCGTTCGAGCCGAAAAACGAATTGCCGAAGCCGTTGCGGTTCGTGAATCCGGCGTTGAACCCGACGAACGAATTTTGTCTGCCGCTGGTGTTGCCGTTTCCGGCATTCTCGCCGACAAACGCATTCTGAAAACCCGTCGAATTATTGAATCCGGTGTTGCGCCCGACGAATATATTTTGTGTGCCGTTGACGTTGACCACGATTTCATTGCGGATTCTGAATTCCGATGCCGCATTGAAAACATTCGCCGCGCCCGTGCCGGAAATATTAAAATTTGAAGTAGTTTGCGCCGCCGCGTCTTGATTCTGAATGTAATCGCCGCTGCCCGCTGCCGGTGTTCGCGTGTCGGTCAGGCGCGTGTCGCCTTCTTTGATAATCTGCGCGGCGGGCGTTCCGTCCACGTTCAAGGCATTGTCAGCGGTCGTTGATTGAAGCGAGCGAATCGAATACGGCGTTGAAGTGATCGGCTGGCGCGGCGATAAAGTGATATACGCGCTCGTCGCCAAATTAAACACGCGAATCTCCAAAAACCTGTCCGCGCCCGTGAAACTGCTCGCGCCGAAATCGAGCGACACGGTAAACACGCCGTTCGTCACCGCGACGCTCGGATTAGCAACGGTCGTCCCGATTTGCGTTCCGCCCGCATCGTATAAAGCGAACTGCATTTGATAAGTTCCGCTCGTCGGCTGTGCGACTGTGGAATCGGTAAAACGTCCCTGATAAGTAAAACTCGTCGTCTGCGCTCTGACGGAGACCAGACAAGCGCAAAAGATTAAACCGAGCCACAACGCCGTGCGCGTAATCTGCGCGAAATTCATTTTCTGTTTCATAATTTTAATCCTCTCGATTCGATTTAATTGCCGATAAAATTTAATTCCGTTACGTCTTCATTAACCGTGATGACTTGCGTGGTGAATTGAAAGCGTTTGGAAACGACGCTGATGATGTAAGTTTGTCCGGCGGAGACTTCGCCGAAGCGGTAATAGCCGAATGAACTCGTGATTGCCGTCCGCGAATTGCCGCTGCCGTCGGTCAAAATAACGCGGGCGGAACTTAAACCTCTGCCGTCGGGCGTGAGAATTCTGCCGGAAATTGAAACCGAAGCGGCGGTCGGCGAAAACTGTATTTCATATGCGCCGATGTCCGCGCCGTCGGCGAGATTAGCGATGAGCAGCGTGTCAACCGGACGCAGCAAGCCGCGCTGATCGGTCGTCAGTCCGAAACTGTTGCCTTTATCAATCGCCGGACTATCCGGTTTTAAAGGATGAACCGGGATAATTCCGCCATAAAATCCGAGCGGTTCGAGGCGCGGACTGAGAACCGCCGTCGAAACTGATTTTTTGGCGAAAGATCCCGCACCGACCTGATCGCCGACTGCGCCGAAACCAATGCCCGCGCCGACATTACCGATTAAGTTGTAGCCCTGCGAAATAAACGCGCTTCCGGCGACATCTTCGGCAGGATTAGTTGCGTCCGCGATAATCGAATTGCGGACCGTGACCGCCGCGCCGCCGTTGTAAAGATTGCTTGCGCTGTTTGCGCCGATGGTGTTGTTGCGGGTAATCGTCGAACCGCTGATGAGCGTCGTTCCTTTGGCATAAACGCCGCCGTTAAAGCTGCTCACCTGTGCGCTGTCGAATTTGGTGTTGCCGGAAACGGTCGAATTGATGATGTTCAAAGTTCCTCGACTGTCAATTCCGCTGCCGCCGTTCGGCGAGCCGCCGCTGCCCGTGCCGATGGTATGAGAACCGGCGGAATTATTGGCAATCGTGCTGCCGATGACCGTTAAAGTGCTGTCGGCGGTATTGAAAATTCCGCCGCCTAATCCGAAGGTGAAATTGTCGGTGATGTAGCAGCCGCTGACCGTCAAATTGCTGCCGCCGTTGTTGTAGATTCCCGCGCCCTCGAAATACTGCGGATGTCCGCCCGAAATCGTCATTCCGCTCAACGTCACTCTGATGCCGCTGCCGGTGACGTTGAAAATACGAAAGGCATTTGCCGCGTCAACATTAATTCCCGGAAAGATGCGCCGGACGGTTAAAAGATTTGCTCCTTTGCCGCTGATTTTCAAACTTTTATTGATAACTAAACTTTTAAAGCCCGCCGCATTGGTCAGCGTGATAGTTTGCGGCGTGTTAAAGAGCGTCGAGAAAATAATTTCATCGCCGGGTGCGGCGGCGGCAATCGCTTCGCGCAGAGTGCAGTCGGCATCACACGCGCCGACGGTCGTATCGGCAATGCTCGTCACCGTCCACTGCACAGGATTATTTACAAAAATCGTCACGGTCGCAATATTTGAATCTAAAATACCGTCATTGGCTTTATAAGTGAACGAATCCGTGCCGGTAAAATTTGCGTTCGGCGTGTAGATAATTCCGCCGTTGGAAGCGAGTGATAAAGTGCCGTTCGAGACATTGCTCACTAAAATCGCCGTCAGAGGACTTTCGACATCGCTGTCGTTTTGCAAAACGCCGGACGCGGGAACGCTCAGAGTATTATTCGGTCGGACATCGTAAAAATCATTGACGGCAGCCGGAACGTCGTTGACCGCATTGATGGTGATGAAAACCGTGACGATATTTGAATCGTTTGCGCCGTCATTGACTTTGTAGGTGAATGAATCCGTGCCGTTAAAATTGGCAATCATAAAATAACTGAACGAACCGTCGGCGCGAAAATTTATTCCGCCGCGTGTCGGCGTTGTCACCAGCACGGCAGTCAGCGGATCGCCGTCGGGATCGCTGTCATTCGCCAAAACTCCCGGCGCGGCGACGATCAACGGAACATCTTCATCCGTCGTGTAGGAATCCGAATTTGCCGTCGGCGGCTGGCTGGCGGGCAATATCTGTTCTTCAACCGCGCCGGTGTCGCTGCCGTCGCCGCCCGCCGCATTCGGCACGGAAGCAAGATCAAACGGGCGCGTCTGTCCGCGCTGGTCGAAACCGCCGTCAACATTTTTTCCCTGATCGAGAGCCGGACTGTTGACGGTCAAACCGTGTGTCGGAGTTCCGCCGCCGTTGTTAAAAAGTCCGCGCAGCAGCGGATTGATGACGGCGGCGGAAGTTCCCGCGCGGTCGCCCGGCTGCGTAAAAGTCGCCGACGAACCGGCGTTGCCGATTAAATTAAAACCTGCCGAAGTGATTGCGCCGAATACATCCGGCACATTTGAATTATTGCGGTTTCCGGCAACAATCGAGTTCCGAATCGTCGCCGCCGCCGTGCCGGAAACGCCGCCCGCACTCATTGCGCCGACCGTTTCGTTATCGGTCACGGTCGAATTGGTGATGAGCGTCGTTCCGTTCGCCAAAATTCCGCCCGCGTTGTTTTGGCTTCCGGTTTTGACGTTGCCGGAAACGGTCGAATTGAAAATGCCGAGTGTGCCTTCGCTGTGAATTGCGCCGCCGCTCGCCGTATTTCCGTTCGCCGTATTTGCCGAAACCGTGCAGTTAAAAAGCAGCAAACCGCTGTCGGCGGTCACATAAATTCCGCCGCCCGCGCCCGCGATATTTCCGGTGATGTGTGAATTGGAGATCGTCAGCGAAACACCGCTGTTGGCGTTAATTCCGCCGCCGTTAAAAGTCAGCGCATTGCCGCCGCTGATGGTTATTTTATTCAAACTGACCTGCACGCCGCTGCCGTTGACGTTAAAAATTCGGAAGCTGCCCGCCGTCCGCTGAATGGTCAGCAGATTTGCGCCTTTGCCCGTAATCGTCAGATTTTTGTTAATCACCAAATCACGAAAACCCGCCACGTCGAGCAATGTAATAACCTGTGCCGAATCAAACAAAGGCGAGGCAAAAACAATCGAATCATTCGCCGCCGCGCCGGTAATCGCTTCTCTTAACGAACAATCCGCATTACAAACGCCGTCGTTCGTGTCCGCCGTTTTCGTCACCGTCAGCGTCGCCGCCTGCGCCGTCAGCAAACAACCAATCACCAAAATTCCGTTCATCAACAACGTGCGCGAAATCTGCGCGAAATTATTTTTTTGTTTCATCATTTTTTCTCTCTTGATCGGATTTGATTGCTTTACCCCGTGCAAATTCGATAATTCAATTTCTTCGCGGCTGTGCCGCCTGATGTGCGGAAAGGCTGTGCCTTTCCGCCTCGTTTCCCCTGATTTTGAGGCTATGCCTCCGCATCAGATGAGGCGCAGCCTCAAAGAATTCGTAACCATAACGGCGAGGCAGAGCCATCGCCGCACATCAGGCGGCACAGCCGCAAAAATCAAGTATTTTGACTTGTATAAAAACTATGGTTGAAACACACGGCTAAACTCATTGCATCGCTACGCGATGACTTAGCTCGACCATTATTTGATTACCCGACACTTCCCGCTAACCTGATTCGACTTTATTGACAAACCGGCGCGTCGGGTTTAATCGAGCAGACGATTTGTTTGAGTTCGTTTATCTGCCGCTGCTGCCGCTCGATTTGCGTTTGCTGTTCTTTGACGGCGTTTAATAAAACGACTCCGATGCGGTCGTATTTTACGCCTTCGACTTGTCCGTCTTTGTTGTAAGTCACGAGCAGCGGTTCGATTGCCGCGACATCTTCCGCGCCCAAACCTAAATCGCGCAGTCCGCCCGTTTTCCAATCAAAAGTAATCGGCGAGAGGCGTTTGACCAGACTCAAGCCGGAATTGAACAGCGCGATGTTGGTTTTGTAGCGCAGGGAAGAAGAGCAAGTCGAGATGATGTTGTCAGAGTTACGGCAAAGTTGGATCAAGCCGCCGCCGCCCAAACCGTAGATAACTACTTTATCGTTGCCGTTACTCCGCCCCAAAGCAATCGTGTTGCTGGAAAAGACGGTCGCACCCGCGCCGATGGCGGTCGCGTTAGTTAAGTTGCTCACGCCGACATCGGCATTCGCGCCAATCAGGGTGTTGGCACTGCCGGTCGTGTTAGTGTATCCGGCTCGATTTCCGACAAACGTATTGTCATTGCCCGTCGTGTTAAAGCGTCCGGCTTCGACTCCGACGAGCAAATTGCTGCTGCCTGCGTTGTTCACCAATCCGGCGGTTTCGCCGACGAAGACGTTATTTGTGCCGGTGGTAATTTGCGCTCCCGTTCGCAAACCGACGAAAGTATTGAATTGAGTTCCCGAAACGCTGAAAACGCGATTGCCGGCGATGTCGTATTGCGTCGCCGAGTTGACAATATTGCCCGTCAACGTAGCCGAAAAAGTCTTGTTGCCGCCGATGGTTTGAGCATTCGTCAAATCAACAAAATTCTGTGTTGCCGAACCCGTTCCGCCGTTCGCTATGGGAATGATTCCGAGTCGGGCGTTGGCGAGCGTTCCGGTCGTGATGTTCGAGGCGTTCAGATTCGTCAGAGTCGCGCCGCTGATGTTGCCGGTGAATGTGCCGACGACGTTGAGATTGCCGGGAATCCGCACGGTGTCCGCACTTCTGCCCAAGACGACGGTGTTGTTGTCGCTGACAACCGCGCCCGAACCGAGTGCCGTCGCAAAGGTCAGATTATTCGCGGCGACGTTTGCCGACGTGCCGAGAATCGTGTTATTGCCGCCCGTCGTATTCGCGCTTCCGGCTTGCACTCCGAGAAAGACGTTTTCGCTGCCCGACGTATTATTCAATCCGGCGTTGACTCCGAAAAACGAGTTGGTCGCGCCCGTCGAGTTGTTCCGTCCGGCATCGCGCCCGAAGAACGAATTGTTGCCGCCCGACGTATTCGATGAGCCTGAGTTTCTGCCGAAAAACGAATTGCTGATGCCCGTGTTGACTGTTCCGGTGTTGAAACCGGCGAAGGTATTGTCGGTTCCGGCGACGCTCAAAACGCGCCCGCCGCCGATGTTGTATTGCGTTTCGGCGTTGACGACATTGCCGAATGTGCCGATGACATTCAGATTGCCCGGAATAATCACCGTATCAGCCGGACGCACGACAGAATTATAAGTTCCGGCGACTTTGCCGAGAACAATGGTATCGCTCTGGCTGACGACGGCGTTCGTGCCGAACGCGGCGGCAAAAGTTAAATTGCCTGCGGCGACATCGGCAAAGTAGCCGATAATCGTGTTGTTGCCGCCCGTCGTGTTGTTGAAACCCGCGCCTACGCCGACAAACGAATTGCCGTTGCCCGCCGTATTCGAGAATCCGGCATTCGCGCCGACAAACGAATTGTCGCTGCCGGTCACGTTCGAGATTCCGGTAGTAACTCCGAAAAACGAATTGCCGATGCCGGTCGTGTTAGAGCGTCCGGCATCAACTCCGACAAACGAATTGCTGCCGCCCGTCGTATTCGATAATCCGGCACTGCGTCCGACAAACGAATTGTTGCTGCCCGTCGTGTTCGACAATCCGGTTTGAGACCCGACAAACGAATTGTTGCTGCCAGTTGAATTGCCGGCTCCGGCTTCGTAACCGACAAACGAATTGTCGCCGCCCGTTGTATTGCTGAATCCCGCATTTCTGCCGAGAAATGCGTTAAAACTGCCCGTTGTATTCGAGTATCCGGCGTTGAATCCGAGAAACGAATTGTTGATGCCTGTCGTATTCGCTTGTCCGGCATCACTGCCGAAAAACGAGTTGAAGCTGCCCGCCGTGTTTCTCAAACCCGCATTCGTCCCGACAAACGAGTTATAGCTGCCTGCCGCGTTCGCCGCTCCGCTGCCCACGCCCGCAAACAGATTATTCACGCCGCCGATGCTCAAAACACGGTCGCCGCCGATGGCGAACACCGCCCGCGCATTAAAACTTTCCGCTTCGCCGTTGCCGGAGATAGTAAAAGCTGCTAACGGCTGAATCAATGTATTTTGATTCTGAATATAATTCGCGCTGCCCGCCGTTGGCGTTCTGGTGTCGGTTAATCGCGCGTCGCCTTCCTTGATAATGTTGGCGGCAGGTGTTCCGCCGACGTTCAAAGTGTTGGTCGAAACGTCCGCCGTCGCCGCGTTCAAAGCGCGAATCGCCAACGGCGTTGAAGTAATCGGCTGGCGCGGATTCAAAACGACGTAAGCACTCGTTGCCTGATTGAAAACGCGAATTTCCAACAACCGCGCCGTGCCGTCAAAACTGTTCGCGCCGAAATCGAGCGAAACCGTAAAAATGCCGTTCGTTACCTGCACATTAGCGTTCGTGACAATCGCGCCGCTCTGTGTTCCACTCGAATCAAACAAAGCGAACTGCATATTGTAGCTGCCGTTTGTCGGTTGCGGAGCAGTCGTATCGGTGAAACGTCCCTGATAAGTGAACGCCGTTGTCTGCGCCTGAACTGCCGCGCAGAATAAAAAAATGCTTAATGCTGCAAATAGAATTTGTTTTTTCATCGTTTTATTTACCTTTAATTTTTACTGACAAACGGCGGCGGTCGGATTGTTCGCGCAGACGAGTTTTTTCAAGCCGTCAATCAAAAGTTTTTGTTCGGCGATCTGTTTTGCCTGCGCTTCGATTTGCGCCTGCTGTTCTTTCACGGCATTTAGTAAAACGACTCCAATGCGGTCGTATTTCACGCCTTCGACTTGTCCGTCTTTGTTGTAGGTAACGAGCAGCGGTTCCACCTCCGCGACATCTTCCGCGCCCAAACCTAAATCGTGCAGTCCGCCCGTTTTCCAATCGAACGTAATCGGTTGCAGGCGTTTGACGAGACTTAACCCGGAATTGAACGGCGCGATGTTGGTTTTGTAGCGCAGGGACGATGAGCAGGTGGAAATCTCCACAGCGGCGTTGAAACAAAGATTAGTGACACCGGCACTTCCGAAGGTATTGAGTTTGAGTTTGCCGGGAATTTTTACCGTGTCCGAAGCGTTGACACGCCCCAGCACGATTGAATTGCTCTCGAAGTTTTGCGCGTCCGCGCCGATGGCGGTCGAGTAAGTCAGACCGCCCGCGCCGAAGTTGACGTTCGCGTTTGCGCCGAGCATCGTGTTGTTGCTGCCGCTGATATTGAAGCTCCCCGCGCCCGCGCCGATGAAAACATTGCTGCTGCCCGTGTTCAAATTACCGGATGCCGCGCCGAAAAATGAGTTGCTGCCGCCGCTGATATTATCGTTGCCCGTTTGATTGCCGAAAAAGAGGTTATTGCTGCCGCCGACATTTTTGTTTCCGGCAAACACGCCGAAGAAAAGATTGCCGCTTCCGGTGGTGTTGCGGTTCCCGGCTAAAGCACCGAAAAACGAATTGTTCTCGCCGGTCAAGTTGCTGTCTCCGGCTGAACTGCCGAAGAACGAATTGCCGTCTCCGGTATTGGCAAAACCGGAGTTTGTTCCGAAAAAGGAATTATTGCTGCCGGAAACATTATCAAAACCCGCGCTTTTTCCGAAGAATGAATTGCTCATTCCCGTCGTCGTTTTGCTGCCGGAATTATTTCCGAAAAATGCGTTGCCGCTGCCGGTTACGCCCGCCGCGCCCGAACCGATTCCGGCAAAGAAATTCTCCAATCCTACATTGCCTATTAACACGCGGCTGCCGCCGAGATTGAACTGCGTCGCCGCATTAACGATGCTGCCGGAGAGAGTGCCGCTGACGCTGAGAGTGCCGCTGACGCTGAGAGTGCCGGGAATTTGAACGGTGTCCGCACTTCTGCCCAAGACGACGGTGTTGTTGTCGCTGACAACCGCGCCCGAACCGAGTGCCGTCGCAAAGGTCAGATTATTCGCGGCGACGTTTGCCGACGTGCCGAGAATCGTGTTATTGCCGCCCGTCGTATTCGCGCTTCCGGCTTGCACTCCGAGAAAGACGTTTTCGCTGCCCGACGTATTATTCAATCCGGCGTTGACTCCGAAAAACGAGTTGGTCGCGCCCGTCGAGTTGTTCCGTCCGGCATCGCGCCCGAAGAACGAATTGTTGCCGCCCGACGTATTCGACGAACCTGAGTTTCTGCCGAAAAACGAATTGCTGATGCCGGTGTTGACTGTTCCGGTGTTGAAACCGGCGAAGGTATTGTCGGTTCCGGCAACGCTCAACACGCGCCCGCCGCCGATGTTGTATTGCGTGACGGCGTTGAAGTTGCCGGTCAATGCGCCGACGACATTCAGATTGCCCGGAATAATCACCGTATCAGCCGGACGCACGACGGAATTATAAGTTCCGGCGACTTTGCCCAGCACGATGGTATCGTTCTGGCTGACGACGGAATTCGCGCCGAACGCGGCGGCAAAATTCAGATTGTTGGCACTGACATCGGCAAAGTAGCCGACAATCGTGTTGCTGCCGCCGCCCGCATTGGTCAACCCGGAAGCCGCGCCGAAGAACGAGTTACCGACTCCGGTAATGCTGCCCAACCCGCTGCTTGCGCCGACAAACGAATTATTGTTGCCCGTCTCGTTGCCGCCTCCGGCATCCAGACCGACGAATGAGTTGCCGATGCCCGTCGTGTTTAAATATCCCGCGCTCTTACCGAAAAACGAGTTGCTGTTGCCCTCCGTATTTTCTCTTCCCGCCGCTCTGCCGAAAAACGAGTTGCCGATGCCCGTCGTGTTATTTCTTCCCGCTTCCGCGCCGACAAACGAGTTTTCCCCGCCCGTCGTATTGAAGAACCCCGCATTCGCGCCGACAAACGAGTTGAATTCGCCCGTCGTGTTCACCGCTCCGCTGCTCACGCCAACAAACAGATTACTTACTCCGCCGATGCTCAAAACACGGTCTCCGTAGATTGCGAACGTCTCCCGCGCAATAAAATTCTCCGCTTCGCCGTTGCCGGAGATAGTAAAAGTTGATGACGGCTGGATCAATGTATTTTGATTTTGGATGTAATTCGCGCTTCCGGCAGACGGTGTACGGCTGTCGGTCAAGCGCGTGTCGCCTTCCTTGATAATGCTGGCGGCGGGCGTTCCGCCGACGTTCAAAGTATTAGTCGAAACGTCCGCCGTCCCCGCGTGAACAGCGCGAATCGAATATGGCGCACTCGTTATCGGCTGACGCGGCGATAACGGAACGTAAGCCGCCGTCGCCGAATTGAAAACGCGAATCTCCAACAGCCGTTCCGCATTCGCCGCAAAAGCCGCCGCACCGTAATCGAGACTGACCGTAAAAATGCCGTTCACGACTTGAACTGATTGAACGGTAATCGCCGTCCCGACAGGTGCGCCGCCCGCGTCGAACAGCGCAAACTGCATTTGATAAGTTCCGCTCGTCGGCTGCGCTTGGCTCGAATCGGTAAAGCGTCCCTGATAAGTGAACGCGGTCGTCTGCGCCTGAACTGCCGCGCAGAATAATAAAATGCTCAATATTGCGAATAGAATTTGTTTTTTCATTGTTTTATTTATCCTTAATTTTTTACTGGCAAACGGCGGCGGTCGGATTGTTCGCGCAGACGAGTTTCTTCAATTCACCAATCAAAATTTGCTGCTGTTTGAGTTGTTCGAGCATCTGCGCGTTTTGCATTTGAAGCGCGTCGAGCCGCGCCGCATCTTTGCTTTGTTCGGTCAGATTGCCCGCCGTGCAAATCGAGATTTGATTCAAGCTGTTGCGGCACAGCGAAGTGTCGCCCAATACGCCCAAAACATTGACTTGCAGAAGATTCGGCGCGATGACCGTATCGGCGGTTCTGCCCAGCACGACGGTATTGTTGTCGCTGACGACTGCGCCCGCGCCGATTGCCGTCGCAAAAGTCAAAGCATCGCTGCCGACATCGGCGTTATTACCGATGATGGTGTTGTTGCTGCCGCTGATGTTGGCATCTCCGGCGAAAGCTCCGAAAAATGCGTTGCTGCCGCCAATCGTGTTCCTTCGTCCGGCGCGACTGCCGAAAAACGAGTTTCCTATGCCCGTTGTGTTATCGCCTCCGGCTACTCTGCCGAAAAACGAGTTCTCTCTGCCCGTCAAATTCGAGAATCCGGCTAAAATGCCGAAAAATGCGTTTTCGCTGCCCGTGTTGAGATTTCCGGCTTGAGTGCCGAAAAAAGCATTAGCTGTCCCGCCGATGCCGGTTGAAACACCGACTGACAAAGTGCCTGCTCCCGATGCGCTCAGTATGCGGTTGCCGCCCAGATTAAACTGCGTGTCGGCATTGACCGCGTTCGCCGAAAGCGCGCTGGCGGTGAAGGTATTTACGTTGAGCGTTCCGGGAATCCGCACCGTATCGGCGGTTCTGCCCAAAACTACCGAGTTGCTGCTGCCGACGAGTGCGCCCGCGCCGATTGCCGTCGCAAAAGTTAAATTGCCCGCGCCGACGTTGGCGGAGTTGCCGACAACGGTGTTATTGCTGCCCGTCGTGTTTGATAATCCCGCGCCCGCGCCGATAAACGAGTTGAATTCGCCCGTCGTGTTCAAGAATCCGACATCGCGTCCGACGAACGAATTATTGCCGCCCGTCGTGTTCGAGTATCCGGCGTTTAAGCCGATGAACGAATTGCCGATGCCGCCCGTGTTCGAGTATCCGGCTTGCACTCCGAAAAACGAATTACCGCCGCCCGTCGTGTTCGAGAATCCGCCCTCGCGTCCGACGAACGTATTGTCGCCGCCCGTCGAGTTTGAGTATCCGGCGTAAAAGCCGATGAACGAATTGTTGCTGCCGGTCGTGTTCGAGTATCCGGCATTCTCGCCGAAGAAGGCGTTGTTCTGTCCCGACGCATTGACTCTTCCGGCATTGACTCCCACAAAAAGGTTTTCCGTTCCGCCGCTGCTCAAAATCCGATTGCCGCCCAGATTAAACTGCGTCGCGGCGTTGAGCGTATTCGCCGAGAACGTAGCGGCGGTGAAGGTGTTGACGTTGAGCGTTCCGGGAATCCGCACGGTGTCTAAAGTTCTGCCCAAGACGACCGAGTTGCTGTCGCTGACCGTCGCGCCCGCGCCGATGGCGGCGGCGTATTGGAGATTTGAAACGTCCGCCCCGGATTGTGCGCCGACGAACGTATTGAAATTTCCGGGAGCGGATATTGTCCCGGCTTGATTGCCGATGAAGGTGTTGTCGTTCCCGGCTTGGTTTCGATAACCGGCTGCGCTGCCGACGAAAGTGTTTCGCATTCCGGCAGTATTAAAAAGTCCGGCAATCGAGCCGAAAAATGAATTGTCGGAGCCGGTCGTGTTTCCCCGTCCGGCACTGTTGCCGAAAAATGAATTTGCGCTTCCGGTGGTAACGCTGCCGGTTACTCCGCCGAAAAATGTGTTGGCATTATTCGAGACGGCATTGCCGCTGCCGACACCGGCGGAAATACTGCTGCCGTTGGCAGTCAGCACACGAACGCCGCCGATGTTAAATTGCGTTCGGGCGTTGAAAATGTTCGCCGTGCCGCCGCCGCTGATATTAAAATCGGTCAAAGTTTGTTCGGTCGTCGCGTTCTGCACATAATTCGCGCTTCCGGCAGACGGCGTTCGCGGGTCGGTCAGGCGCGGGTCGGCTTCCTTGATAATGTTTGCCGCCGGTGTGCCGCCGACGTTCAGCGTGTTCGTCGAAGTATCGGCGAGCGTCGCGTTTTTGGCTTTGATCGAATACGGCGCGGCGGTGAACGGCTGGCGCGGCGAGAGCGTCGTGTAAGTTTCGCCCGCCGTTCGTTTGACCGCGATTTCCAGGAATCTGTCCGCGCCGTCAAAAGAGTTATTCGCCGTGAAATTTAACTGAACGGTAAAGACGTTGTTGACGACCGACACCGGCACATCGGTTAAAGTTTGAATCGGCGTTCCGCCCGACGCGGCGGCGAACAGGCGAAACTCCATCAGATAACTGCCCGTGCCGTTCATCGTCTGCGAATCGTTTAAGCGTCCCTGATATGTAAAAACAGTCGTCTGCGCCCGCGCCGTCAAACAGCCGAGGCAAAGAATTAAACTCAGGAATACGAGAGCGTGCGACATCTGCGCGAAATTCATTTTTTGGTTCATAGTTTTTTCTCCGTTAAAAATTGTCAGTCGTTTCACCCGGCAGATGTTTCGCGCCGGTTTCTAAAATTTCCCGCAGCGACGCGAGACAAACCAGCACCGCGCCCGTTTCGGTTTCGGTAAAATGCGCCACGCTCGATTCGATTAATTGAAAAACCCGGCGTTGGCTTATGCCGAACACGGCGGCGGCTTGTTCCGCCGCGAGCATCGGCTCGGCACAGTTCGGGCAAAAAAATTGTTCGGCTTCCGATTGGCGAATGACGAAACGGCGGTTGGTTTCGACAAAAATTTCAGTGGTGCGTTTGAATTCCATCGGTTCTCGGTTAAAATCGAAGTCGCTTTAATCTCTATTCCGGTTGACACGAGCAAACTTAAAATATCGGCAAAAAAAAGTCCTGAAAGAAACCGGAAACTTTCTGGATATTTTCTGGATAAACAGCTAAATAAAGTGAATAAACGGTTTTACGATTTCGGCGGGCATCGTCTCGACACGCACAATCGCCGCCTTCAGCGCGGAGGCGAGACGGTTGCGCTGACTCCGAAAGAGTTTGAAGTGCTGTGCGCGCTGGTGGAAAACGCCGGTGATGTCGTCGGCAAAGACGCGCTGCTCGATGCGGTTTGGAAGGATGTCTCGGTCGCCGAAGAAACCCTTATGCGAAATGTTTCGTGGCTGCGGAAAAAACTCGGCAGCGGCGCGAACGGCGAAAAATTTATCGAAACCGTCTCGAAACACGGCTATCGGTTCACGGCGCAGGTGACGACGAGCGACGCGCCGGAAATCGTCGTCGAGGAACAGACCGTCCAGCATATTCGCATCGAAGAAACGCTCTCTCTGTCAGAACCGGCGGGCGATTTGAGTTTGCCGGATCGGTTTTCGCTCAAACAGCTTCAACCGCCAGCCGCCGGTTCTGACAAGAAATTGTGGCTGGCAGTCGCGTTCGGCATCGTCGCAGTCGCGGCGGTCGCCTTTGCCTTTTCGAGCAGATTACTGCGTCAAAGCGAATCGAAGGCGATTTTGGTCAATCGCGTCTCTCCGTTTTCCGGCTTGTCGGGGCGTGAAGATATGCCCGCCTTTTCGCCCGACGGCAAACAGTTGGTCTTTGCGTGGAACGGCGGCGAGGACGGCGACAATTTTGATATTTATGTGAAAATTATCGGCGCGGGCGAGCCGGTTCGTTTGACCAGCGACGGGCGCGACGACGTTTATCCGAAATTTTCGCCCGACAATCGTTTCATCGCCTTTGTCCGCAATCTAAAAGAGGGCGGCGAGATTATTTTGATTCCGTCTCTCGGCGGCGCGGAACGGCGAATCTGCGGGCTTTTTTCAGGCAATTACAGCCTCTCTTTTTCACCCGACGGGCAATCTCTCGCCGTCATTGACGCGGATGCGGGCGGTGCGAATCAATATGCCGTTCACACGGTCAATCTGCAAACGGGCGAGAAACGGCGCGTAACCGCGCCCGCCGAATTTACGGGCGAAACCACGCCGCGCTTTTCGCCAACCGGCGAACTGATCGCTTTCGTCAGAATCGCGCCGGATGCCAATCAGGATTTATTCGTCGTTCCGGCGGCGGGCGGCGCGGCGCGGCAACTGACGTTCGACCGGCAGGTTATTCACAATCTGGCGTGGGACGCGGACGGGCGGAACATCATTTTCAATTCGCTCGGCGGCAATAATGTAACGGGTCTGTGGCGGATTGCGGCGACGGGCGGCGAGCCGGAGGTAATAGCGACGGGCAGCCGCACGATGACGAATCTGACCGTTTCGCCCGACGGCAAAACAATCGCTTTTGTCGAACTGGAAAACCTTAAGGCGAGCATCTGGCGCGTCGCGTCCGACGCGCCGCCGCATAAATTTATCCGGTCGGGACGCGCCGACCAAACCCCGCAATTTTCCCCGGACGGCAAGCGCATCGTTTTTATGTCCGACCGCACGGGAGCGTATGAAATCTGGCTGGCGGACGCGAACGGGAAAAATCAGCGGCAGTTGACTTTTGCCGGCAATCAGGCGAGCAGCCCGCGTTTTTCGCCCGACGGCAAATCAATCGTCTATTACGCGCATAACGAGCAGCGCAGCGACCTTTTCACCGTCTCGACCGAAGTCGGCGAGCCGCGACTTTTAGCAGACGCGGCGGAAAGAAAACTTTACCCGTCGTGGAGCGCGAACGGCGAATGGATTTATTTCACCTCGAATCGCACGGGCGATTGGCAGCTCTGGAAAATGCCCGCCGACGCGAGCCGCGAAGCCGTGCAAATCACCCGGCAAGGCGCACTTTTCGCCCAACCCGCGCCCGACGGCAAAACGATTTATTATGTCCGGGAAAACTTCGACGGATTGTGGCGAGTCCCGGTTGACGGCGGCGGCGAGATGCCGGTGGCGGAATTGGCGGAAGCGGGCTTAGGCAATTCCTGGACGGTAACGAGCGCGGGCATCTATTTTATCGCCCGCGCCGAACAGCCGCCTTACAAAACCAAATTTTACGATTTTGCGACCGGGCAGGCAAAAGAGATTCCCGGAGCGAACAAACTGCCGCCGCGCCTCTTCGCCGGGTTCACCGCGACCGCCGACGGCAAGACGATTCTCTACGCCCTGTTCGACGAAAACGCCAGCAGTATTATGCTCGCCGAAATCAATTAGTCCTTTGTATCAGTTTGAAGTTGGCACGTTCAGAGTTACGCCTTCAGGCGTGATTACGCCGCGCCTTTCACGCCTGAAGGCGTAACTCTGAACGCCTGGTGAAACCTAATTATTCCAATCAAACGATAAGAAGCACTAAGATAATTCAATCTGCCTTTCGCGCAGGTATTTCAATTTATCGCGCAGTTCGGCGGCGCGTTCAAATTTCATCTCGCGGGCGGCAAAACGCATATCGGCTTCGATTTGCGTGATGGTTTCCTTTAACTGTTTCGGCGAATATTCTTCAAAAGCGTCGAGGTTAAGCGGGACTTTGAAATAATCGGCTTCATACGCCGTTACCAGAGTCGCGTCAATGGATTTGATAATCGTCGTCGGCGTGATGCCGTGTTCGGCGTTGTATTTTTCCTGAATAATTCTGCGCCGCGCCGTTTCGTCAATCGCCTTTTTCATCGAATCGGTGATTTTGTCGGCGTAAAGAATCGCCTTTCCGTCCGAGTTTCGAGCGGCGCGTCCGATGGTTTGAATCAGCGAGCGTTCGCTTCTCAAAAATCCTTCCTTGTCGGCATCGAGAATGGCGACCAATGAAACTTCCGGTAAATCGAGACCTTCGCGCAAAAGATTGATGCCGACCAAAACGTCGAATTCACCGCGCCGCAAATCGCGCAGGATTTTAATGCGTTCGAGCGTTTGAATATCCGAGTGCAGATAATTGACTTTCACGCCGACTTCCAGAAAATACTCGGTCAAACTTTCCGACATTTTTTTCGTCAGCGTCGTGACTAAAACTCTTTCGTTGCGCTCGCTGCGGTTGCGGACTTCGCTTAACAAATCGTCAAT